>CBDUGP010000058.1:0-56198 GCA_965366625.1 uncultured bacterium
TTTAGAATCAGTACCCGACCCTCCAAAACCGAGCTTCAACTGTAGAAGATCAGTCAAACCGCGTCGCTGCGATTGGCCTGGGATGCTTCGCCGGATCCGACGTATGTCTACAACGTGTATCAACGCAATCCCGACACGTCTCGCACTTTTCTCGGGGGTACCGCCAACACAGCGTATTTTGTATCTAACCTCAACCGGGTCGACGACGAGATCTCGACCACCCTGGAAGTCGAAGCGGTGGGTCTTGAATTCGGCCATTCCACGGCCGTGGAGACACTCTTTTATTGGGACGATACGGGAATTCTCTTCCTGGACGGATTCGAGTCGGGCACCACGTCCTCGTGGACATCGGCCGTGCCATAGGTCAGATCAGCCCGGGCTCGGCAGCTCCGACAGGGTCCGACGGTAGCGCTCCGCGGCCTCGGCATCGCCCGTCGCCTCATAGAGTTCAATCACGTATTCATAGGCCCGTCGGAGCCGTTTGGAGGTCGACGGCTGGCCGGCTTCGAGCAGCTTCAGCCTGTCGACCAACAACGGCTCCGCCTCCGAGGCCCTGCCCTGTCGAAGAATGGCCAAACCCAAGGTTCCCTGTACCGACAGGGTCCAAAGGTTGGTCTCGCCGGCCAGCTGAACCCAAGCCGAATGGGCTCGTCGAGCTACGGTCTCCGCTTCTGCAAAGCGTTCGAGCTTGAGCAAAAGGTCCCCTAGGCGAGCCTCGGTTTCCGCCACGGAAACAGAGGTATCGCCCCGCCGGCTCACCAAGGCCAACCTGCGCTCCAGCGCTTCGACCGCTGCCTCTTCCTGACCCAACTCACCGCGCACCACCGCCAGGTTGTAAAGGGCCGACGGCAACACCGGATGGCTATCACCCGTGGACTGATCTGCGATGCTCACCGCTCGGGTGAGCATTTGCTCGGCAGCTTCAAGTCGCCCCAGGAGCCGCTCCACTTGAGCCCGGCTGCTGAGCACCTCGGTCAGCCGCGGGTGGTCCCGTCCAAAAGTTGCTTCCAGCACGTCTTGGGAGCGTTCGAGCAGCGGCAAAGCCTCTTTTGGACGCCCGCGTCGTAGAAAAAGCTCCGCCAAGTTGTTGAGGCAGAGGGCGTAGTCGGCGTGGTCGGACCCGAGCCGGCGTTCGACCACCTCAAGGGCTTCTCGCAGGTGTATTTCGGCGCTGTCGAGCCGTCCCAGGGCCGCCTGGGCGTTGGCCAGGTTGGAAAGCGTACGCGCCACTTTGGGATGCTGGGCTCCGAACAGTTCCGCCTGCATGTCGGCGGCTTCTTCGAGCACGGTTTCGGCCTCTTCAAAACGGGAGGTATCGTAGAGCACGAGCCCGAGATTGTTGAGCGAGGTGGCCAGCACCGGATGGGATCCTTCGAAAACTTTGCGCTGATCGGCGATCGACTCGCGCAGGGATTTTTCCGCCCCCTCCGGATCGTGCCCCGCTTCCGCCCAGGCCAGATTAGCTTCCATCAAGGCGACGTCCGGGTCGAGTTCACCGTGCAGAGCCACCAAAAGGACCAAGGCTTCGCGGTATAGAGGTATCGCCGCTTCGGTTTCACCGGCGCGCCATCGCGCCTCCGCGTTATATTCCAAGATGTTGGCCAAAATGGCGTCGTCGCCGGATTCACGGGCCAGGGTGAGGGCACGTTCCAACAACTTTTTAGCCTGCTGATAATTGCCCAAAAGGTCTTGAAGATGACCCAGGAGGCCGAGGCTTTCGGCCACTGTCGAGCTTCCCGCTTCTCCCTCCGCCGCTTCTCCCTCCGCCGCCGTCCTACGCGCCAAGGCCTCCCGGGCGACGACCACCGCTTGCCGATAGTCGCCATGGGAAGTCAACGCATCCGCCAGCTGCTGTAGACGGGTCGCCAAGGCGGCTTCGTCCGGTCGATCCCCTGATGCCCTAGACAAGCGGTGCAAGGCCACCGACCGACGAAGCAGCTCGATTCCCTCTTGGCTCAAACCGATCTGAGCATAGGTACGGCCGATGGTCCCCGCCAGCTCGGCGTGCAGTCGAGGGTCCCCTTTGCCTTGGTCAGAAAGAGCATCGGCATTTCGATCCAACAGCTCTCGGGCGGTGATGGTCTCACCCCGCGAACGGCTGGGGGCCGGCAGCTCGAACAGCTCCAACATCCAACTCGAAACCGTTTCGGCTCGATTCCACTGCAACAGCCTCTGGCTCTGCTCTTCCAACAACCGTCGCTGTTGGGCAAAAACCGTCGCCAAGAAGATCCCGAAGGACAACAGGACTCCGGCAGCCACCGAAACCCCGACCCGGTGCCGACGAATCAATTTGCCGGCGTAGTAGAACAGCGAGCCGGTGCGGGCTAAAACCGGTAAACCGTCGAGATGCCGTTGGATGTCCTCCCGCAGCTGAGCGGCCGACGCATACCGATCCCGCGGCTCCTTGCTCAGGGCGCGCAAAACGATGGCGTCGAGATCCCCGGCCAAACGGCGCCGCAACGGATCCTTCGATCGAGCCTTGCGGGCCTGCCCGTCGGGCTCGGCCCCGGGTCGCGGCAGCACCGTCGACGGTCGGCTCGGCTCCCGCTCGCAGATCTCCTGGACCAGCTTGCCGAAATCTCCTCCGGTCAAGGCGAACGGCTTCCTACCTGTCAGGACCTCATACAGCAACACCCCCAGGGCATAAACGTCCGTCGCGGTGGTCACCGCACGCCCGCGGATCTGCTCGGGAGCCGCGTACTCCGGGGTCATGGGCGTCAGGCCCGTCTTGGTCGGCACCACGGTTTGGGGGAATTCTTCCGGGCGAAGAATTTTGGCAATGCCGAAGTCGAGCAGCTTAGGGCGCCCTTCAGTGGTGACCAAAATGTTGCCCGGTTTCAAATCCCGGTGCACGACCAAGTTTTGGTGGGCGAATTGAATGGCGTCGCAAACTTCAACAAATAGGCTCAAGCGCTGCTCGACAGTCAAATCCCCTCGATTGCAATAGGAATCGAAAGGCTCACCCTGTATGTATTCCATTACCAAATAGGGTCGCCCATCGTCGGACGTCCCGCCGTCGAGCAATTTGGCAATGTTGGGATGCTCCATGCCCGCAAGGATTTGTCGCTCACGAAGAAATCGCAGCAACAGCTCCTGATTTTGCCGTCCGGGCCGCAACAGCTTGACCGCGACCTCTTGCTCGTAGTCGTCGATCCGATGGGCGAGAAAGACCTCCCCCATGCCCCCTTGCCCGAGGGTATCGACCAGCCGATAGCGACCGACTTGCTTCGGCATATCCGACTTGGTGAAGGTCGGCTCGGTGACGGCATCGGCGCTCGGCTCGCCGAGTCTTATCGCCGGGGTTTCGAGCAAACTAGGGTCTTTTTCGTAGGACGCCAGCATGCCTTCGACTTCCGTACGCAGCTCCGAATCGGCCTCGCACGTCGAGTCTAGGAACGCGGACCGCTCATGCGGTTGCAGGTCCATCGCCGCTTCCAAAACCCGGCGGATTTGTTGCCAGCGCTCGGGGGTCATTTGAGCTTGGATCTCCTGTTCAGCGGCATCATCAAGTCTGCGGCTCTCGATCGGGATTGGATAGATGTTGTCAGATAAATTCTCGGTGGCACCCTTCCCCTGCTTCCTGAAATTCTCTTACAGGAACCCAGCAAAGCACCAACAATTTACCTGACCCAGTCCACTGCGCTTTTATTTTTCCCTGACCGAGATGAAATCCAGGAAATTCATGACACGAATTCTCGGTCCCTCCCGCCCCACCTATCAACGGAGCCACTGATCCCGCGGGAAAGGGTTCCGACAAATATTTTTCAGCCACGGCTATCGCGTTTCGCGCCTTTTCCAACTCTTCAGAGAGGCCAACCTCATGACTAGAAAAATCGCCCTGCTCCTACTGGCCACGGTCTCCGTGCTTCTGGCTCCAACCACCGTTTCGGCGCAAATCCCGACCGTCCATGAATTGCATCTGACCCCGGGAGTCGAATCCATCGACCTGGACTTGATCGGAATGGGATTGGCTCCGAGTCAAGGAGGATATGACGTCGAGATCATCTCACCACCGGCCTTCGGTCTATTGGCAGGAGAATCCTACAGCCCCAAATCCGAGATGTGGGCGGCGGGCCTGGATCAAATGACCCTGGAGATCCAACCGCTCGATTCCAGCCCGATCACTCAACATACATTCGTGCTCGTTCCCGCGAACCCGATCCTGCTCAGGTCGAGCGAAGAGGAATTCGAAGCCCCAACCCTACCGCCGGGGGCAACCCAGGGAAATTCCACCATGCTCAGCCTGGTCAATCCGGGCATCGAAGGCCAGAGCCTCCTGGCCTACCTCCACACCGCGGGAGCTTCGGCTGATTTTGGTGTTCCTCATCCGTGGCCGTTGCCGGACTCCGACGGCAACCACGGCATCGGCGCGGCCGGCACCACAATTCCCGGCCCGCCGGACAACGTGGTGCCCGGTTCGATCAACATCGCCACCGCCGGCCCGCCCGGAACTTCGTCTTCGCCCGAAATCTACGTCCAACTTCGTATGCGAGAGGAACCGCCCGGAAACAGAATCTATGAAATGAGAGCAGCTACTGCTCCAAACGGCGATCCTCAATGCCCAACCTGTGCCACCCCGTGGAACGAAGTGACCGCCGATCAACCTATTCGCTATGAACTCTGGGCCGGGCCGACGGTGATCGACAGCAACGGTGGACGAGATTTTGCGCTACGGTTCTCCCTGGACCGCCCCTATCCGGATTCGGACACCGTCGATTGGCTGCCGGGTGTATTCAACATTGAACAAGCCCGGCACGGCTTCCACCAACCCACTGGCATGACCTATTTGGAAGCGATGTTCGACAACCTCAGTACGTGGGTCGACAGTGTTGCCTTCGACTCGCAGATCGAGGTCCATGACCACTTCGAGGACACCTATGCAGCAAGCCCGTGGACCGCCGCGGGCCCGATCCTGGTCAACGGCAACGGCGCCATCCACGGGCTGTGGGGGGCCGAAGCGGACGCCTCCCAACTTCGATCCGGCACGCCGCGGGACGCCCTGCTGATGAAAACGCCAGCTGCTCCTCAAACCGGACTGGTCGTGGACATGCAACTCGACGTTTCCAAGCTGAAATTGACCAACGGCGAGAGCATGCGCCTTTTCGCAGCATCCGCCGATCCTGCTGCCCTCGACGTCACGCAGCATTTGTCGATCGTGCTCTCCTACCAAGGGAACGCCTATAAGGTCTGGGCCCGTGCCCGGGACAACGCTGCCGTCGTCCACAAAACAACCACCTATACTCTACTGACGGAAACCCCTCGGTTGACCATGACCTGGCGAGCGGACGACGCGGCCTCAGGTGGTGGCTCAATCGCCCTCTTCGTCGACGGCGTGTCGGCGGGCGAAAGCAGCGGATTCGACAATAGCGGCAACCATCGGCTGGTGGAGAACCTGGGCTTCGGCATCTTCAACCCCACCTTGACACCGATCAGCGCCTACCCGCCTCATCTCCTCCATATGGACAATTTGTTGGTGCTGCGCAAGCCCTAAATCTAAAAACCGCACTAGCACGACCACAGGATGTGGTCCGAGGACCCACGTCCCTGCCCTTGCAGTAGCGTGGGTTCTTTGACGAAAAGCGGGTCACAGCACCTCACCCCAGACGAACGGCGGCGAAGCCGATAGAATGACTTCGCCCGCTGGGGCCCGACCCTTGAACATGGTTAGGCCCAGATCTCAAATGATTTCGAGGTGACGAGACCTATGCTGAATAAGAAGGTGCTGCCCCAGATCGCGGTCTACTTGGGAGTTACGAAGAAGAAACCGATCTTCGTCTTGGAATTCGTTCCCGACCCCGCCAAACCCAACGGCTACTTGCGCTGGGGCGAGCCCATGGAAATGACCGTCGTCAAAGACGAGGAAGAGAACCCGGGCCCCGGCTCTTTCGTGCAAATGCTGCACAATTTCGAGCACCGATCTACCCCCGAAGGTTTTCAGCCTGAAGAGCTTTCCGAGGAAATGGAACAACAGCTGAGTGCCAGGCGACGCGTCGCCATGACCCTCGAAGCCTTCGGCAAAATCAACATCTACCCCACCCGCCACCACCCCGGCGGCAGCGGCTACGGCAACCCACGGGAAGGCGTGCGAGGCAACCAGCGGCTGTCGGATTTCGAACTCGTGACTTTAGCTCGGTCTCTGTGAGCGCACGCTCTGGCTAGGATCGGCCGGGACAAGCCACTCACTCACCCTCGTGAGCATCTAGACACCGCCGCTGGGTCTCTGAGCGGTCTTCTTCATGCACCGGGAATTGACATCCTTCGAAAACGGTGCCCCAAATGGGAATGTAACGAAGCTCGGTTGGGTCCATCTTTAACGGGTCCTGGAGCAAAACCGTAAAGTTGGCAATTTTTCCGGGGGCGATACTGCCGAGTTCATGCTCTCGGCGCCACGAATACGCGGCTTCGATCGTCACCGCCCGCAGGGCATCCTCGACACCGATTCGCTGATCGCCTTCCGCCAAGCGACCCGAGGGTGTTATTCGATTGACCGCGCACCAAGCGAGGTAGAGCGGTGCGCTCGGGCCCATGGGCAAGTCGGAATGCAGAGACAACGGAATGTTGTGTTTCAACACCGAGGCCGAACGAACCATAGCATCGGCCCGGCTCTTGCCGAGGCCGTGCTCGCCGTATTTGTCGGCAAAGCCGACCGTATAATAGGGATTTGCGCTGACTAAGGCGCCGAGCCGAGCCAGGCGTCCGATCTGCTGTTCATTCGAATTGGCAAAGTGCACGATGACGGTGCGATGGTCAGCCCGCGGATTTTCTCGCATCCTTCGTTCGAGCACCTCGAGCACCAAGTCGAGCCCCGCATCGCCGTTGACGTGGATGTGCAGCTGGTAGCCCGCATCCCAATAGAGCTTCGACCGCTGCTCCAGATCTTCCGGGCTCATCAGCCAGGCCCCCTCATGGCCGTCGGTGTAACCGTCTTTCATCTGCATCATCTGCGAAATGATGGCGCCGTCGGCAAAGAGCTTGATTTGTTTCGGAAAGAAGGAGACCTTTCCCTCGGGAGCCAGCCTCACCTGGCACTCAGCATCGGCAAGAGATTCATCCAGGCTCAAACCCTTGTCAACTTGTGACCTGGCGTCGGGCAAGAAGAAGCTGTAGAAGGGAGTCGTCTTCCCGCCGAGTATCTTCTGGTAGCTTCTCCACATATCCCGCGAGAAGAGCGCACCGGGCTCATTGAAAGCAGTGACTCCGTTGCTGTGCAAATAGGAAACCATTTGCTTCAAACCCGCCTCGAAACGCTCCGGGGTCGCCAGAACCTTCATCACCGGCTCTAGGATCAAATTGACACCCGTTTCCCACCAATGGCCTTCATCCCATTTGAAGAATTCACTGGCAGCCCCCTTGTCCAGCATCGCATCTTTGTTCAAACCCAGCTTCTTTATCGCCGCCGAGTTGAGGAAAAACTCGTGACAGGAGCGTTGCCAAATGAGAATGGGTCGCTTCTTGCTGACGTTGTCGAGCACTTTGAGGCTCAACTCTCCATGCCACAGCTCATGGTACCCCCAAGAAAACAACCACTCCTCTGGATCGCTCAAGGTGGCGTGGGCCTTCTTCAGGCGCTCTATGTATTGCTCCGGAGTCAGCGCGGCTTCAAAGGTGCGTCCGGGCATCACCCAGGCTTCCGGAGCAATGACATGGGTCGAGAGGGTCAGAGCACCGAGCACCGGATGCAGATGTTGATCGATGAACCCTGGCAGAATCACCTTATCCTCAAAGGTCGAATCCAAGGTAAATGGTGCGTCTCCGAGGGCTGTGCGAACCTGCTCTAGGGAACCCACAGAAAGTATGCGTTTGCCCTTCACCGCCACGGCTGTCGCCGAGGGATTCGAGCGCTCCATGGTCAAAATGTTGCGCGCTTTATACACCGTAATCGGCTGAGGAGCCTGCCCCAGGGCCACACTGCCGGCGGCAAGAGAAATGAGCGCCAGTATTCCGGCAGCCCGGCGCGACGACGAACCGCGATCAGGAGCCATGGCTCGACAGGTATTTGGAGATGGCGTGGAAAGAAGCCGCGTGCCGCTGGTCCATCGGCACGTTTGAGGCTTCAGGAAACGACGAAACTTTCACGATGACGACCTTCGCCGTCGGGTCGATGTAAATGCGCTGACCGTAGACGCCGATCGCGCTATAGGCGTCGTGCTCGTTGTGGGTCACCCACCATTGATTTCTATAGCTGTATCCGGGACGAGAGCCCGAATACAAGCTGCGATGGAAAGCACCCCGATCGCCTCCCTTTCTGATGTCGTCCACGACCTCCTTCGGCACCACCTGCTGGTTGTTGAAGCTACCGTCTTCGAGCATCATTTGACCGAATCGCCCAAGATCGCGAAGCACCGCATTGAAGCCGCCACCTGCGAATTCGGTGCCGATGGAGTCGACAATGTAGTGTCCGTGTTGCTCACAACCCAGGCGCGACCAAAACCGATCGGCGAGGACCTCCGCGAGCTTCCGGTGGGTCACCCGCCGAATGATCCACGCGAGCACATCGGTGTTTATCGTTTTATAACCAAATACCTCGCCGTGTGGAAACACACCCTCCGGGCCTGTTTCTTTTTCAAGGGACACCAGAAATTCATATTGCGTTGAAGGCCCTCGATTGTCAGCTCCCTGGGGCAGCAATCCCATCGCGCGGGAAAAGTCCCAAATCTCCGCGTGAGGATCACCGTAATCTTCCGAGAACCGCACACTGATGGTCATGTCCATGACCTGCCGTACGGAGGCGTCGGCATAGGTGCTGGCGGCAAGCTCGGGAAGGTAATGGGTCACCAAAGCGTTTGGATCGATCATCCCTTCGTGGGCCAACACTGCGGCCAGCGTGCCGGTGAAGGATTTAGACACCGACATGAGGAGGTGGGGCGTGCCGGGGGCCAAATCATTGCGATATTCCTCATGCACAATTTTGCCGTGGTGCATGACCATGAAGCCGTCGGTCCAAGTCGCATCCAACATTTCCGGAATCGTCATCTGCTGCCCTGAGCATCCCGGGGCGGGGTCCTCGAAGGTCACGCCGCCGAGGTCCACCGGGTCGCTCTCCAACGGCTCCACAAAACAATCTCCGCGCGACACAATCACCGTAGGAACCAGCTCCCGGGCGTGTAGGTAGGACCATCTGTTAAAGGGTGAGCTGAGCCAATTCGCGAGCGTCACCCTCAGCAACTGTGGCGGCGGCGCGCCTTGCATGATTCCGAGTTCAGAGGCGGTGGGGATATGTGTCTGCCTTTTGGGGTCTCGGCCGTTGCTCAATTCGGTCTCCTATCCAGTCGACGCTGCCTGTTGACATGAACAGATACGTTAGCTCTTTCTGTAGAATTCAACTATTATATATACCACAAATCAACCCATCGTTTGCCGCATTAGGTGCCACACACCTTTCCGTCTCAACTTTGAGAATGAGAATCTCAAGGTTGAGACCCCGTGCTCGCTATAGATTGCGCACAAAATCAAAGAAGCCTAGAAGTCCAGGCTTTTCCGACCCTTTGGGGTCATGCCCGATGTTCTAAGGTTCCAGGCACGGTTCTTGCTTTCTCTATTGACATCTTCATTTTATGAAACCGTGCTCCGGGCACGGTCGGGGCTCAGTCGGCGACCGCAGGCTGAACCTCTCCTGCAATCCGTCAGTGTTGATGAGGTAAGTCATGACCATCCGATCCCACCATCTCCCCTACCTCGGCGCGTTCTTGCTGACCGTGCTGATGCTGCTCACGTCGGCGTCGGGCGCTTTCGCGGCCGGTTCCCTGTGGAGCGACGTCGACGAATCCAAGCTTTATGTCGGTGCCAAGCGCGACATCGTTCCGCAGCAATACCGCACCCTCGCCCTCGACGCCGCTTTGCTCGATCAAGTCCTGGCGAACGCGCCGCTCGAAGGGAACGTTCAATCCAAGGCGGCGGTGGTGTTGGAGTTGCCTTTGCCCGAGGGTGGGACGGGTCGATTCCAAATCGTGGAATCGCCGATCATGGAACCGGGCCTGGCCGCTAAATTCCCTGAGATCAAAACTTACCGCGGACAAGGCATCGACGAGCCGGAAGCCACCGTGCGTCTCGATGTGACCCCGGCGGGTTTCCACGCCATGATCCTCTCGCCGTTCGGCAATGTTTATATTGATCCCTACAGCCGTCAACACGACGGTCACTACATCACTTATCTCACCCGCGACTACCAACGTGCCGGCGACGACTTCCGTTGCCATGTCACGGGTCATCGTCACCAACCGTCCCCTCGCTTGGCGGCGAGCACCAAGGCCGTTTCCGGCGCCACCCTGCGCACCTACCGCCTGGCCGTGGCCGCCACCGGTGAATACACCTCTTTCCACGGTGGCTCCGTCAGCCAGGGTCAAGCGGCGATCGTCACCGCCATGAACCGGGTCAACGGCATTTACGAGCGCGAGGTCGCGATCCGCATGGTGTTGGTTTCCAACAACAACCAATTGGTTTACACCAACTCTTCTACCGACCCCTATTCCAACAACAACGGTGGCTCCATGTTGGGCCAGAACCAAAGCACCGTCGATTCGGTGATCGGTAGCTCCAATTACGACATCGGCCACGTGTTCAGCACCGGCGGTGGCGGCGTCGCCTATTTGGGCGTGCCCTGTAAGAACGGCTCCAAAGCCGGCGGTGTTACCGGCCAATCGTCGCCCACGGGCGATCCGTTCTGGGTCGACTACGTGGCCCACGAAATGGGTCATCAGTGGGGTGGCAATCACACCTTCAACGGCAGCTCCGGCAGCTGCTCCGGCGGCAATCGCAACGGATCCACGGCCTATGAGCCGGGCAGTGGCACGACGATCATGGCCTACGCCGGCATCTGCTCCGGGCAGAACGTCCAGAACAACAGCGACGACTACTTCCACGGCGTCAGCTTGGACGAAATCATCGCCTACTCCACCAGCGGCAGCGGCAACAATTGCGCGGTGCAAAGCGCCACCGGCAACAATCCGCCGACGGTCAACGCCGGCGCCTCCTACACCATTCCGCTCAATACGCCGTTCGAGCTTTGCGGCTCAGCCAGCGATCCAAACGGTGACTCCTTGACCTACGGTTGGGAGGAATTCGACCTCGGACCGGCGGGCGCGCCCAACAGCCCGAGCGGCAACGCGGCCATTTTCAGGACCTTCGATCCGGTCACCTCCCCTTGCCGCACCTTCCCGCAGCTCAGCGATCTGGTGAACAACACCCAAACCATGGGTGAGCTGCTGCCGACCTACACCCGCACCATGAATTTCCGCCTGACCGCTCGGGACAACCGCTCCGGCGGCGGCGGCGTGGGCGACGATTCCACCACGGTCACGGTGGCCTCTTCCGGACCGTTCCGGGTGACTTCCCCCAACACCGCGGTCACCTGGAATGTGGGCACGTCGCAAAACGTGACCTGGAACGTGGCCGGCACGGATCTTTCGCCCGTCAGCTGCTCGTCGGTCGACATCACCCTGTCCACCAATGGTGGCTCCAGCTACGGCATCACCCTCGCTTCGGGCGTCGCCAACAACGGCTCCCGGTCGATTACGGTTCCCGCCGCCCCCACCTCCTCGGCGCGGGTCAAGGTGCGCTGTGCCGGCAACATCTTCTTCGACATTTCGAACGCCAACTTCACCATCGACGGCACCTCCGGCTCGCCACCATCGGTGACCATCACCGCACCGAGCAACGGTTCTTCGTCGACGGCCGGGGATTCCGTGAGCTTCGCCGGCTCGGCGACGGACCCGGAAGACGGCAATATTTCCGCCAATCTCAGCTGGAGCTCGTCTTTGGACGGCAACATCGGCAGCGGTGCAAGCTTCTCGACCTCGTCGTTGAGCCAGGGTAGCCACACCATCACCGCCTCGGTCACGGATTCCGACGGACTGACGGGCTCCGACAACATCTCGATCACCGTCACCCCGCCCGGTGGCGGCAATGGTCCCCAAGACGCCGCTTACGACTCCGCCCTCGGAGCCCCGAAATGCGCCGTCGCCGGCAGCGAATGTGATTCCGTCGCCTTGCTCGACAGCCGGGGCACCCTGAGCCCGGCCGAGCCCAATCAACCCAACACCTTGGGCAGCTGCACGGACGGAAGCTCCGGCTCCTACCACAGCGACGAGTCCAACGACCGCATCGTGGTCAAAACCCTCGACGGCACCGATTTCGCCGCCGGTAAAACGGTGCAAGTAGAAGCGACCGTCTACGCTTGGAGCACCGGCACTTCGGACCATCTCGACCTCTACTACGCCGCGAACGCCAACAGCCCGAGCTGGACGTTGATCACCACCATCGACCTGAGTTCGGGGGGCACCCAAACCTTGAGCGCCCAATACACGCTGCCGTCGGGTAGCTTGCAGGCCGTGCGTGCCAACTTCCGCTACAACGGTAGCCCGAGCACCTGCGGCTCCGGCAATTACGACGACACCGACGACCTCGTCTTTGCCGTCGGTGGTGGCGGTGGTGGTGGTGGCGGCGGCTGCGCGGCCGACGAAGACTTCGAGAGCGGTTCGAGCGGCTGGACCACCAGCGGCACTTGCTCTACGGGCACCTTCGTCACCGGCACGCCGACCCAAATCGTCAGCAGCGGTGTCACCACCCAGGTCGCCGGCGACCACACCACGGGCACAGGCGACGCCCTATTCACCGCCCCCAACACCAGCGCCGGTTCCCACGACGTCGACGGTGGCACTTGCACCGTCACCTCGCCCACCTATTCGGTGAGCGCGGCCTCGGATTTGTCGATCTGGCACTTCTTCGGCCAACGGGACGCGGGCGACGACTCGAACGACGGTTTCTTGCTCGAATACTCCACCAACGGTGGCTCGTCCTGGACCACCCTCCAGTCCTACGGTGACGTCACCGTCAACGCCGTATGGGCCGAGAGGACGGCCACAATCCCGGCCGGCTCCAACGTGGTCGTGCGCGTTTCCGCCACCGACGCCGCCGGTCCCGGCGATTTGGTCGAGGCCGGAATCGACGATCTGTCGATCTGCCCGCAGTGAGAAAGACGCAGTGAGAAAGACGCAGTGAGGAAGACGCAGTGAGGAAGACGCAGCAAAAAAGTTAGTGCCTCTGTTTCTGCCTGAGTCCCGGGCGCTTCGGCGCCCGGGTTTTTTTGTGCCCGGACTAAAGTTGACCCACCACCCCGGAGTCCGCTAGTTTTCGTCCACCGCCCCCATCGCCGGTAATACTTAGGACTCCAGCAACAGACACAGCTTCGCCAGACCCAGGAGAAATTCCCATGCCCGCAGGATATTCAGGCACTCCTCTAGCCAAGAAACTTGGAATCAAGCCGGAGTTCGATGTCATTGCGTTGGACGCGCCCGGCCACTACCAAGAGCTGCTCGCCCCGTTGCCGGAAGGGGTAACGTTTTCCGACTCGCTGGGAAAGGGAGAACACGCCTTCATCCACTTCTTCACCACCGAGCGCGGGGCGCTCGAACAAAGATTTGCCGAACTCAAATCCAGCCTGCGAAAAAACGGCATTCTCTGGATCTCCTGGCCGAAGAAAAGCTCTGACCTGCCGTCGGACCTCACCCGCGACATCGTGCGCGAGATCGGCCTAAGCCGCGGTTTGGTAGACACCAAAATCTGCGCGGTCGACGAAACTTGGTCCGGATTGAAATTCCTCTACCGCCTTACGGACCGCTGAACGCCGCGCAGATCTCATCAACAACAAAACATCCATAGAACATGAATTCAGCTATAAATTTAGTGACCACGAAGACCACGAATCTCCTCCGCCCTTTTTCATGGATCTTGTACCTGCTCGTCGCCGCGCCACTGGCTGCGGCTCAAGGCGACGCTTCCGGGCCAGAAGCAGCAGAAGCAGAAAAGCCCCACGAACCCGCCTGGAGTGCCAGTGCCGGATTGTCTTATCTGGCGACCCAAGGCAATACCGACACCAGCTCCCTCGGGCTCAAACTCGAGGCCGCTCGCCGACCGGCTCCGTGGGGTATTGAGCTGAAAGCCCTCAGCGACCGAGCCGAGCAGGACGACAAGGTCACCACCGAGCGATTCTTCGCCGGCATTCGCGGCACCCGTGTCCTGGATGCAGGGCCCGAACTGTTCTTCGGAGTTTCTCTCGAGCAAGATGAGTTTTCCGGCATCGATCTGCGTACGATCGCCGAAGCCGGAACCACCTTGACCGCCATCGATACAGAAGCGCAACTGCTGAACTTTGATCTCGGCCTGACCTACACCGACGAAGACCGCCTAGATCCAGATCCCGATACCAGCAGTTTGGGCGCCGTGCTCGGACTGAAGTACAACCGGACCCTCAACGAGCATGTGAGCTTCAGCCAATCCCTGGCTTACTTCGCCAATTTTGAGCAATCCGAAGACTGGCGGGCAGAATCGATCACTGCCCTGACCACGGCGCTCACGGACAACTTCGCGATGCAATTGGGTTATGAAGTCCGGTACCGAAATCAGCCCTTAGGCGACCGGGAGGATAAGGACAGCAGCGCCAAAGCGTCGCTAGTGTGGAAGAAATAGAGCCACAGCCTGCTAACAAAGTTCTGTCCAGAAATAGATTCCGGTGGTTCGGCGCGGCGCCCTGCGCGCGTCGCTCCGAACTCGCGCTACCGCTGCGCTGCCGTCGCAAATTGCTGATGTGTAAGACCTTAAGCCGATCTATAGGTTGTATCGCTCAGACACGCTCGCTTTCCGTGCTCGGCGCGCCGTGCCTTCTAGATCCTCAAAACCGCAAACCTGGATGGGCCCTAACAAGCCGGCGGATCAGTCGGGACGAAATTCCGCCGGATCGATCCGATGTTTGCGCAACAGCTCCGACAGGGCCCTGCGGTGCTTGCCTGCGGAGCGGGCTGCCCGACTGACGTTACCGTGGCTACGATTGAGCAGTCGGCGCAAATAGTTGACCTCGAAGCGGCGGATCACTTCGGCCTTTTGCTCTTGGAAGGGAGCGGTTTCGTCACCCAGCACCGGAGTGTCCACAACGCAGGCGGTTTCCCGCACTTCCAAATCATCGACCCCGATCGCACGGCCGGGAAATTGGATCACCAACCGCTGACACAGATTCTGCAGCTGACGCACATTGCCCGGCCACTCGGCGATCTCCAAGGCTTGTTTGGCCTCAGGAGTGAGCTGGGGAATCGGCTCTTTGAATTTGCCGGCGTACTTGTGCAGAAAGTGCTCGATCAGCGGCCCAATGTCACTCCTGCGGTCTCGAAGTGCCGGCAGGCGTAAGCGGAACACGTCCAAACGATAGTAGAGATCCCAACGGAACCGCCCTTGGGCTGCAGCATCCGTCAATGGCTCATTGGAGGCCGCAACAATCCGCACGTTGGCGCTCTGAGCCCGGGCTCCTCCCACCTGACGGTACTCTCCCTCCTGAAGGAATCGCAGCAGCTTAGCCTGAAGGGCCAGCTCCAAGCTCGAAATCTCGTCCAAAAACAGGGTGCCGAGGTGAGCCTCGGCCACGTATCCTCCGCGATCCGAAATCGCGTGGGTAAAAGCACCTCGCCGATGGCCAAAGAACTCACTCTCCATGAGTTCCCGCGGCAAGGCGGCACAATTCACACTGACGAACGCCCGGTCGGCGCGGTCGCTATTGGCGTGAACCTGGCGCGCCAAGATCTCCTTGCCCGTGCCCGTTTCCCCTTCGATCAACACGGGGATATCGAAACGGGCGATGCGCCGCGCTTTCTCCATACATTCAACAAAGGCAGGCGATGAGCCCACGATGTCACTGGGACGGGCTTCGGTCTCCACTAGCCGAATATGCTCTTGCATCGTACTGACTCCCGGATTTATCAAGCCGACCACCCCCAACCTAGGTCCTCCTCGACGGCAGATGGGCAGAACCGGGTCGTCTACCACTCTGGCCGCCGCTCCATACCCCGGGATGAAAGCGAGCTGAGCTGATGCTTCTTCAAACTTCTTGGACAGACCCACGACGGGCTCTGGCAAATTTCCCTCTAGCAGGCTGTGACCTGAATAAGCTTGGTGGCCGTGCTGACACACAGAAGTCGGCCGTCGGAGCAACGATGGGCGCGATAGTCAAAACGCACCAACACCGCCCCAGGGAGATCTCCCGGACAACGTTCCAACCGGCTTGCCCGTATCTCGACTTCCACCACATCGTCTGCTTTGGCATTGGCGTAATAAGCAATCTCTCGCTCGATCAATGACCTGGAATCAACATCTAGCCCGACTCCGCCGGCGGTCGACACTTCATTCATCAAATTGCGTTCGGCAGAGTCTAAGAAGGTCACGTAATTGGCAAAATAGACCAAACCCACGCCGTTGATGTCCCGATCCGGATTGATCGGAATGCGCGAAACCGACTGTCCAAGGGGCACGGCTTTGCGCACCCCAGACGGTGGGAAGGTCGACTGCGATCGGACCTTTTTGATCTTGTGGTAAGTGTCGAATCGTTCGGCCGAGCGCGGGAAACGCCGCGGTTCGAGATTCGTAGGGGAGCAAACCTCAAGCTCGGCCGGCCCCTCTTTCTTGGCCACAAAAACATTGGACATTCGGATCCAGGCACCACCGCCCACATCCGGGCTCCCCACCTCGGGAGGTTTCGCTTCGACTTCCTGCCGCCCCTGGCTCAGCTCCTGCTCGGTCCACAGTCGGTGAAGACCATCGATCATGGTGTCGCCAAAGAGCCGAATCGAGGTTGAGAATCCCAGCCGATCGTCGATTCGATGACTAGAAATCGGTTGGTCGACAGGGAATCGAATCCAGGCGTAGTAGAAGCTCGCGTAGACCGGACGATCGCCTTCTGCCCGCAGCTCCCTCATCCTCATGCCGGCTCGGCTCGCAATGGCTTGCCACTGCAAGGCCCCGGCATGTTGCAAGAGGGCGACCTCTGAAAGGTGATTGGCTCCGGTGTGGCGTGGATCGAGCTGCAATAGAGCAAAGTCCTCGATCTCTCGCCGCTCCGTCGACCTACCGGCCTGGAGCCGGCCGGTAGGTCGAGCCGAGGGATGTGACTCCGGCTTAGGCGACGGGTAAAGGCTGTACACGTTCACCAAATTTTTCTCCTAGGGCTACAAGGTAACTCTCCATGAAGGTGGTGTGCCCGATCAAATAGGTCGAGATCACTCGCACTAGGGGATTGGGCACGAATCCATTCTCGGTGATCGTGACTCGGGTACCCTGCTCAGCCGGATCCAGCTCAAAAGTCCATGTACCTCCGAACGGTAGCTCTGGATCCGCGATTTCGCGCACCAATCGCGACGGCTCCTGGGCCTCCAAGGTTGCATAGGGAATCGAGTCCCCCGCTTTGTCGACCTCAATCCACACCTGTCGCCCTGTGGCGTCGGTTCCCGACTCGACCTTCTGCAGATCCGGCCGCCACGACGCGGCACCGGCATAGTCGGTGATCGTCTGCCAAACCGCCTCCTGCGACTGGGACAGCACCACCGTGCGAGACGCCACGTGGTGCTCCGGCAAGGTGACCCCGAAGAGGGCTACGGCGAGCACCGCAACGACCAAAAGAGACACCGTGAGAAACACCCATTTAAGAGCTTTCTTTTTCATATTCAAATCCACCTCAAAACAGTTGTCAAAATCAAGACTTCCGAAGTTTTCACTAAACCCGTAGCCCTTTTGAGCCGCTCCCTTCCAGTTGACGGAGCTGGAATGAACAGGCTGGCCAAAACTCCGATTCTAAGACAAGTTACGCCGATTATGACCTAAAAGTCTTGAATCATTCAACCCGAACGATAGATTAAATCTCGATTAAGAACTATTTACCTTGTCCGTGACGCTTACCCCAAAATCACGGGTGCCTCCCAAGCGGTGCCAACGCGCCGGCAGCACGCCGTTTCCAAACCTCACGCAAGGCCATCAACCCGTCTCCGGAGACCCCTTCGAGCCCTTCCGGCATCATTTCTTGCCCCACCTGGATTTTGGTCAACATGCCTCCGGGATAAATTCCGGCGTTGGTCACGTGGGCGGTGGCGTGACAGTGGAAGGGCCAAGCCCCGGGGTTTTCTCCCAACACCAACATGTCGACCCGTTGCCCCGGTCCGATTTCCACCGTATCCAATACCAGCGGCTCGGCGAGCGGCCTACCGTCGCGGTCGATCACCAGGAAATGCAAGCCGTGGAGATGCATAAAATGCTGTTGGGCTCCAGCGTGGATCAAGCGGATCCTAGCCACCTCCCCTAAACCCAGCTTCAAGGGCTCGGTGTGGGGAAAGGATCGACCGTTGAGAGTGAAATAGTTGTAGGCCCACATCTTGCGCGGGTCTCCGGGCACACCGTCCTGGGCGTAATCGCTATTCCACTCGTCGAGAATCACTGCGACGTCCACATCCACCAGGGGGTCGACCTCTTTGGGCAAAACGATCAACGGCCCGCTCATGCCCCGATCCAAATGCTCGTTGGTATTCATGTGGCAGTGGTAGAAGTGGGTGCCGGCCGGCCGGGCGATGAATTCATAGGTGAACACCTCCCCGGGTGCCACCGCATGGGCCCAAGTGGGTAAGTGATGCCGATGCTGGACCTCAGCACCCGTAGCCGAATGTGCCCCTACGCCGCCGGAGTCCGAAATGGTTCCCCCGGGCGAGGTCTGCCCGTTGCCGTGGCCCGGCTCTCGAACCGGGCTCTGGGGATGGCCCACCTCCCGTTGACGATGATCGTTGCCGCCGGTCGCTCGCTCATATTGGGCCAGCATTTCATCGGCGGCGGTGTGGGCGACGACATGGGGCACCCCGTCCATGCGATGGGGTACGTAGAGGCCGTGGGAATGGATGGTGTGGGAGTTAGAGGTCTCATTGATCAGGGTAATCCGAATGCGCTCGCCTTCCCGCGCCACCAAGGTCGGCCCCGGTACGGTGCCGCCGAAGGCCCAGACCTTGTAGGGGGTGCCGTCCGCCAAGTAAAGGGTTTGTTCCGTGACCACGAGCTCGTACTCCCAAACCGGCTCGCCGTTCTCCAAACGCGGTGCCGACTGCTCAACGAAAGCCCGCACGTCGAACCACGCCGGAGCTCCTCCAGGGTTGGTCGCTCCGGCGAGGCTCGAGCCCCACAGGAATAGGATCGCGATCGACACCCTCGACACCCTCGACATCCTCGACACCCTCGACATCCTCGACGCAAGACCCGCCACACAGCGCCACGGTCGGACGGCTCGCAGAGTTTCGATTCTCATCGGTCAACCCCGTGGCACCCGAGCACCATTGCCGAGTGAATGCCCGAGAAACCGCTGCTCAGCTTGGCCATCTTGCGCAGGGTTCGGGTGCGCGAGCGTTGCGGCACGTAATCCAAATCACAGCCTTCGCCGGGCACTTCGAGATTTGCCGTGGGATGGACCTCCTGACTCTCGAGAGAGAGGGCACAAGCGACGATTTCGATCGCATTCGACGCCCCGAGGGCATGGCCGATCATCGACTTCAACGAGTTGACCGTCAGCTCCTTGCTGCGGCTGCCGAAGACGGATTTCACCGCGTTGGTTTCGCACAAATCATTTTGCGGTGTCGACGAGCCGTGGGCATTGACGTGGTCCACACTCTCGGGGTCAATGCCTGCACGCCTCAAGCACAGCCCCAGGCAGCGAGCCAAGGACGCGCCGTCCGCCGGCAGATTGGTCATGTGGTACCCATTCGACAACGAAGTGAAGCCCTCGATTTCAGCGTAGATTCGAGCTCCTCTTTCGAGCGCGTGGTCAAGATCCTCCAAGACCAAAACCGCCGCCCCCTCAGCCAACACGAAACCGTCGCGCTCACGATCGAAGGGGCGGGACGCCCCGGCCGGGTCGTGATTGCGGGACGAAAGGGCGCCGATGCGATCAAAAGCGGTGAACACCACGGGGGTCAGCGGTGCCTCGGCGGAACCGGCCAGCATCAGATCCGCCGCCCCCGATTGAATCGCCTCAAAGGCCGCACCGACGGCGTCCAATCCTGCCGTGCAGCCGGTGGAAATGGTCAACTCCGGACCCCGGATGCCGAACCGATCCGCAAGAAAAGTCGACGGGGTATGGAAGAGCAAGAAGTCCAACAAACCGGCCTGAAAAGGCCTCGGCTCCTTATCCAGGTTCCCGGCCTTGAACTCGGACTCGACGATGGTGGGAGCCCCCACCGCATTGCCCATCACAATGCCGGCACGCAGCCCATGCCACGCTTCGACTTCGCCCGCCGGTGGCAGCCCGGCATCGGCCACCGCCAAACGGGCGGCGAGTTCCGCCAACACCAACCGCCGATCTTGAAAGTCCTCGGCTTGGTGGGCGTAGAGTTCGGAATCTCGGACTCTGGCTTGGAGCTGGGAGGCAAATGAGCTGACGGCAAAATTACCGGGCAATGACTCCAGCCGTTCGACCGCGCTACGCCCCCGCAGGGCGTTGCGCCAGAACGTTTCCTTGCCGATGCCGATGGGTGTGACTGGCCCCAAGCCGGTCAGCACCACCCGACGGTCGCGCGCCTTACGCCCAGGCTGGCAGCCCAAAGCTTGGCCGTCTTTCGATGGAGCGACGCGCTTCATGACGTACCACTCAGGTCGCGGAGGTAAGCCACCAAGCCCCAGATGTCGTCCTCCTTGAGCACCGCTCCCCAACTGGGCATCAACGAGGACTTACCCACCGCCGCACCGCCGAGGGAGATCGCGTCATAGATACGCTGGTCCGTGAGACGGGCCATCTCGTCATAGGAGGTGTGATCCCTGGGCGAAAGAAAGAGGTGTGGCGCGTTCAAGCCCTGACCGTTGCCTTGGACCCCATGGCATTGGGAGCAGAGCAGCTGGTAGATCTGCCCGGCCCTGGCATGCTCGGGAAAGATCTCCTGAGCGGGTTGGACCTCTTGATCGGTCAGGATCTGGTCTGCGGTCAAGGCTGCCTGGCCGCCCGCAGCCTGGTCACCCGCAGCCTGGTCACCCGCGCCTTGGTCACCCATCAAATAATCCGTCAGGGCTAGGAGCTGGTCGGCCCGGAGACGGGTCTTGGGCATCAGTGGATGGCCCCAGGCCTGGGGATCCCAGGTGAACGATCGGACCCATTCCGCTTGCAGACGGCTCGAAGCCCCGGTGAGGTCCGGAGCGGAAACGCCCCCCGCGCCCGCCGCTCGATGGCAGCCGCCGCATGGCAAAATCTTGGCGAAATGCACCTTGGCTCGAATCGCAGCATTCGGTTCGGCGGGCGGATAGGGACGGATGGGCTCGACCCGCTGTTCGAGGAAGGAGGTGACGGCCTGCGCTTCGGCTTCGGTCAGCTTGGGGTGGGCTGAGACCTTCGACACATCCAAGCGATCCCCGTCGGCCGTGGCGACCGTAAATCGATGCGGTAGATATCCCGCCGGACGCACGGGTTTGGGATCCACCAACCAGGTTTCGAGCCACGTGCTGCTCAGCCGCCGACCGGTGTCGTGCAAACTCGGCCCGCCGCTGGAAGCCAATTCCAATAGATCCTGGGGCGGAGCCTCCAAGCCGTGGCATTGGGCGCATTGGGCGGCGAAGAGGGTCTGCCCTTCCACCGCCGCGGGCGGCAGGGACGACGCATCGCTAGTCGCCGCCGGCATTGGCAGAACCGCCAATCCAACCAACACGGCCGGTAAAACCAGGGCCGCTATCGGCCCCGAAACCACCGCCCAAACCCTGGAGCCAGGACTCAAACGTTTCCATTTCACCCTCGACATTCTCTTATCTCCTTGGTGTATCGCGAGGCAGCAAAGCGACGGGACGAACCCAGGCCGCGCTACCTTGAAAAAGCTTCACAGGAAAACAAACGAGCCAAAAACCGATTTCCGGCAGCTCGTCGAGGCGACATAATTTTTCGAGGATGCACAGCTCCTCGCGGCGGCCCACCCGGTGGGCTCGCCAGACGCTCTCTCCACCGGCGCCGGCGGCGATCCGGCGCATTTCTTCGATCGATGGATCGATGCTCCAGGCGTCGGTGCCGATTACCCGAACCCCGCGGCCCAAGAGAGCTTCCACCAGCTGGGGTTCGAGAGGACGGCCGGCTTGGGCGTAGTCCGGTCGGCCGTAGGCGTCTTGGGCACCGGTATGGAAAATCACGATGGTGTCGGGTTTGAGTGGACCTCGCCGACGCTCGAAATCCTCGAGCACTTCCAAACCGATGGGTTGCTCACCCACACCCGATGGCACCGACCAACGGACCGCCGGGGCCAAGCACCATTCCAACGGCACCTCGTCGATCGTGCGACTCGGCAAGCCGCCGGTGAGCGGGCCGTAATGCCAGGGAGCGTCCATGTGCGTGCCGGCGTGGGTAATCGCCGAAAGCCGCTCACTGGCCCAGCCCATGCCTCCTTCCAGGGTCGGCTGGGGCACCTCCACCAGCTCGGCCAAGTGGGCTCCGCCCTGGTCGTGGCTTATCGGTTCGAGCTCGATCGGCACGACCTCCGACGGATTAGGCCCAAGGGTGACGCTCAAGTCCAACATCCGAACCTGATTGAGCGGTGGCAATGAAATTCGTTCGTCGCCCCCTGGAGCTCCAAGTTCCGGAACCATAGACGGAGTTTTTAGGGATCTTGAAACCGGATTCACGGGATCACCTCGATGATCATTTGTGCGGCAGCTTCCGCAGCCGAGCCTCCAGGGCCCGAACTTTCCGCCGCGCTAGACGATCCGCCGGCACCGGAGGCGCCGGTCCGAAGGTCGTAGATGTGAAAAGTTCCCGCCCGTTCGAAGGTCGAGGAGAAGCTCTCCCCGGCCCGCAGCTTGGGCGACGTGTCGACCGTATCCGCGCCGGCCTGGTCCACTCGGATCTGGTGGGTCGCCTTCGACAACCCGTGGCCCTCGGTGCCCGGCCGGTAGCTGAACGTGACCGTGTCTCCCGGCGCGAGCCTTATCCGCCGCGGTTTGAAATAGGGTGGATGGTCCAAGACTGCAACCTCCAACGTGGCCGAGCCCACGGTCTGTTGAAGCTCGATCTGGCGCAAGAGGCTCTCCCGCGGTAGGCCCGGGGCATCAGCAGAACGCAGCAGCTCCTCGAGCCGACGCAAGCCGGTGCGACGATCCCTCGGAATTCGGCCGGCGATTTTCAGCAGGTTCTGTCTCAGGCTTTGATCTTCTGCGGTTTCGGGACGCCAACCCTCCAAACCTTCCATGAGAGCGAGGTGGTCCGGCCGATAGTTGAACGGACGCTCGACCCGAGACGAAAAGCCCGCCCGATCCACCGCTTCCACCGTCAACCGATGTGGCCCTGGCGTCAGCTCCGAAAGATCCAAGCGGCCGGCTGGGCCTCGCTCCACCGGCCGATCGTCGACCCACATGGACACTCGCTCTAAACCCGCCACTCGATCTGAAGCCCGCAGGGTGACCAGGGTCGAAGCCCCTTGGATCGGCTTCTTGGGCGAAGGCCAAAGCACGGCCAGCTCCGGCCCAGCGGTGTCCAGCACCGCCAGCTGACCCGTGTATTGCTGGGAAAACCAAAGGTTGCCCCGGCTGTCGGTGGCGATGCCGAAGGGGCGGCTGGTTTTGGCGAAGGGAGGTTGGGAGGGCTCTAGGTCCGGGGCACCGGTGGGGATCGGGAAAAGGGTGATCCGCCGCTCACTCGGCAGATAACGCACCATCATGTTGCCGTCCAAAGCGCCGGCCCAAACCGTGCCGTCACCCGAGACCACCACACCCGCCGGACGTCTCGCCTCTGGCGGCAGCTGGATCAGCTCCACATCCTCCGGACCCTTGGCGTCCCTCGGCACATGGGCCAGCACCCCTTCCAACTTGGCCACCCAAACCCCGCCCTCGCCGTCGACCGCCAGGCCCGCGGGACCTGTGACCAATCCTGTGGACGCGTCGCCCAACACAATTTCTTCAATCGTCGAGGTCGCCGGATCGAAATAGGCCACCCGGTCGGCATAACTTTCCGTGAACCAAACCCGTCCACTCTTGGCGTCGATGGCCATACCCGCCGGGCCGCCGGAAGGTGTGGGTGGCTCGAAATGCTCGATCACTCCGGTTTCGGGCTCCAGGCGACCAAGGCGACCGGACGCCCGTTGGGTGAACCAAATGCCACCATCGGGATGGATCGCCATGTTGAACGGCCAACTGGTTTCCCCTTCGATCAGGAAGTCCTGCCGGGCGCCGGAAACGGGATTGAAACGGATCAGCTTGTTGTCGAAGCTGGCGGCGATCCACAGCTCTCCGGGATAGCCGTTGGCGGCGGTACCCACGGCGATGCCCACCGGCCGGCTGTCCTTGCCCAGGGGAAATAGCTCCAGACGTTCGTTGGACCAACGGGCGACCGCCCCGACTCGCGCCAGGGCGGTCCACACGGTGTCGTCCGGGCCAATAGCGACGATCGCCGGGCCGCTGCCTAGGTGACCTAGGGCGATCTCACGCATGAAACCGTGCTCAACCCCGTGGGTGGTCTCGATCCAGCGGGGCGACGATTCACCCTGCATGTCGGAATGGGTTTCGGCCGCGACGGGTAGGCAAAATACCCAGCTCACCGCGAGCAGCGCCCACAGGCCCGCCAGCCCCGACCGCCCCAAATCCGATGCTCCAAGGTCGTCAGCTAACCTGCGCATGAACGCCTCCTTGTGAATGCTGAGAATGCGGTGAATGCTCGAAGAGACCTTCGACGTTCGAGTTCGCCGTGGCGAATTGCTCGCCGAGCCAATCGAGGGCGTCGGGCAGCCACTCATGCACCACGCTCGTGCCGACGTGCTCTGCATCCCACTGGCGGATTTCTAGGTTCGGACAAAAGGTAGCGTAGGCTTCCGTATGAGACGGACCAAAGAGTTCGTCACGTTCCATCACATAGAGTCGAAACGCGCGGCGGGTGGACGGCAAACGGCGCATGTCGAGCTGTGGACCGAGGGCCTCGAGTTCAAAACCTTCTACCCGGCCGAAAGCCAGCCGAGCCATGGCCGAAACACGCGGTCGGCTCAAGACTTCCGACCCCAACCAGGCACCTGGGGAGACCGCCACCGCCGAAACAAAGCGCGGATCCCCGAGCAAGGTTCTGGCGGCGAGCGAGCCGCCGAAGCTGACGCCGAACGCAGCGATCGGCAGGCCCGCGGTAGCTGGAATCGAGGCCAGGCGATCGGCGATCGGCCCGGCCCAGGTTTCCAGCCGCCAGGGCTCGGGATCACCGGCCTTGCGCAGGCCTGCTGAGTCGCAGGGCAAATCCACCGCCAGGGCGGCGAAGCCGCGATCCAACATGCCGTTGGCGAAAGCGTGCATTTCCACCTCACACAACGAGTCCAGCCCGTTGAGCAAGACAACCACCCCCGAGGGCTCACCCGCCGGCAGACGCAAGTAGGCCTCTACCCCACCTCCACTTTCACCCCCACCGCTTACGGGCGACGGCACCGTCAGCGATTTGGCGATGGTCGTCCCGTGGCTTTCCCCGACTACCAAGGCCCGCCGATAACAGGCCCGGGAAACCGCCCGCAGACGGCGCACCGTGTGCATGCAGCTTGCCGGGAACTCGGAAAGGTGCAAGAAAAAGGAAGCGACGTGGAAAGCCCGAGCAGCATCGAGCCACGCCGAAGCTGAGCTGACCGAGTGCCCAGCTGCAGCCGCACGCTTCGCCAGCCAACGATTGCGACGGGCCGTAGCCACAAAGCCGCCGAGCCAAGCTCGGGCCACGGCTTCGCCACCGCCGTCGTAGGTCGGGTCGCCGGGTCCTGCCGATCCACCCGCCCCCTTCGAAGGCCTGCCCGAACCTTCAAGAGACCTCACAGCGGCGAGCACCGAAACCAACTGACCGTAGGGCAACTCGGTGAGCGCCACCCGATGGCCAAGAAAATCCACGCGATCCATAATCAGGTCCTCAGGGGCCGACGATCGGGAAAACGTGGCTGCGATCAGGCGAGGTCACCCCATCGATGCAGATCTTTCCGATCTTGTTGGCAAATTGCTCGGAGAACCAAATACAACCGCTGGAGTCGTGATCCAAGCCCCCGACCCAAGCCCCTTCACTCGGCACCTTGTAGATTTCCACCAACTCCTTGCGATCGAGATCGAAGCGCAGGATGGAGTTGTAAAACACGGTCGAAATCCACATGGAGTTATTGTTCGAGTCGTAGAGAATCTTGAACGGCGCCGACTGCACCGGCAGCTCGTATTCGGTGATTTCCTTCGTTTCTCGATCGAGCATGGCCAGCTTGTCGCTGCGCATCTGGGCGAACCACAAATTGCCGTCGGTGTCGGAGGTCAAGGACAGGGGCCAAGCCAGGCGGGTCGGAATCTCCCAACGCTCTAGGCGCCAATTCTTTTTATCCACCCAACCCACGTGATTGCCGGTTTTTTCCGCGAACCAGACCTCGTTGTCCGGATCGACGTAAATAGTGCGCGGCTCCGCCCCGGCAATCGGAATGTCGAGAAACTTCCAATCCCCTTCCGGAGAGCGTCGCCCGAGCTTGTTGGCCTCGGAGAAAGCGACCCAGACGTGATGGTCGAGATCCACGGCGATGCCCACCGGCAAGGCGTTACCCTCCAGCGGCACATCGAATTCTCTGACCTCAAAATCCCGCACTCGGGCAATCTTGTTGGCCGCCCGCAGGGTGATCCACACGTCGTCGGAACAAGGATCCATGGCCATGGAGGTAGGACCCGATTCGGGGGTCGGCGTTTCCAGCTCACCGATCTTGCCGTCCTTGACGTAACCGATTCGGCTACCCGGTGGTCCCGGCGGGAAACCCGGACCCACCCATCCACCGCCCATTTGGGTGAACCACACCGTGTCGTTGCGGTCCACGCCCACGATGCCCGGAATGGCCTGGGCGGTGGGCACGTCCATCTCGACGATTTTGTGTTTCTTCTGCCCCGGACGTTTCTTCTTCTTTGCCTGGCCGACCCGGCTTCCATCCTCACTGACCATGTATCCGAGATCGGTGCGTACGATCACGCCGATCCGGTCGTTGGCCTGTTGGGCGTACCAAAGGTTGCCCTTGGAATCGAGCGCGATGCCGGCGGGATACGTATCCTCACCGGGCAGATCAAAATGCTCGAAGGTTCGGGTCTTGCGATCGAAGCGGCCGATCTCGCCGGAGAAAAGCTGGCTGAACCAAATATCACCGACCTTATCGGCGACCATGATGAACGGCCCCGAGAAATTATTGCCGACCGAGAATTCTTCGATCGTGCCGTCCTCCAGAATGCGCCCGATCTTTCCCGCATTGCGCTGGGAGAACCACAGCTGACCCTCGCCGTCGACCATCACCCCGCAGGGTTTCGATTCCGGGGTAGCCAAGGGAAAACGGGTCCACTCCCCACTGCGGCTGTCGTAGCGACCGATGGTCGCCACATCGCGCATGGCGACCCAGACGCGATCCTGGTGATCGACCGCCAAGCCGGTCGCCATGATTTTCTTGCCGCCGGGCAACGGAAACTCATGGATCTTGCCGGTGGCCGGATCGACGTGGGCGATTTTGTCGCCCTTGGTTTCGGTGAACCACACCCGACCTTTGGAATCCACATCGATGCCCGTGGGCCAAGCCCCTGGGGTCGGGATGTCATAACTGGTCACCCGGCCGTCTCGGCCGTAGCGGGTGATTCGATTGCCCAAGCGCTCGGCGATCCACAAGTCGTCGTTTTGGTCGAAGACCACGCCCATCGGGCTCGAACCCTCGGTGGCCAAATTCCACTCGGAAACCGTGCCGTCGATATCCAAACGGCCGATTTTATTCATTGCCGGGCGATCAATGAAGTTGCGGGCAAAGCGACCACCACTTTCGGAAAAGAACACTTGATCGTCCTTGTCGATCGCCAGGATGTGGGGCACTGCGCCTTCGGTGGGCACCTGATACTCGAAGACCGTATAAGGCCGGTCGTGGCTCGACCGATCCTGGTGGATCTCGGCGTCGATTTTGACGATCCTCGAGGGCTCGGGGCCGACACCCCTGGCGCGGGCGGCGATGCTTTGGGCGGTCAGCCCGCGGACCTCGGCGCCCGATTCCGGCCCGGTCTCGGCCAATACCGCTGGGACTGTCAACAGACCGCAGACCAAGCCGACCACGGTCGCTGCAGCGACCCACGGGGTTACTAAGCTGTTATTTCTGAACGAACGAACCCACGACTTATCGAGCAATTGCATAACTCGCCTCCTGGAGCGATTCGGATGAGCTGGAGCTGAGGCGATCGCGCAGGGCGATCATGGTTTGACGACTGTTGTGATGCAGAACCTCCTGCACCCCTTGAATCACGGCTTCGTCGCTGTCCACTGGGCGGCCGACACTGTCGAGAAAGCGACGCGCGCCTTCGGCTTTGACCTCGAAGGTGTGCTCGCTGCGCACCCTGGCGCCCTCCGGTCCGTCGGTGATATGCCACCAGCCGGAATGCAGACGCAGGGCCGGCGGGGGCGACGGTTGAAAGTAAAAGATCGAATGACCCTGGCGAATGCGAACGGTTTTGAAAGCGTCGCGCCGCTCGCCCGTTTGCACGTGCATGATCAGCACCTGCACCGCGTCGTCGGCGTAACACATCTCAATGCCGGTGACATGGCGCGCCACTTTCGGCCAATCTTCCAAGGACCAAAAAGCGTCAAAGACCGCGTCCGGTGTCGCCGGATAATCGATCTCAAAGGAAAAAGTGCTCATTGTGTGATTTCTCCATAAGCCCCACCCTGGGGTAGCAGCTGTGAAATGCGGTTGGCGTTTTGCTGGCTGAACCAAATGTGGCCGTCGGAAGCCGCGATGATGCCCCGGGGTTTGGCAGCGGCCACATCCATGGGGATGAGCTCGAAGTCCCGCGTTTTAGGATCGAAGACCACCAACCGGTTGCCGCCGTTGCCCGCCAGACCTCCGCCGTCGGTGAGCCAGATTCGGCCGTCGCGCCCCTTGGCCAGCTTGACCGGCTCCGCCCGCTCGGCGGGAATGACGAATTCCTCAAACGACTGGCGGTCGCGATCAAAACGAGCCAGCTGCCCCACGCCCCCTTCCGCCACCCACACCGAACGGCCATCCACCAACAGACCGATCGGTGAGGCTTCGGGGGTGGGAATCGGGTAGAGCTCGAAGCGAGCGTCCGCCAATCGATGCAGTGCCAGGTAGTTGCCCCGCTCCTCGGTCAAGGTGACCCACAGATCGCCGCTTTCGTCGGTGGCGATCATCAGCGGGCTGCCGTTCGAGACCGGCAGGGGAATTTCTTCGAAAGTCTCCGTCTTCGGATCGAAGCGAGCGACCGCGTTCGCACCAAGCTCCGTGAACCAAATGTCACCGTCGGCGCCCAGGGTGATGCCCGAAGGCAAGGCGGCGTCGGTGGGCACCGGATATTCGATGACCGTGCCGTCGCGGGTATCGACCTTGGCCAAGTTGTTGCCGCGGAATTCCGTCACCCACAGAAAGCCGTGCCCGTCGAGCACCAACCCCACCGGCATGCTGAAAGGGCTCGGCAAGTCGATCGATCGACTTTCGCCACTGGCCAGGTTTAGGCCCCCCACCCGGTTGCCGTAGATCTGGTTGAACCACAGCCAACCGTCGGCGTCTTCGACGATGTCGTTGCCGGGCCCGGAGCCGGGATGGGGTAAGTCGAAATGACGCGCTCGGTAGTCGTCACCCAGACGGACCAAGCCCGACGAGCTGCCGTCGGACGGAGTCACCCGCTTGGGTGAGGCATCCTTGGGTGCGGAACCACCGTTGGGTGCTGAACCCTCGTCGGATCCGTCTCCGGGTCCGGGCGGCGACACCGGTCTCGGGGAAGCGGCGGCCGGAGCCGGGGCGGCGGCCGGTGAAGATCCATGCTGAGTTCCATGGTCCACTCCAGAGCCCGACGCCGGGGCAGAAGGTTCCGAGCCGTGGCTATGGGCCAACGTTTCCTGCTCAGTTTGCTTCTCTGCAGCTGCCATCCACTGTTCGGCGGCCTGGGGATCAAAAACGCCGATTTTGTTGCCCGCTTGCTCGGTAAACCAAATTCGACCCTTGCGATCGATGGCGATACCGCCCGGCCGGCTATCGGGAGTCGGGATCTTGTATTCGGAGATCTTGCCCGTACGCGGATCCAATTTACCGATGGAGTTGCCGAAGACCTGGGTGAACCACAGGTTGTCGTGGGCGTCGGCAACGATTTTGAACGGCGCCGAATATTGGGTCGGAATCGGGAATTCGGTGATTTGGTCCCCTTGAATCCGGGCGATCTTGTTACCCACCATCTCGACGAAATAAATCGATCCGTCGCTGGTTTCAGCGATGCCCGTCGGCCGAGCGAGCTCGGTCGGGATCTTGTAACTGCGAATGTCGCCACTGTCGGGCTCCAAATAACCGATGGTGTTGGCGGAGCGCGCGGTATACCAAACCCGACCCTTCGAATCGACGAACACTGTGCGCGGCTCGGCCTCCCCTTCCGGCAGAGCCAGCTCGGTCATTTCGCCGTCGGGCGTCATCCAACCCAGCCGATGGCCAAAACGCTCCGCGAACCAGATCTTGCCGTCCGGCGCCAAATCAATACCCAAGGCATATCCGTCTTCGGTGGGAATCTGGAATTCCTCGATTTTGCCGTCGAGGCCCAGCTTGCCGATTCGGTTGGTCAAGCGCTCCGTGAACCAAATGACGCCGTCGTCATCCATGACCAAAGAATCCACACCCACCTTGCTCCAATCTCCGTCCGGAGTAGGCGTCGCAAGCTCGATGATCGAGCCGTCCGGCCGTAGCTGGCCGAGCTTGTTCATGGGTTTGTAGTCTTCGAAGATGTAAAAACCACCCCCGCCCTCGGTAAACCAAATGCTGTCGTCCACCTTGGAAGCGATGATCATGCGCGGCACCGAATCACGGGTCGGAATGGCGTACTCGGTGAACGCCCGCTGATACGGATAGTCGGGTTCCGCTTCGAGGGTGCCGTCGGCGTTGCGGACGGTGATCGTGCCCTTCATGAAGTGATGCCGGAAGCAGACAAAGGGATAGGCCCCGGCCCGATCGAATTGATATCCGAAGCTCTCGTCGATCTGCAGATCGGCGGCAAAGTACATCGCCGCTTCGTCGGTAACCGAATGAATCTCCTCGGGCCCGAAGTTTTCGAATACCACCGTGTCGCCGACCTGGATCTCGAGATGGAGCGGGTTGACGTAGGGCGGCGCGTCGGTCAACAAAACCTTGTGCTCGACCCCGGTCCCCGGCTTTGAGTCGGTAGCGGGTGGTGACCAACTCGTGTGCGATTCGGCGGCCGGATCGCTGCCCGGGGGTCCCGCGACCGGCGGCCCCTCGGCCGCCAAAGCACCCCCAAAGGCCAGGCCCGCGACCAGAACCGCCACCAGGATCCAAGTCAAAACGGAAGCGCTCAATCGACTCACGACAAACCTCCCCCGAGCTCGCGAGTCGCCCGGTCGACCAAGTCCCGTAGGGTCCGAATGTCACCGACCGTTGGAATGCGTGCGTCCAAACCGCAGCGCTCCCAGGCGACGCCGATCAGCTCCACGTGCTCAATGGAATCGAGACCAAGCTCGTCCACCAGCGGCGCGTCGAGGGACGGCACAAAGCCGTCTTGCTCCAGGGCCTCGCAGCCGATCTCGTCGAGAGCCGCGCGAATTTGTTGCTCCACATCCAGGCTCCACGACAGGTCGGTGGCCGAAGGGCCGGGCTCTGTGGTGAGGGTGGGTGTCGTCGGGCTTATATGCGTGCTCATATCGGATCTACCTTTCTTCGTCAGTGATTGGCCGGTCGGCCAGGCCCTCGGGCCTCGGCTTCGGATCGGCGCACGGATTCCTAACCCGAGCCCTTGTGGGGGCCGGGAAGAGAACGAAAAACCTGAAGGCCTAGCTGGGCCTTAGTGGATCGATTCGGGTGATGGAGAGTTGTTTCTAAACAGCAGGGCATGGGTCATTCGCTCGCCCCCTGACAACACCAGGACCTCGCTGCCGGGACCTTCCCGGGAGACCCAAGCCACAGCGGCTGCGGCGGCCTGCCCGGCGCTCGCCGCTAGGGCCTCGCCGAAAACTGCCGAGCGGTGCACCACCCGCGCGCCGGCGGTTCTCGGATGCCCGCCGAGCACACCGTCGAGCGCCGCCCTCGAGCTCGACGGGAAGTCCGCGATCACGCCGCACAAAAACGCGTCGCCCCGGTCCGGAAGGGCATCGCAGAAGAGCTGAAGATCGCCGAGCCCAAGGCTGAGTCGGCCTTCGATGTGCGCTACCAAATGAATGGAGGAAGCTTCTGGCGGGCCGAGCAGCAGGTAAGCCGCCCCTTCTTCCAAGCGCTCGGCGTGGTCCGACTGGCGCCAAGCTTCCTCCACCAGCGGTGTGCATGGAGCCTCTACACCGCCGGCCAACATCCAGCTGTCTTGTTCCGCCAGCAGGCGCCCGTAGGCCAAACCCAAAGCCTGCGCGCCGGCCGATCGGTCGGTGGTTACGGTCTTGGCGAAACCGCGTAACCCCAAATGAATCGTGATTTGCCCTTGAGGCGCAGCGGGGAACCAAGCCGTGGCAAGGTAAGGGTTGACCGCTTTGGGCCCCTGTCGCCACAGGGCTTCGAGCTGAGGCTCGGTAAAGGTCCAACCCGCCAGGACGTTGCCCGTCAGGACACCGCAGGCACGGACGGCTACCGATGGCAGCTCCGCATCCTGCAGCGCCTGACGGGCCGCGGCCACGGCCATCAGAGAGAAACGATCCAGCTTCCGGACCTCTCGACGAGCTAATCCCGAAGCGACGGCTAAGTCGCCGAAGGGAAGACGCGCAGGCGAGTCCGTCGGATCCCCTAACAACAACTGCTGGAGGATGGCCTCCGCGTTGCTCGCCTGGGGCCCGAAGACTGCGGCCGAAGCCACAGCCACCTCACCTAAACGGGTGAAGAGCATGATTCGATTACCTCTGTTGACCTTCTGACACGGTTAAAAAGGCACGTTAAAGGGACACGTTAAGAAGACAAGCTGAAAGGCCCTAGGGCCACAGCCTATTTCTCGCCGAGAGAGGCCACACGATTGGCCTCGGCTCGTTTGATTTCCGCGACCCGATTCTTGTCGGGGTAGTTGCCCACCACCTCAAAGATGTAGAAGCGGTGCGGCACTTGCAACGCACTGAAGAAAGCGCGGTACCAGTAGCGGATTTTCGGATCACCGGTGGAATCCTCACCCCGACGAACGTAAGCATTTTCGGCGTCCTCAAGAGACGCGTATTCGCCGTAATTGATCGACATGGGAACGAGCTCGAAAGCCCGCGGGGTGTATGGGTTTTGCTTTTCAACACTCTCCGGAGCGACCTCGGTGAGCACGTCCTCACCGAAGAAACCCTGGTTCGAACGCTCCACCGTGTTCATTTTGACCACATCGAGAATCCGGTCGTACTCGGTCCGGTGCTCGGCCATCGGCACAAAAAGCCCCAAGTGGGCAATCTGGCCGACCTCTCCCGCACCAAACTCGAAACCATCCGGCTGCGAGTTACGGCCACCGGTGTCGTAGGAAGCGTTGACCTTGGCGACGTGAGTCTCAGGTGCCCGCTCCAACAACTCCGTAAGACCTTCCAAGCTGCGACCACAGCGTTGCTCGGCCACGTCCAAAGAACGGGCACGGCTGTAGAGCGCATATTGGTTGGAATACGGATCGATGTTGCGCAAAACCCGCTCCGTCACGAAGCTGGATTTGGCGTACAACAAGTGGGACGACGCCATCAAACGATCCTGGAATTGACTTTCCTGGTCCATTTTGACGTCGAAGATCGCGACGCATGCGAAGAGTTCGGGGCCGGAAGCCGCCGATGCAGTGGATGCGACGGTCATCGCGCAAGCGAATGCGACCGCCGAGGTGACCTTGACGAATTTCTTCATGAATTTCTTCCTCTTTTGAGGGTTACAGAACCGGAACGTCTCAACGCTCGCGGTAGTTGAGGACGACAGTACCGATTCCAGAAATTCCACCCGAGGCCTTGGCCTGACGGGACAAGGTCTCTGGAGTCGCGAAAAACTCGGCGTAAGTCACCACCGGACCGTCCGCCGCCTTCGCCACGGACACACCCGACAGACCTTCGTGTTGCAGGACCTTGCCTTCGGCCGCCTTTTGAGCGGTCTCGGAATGCTCCTGAATCCAGGCGAGCTGGCCGGTATAGCCGTACTTGAAGAACGCCAAGGAGGTACCATATTCGTCGAATACCGACGAACGGGTCATGGTCGCCGCTTTGGTGAACTCCACCTTTTCGTGACGCTCCAGGCCCCAATTGGACACCTGGTGGTTGTTGATAGTGGTCGCGAAGCTCTTGGGTTGACTGGCAATGTAGGGCGCCACCGCTTGGTCACGCTCTTCTTGCGCCATCTCCATCGCCCGCACGTTGTAGTGACGGGTCACGACCCAGAAGCGCACGACGCCATCGACCGGACCGTCGACGCTGCGCACAACCTTCTCCACTGAGAAACCAGGTTGCTTACCGACGTAACCGCCGGAATGCATCACGGCTTCCATGAAATCCACCTCGTTGTCGGCTTTGACATCGTAGGTGGCGATGTTGAGGTTCGGCGCCTTCATGTCGACTTCCATTTCCCACTCGGGCTCATCCGCAACCGCCATCGGTGCGGAAAGACCCACGAGGAGCAAAATCGAAGCCATCAAAATGGCGAGACCGGACCACTTCTGCTGATCCTTCTTGAACAAGTCATTCTCCTTTCAGAGACAAATGGGTTTCCAGACGGACCAGCCATCTCTAGTGCAGAGTCCATGCCAAGGCGCGGCATGAAGTCCTGGGCCAAAGCTCATTTGGCCAGACACTTTGCATGGAAACGAAATGTCCCCGCCAACCTCACCGGAGACGCCGTATCTGCATTAGAGCTATGGATTTACACCCAACAAACAACCGCGAGCGCCCCTTTTTGGCTCCCTGCCTGCCAAATCGCCACTAAGCCATCAAGCTCCTATTTTTCAGCATCTTAGATGTCAGAATCTCGAAACGATGATCACCTGGCCGAACGGACAGATCGCGTCAGAAAGTCGACCTGAACGAGCTTCTCACCTTGGTGATCTGGTCCGTTGAGCGTCGACTGGGTAACACAAAACGGTCGATGCGAGACATTTTCATCTCACCTTTGGGCGGACAAGAAACTCTCGATCCCCATGGGTTGGGGCCGTTTCCGTTACCTTTGGCTCGCCTATACTTTGCGAGCGGCACTCGCGCTCAGAGACTGAGATACCCCCATACCCAAACCCGGGCCGGCCATAGCCCCAAGCGGAGAGCTTCAAACATGGACCCACTCCACGCTGCCAACGCCCCCCGAGCCATCGGCCCCTACTGCCACGCCATGAAAGCCGCGGGCCTCATGTTCTGCTCCGGCCAAACCCCACTCGACCCAGCAACCATGCAGCTCGTCGGCACCACCATCGAAGAGCAGACGGCCAGGGTCCTCGAGAACCTGGCGATCGTGCTCGGGGCCGAAGGCCTGACCCTGCAGGACGTGGTCAAAACCACGGTTTATCTGAAAGACATGGCGGACTTTCAGGGCATGAACCAGGTCTATGAAGCCACCTTCAACGGCCACAAACCCAGCCGAACGACCATCGCCGTCAAACAAAACCCGCTCGATGCCTTGGTAGAAATCGAGTGTGTGGCGGAGCTAGGATCGGCATCGGTCCAATAAAGGACGGTTCTTTCAATGCAACTTGGGAGGAGTTATGGACCGCACGTCTCCAGAGCCCTGTCTCTCCAACCTTCTAAATTCCGTTCGTCCATGGAAGCCCCCAATCCAGAAAGGACCAGCGGCTTCCAGCGACAAGGGCAAGAGCACCTCGTCTGTCGATTGGGAAGTTGATCTGAGGCAATGGTTGGATTGGCCCCCAGATATTTTCGCCATCACTTCTCTTGTGCTCGGCAACTTTGATCTATACCGCCTCGTTGCGACCCAACGAGGCGGTATAGGCGAAGAAGAGCCCGAAAGATGGCCTCCCCGCCACTGGAATCTCCATGTCGAAGAACGCGCCAGGGCTTGGCGAGAGTGGTGCGTCCAAAAAGGCTCGCGAAGCCAACTGCCTGGCGAGTTCTTTGAATCAACAGTCAAAGAGCTTGCAGACTGGATGAGAGGTGAAACCGCCGAGACGAGTGAAGAGGCTGAAAAGAAAAACCTGAGCAAGCTCCGCACCGAGGGGCATGCCGCTCTGTGGCCCATCACTAAGTGTTTGCTCGAGCTGCATGCGGTCGCGGATCGCGCTTGCCGCGGAGTAGGAATCCAATCCAGCCCTACTGAGTCGGGGGCAAACGACGGCATATCCGACCCAAGTGACAGGCAAGGTCGGTTCTTCCTGCTTGCCAACCTACTCCTAACATCCACGGGCAGCCTGTCGAGGATCTTCCGCCACCACGGTATTGTCGTACCCAAAATGCGCACCCCGCAGCTCGGCATGACCCTGCGCTCGCTCTCCCACCACCTGACTTTCCATCGCACTGAGGTCGATATCCATTGGCGGGCTGTGCCATGGACCAATGTGGATGAAGACACTTTGAATGTGATGGTCGTGCCTTATCCATGGAGCATGACCGCTCGAGACTTCTCCCCAGCTGATCATCCCCAATTCGCGGAAGAGCTGGGGGCGGCCCGTTACTTTCGCTATAAACCCTACAAAGCTCCTCTCAGCTCAAACGGAACGGCTTCCGCCGGCCATGAGGCGAACACCGGGGCTGACACAGCGGCTGGTATGGCGGCTGATGCGGCGGCTGATTCAGGGAACCCCGACGAGCCAGAAAAGGGCTCCGACACCCCAAAGAAAATCCCCTTTGATGAACTCCCAATCGAGCAGGCCGTTGATGCCCTGCTGAAGAAAGCTCAGAGCGAGCATCATAGGATCCACGTGGTGATTCTCCCTGAGATGGCGATTGATGAAACGCAATACCAGAAGATCCAAGAAGGCCTCCTGAAATCCAAGCAGACCGATGAGCACGTCCCAATTCTGATCGCCGGCATTCGAGATTCTCAACAAGAAGGTGGGCAAGAAAAACCCCTTGGGCAAAATCGAATGAGGCTCTCCGCTTGTTACGCCGACAAGTGGTACGCAATGGACCAGCACAAACATCATCGATGGTGCCTGGACGAAAATCAGACTCAACAATACCGCCTAGGAAGCGCACTTCCAGCCGGCAATGTCTGGTGGGAAGCAATCGAGCTTCATCCACGCAAGCTGAGCTTTCTTGCCCCAAACTCTTGGCTCACTCTTTGCCCGCTGATCTGTGAGGATCTTGCCCGGCTCGAACCGGTGTCTGAACTCATTCGAGGGGTCGGCCCCACCCTGCTGATCGCCTTATTACAAGATGGGCCCCAACTGAGAGAGCGGTGGCCCGGTCGATATGCAAGCATTTTTGCAGATGACCCAGGGTCCTCTGTTCTCACTCTCACATCCCTAGCGATGTCTACCCGCTCGGTCGCCAACTCCGACGTCTCTCAAATACAGCAGAATAGTCAGGGCGAAGACAAATCAAGGACGGTGGCCCTTTGGAAGGACCAGGTGAGGGGATGGCGCGAAATCCGCTTGGATGAGGACGACCGAGCGGCTGTCCTTACTCTCACCGCGAAACACCTAAAAGAATATACGGCAGACAGCCGGTTTGACGATCAATATGCATCAGCCTTGGTCCTCCGAAGGGTAGAAAGAATCCCCCAACCCACGAATGTTGCAAATCGCAAATCTTATTCGCCGACCGTCACAACCTCGGAAAGAAAACTCTTCTGGGGAGACCAAGTCGACATTGTCGAGCTGACTCTTTTTACCTTCCTCGCCGGCGCGACCTTCGAAGCCGCTGAAGAGCGCGAAACCTATTTTTCATGGTTCTCTTTTCTCGGGCGCTCGAAGTCTTCCAAAACAAGCTCAATGTACGCTGAGTACGAGCCTGAAAAACGAGAGCAGTACATTCTCGACCGCGCCTTTTCAGCCCAAAACTACCCAAACGCAAATCCAGACCCCGACAAGCAGACCATCTTTCGCACACCTCAATACAGGTTCGCCCTATACTCCCTAACGCTCCTGAATCAAGAGATCTCACGGCGAGTTCGCAATAGGAAGGGCAACACCGCCGGAGACGAGAAAGTATCAAGCTCGACTTCACATCGGCCAACGGACGACAGCGCTATCAGCGTCCTAGACCGAGCCACAAGCGCTTTGGAAATCGTCCGATCAGCTCTTATTGAGTTTAAGAAAATCGGTTCTTCCAATTGGAGCGAGATTGAAAACGAGATTCTGGGCTCAAGAATCCTGAATTCAGGCGGAAATGGAGAAAACAGCGGCAATGAAAACCCAAACGCCGCCCAGTCCGCTGCAAGGAAAAGCTTTACCTTCAGGCTCCGGCAGCTCGACGACTTGGCAGAAATCAAGAAAGCGGTGGAGCCCATCGAGAGGGTCAGAATCCTTCTTTCTACTATTGAATCCGTATGCTGGACAGCCCACAATCGCTTCGCACTCCAGCGCCAGAGGAATACCCTCCAATATCAGGGAGTCGAGCTGCTGCAAGAATTCGAACTCGTGTTGCACGAGGTCCAATCCATCTCGATCTTCAGTCATCGTCGTCAATTCCTCGAATTTCAATCTCCACCCGAGTCTTGACTGGATTGGCGGGAAGCAACTCCCATGGGAAAAGTGGTGGATTTTCTCGCTTTGGTTTCGACTAGGCTGTCGATCTCCTGAAAAGCGATTTCGGGCCGCAAAATCTACAAGATGATCTCCGCGCTTCGTCGGCCCTAAGTAGATCTTCTACGCTTGCCGCAACCCAATTCTGACATTTCAAGCATTGGAAAACCCATGAACGCTGCGATTCGAATTTTCCTGCTCAGCCCCTTCTTGCTCACTCAAGCCTTGCTCGCGACTTCACCTGCGGATTCGCATTTCGAAAAGTTGGCCGCCGACTTTGTCGATGAAATGCCCGCGTTGTCTCCGGTCGGAGCCACCCAGATGGGGGATCATCGTTTCGACGGTTTGCTAGACGACGTAAGCCCCGAATCCCGCGCCCAGACGGCGGCGTTTATTCACAGGTATCAAGATCGGCTCGCCAACATCGATCGCGAACAGCTTTCACGTGCCCACCAAGTGGACTACGCCCTGCTCGCCCACCAGCTGAAGTCGAATCTTTGGGAATTAGAGGAACTCAGGTCCTGGGCCTGGAATCCGCTGCTTTACACGGGCCTGACCGGTGGTTCGATCTACTCCCTGGTTGCGCGAGACTTTGCGCCCCTGGAGACGCGGTTGAGCCACGTGACGACGCGCCTAGAAGAGATGCCCCGCTTGCTAGAACAGGCGCGAAAAACCTTGGTTCCCGAGCTGGTGCCAGAGGTTTACGCCCAGACGGCGATCCAACAAAACAAGGGAGTGTTGTCGATTCTGGAAACGATGGTCAGGCCCCATTTGGGTGTGCTGCCCGACGACCGACGCGAGCGGCTCGAAGCGGCCATCACCACCGCGACACAGGCGGTGGAAAGTCATCAGAAGTGGCTGGAGGAGACCTTGCTTCCCAACGCGGCCGGAGACTTCCGGGCGGGAGCTGAGCGCTACGATCAAAAGCTGGCGTTTTCATTGCACACGCCGCTCAGCCGAACGGAGCTGAAACGACGCTCAGAAGCTGAATTCGATCGCATCCGCGGTGAGATGTATGAGGTCGCCCGGACGATTTATCTAGGAGAGTATCCGCTCGCCGAGCTGCCTCTCGAGCCAAATCAAGCCTTGCAACAGGTCGTCATTCGGGCAGCCCTAGAGGTCGCTTATCGAGATCTGCCCAAGAAGGGCGAGATCGTCGCCACGGCCAAGGCGCAATTGCAACAGGCCACCGATTTCGTTCGGCAGCACCAATTGGTGACCGTGCCCGACGATCCGGTCGAGGTGATCATCATGCCGGAATTCGCGCGCGGTGTTTCCATCGCCTATTGCGATGCTCCAGGCCCTTTGGACACCGGCCAAAAAACCTTTTACGCCATCTCACCGATCCCCGAGGCGTGGACCGAAAAGCAAGTTTTGTCGTTCCTGCGAGAATATAACGTTTACTCCATGCAGGATTTGACAGTCCACGAAGCCATGCCCGGGCATTATCTCCAGCTCGCCCTTTCCGGCCGCTACCCCTCGACCTTGAGGGCGGTGTTGCAATCCGGCACCTTCATCGAAGGTTGGGCGGTCTATGCCGAACAATTGATGGTCGAAGCGGGATATAACGGCGGTGATGCTCGGCAAAAGCTGATCGCCCTCAAATGGTTGCTGCGCTCGGTCACCAACGCGTTGATGGACCAAGCCATCCATGTCGAAGGCATGACCCGCGACCAAGCCATGAAGCTGATGGTCGAGGGCGGATTCCAAGAAGAGCGAGAAGCGGCCTTGAAGTGGACCCGTGCTCAGCTGGGCTTTGCCCAACTCTCCACTTACCTGGTCGGTTACCTCGAGCACTACGACTTACGTCGAGAGACGGAGGCCGCCTGGGCAGGGTCTTTCGAGCAGAAGGCCTACCACGACCGCCTGTTGTCCTTCGGCTCCCCGCCCGTGCAATTCGGGCGCGCGCTGGTGCTCGACTTACCGATCCCTGAGTGAATTCCTTATTTGCTATTGCCTGATGCGATTCATCGGCTGCTTGCGCACTCCGTTCTCGATCAGCTCGAAGGCATCTACCGCTGCCGTCCATGGACCAGCTACGAGCTGGTGATCTGAGCCAGAGATAGCCCCGGGTCCACCCGATTCCTTCTCCCCGCTACTCGTGGGCGTCCTTAGCATCCGAAATGGCCAGAGATCACGCTTCAACCGGCCCGGCCTAGGTCCAGTAAAATGGACAAACATTAAGTTCGTTCAATTCTATAGGTCGTATGTCCAACGATGTTTCGACGAGAACTCCAGATTCTGGGTTGTGTGCTGGCCCTTTGGCTCAGCGGCCCGGTGGCCGCAAGCGAAGGCTCTAATCCATCCCCCCAGCGCTCCCAGCCCCCCCTTCGGCTGGTCATCTCGGCGGAACTCGAAGTTCCTGACCCTCACCACAGAGCCTGGTTCGCGGTGGATTCGCTCTTCTCCTCCGTTTACGAAAAATTGCTCAACATCGACGCCGACGGCCGGCTCGGGCCTCATCTCGCAGAATCCTGGACACGGGTAGACCCACTGACTTATCGGTTCAAGATTCGTCCCGGGGTGCGGTTCCATGACGGCAGCGAGTGCACGAGCCGAGACATCGTATTCAGCCTACAGCGGGCCCAAGACTTTCCCGACGGAGAGCAAAAGGCACGACTGGCGGGGGTAGCCAAAGTCCGAGCGATCGATGCCGAAACCGTCGAGGTCACATCCTTGGCGCCCGATCCACTCTTGTTGCGCAAACTTTCCTTTATTCTGGTGGTGCCCGAAGACTCCCCGACTCCAATCGTCCACCCGGTGGGCACCGGCCCTTATCGTTGGGTCAAATCCCCAAAACCCAATAGGGTCCTCCTTCAAGCCTTCGACGGATATTGGGCCGAGCCCGCCCCTGAGCCGAGGGTGGAGTTTTGGTTGGTTGAAGACCCCGATAAGCAGCTAGCCCTCTTCGACGCCGGTGAAGTGGACTTAATCCCCGTGGCTCCCGACTCTGCGCCGGAATTGGAGCGGCGCGACGATCTGTGGATATTCTCACGCCTAGGCCCTGGCATCACCCATCTGACCTTTCAGTCCAATCGCCCGCCCTTCGATGACGTGCGGCTCCGACGAGCCGTCCACTTAGCCCTCGACCGTGACCAAATCGTCCACAAAGCCTTCCGCGGTTATGCCCGAGCAGCCGCCGATTTGGCAGGCCCAGGAAGTGTCGGCTTCGACGCAAATCGTCAACCGACAAAGCGCAACCTAGATCAAGCGCGAACCCTGCTCCGCGAAGCCGGATTTCCCGAAGGATTTGAATTCTCCCTCGACACCAATACCCGGCGGGCTCCCCTCGCCCGAGAAATCGCCCGCCAACTTTCAGAAGTCGGCATCCGAGTCAAAGCCCAGACTTACCCATGGCCAGAACTCATCGATCGCCTCGGAAATGGAAGCTCCCAGGCTCACTTGCTCGGTTGGGGCAACATCATTCACGACCTGGGCGATGTCTTCGATCATCTCACCCACACAAGAGATCCAGAGCGCAGGCTCGGCCTACACAACGAATCGCGATTCTCCAATCCAGATTTAGACCGCCTGATCGAAGCAAGCTCTTCCACCCTAGACGAGTCAGAGCGTATTGCCCTCCTGCACAAGATCTCAGCCCAAGTCGCAAATGATGCCGTCGTGCTTCCTCTGGTTTGGACCCTGAACCTTTGGGCCGGGACCAAGGAACTTCAATGGTCCCCCCGAAGCGACGGACTATTGAACCCCTACGATATGTATCGTAAACCATAACCACTAGATCGCCCTGAGTTCAAAACTCCTTGCCAGGATTTCAGCAAGCGGCTACAATTCGCCCCCTTGGGGGGCAGTAGCTCAGCTGGGAGAGCACCACGTTCGCATCGTGGGGGTCGAGGGTTCGAGCCCCTTCTGCTCCACCATCCCTTTCCTGGATCCCAACCCAGGTGACGACAAGCTGGACCTAGCGTCCAGCTTTTGTCGTTTAGGAATCCCCCGCGGTTGCTTCAAAGCCGATCGTACGACTTTCGCCCGCTTCACACGGAGGCCGGCGGTCTCGGTGATGACTAGGAAATATCGACCGACGCCGAGGGATCTCCCCCCTGCCAAGCCTCGAGCAGCCGGGTTACTTCGTTTTTTGGGATATCCACGGCCTGATCTTAGAGCATGTCCACTGTCTGTCTAGTATCTGAGCGATGATCAAGCTCGCCTCAGCCCGGCGACCGAGGGGCGAGTACGCCCAGGTATTGCTTCCATGGACCGACCTGACCTCCATATTGTTTGGCCATGACCCGGGTGATTTGGGCGATATGGCCCAGGTCGTGGGCGACCCAGGTGGCGAGCAGCTGGCGGGCGGTGACCGGGCCTAGGGCTGGGTGTTGGCCCTTGAGATCGAGAGCCGACGGTTTTAGGTCGAGTCCGCGGAGGGTGGCGAGGTTGGCGGTGCGCAGCTGGGTGAAGGTATCGAGCAGGTCATCGAGGGTCTTGCCCCTGGATTTTTCGGCTTGGGCGAAGCGGTCGAAGGGCTCGAAGGGTTGGGAGGTGCCATGTTCGAGGATGATTTTCAGGCGCTCGATCCAATCGGTTTCTTCGCCGTGGATTAGATGACCGAGTACGTCAAATGGGCTCCAGGTTTCGTCGCCCTCGTTGTTGTGGGTCCAGGGCTCGGGCAATCCGCGCAAAAGAACGTTCAGGACTTTGGGGGTTCGGGACAGAACTGCGATGGCGTCTTCGGAGTTGTATTCCATGGACGAATGATAGCGCGGTAGGCAGATGAAAAATTTTCCCCCATTGTCGTCGATAAGCTCACCGATAAGATCGGCGTCGGAGCCCGCATTGAGCAATTAACGGTGATCCAATGATCAGGCACCTTTCAGGGCGACAGAAAGCCCCACTCTTTCCAACAAAAATCGAAATATTCGTATCTGAATGATTCAGCGGCGATCACGTAGGGAAACAAACGGCCTGGAGACAACACCCATGGACCCGACTATCAACACCACCCAGAAATGGGTCCAGAGCTCAGACGCCCGGACCTGGGCTGGAGTTGAGGCAGATGAAACGCTTGTCCGGGTCGCAGCCATTGAATCGTGATCTTCGACGGCGCCGGCAACCAGGAGACCTATCGATGGCGCGAGCCCTGCTACGAGATTCGGGATTCCAAGGGTTGACCGCGGCGCTCGCCGTGATCAGCATCCCTTACCTCGTCCCGGTTTTCGAGCCGGCGGTCATGACCCGCTACAGTGCCGCAGTGGACCTCGGCTCCGCCGCGCTGCTGGTGGGGTTGCTGCTGTTCAAGGTCAACCAGTTGGAGAGCGAAGTCGAGCGGGCGTTCTGGCGCTTGACCGCCGTCGCCTACGGTTGTTGGTTGCTCTCGGAGGCGGTGACCTGGCTGGTGCCGAACAACCACCGGTCGCTGACCTGGCACCTATCCATCGACGCCGCCTACCTGCTGTTGTTCCTACTCAGCCTAGTCGCTGCCGAGATGAAACCCGATGGCAGACGGCGAGTCGGTGCGGGCTCGATCAGCCGTTGGCTCGAGAGCCTTGGCCTCGCCGTCACTTTTCTGACGTTCATCCTCTATTTTCTCGTCCTGCCCAGCCACCTTGACCCGCAAGATTTCTCGTCAGGGGCCGCCTCGTTAACCCTCTACGCGGTTTTCGATCTGGCCGTCGCCCTGCGCTACGGCCAGCTCGCATGGCGAACCGACTCCCGGCGTTGGTGCATCCTCTACGGCCTGATCGCGGCGAGCATGTCTTGCTGGTCCATGCTCCACAGCCTCACCGCCCTGGAGCGATCCGGCTGGATCGAAACGGAATCCCTCGGCGACGCGGTTAATTTGCTGTGGCACCTTCCGGTGCTGACGCTAGGGGCGGCGGCCCGGCTGCGCCACCACGATCTCCCCGAAGGCCGAGGGCCGAAGCGACAGCGATCCATGGAGTGGTTCGGTGGCTTGTTTCGTGTCGGCAGCCCGTTGGTGTGGTGCGCCTTCTTGCTCCCGCTGACCCATGGCTTTCTCTCCGCCACCGGCATTGCGAAACCGGCCTACCAGACGCCCCGCGAGTGGTTGGTGGTCGGCTCCTTATTGGCCCTCGGAACCCTGCTTTGGATCGAGCACCGGTTGGTGCGCAGCGCCGGGCGCGAGACTCAGCGGCGTCACATCGAGGCCTCCGAACGCGCCATCGAAGCGAGCGAAGAGCGCTTCCGCACCCTCGCGGCAGCCACCTTCGAAGGGGTTCTCGTGCATGATGGAAAGATCATCCTCGACGCCAACGAGCAGTTGGCGAGGATGTTCGGCACAACGCTCGAGCAAGTGATCGGCGCGCCGGTCGGCGCCCGCGTTGCCGCAGCGTACAAGAAGGCCGTGCGCGATCGATTCGACCACCATTCCTTTCAAGAACCGCTCGAATTCGAAGCCTATCGGATGAATCGCGAACCCTTCGTGGTCGAGGTCCGGGCCCGCGAGCTGCCGTCGCTGGGGCCCGGTATCCGTGTCGCCGTGCTCCGCGACGTGACTCACGAACGGCAGCTCGAGGCAACCCTGCGCCAGGCCCAGAAGATGGAAGCCGTCGGCCGGTTCGCCGGCGGTATCGCCCACGATTTCAACAATCTCCTGACCGTGATCCTCGGAACCTGCGACCTGATGAAGCCGGAGTCGGCGGCCGACGACATCCAACAGATCCGCCAGACGGCGAAGCGCGCAGCAGCAATGACTCGCCAGATCCTCGCGTTCAGTCGCCGGCAGCACCTGGCGTTGCAGACTCTCGACCTCAACGACGTCGTGCACGAGGTCGAGCCACTCTTGCGCCGTCTGCTGCCTGAAAATATTGCGGTCACGCTTCGACTGGCGGAGGGCCTAGCACCGGTGCGGGCCGATCCGGGGCAGCTCGGCCAGGTCGTTCTCAATTTGGCGATCAACGCGCGCGACGCCATGCCGGCGGGTGGTGAACTGACGATCGAGACAGCTCAGGTCGAAGCAGTGCGCGGTGGCCGGCCACAGGTTCAGCTGACGGTCGCCGACAACGGATTGGGGATCGCACCAGAAGTCCTACCTAAAATCTTCGACCCGTTCTTTACCACCAAGGAACGCGGCGAAGGTACCGGCCTCGGCCTGGCAACGGTCCATGGAATCGTGCACCAATGTGACGGCCTGATCGAAGCCGAGTCACAGCCTGGGCAGGGCACAACGTTTCGGGTGTTATTTCCTATCAGCGCCAAGGAGGAAAGCGCTTCGCATCCGCGCCCATCGGGTCCATCGGGACAACAGCGCGGCGACGGTGCGCGGGAATGGAGGCGCTTGACTCACGGTGGCACGGTGCTGGTGGTCGAAGATCAGCGCCAGCTCGGGCGCATCGTTTCCATGTTTCTCCGCAAAATGGGCCTCCGTGCAGAGATCGCGGAGGATGGCGATCAGGCCATCGCACTCGCCACCGACCTAGACGGTGCGCTCGACCTGCTGATCGCCGACGTCATGTTGCCGACCACAAGCGGACCCGAGCTCGCTGCGGAGCTTGAGAAGCGCATACCCGGGCTGCCGACACTGTTCATGTCAGGTTACTCCGAAGGACCTTATATCGAGGCCATCCAAGGCCGGCCGCTGCTGCATAAACCTTTCAACCTGAAGACCTTTGCAGCCAACGTCTACGACGTGCTCGGGATCGACCCGGCGGATCGGGGGCAGGTTTAGCAACCCCAAAGGCCTGATCTCAGCACCTGCTATTCAGCTTTCGAAAATCCTGAGGGCAATCTGTAGATCGACTCATTGACCATAGGGGGTGGAGGGCTCTAGGTCTAGGAGCTTGAGCATCGAAGAAGGGGTGCCTTTTGTTTGAGGTCGAAGGGTAAAGTAGCGTACATAGTCAGAATAAAGATTCAAGCTTTAGGACCCCAGGAGTACCGTGATGAGAATCACCCAATGGAACATTGTATGCCCCGCCCTTCTGTCAATCTTGATCTTGGGGGCCTGCGGCACAGCGACACCGCCGGACGAGCCCGCCCCCCCCGCCACGCAGGTCTTCGTGGGAACCGTCTACACCTTGGACGCCGCCGACACCGTAGCCGAAGCCGTGGCCGTGGATCCGCGTGGACTGATCGTCGCGGTGGGCACGGAAGACGAAGTGATGGCCGCCGCGGGGCAGTCGCCGCAGGTGACCCGCTTGCAAGACGGGCAGGTGCTGTTGCCGGGTTTTCTCGACGCCCACCAACATGTGATGGGATTGGTTCTTCTCAACAGCGGCTTGGTGGATTTGGTAGGCCCTTGTCTGCCCGGCCCTTATGCTCCCGGCTCACCCAAAGGGTGTAGCAATTTCATTCAGAAGAGCTTCCAAAACCTGAAGCAACGAAAGCCGGATCTCGACCGCGACACGGACCAATTTCTGTTCGGGGCGACTCTGGACCCCTCTCGCCAGCCCTATAACTCGAGCACACCGAGTGAGGGTTTTAAGGCCCGCCCCGCCGGATTCATCGAGAAAGAGCTGACCGCCCAAAGGCCGGTCTTGATCCTGGACCAATCCGGACACTTCGGTTATGTGAATCATCGGTCCTTCGACGTTTTGATGAGCGTTCGGACCGGGGGAGCATGCACGCCCGAATCCGCGACCTGCGAAGATTGGCCACCCCAATTCACCCAGGGAGGCAAATGGAATCTCGAGCCCGGCTGCGAACCCAAAGGCCCGGGAGATAATTCTTGCTACACGGGCCTGCTCACCGAGATCGAAGGTTATACGCCGTTTTATCAGGCCGTGGGGGCGGGAGCGCTGCAAGACTTGCTTCAGGATCCAGAAAAATACATCCGGGGAGCGGCCCAAGGGGTGAAGGAAACCTTGGGAGATTTCCGCCGGCACGGCCTCACCACCATCGTCAGCATGGCCCAGAGCGAGAGTGAGCTGCGGGGTACCATCGCGGTTTCTGAATTGCCCGCTTCGGGCACTCGCATGCTGTCCGTGGTGACCCCGGAGCTGGCCCAGGGGTCGATGCTCGGATCGTCTCCGCTGCTGCCGGGCTGTGATCCGCACAAGGATCCCGAGTGCTCGCTGCCGCGCAATCTCGGAGCCAACGGCATCAAGGTGATCTCCGACGGCTCTACCCAGGGTTGTACCGCCGCGCTCGAGGAACCGATCCTCTATCTCGACACCAGCGAATGCACAGAACCTAAAGGGCACATCGACTTCACACCTGAAGCGCTCCATAATCTGATCCAATCGCTTTGGCAAAGTGGTGCCTGGCGCTTCGAGATTCACGCCAACGGAAACGCAGCCCTCGATATGGTGCTCGACGCCTACGACCGACTGCAAACCGAGAGTCTCAATCCGCACACGGCCACCGTCATCCACGCCACGGTCGGCGAAGAGGCCTTGTGGCAAAAGGCTGCGGCCCTGCGACAGGACAGCGAGGCCCGTCCGGCCCTCGATCTGCGCTTCACCCATCTGATCGGCCACGTGGCCTATTGGGGAGCGGTTTTCCAGCGACTGATCGGAGACGAGCCGGCAGCCAATATCGACCCTACGGCCTTCGACCAGAAATACGGCATCCCCTTCAGCCTGCACAGCGACGGCCCGGTTTCCGTTCCGGCACCCCTTTGGTTCGTGCAACAAGCCGTGACCCGAACGACGTGGGTTTATCCAGAACTCACCGAGACCCGCGAGCTCGGCCCCGATCACGCCGTTTCAGTGCTCGACGCCCTGCGCGCCGTGACCATCCGCACTGCGGAGGAAAAAGAGCTCGATCCGTGGCTCGGCAGCGTCGAGGTCGGTAAAGTCGGTGATTTCGTGGTGCTTGCCCAAGATCCGACCCGGATCGCGACGGACGAGATCGCGTCCATCGCAGTGGTCAACACCTACCTGGGCGGCGTGTCCACAGGCGATCGCTGACGGCGCGTCGTCGGCTGAGCCCTTCGCCGGCGTTGTTGACGACCGGCGTCGGGCACGGCCCTTTTAGTTTCGGAAAGTCGAAACCGATCCAGCCCACCCCTTGACCATTTAGGGGTAGAGGCCTAGGATACCTAAATGAACAAGGTATCAATGGCCGAACGCCACCCCCAAAGAGCACACAGCCCCGGAGATCACCGCCCCGGAGATCACCGCCCCGGAGACCACAGACCCGGCGATCACAGCCCTGGAGATCCCCATGCCCGGTAGCAATCTATTCAGCGGCACTTTAGATCTCCTGATCCTTCGGTCTCTCATCTGGGGCCCCTTGCACGGCTACGGAATCGGACGGTGGATTCGTCGAACCAGCTCCGAGATCTTGAGCATCGAAGAAGGAGCGCTTTATCCAGCTCTGCATCGCATGCAAAAGAAAGGCTGGTTGCAGGCAGATTGGGGACTCACGGAAACCCGGCGTCAAGCCAAGTTTTACAGCTTGACGGATTCGGGGCGGGAGCATCTGAGCCACGAAACGAAGCGCTGGCAAGAACATGCGTCGGCCGTACATTCGGTGCTGCAAGGCAGCCGTGAGGCGGAGATTTCTTCATGAATAAAGCTCCCTTTTTCCGCCGCGTATTTCGAATCACCCGCCATCACGCCGACTCGACTCGGGACGTGCGAGACGAATTCGAACTGCACCTGGAGATGCGTACCGACGAGCTCGTGGCCGAGGGATGGTCGGAGTCGGCGGCGAGGCGCGAGGCCGAGCGGACTTTTGGTGACCGCCGGCTCATTGAAGCGGAGTGTTGCGGGTTGACCCAAGAACGCCAGAGCCGACGACGACGGCTGGACTTCCTCGATGCCTTGCAGATGGACATGCGTCAGGCCGTGCGGGAGATTCGGCGGCACGGCATGGTTTCGACCATGATTGTCGCCACCCTCGCCATCACCTTGGGATTGAATCTGGCAGTCTTCAGCACCGTGCAATCCGTGGTTTGGGAGCCGCTGCCCTTCTCCGAGCCCGATCGGATCGTCCGCATCCTCAATCAATATCCCGCAATGGAAGAGCTGCGGGCGAACAGCAGCGTTCCCGACCTATTCGATCGTCGGCAGCTCGAGGCCTTGGAGGAGGTGGCTCTTTTTCAGACTCGAACCCAGGCGGTGGGAGAGCAAGGTACGCTGACCCAAGCTTTTTCCATGAACGTCACACCGTCGTTTTTCCAGGTGCTCGGAGTTTTTCCGGCCTTGGGCGGGGGTTTTTCCGGTGAGGCTGCCAACCCCGCACCTCACCCCGAGGTGATCGTCAGTCACGGATTCTGGCAGGAGTATCTCGGTGGCCGTCCGAGCCTCGGCAAAACTCTGAGGGTAGAAGGAGAAGGCCGAAAAATCGTCGGCATCATGCCCGAAGACCACTTTTTCCCCGGTTGGGAAACGAAAATCTGGCTGCCTCTTTCGTTTTCCGATCAACAAATGGCCGACTCCGCCCGCCATCGCAACTCTTTTCAGATGATCGCCCGCTTGGCGCCCGGCGCGTCCGTTGAACAGGCTCAAGCCCAAGTCGACTCCCTGAACGTCGCCAATACGGACCGGCTGCCGGCTTCGATTCAGACCCGAATTCGAGAATCCGGGTTTCGTAGCCGGGTGGTGAGTTTTCAAGACGACTTGGTGCACGAGAGCCGTCCGTGGCTCTACCTGCTCGCCGCCGGCGCATTATTCGTCGGACTGATCTCCGCCGTCAGCTTGACCAACCTGCTACTGGTGAGGGCCTCCGCCCGGCTCCGGGAGTGGGCGACCCGACATGCTCTCGGCGCGGGACGTGGACGGCTTCAGCTCCGGCTTTGGGTGGAAAGCGGCATCCTATCGACGATCGGTAGCGGTTTCGGCTCGGTCCTGGGTCTCGCCGTGCTACAACAGCTACGGGGTTTCGAGGCCTATGAAATTCCGCGCATCGAACGACTCACCATGAGCCCAGCGGTGGCGATCTCGGCCATTTCGGCGGTCTTCCTGATAATGGCTTTGGCCAGCGCCGTGGCCCTGGGCACGACCCTCAGGGGATCCCTCTTCCCCGTTCTGAGGGGTGGTGCGGCCACCGCCAATCGATCCCAATCTTTGGTCCGCAGCGTGTTGGTGTCCGTACAAATTGCAGTTGCTTTCGTGCTGCTGGTGGGAGCCGGTTTGATGACCCGCAGCTTGACCAACGTGCTGTCGGTGGACTTGGGATTCGAGCCCGACGGAGTGGTGGCTGGGGCGGTTTTTCTGCCCCCAGGCCTCTACTCCACCCCTGTGGACCGGGATGGCTTCTTCCATCGATGGACGACGGAGATGGAGCAAATTCCCGGCATCGAGCGAGCTGCAGTGGCGAGCCAGATCCCTTTCTCCGGAGTTGACGAAAGTGCCTTTGTGCAACCCAAAGAGGGATGGAACGACCAGCAGCGGCAACGATCGCGGCCGTCTTTGTTGACCGCGGTCAGCCCGGGATATTTCGACGTCATGGGCATTCCGCTGTTGTCCGGTCGACTCTTCGACAGTCGAGACCAACGCGACGGCCCTTTGACGATCCTTGTGAGCGCCGGGCTGGCCCGTCGCCTCGGAGCGAACGATGGGCGGACCGGCAGCGATGTCGTAGGCCGGCAAGTGATGCTCGGTGAAGAGGTCGCGGAAGATGCGGATGGGTACACGATCGTCGGCGTCGTCGGCGATGTGGTCCACGACCGCCCTACCTCGACCACTAGGCCCGACAGCATTTATCTGGCCCAGACCCAAGCCAATATACGATTTGCACGGATACTGGCCCGGGGTGACCTAGAAGCCGGTGCAACGCTCGGTGAAATGAGAGCACGAGTCCGTGACATCGATCCAAGTCGAACCTTCTTCTGGAATGAACGCTTGGAACGAACGGTCAATGCCGCGCTGATCCCGTTCCGAGTCCCGGTCGGCCTGCTGGCTGTATTTTCCGGTATCGCCCTGATGCTGGCGGTGCTCGGCATTTATGGCGTGGTTGCCCAATCGGTGACTCAACGCTCTAAAGACATCGGCATTCGGTTGGCCCTAGGCGGCTCGAAGGCTCACATTCTACGGTCGATCCTGGTCTCGACAGTACGCTTCGTCGCACTCGGAGTGGGCCTCGGTCTGCTGGCGAGCCTGGCCGTCGTCGGTCTACTGGAATCCTCCCTCTACGGTGTGCAACCCATGGATCCCGGAGTGTTGGGCATGGTGCTGTTGATCATGCCGATAATCGCCGCCGTCGCGACCCTGATCCCGGCCCGCCGAGCGGCTCTCATCGATCCCGTGCAGGTGTTGTCGACCGACTGACTAAGCTCGCGATGGCCAAATCTGCGGTGCTACAGTGGTGCCCTCTGGAGGACCACAATGCATGCCGGAGACTGGCGAGCCCGAGGCTCGTACCATGACCTGAACGGCCACTCCGTATTCGCCGTCGCCACCGACACCAACGCCGAGGTTGACCACCACAAGCCGACGCTGGTATTGCTACACGGCTACCTCACAGCTCAGCTTTCTGAATACTCTGAATACACCTACCGGGCTTTGGCCGGCCCTGGGAGATCAAGTGCCTTTCCTGAGTTTCACAGACCAACTGGCCACCCGCACCACCTTCACCGACCACCAGGGCGAGATCCACTTCTCCGGTACCTTTTCCGCTTGGACCTATCCGCCGAGGACCTGCATTCCTAAGGAGCTCTCCATGATCACACCTCGCCGAGTCCTACCCCTTTTGACGATGCTCTTCAGCAGCCTGTGGATGATGACCGCGGTTTCAGCTCAGCCGATGCGGGTTTACTATCCCGACATCGAGCAAGGCTCTGCGACCCTGGTGGTGTCGCCCACGGGCAAGGCCATGTTGGTGGACGCCGGCTCGGGCATTCAGTCGGCGGACGACCGAATCGAAGATTTCATCAACGATTTGATCGACGCAGGGGTGGTGACCAGCCTCGATGTTTTATTGGCCAGCCACTACGACGAAGATCACATCGGCCGGATGGAAAACGTGTTGCAGCTGGTGCCGTTGGACAAAACCGCGATCACCTACGATCGCGGCGAATTCATGCAAGTGCCGTCGACCTTTGCCTATTCGGATTATTCGTTCTCCGCCGGTTTTCACAATCGAACCACCGTGCCGATTTGCACGGTGATCGATCTCGGCGGCGGTGTGACCGCCACGGTGATGACGGTCAACGGCGAGGTTTGTGGCAATTCCGATGTCGACGTGACCGGATCGGAGCAACTCGAAAACGCGGTCTCGGTGTCGGTCTTGGTGGAATATCAGGACTTTGATTTGTGGATCGGCGGCGATCTGACCGGCAACCCCGATTTCAATCTGGCGGATGTGGAGACCCCGGCCGGTTTGTCGACGGCGGATGTGGACGTTTATACCGTCAACCATCACGGTAGCCGCTCGAGTTCGAACGCGAGCTTCCTGAGCGACCTCAAACCGGAAGTGGCGATCAATCAGAATTCTGCCGGCAACAACTTTGGGCATCCCAACACGATCGTGGTGAACCGCATCTTGGCCACTCCGGACTCCAACGGCCAAACCCCACAATTTTTCCAGCAGAATCCGGGGCTCTACGGCGACGACCGCTCCGACGACAATCTGGCGTCGGGCATCGCCGATTGCGACGACCCGGGCAGCCCGCTCTTCGGTGACGGCTTCGAAACCGGCGATACCACCGAGTGGGAAGGGCCTTCGCCGTCGGCGGTGATTGCCTGCAATCAGCCCGGCACCCTGACCTTATTTTCCAACGGCACCAGCTACCGCCTCCACGCCTGCGGCATCAGCCCGAGGCTCTTTGCCGCGGACGAAGGGCTGGGCACCCTCGGTGCTTTCCCGCCGGCGATCCGCAAAGTGTCGCGCATCCCCGAGGTGCCGACGGCCGCTCAAGCGGTGGAGGTGACAGCCAAGATCCACGGGGCGAGCACGGTCGAGCTGCAAGTTGAGGTGAATGGGGTGGCCGAGGCACCGGTCGCCATGAGCGCCTTGGGAGGCAATACGTACTCCGGCACCATCCCCCCACAGCTCGACGGCGCGCGGGTGGCGTTTCGGGTGGCTGCCACGGATTCCGTAGCCCAAACCGAGCTATCACCCAGCCAGGGTTATTTCTCGGGCACCACCCCGATCGCGACCCTACGTCTCAACAACGACGACAGCGTTTTGGTGCCGAAACACTATGGCGCGCGGGTGACCGGTAACGTCACGGCTGAGCCGGGGCTTTTCCATCCGACGGTGACCTTGAGCTATGTCCAAGACGCCACCGGCGGGCTGCAAATATTCGATGCCGAGCTGCTGGCCCTTGCGCGAGGTGATCAAGCGACCTTTGTGGGACGACTCGAGCAATTCAGCGGTCAGACCGAGCTCAACATCTCCGAAGATTGCGGCAATCTGGGGTTTACTCTGATCGGTGCGGGCTCGGCACCGGCACCGCAGCTTCTGACCGTGTCGCAAATCGGCGAGGCCAACGAGGGTGAGCTGGTACGCATCAACGGCGCCAGCATCCTCGACGACGGCGCCTTCCCGAGTTCGGGCTCCGACAGCCTGAGCATCACCGACGACGGCGGCACCTCAACTGTCGACTTGCGGATCGACGGCGACACCGACATCCCGGGATCCAACACGCCGACCCAAAGCTTCGACCTGACCGGCATTGTCAGTCAATTCGATAGCTTTTCACCCTTGACCTCGGGTTATCAGATCGTGCCTCGGGAGAAGCTCGATTTCCTGACGGAGGAGGTCAACCATCCGCAGGTTTTGATCAGCGAGATCCACGCGGACCCGGCGTCGGATATGACCGGCGACGCCAACGGTGACGGTGCCGGCTCGGCAACACAAGACGAATTTATCGAGCTGGTGAATACCGGCTCCACGGCCATCGACATCGGCGGTTACACCCTCAGCGACAGTGTCCAGACTCGGCACACCTTCGCACCGGGCACCATGCTTCCCGCCCGTGAATCCACGGTGGTGTTCGGCGGTGGCACGCCTACGGGCGCGTTCGGCAATGCGGCGGCCAACGGATTGGTATTTGTGGCCTCGACCGGAAGCCTCTCCCTGGACGATGCCGGCGATAGCGTCACGTTCTCCGACGATTCTGCGGTCGAGGTACAAGCGGTGACCTATGGCGCCGAGGGCGGGCAGGACCAATCGTTGGTGCGCGATCCCGATTTCTCGAACGCGCCCTTCGTCACCCACACCACCGCCGACGGCTCCAGCGGCAGCCTCTATTCACCCGGCACCTTGATCGACGGTCAAGCGTTCACGGTGCCGCCCGGAGCTATCATCCTGACCGAGGTGCTCTACGACCCGTCTGGAAGTGACGCCGGCGCGGAGTGGTTTGAACTCTACAACACCACTGCCGGCCCGGTGGATTTGTCGACCCTGTGCGTGGGCAACGGGGGCAGTGATTACACCTACTCCATGGTCGGCTTCGAGGGCCAGGTCCTTGGGGCGGGTCAGACCTTCGTGGTCGGCGGGCCGGAGTCGAGCGGTGACAATGGCAACCCCACCTACGACTTAGTCTTCGAATTCACCCCGGGTTTTCAGAATAGCGGCAGCGCAGCAGACGGTGTGGCTCTTTTCAATTCGGCCTGCCCTGCGGTAACCGCCACCACCGTGCCGATCGACGCGGTGATTTACGGACCCGTCAACAGCAACGGTTTGATCGACGAAACCGGCACCGTCAACGCGCCCGACACCGCCGACGCCAGTAGCGGCCAGAGCATCGAGCGCCTCGATCTGGCGGGCCTTTGGCAAATCCAGCCCACCCCGACGCCCAACGTGTTTACGCCCTAATTACAACTCTTTGTCGAGCTTCCAGACCGTACGCCGGCCCGTACCCGGATCAGCAGCCAGAGGGCTGGGGCCTTCGCTATTGACCCATGTCGTCGAGGTTGGTGCCGCCTCCACGTCCGAGAAAGGTAAAGGCGTCCGTGGCTCCGAAAGTCTGACATCTCGCTGCCGACTCGATCGGATTCGGGGCGCGAAGACGAACTTAGTGGGCTACGCCCGCAAACCTCCGGATGTAGGGGCGGGGCTTGTCCCCGCCCGGGCGAGGCGAAGCCGAGCCGCTGCTCAAGGAAGAGCGGGATGGGGCAAGCCCCTTCCCTACTTCAAGTCATTTATAATCAATGGTTTGTGGAAGTTCCGAAACGTCGGATTAGGGTGTTGATCGAAGGTCGCGATGTCGCCGAGCGAGCGCTGCCTTCGTCGGCAAGAAACTCAATGTTAGTCTTCATGGACCCCAGTCCTCGAAGACCCCAGTCCTCGGAGACCCCCAGTCCTCGGAGACCCCATGAGCGAGCCGCCAACACCCAGCAACCTTCTCTTACAAAAGCGATTGCGCTTCCTTTTGCGTGCTTACATCGCCTGCTGGTTGGGGTTCTACTTCGCCATCAAGAAGCAGACGTTTTTGTTCGATGCCTATATTCGGCTCGCCCAGCACGATGCGCTGGCTTGGCTCACTCCCATGGCTTTTGTCTGGATCGCCGGCACTCTGACACTCGTGCCCATCGCCGTGGTCTACTGGTGGCTCACCCGTCCGCCGCAGCCCGAGGCATCTTGGCGAGAGATCGTCGACGACGAGACGCTTTCTTAGGTTGGTTTCTCAGCTCGGATTCTCCGACGGTGCGCAACCCCATCCCGGACACACAAAAAAAAAGGGAGGTTGAGCCCGAGGGCTCAACCTCCCTTTCAGAAAGACCGACCGATCGTCAGGGGATCGGGCCACCGCAGTAGCGGGTCACGATGTTCGACCATTGGCCGTCGCCACCCTTGATCTTGAATTGGACTTGATTGGTCTCCAACGGTGGAGCCTTGAGGTACGGACTCTCCAATCCACCGCAGATGAAGGTGCGGCTGGCACCGCTCGCGTACCAAAGACCGTTGTCCTGACGCCAGTAGTAGGTGTAGGGGGTCGTGCCACCCGAGCCGAAACCGGTGCAAGACATGGATTCGACGTCGGCGCTGCACAGCAGTTGGGCCAGCGGCGAGTTGCCGGTGCCGCCACCGCCACCGCCACCGCC
>CBDUGP010000059.1:0-56150 GCA_965366625.1 uncultured bacterium
GTTCGCTCGGGCTGCGCGATTCGGGCGATCTTCGGTGGATCCGCTTGGAGATTCAACTTTTCCAGGAGGAATTGAGGTGATTTGAGTCGATAGACGCAACTGACGCTCTGTTACCGCCATCCCATTCTCCGATCCCCCAGCGGACACGACGGACAGGACAATGGCCAAGATCTGCCGGTGCTCGACCCGCGTTTTTCTCCGAGTGGGATGGCCGGCTCGCCGGGTTTTTCTTTCCTCCATGAATATCGAACCGATTCCCAAGCAGACCCAACCGAAGATTCCGCTCCTGTCCGGGGGATTGGTTCGCTCGGGCTGCGCGATTCGGGCGATCTTCGGTGGATCCGCTTGGAGATTCATGTTTTTCACGAAGGAGCCGAAGCGATTTGAGTCGATAGCAACAACTGACGCTTTGTCACCGCCCATTCAGCCTCCATTCCGCCAGCGGACACCACGGACAGGACAACAACAGCAACTACATATACAGATTCCTTTTCGGCCAACCCCATATCGAGACCGCAAAAAACCCAGAAAGAAGCCAAATACTAAACAGAAGTATCTCCCAACCCTGCCAAGTGTCCGTTTGGGCCAAGCTACCTAAGAGCACACCCCCAACACTCAGAAAGCCGGCTGCCAGATATAGTAGGCTTTTCTTTCCGCTTCGAAGAACCTCTACTCTCCAGCTGAGGCTCTCTTCGTCATCTATCATACGGCCGGTTCTATGAAACCATCCATAACCGAGGACTAGCCAAACTCCCTGGAGCCAGGTAAGACCTCCTGCCAGACCCAGCATAAATGCCTGTACAGCCAAGATGTTCCAAGGAAGAAGCAAGGCCAAGGCGTAGTAGCCCGCCGCTGAAAGAATCAAAATGTGGGCAATTGTACCGAGCTCGCACGCTCGTTCCCGCTGATCGTTCATAACACTCCTTTTCGGTGGCCAAAAGCTAGCCAGCCTAGTCCGGGCCCCTTCATGCCTCTAGCCGAACACCAAGGACGATGCCCCCATGCACACCCCAAACCCGCCTGCTAGTTTTACTGCGAATCCTGGAACAGTGATTTTGGGGTCAAGAAGCGCCCACACCACCCCCCCACAAGCGGCGAACGAAAGCGCGTACTCATAAAGCTGTACATTGGCGAAGCGCTTAGTAGCTCTCTTATAGGCTTTCCAAGAGAATGGAATCTTGCTGAGTCTCTTAGATTTGAAGAACAGATGCCTTGCAATCATGAAATTTAAATAGTTTAAGTATCCTAGAGCGAAGGTAATTCCCAGGGAAAAAAGGAAACGAATAGTGTCAACCAACCAGACTCCCGAGTTTGTATGTTCCACTTGTTTTTCAATTCCGAACCAAGGCTTGATATCAGGATAGATAGCCGTAAAAAAGGTCGCCATTGACGAAATACCAAGGCCGAAGAAAAAGAGACCCACAACCTTGTTGAGTGGTGTATTGCCACTTGGGTCGGTCATGTTAATAGGGTCGTTCATGGCGTAGGCATACTTGTGTATACTCACAGGATTCTCTTGCGACCCTTCCCACATATCCCTTGACAGAAACCGTCCCGTTTCAGGCTCGTAATATCGAGCCCGGTAATACATGAGGTTCTCCGTATCTTGCTCCCGGCCTGTGAAAGTAAATCGACTTGAAGAGGCGCCTTCGACCGCTGTTCCAAATGGCGAATAGCTGAGACTCCCGACCACGTCACCTCCATCGGAAGAAAGAGCCGATATTGATCCTAGTCCATCATGGTGAAGATACTTTGCACCTGACGCATCAGATACACCCAGCGGCTCGTCGATTCGGGGGCCAAAGACAAAATAGTCATTGCGCTCCCCATTGCTGCCAAAGGATGCAATCACTTGAGGCAGTCGCTGCTCCGAGACGAAGTCCACAAGAAAACGAGTATCTTCGGAACCTTGACTACGGCGTACCCTTTCCCCGTTGGGTCCGTAGCCCATCGATATCGAATCCTCGGTGCCATCAATGACCTCAGTCAGTCGATTCAGTGAATCGTATCGAAACACAATATCGTGTTCGTCTATATCTTTCTTGATGAGATTGCCGTTGTCGTCCCAGTCATACGAGACGCTGTCGATGCTGGCTTCCGGGTCGTCTGTGGCTGCTACAACCATCTCTTTGAGGCGGTTGGCCTCATCATAGGAATAGGCTACCTGTCTGCCAGGAGATAGCTTCGATAGCCGGTTGCCGACGAGGTCGTACGAGAACTCTTCAAACTCGCCAGAGTCATCTTCCCATCTAACAAGGCGGCCGACTTCGTCATACTTATACTCTCGAACACTCAGAGTCTTGAGGTTCTTGCTGGAGAGCCGTTTTCCAACACTGTCGTAGGCATAGCTGAACCCATCGACAATGTCTTCGTTCGAATCCCTGACCAATACAGATTCCAGACGGCTCGCTCGGTCATAGGAGTAGGTTGTCACGAGATTGTTCGGATGAGTCATCCTGGTTCGGCGGCCCACGCTATCGTATTCAAACTCAAAGCTCCCCAAGACTGGATCTTCAATTTCGACCAACTCGTTTCGGGCGTTATACGAATATTGAACCTCGCCTTCAGAACGAATTCTCTTTGAAATATTTCCTGCTGGGTCATAACGATAACCCATGCTCTCTGCCAGAGTAGAGTTATCGACCTGGATCGGCCGACCCAAACTATCGTAGGCATAGTCTAGGTGAACCTCCTCGTTGAAGGCGGTCTTGATCTTGCCATCAGGCCAATGGGTGAACTCGGCAATCGAGCCGCCTTGACCCACGATCTTGACCAACCTGTTTACATCGTAAACGTATTCAACATCTTGTCCATTCGCATCAGTCCAACCCGTTGAATTCCCCAGCGAGTCGTACCGATATTCGATGGTGTTATCCAACGGGTCGGATTTGGTCTTTAAGCGGTCTAGCTCATCGAATGACTGACGCCAAATATGCCCCTCGGCATTCTTCATCAGAATTTGATTTCCAGATCCATCGTACTCAAAAATCGTCACTGCCCCGTTTGGTTCCAGCACCGAAGTCAGTAGATCAGCCTCATTATACTTGAGCTCCGTTCTCTTCTGGAGGGCATCGACCGTTGCCGTCTTTCTGCCTAGTCGGTCATATTCGAAAAGAGTGGTGTTGCCTTCTGGGTCGACTATGCTGGTTACAAAACCGCGCGCGTCGAGCTCGCGAGTGAAAGTGTTACCTTTGGGATCGGTCAAGTGGCAAAAGGCTGCGTTGCTGGTATAGGGTCCGCAGGAGGAACCTCCGCCACACTGAGACGCTACCCCGATTTCATTACAGTACCCCCAGCTCCAAGTATTTCCTAGAGCATCTACAACCCCCAACCGGCGGCCGACTGCATCAAACACAAAGCTGGTCCGATTTCCTTTTCCGTCTATGGCGGCGATCCTGTTTCCATCCGCATCATATTCATACTGAGTTTTATGCCCTAAGGGATCTATGCTGGACGTCTGTCGACCGACTGGATCATGAAACCACTTACGGAAACCTATCGAACCCGAGACCTCGCTGAGCTGCCCGACTTCATCGTATTGAAAATCGACTTGATTACCAAACCAACCCTTGACCATCACCGGCTGCATGCGGTCATTATACTCCGCTGTCATCCTATTCTTCTCAGGGTCTTCAACCTCTTCAAGAAGACCGATTTCATTTGAAATAAAGGTTGTGGAATCCCCAATCCCGTTGGTTTGGGTCTCTACGACTCCATTGGATCCATACGTTAGCGTGTATTCCCGACCCTCTGCGTCCTTCGCTTCTACCAGCTGCCCCAACGAATCGTAAGTAAAACTGTCGACTATGACTTTACCGTCTACCTCACGGCTTACCGTCGAAAGATTTTTATTGGCATCGTAGTTATAGGTAACCGTGGATTCTTCAGCGTTGGTGTAGGTCTTAAGCTGATTGAATTCCGCTTCATAGGTCATCTCTTCAAGGTGTCCAGCAGAGTCTCTCTCAATTAGGACGTTGCCTCTTGAATCGTAGGAGCGCAGAATCTTATTTCCACGAGGATCCATCTTCTCCGTCCAATTGTTGTCCTCATCCCAAACCGCCTGAAATGTATTCCCGAAGGGATCGACACCACGCAACGGCCGTCCTCGTTCGTCGAACTCCACCGATCTCAGAAAACCACGCTTGTCAACGATGACTGCTTGCGCTTCAGTTTCGCTGTAGTGGACAGTCTCGCGCTCGCCCGAGCGATCGATGTGAACTGTTGCCCTACCTTCAGCGTCGTAGCTGAAATAGTCTGTATAGAGTAAAGGGTTTGTGACCGCAACCAACTTACCCCCATCATCATATTGATAGGTCCAAAGCTCTCCGACTGCGTCACGAAAAGTAGACAATCGATCTTCCAGATAGGTGTATTCGATTGAGCGCCCGGCCAAATCGGTAACGCTTACAATCTTCCCGTTCAATGATCCAATTGTAAGAACTTCACGCCCGGTTGCATCGGTGATTCCCGCTAAGCTGCCTGCAGAGTCATAGCTGATTGAGACCGTATTTCCATGCCGGTCCGCCATCGACTCCATGCGCCCGCTGTTATCGAATCTCTTTATGGTTCCATCGTTGTCCTTCAAGGAGTAACCCGATCCATCACTACTAAGATCTAGTTGTTTTCCTGCCGGCCTTTTGAACAATCCGCTGCTCAGCAACTCAAATAGGTGCTCAGTACCGTCCGACTCTTGATATATAGCTGAACCATCCGACCGGAGAAGCACTTGCTCACCGTAGAAAAACGTCCACCCAAGACCTAATGGACCATTAAAGTCACTCTGACTGTTGTATGTGCGGCTCCATAGAATAGGTAGCCCTCGCGCCATAACCGACAGATCCGTTTCGGTTCGCCATAAGTTGCCGTTGGTCAAGTTTACCGGATCTCCAAAGATCGATGACAAATCGGTACTCGATAGGCCAAGAAACTCAAAGAGCCAAGCAAATATTCCATCAGTGGCACTGAGCCAAGATTCATCCCCTAAGGTCCGAAGCCTTCTTGAGAGGTCACGACCTGTTGCAGCTCCCACACCATACCCACCCGTCCCCAAATACCCGGCCGCCCCGGTGGACGGATCCTCGATGATGTAACCCGACCCACGCCATTGATTAATTTGAAGCTCACTCTCCGCCACCCAAGCGATTTTGCCTTGGCCGACGGCTTCGCGCACTTCTTGCTCCACGGCTTCACCGATGTCGACGGCGGCCAGGACGCTTTCGACGTTGCCGCTGTCGACTTTTTGTAGCTGTTGGCCGTTGCGGGCGGCGCGGGTGAGGAAGGTGACGGCGGTCATGGTTTCGTCGGGCACGATCATGTCGAGGGCCGTGCCTTCTAGGAACGAGCTTTGGGAGCCGACGAGCTCGAAGGTTTCGACGCCGTAGCCTTGGCCTTGGTTTCCAGCGGCGTCGGCCGGGAAGGTGCCCAGGGGCATGGTGGCCACGTCGGTGACTAGGGGGCCCTTGCCGAAGCTCAAGGGGCTGCCGCCGATGGTGGTTTGCACATCTCCGCTTTGGATCACGGTGCCGAAGGTGCCCAGCTCCAGGACCCGTTGCCATTTCCATTCCGCCAGGTCTTCCAGGTCGCGGCTCAAGATGCTCATGTAGGTGGCGCCGATGAGGGCCAGGGTATTGGCTTCGGCCTCGGCATCGTTGGAGGCTTCGGTGGCGTCATTTAGGGCTGCTTGCAGCTCGTCGAGCCGTTGTTGGGGCGTGGTACCCAGGTCGACGGCGAAGACGTTGCGCTCGCCGGCTTGGCCTTGGAAGAGGACGTTGGTGGCCTGCCCTTCGGGCGGGGTGAGGTTGCCGTAGATCTCGATGTCGTCGGCGCTGCCGACGGACTGGCCGTCGATGGCGGTCAGGCCGTCGAGGCGTAGGGACGGCTTGAGGTCCACCAGGTAGGGGGCGGTTTCGAACACACCGCCTTCGGCGTCGAGGGTGGCTTGGTCCTCGGCCGTGGCCCCGGGCCAGGCCAGCTCGATGCGCTTGCCGTAGACCGCCGGCCACGGGGACGACCATTGCAGCAGGCTGCGGCCCGTGAGGTCGCGGACATCGAAGGCGATTTGGTATTGGTATGCGTCGGGGGTAGTGGCGGCCTCGCCGTCCACGGACACCACTTTGGCACGCAGGCTGCCCGGCACGAAGGGGAAGCTTTCCGTTTGGATCGACCTGGCGCGTTTCACTTGCTCGAGGGTGGCGCATTGGATGTTGTTGTCGCGGATGTATTGCCACATCGCGTCTTCGTAGACGCGACGAGGTGATTCGGTGGTGCCGCTCAGCAGGTAGCTTTCGAGGGTGAAGGGGACTTTGTCGTAGAGCTGGATGCCTTCGGTCTCGTGGTATTGCTTAATCGTCGGATCCAAACGCACCCAGGTGTCGCCGGTGCCGTGGGGCAAGGCGGCGCGACGGGGCACGTAGTCCAGGTGGGCTTTGACCCAGACGTGATCCATGCGGGCGGCGACGGGTTGGTTGCCTTGGGTCAACAAGACGAACGGTGTGCCCGCGGTGGTCATCATGTCGCCGGCTCGCCAGGCGTCCTCGACGCCGGTGAGGTCACGGAGCTGGTCGAGCTCGATCTGGACCTCGCCCCATTCGAGACGCGCGTCCACTCCCGAGGCGATCAGCAACTCTTGCAGCAGCCAGGCTTGATCCCACGACGTGCCGAGCTTTTCGCGCAGGGTGCCCACTGGGCTTTTGGTGGCGCCCCATTTCGGGTCGACCTCGATCGTGTCGTGCACCCAGCTGAAGATCAGCGACGGGGTGTGGTCGAGGGATTCGGCGAGGTCGAGGATCTCTTGGTGGATTTCGGATTTCTGCAGGGACTTGGTCTTTAAAGAGCCGGCCGGTTTCGACGGGGTGACCGGCTGGGGCGTGAAAGTCAGCTCGTCCCCTTGCACGGCTCGTTTCGCTGCCTTCTTTTCTACCCGCTGATTCGGCAAGCCGCGGTCGACGTAGCGCGAGCGACGGGTTTTGCGCTCTAGGCCGGTCGCGTCCTTGAGGCTCAGCTGAGCGACTTTCTGCGGCAGGGTGCCTTTCATGGCGTCCGATTGGGTTTCGTCCACCACGCTTTTGACGTTGCCCATGACCTGATTGAGCTTGGCCTGGAATTCGGCGTGCTTGCGTTGGGCCTTGGCAGGTAGGTTTTCGTCGATCGGCAGCGCCAGCGACTCTTCCAGGCCGTCTTTCATACCGTAGTGCAGACCTCGCAACAGGGCCCGTTGGGAGCCTTGGGGCAGGGCCTTACCGTGACGCGGCTGGGTCAGCTGGAGCACGTCGCGCAACAAACCTTCGATGCGCGACGGTGCGTGCTCTCGCTTCACTTTTTCGATTTGCGGCAGATAGGGATTGGCCGCCAGCTGCTCCTCGTGCTTGCGCAGCACCTCTTGCAGACGCTTCATACCGGCTACTTTGACCGGGTCTTCCTCGACGATGCCGAAGAGATCCTTCACCCGGTCGTAAACCGTTTCATGGTCCGGTCGCAGCTGATCGATGGGCACGTCGAGGAACTCGGAGATCTCTTGCAGACGTTTTTCCTTCGCCTCCCATTCCTGGTACGCGTAGACGTAATTGCGCATGTCCATCATGCCGAACATGCAGATGGAGAGCAGGGTCAGGACGAAGATCCGATTCTTCTGCAGACTGTGACGAAACCATTTCATAACGCAAGCTCCCGTTGACCGGCGGAACGTCGTCCCGCCTGGCCGCCCATCAATTCGGGGATTTCGACCCCGAGTTTATCCACATCTCGAGACATACCCAACAAAGTTGTATCGGATTTAGTTTTTCTACTCATGGGCACACCAACCCGGCGTAGGCCGCGTCCACCGCGCCCAAGAGACTCGACAGATCCGCTGCGCTCGACGATGTCGAGCTCGTGAACGCTGCCGCGAAATCGTGCAGATCGTGGCCGACCACCGGGCTGTCGACCCCGTCGCCGTCGAGACCGAGGCCGACGATCCGCAGACCCGGCAGCAGCGTTTTCCAACGCACCACCTCGGCCATGGCGTCGGCCACGGGCTCGCCCGCGAAGGTGCCCCAATCGCCGAAGAACGGGCCCGACCACGCCACGCGACCCGGGGGCAGCCAGCCACCCTGGCCGTCGTCGAGCACGAAGTCGAGCGGTGCGCCCTCCAGGCCGTAGGGACCGAGACCCGTGCCGTCCACGGTCGGCGGCTCGTCCGACAGCCAGACCACCACCGGCCGACGACCGGCCGCGCTCGCCGACTGCAACAGGCTGCCCGCCCGTTGCAGGGCCAACGCCCCGGCCGACGGCGCGTCCCCGTCGAGCTGGGTCACGGACAGGGCGTCCATGGCCGACGTCAAACCCTCGGGTTCGTCGAGACCCGCCAGGATCCTCGCCGCGCCCGACAGGTTCGCCGCCGGATCCGTGCCGCCGTCGTAAACCAACAGGGCCGCCCGGCTGCCGTCGCCGCGTGCCGCCAGTAGGTCTTTCCAGCGGTCCACGGCGGTCAGAGCCGCGTCGAGCCGATCCACCGCGCCGCCGTAGGCCGAGCCCATGCTGCCCGAGACATCGAGCATCAGGGCTACGTCCAAAGCCTCCGCCGGATCGCAGGTGCCGGCCGGCGGGATCGCCGCCAGGGCCGTCAGATCCGGCTCGCACACCGCGAAATCGTCGAAGGCGAAGGTCATCGGCGCCAGATTGTCGTACGACGCCAGACCCACGCCCACCACCGGCGAGGCACCCAGGTCCAGATCCACCACGCCGTTCACGAAGGCCCGGGTTTCCTGCTGCCAGGTCAGACCGTCGTCGTAGGAGTACCAAGCGCTGTAGGTGGTGCCGCGACGCTCGATCGCCAGACGCACCGGCAGGGTCACGTCCACCACCACCTGGTTGAGGCTGGCGCTCGTGCCGCCGTCGTTCAGGCGATAACCGAATTGCAGCGCCGGACCGTCCACGTCGGGCAGGTGCGGCAAGTAATTGACCATGATGCGCGACGAGCGCACGTCGAGGCCGGAGCGCACGTGCAAGCCCCCCTTGCGGAAGCCGTTGCCACCGGGATCGAGCGGCACGTCGGTGATCTCCACCTCCACCCGGAAGTCGCCGCTCGGCGCCGCACGGTGTAGGAAGTGGAAGCGGTCGTCACCCCAGAGAGCCGAGCCGTTCGACGTCAGCTCCAGGCGATCACCGACGATCACAGCGTCTCCGTTGTCCGCTCCACCGATCGCGTTCAGGGTCCACACCGGATCCAAGGCCGGGTCGTCGAAGGCGTCGCCCGAGCACACCGTGGTCTCCGGGGTCGGCGGCGGATTCAGGGCCTCGGCAGCGTAGCCGAAGTCCACGTCCGTGCGCGCCGTGTAGGCCGTCACCGATACGGTCGACTCGCCCAGCACACCTCCATCCACATCATAAGTGGCGGTCGACAGGCCGATCGGCAGGCTCGCGGCGTCCACCCGCACGGTCACGCTGCCCACGGGCAGGTCGGTGAAGGCGTAGACGCCGTCCCAATCCGTGACGGTGGTGTCGAGCAGAGCGCCCTGGTCGTCGAAGACCTCCATCGTCACTCCCGACAGACCGGGCTCGCCCGCGTCCATCACGCCGTCGGCGTCGAGGTCGTTCCACACCCGATCCCCCACCCCACCGGTGGCCGCGGCGCCGCATTCCAGGTCTTGAATCAAAACATCCATGGCCGCGCGCACCGCGTCGTGGGTCGACGGCGCGAAGCTCAAACCGCCCGACACCCAAGCCGCGTAGTCCACCAAGTCGAGGTTGAAGGAGCCCAAGTCCACCCCGTCCCCCTGGATGCCGACGCCGTAGACCATCAGGTCTTCTTGCTCGGCCACCAGGCGATCCAAGGCGAAGACCGCGTTGGCCAACGGCTCACCGTCGAAGGTGCCGTAGGCGCCGTTGAAGCGGCCGAGCCACGCGATGTCCGTCCAGGGTAGGAAGGCCCCGCCGGCGTCCAAGAGGCTGATGGCTTGGATCTCCGGTAGACGGTACTCATGGTGACCCCGACCGTCGCGATCGATGTTGGGCACGCCGTCGGTCACCAACACCACCACCGTGGTGCGGGTCGGGTCCCGATCCGTGGCCAGGACCTCGATCACCTCTTCGAGCGCCAGACCCGTGGGCGTGGTCGCCAGGGGCGCTACGGACGCGTCGGACATGGCCGCCAAAGCGTCGGACACGGCGCTCGTGTCGCCGGTGAGCGGCACAAGCACGTCCACCGCGCCCGCCAGGTTGGCCGCCGGATCGCTTTGACCGTGGAAGGTCAGCAGCGCCGTGCGGCTGCCGTCGGCGCGCAGGGCCATGCGGTCTTGCACCCGCTCCAGGCCGAGCAGCGCCGCCGACAGCTTGCTCGTGCCCGCGCCCGCGTCGGCGCCGGGGAAGTCGGAGGTCATGCTTTCGGAAAGATCGAGCACGTAGACCACGTCCACGGGCTCCCCTTCCGTGCACGCCACGGGATCACCGGCCGGCGGCGGATCCGCCTCGGCCTTGCGGCAGTGGCGGAAGCCGTCGAAGGCCGCGGTCATGGGCTGGGCACCGTCGTAGGACGCCACCATCAAACCCACCTCCAGCGAAGCCGGAGCGGCCGTCAGCGCCACCGTGCCGCCGAGGGCGCCGACGGGCTCGACCCAAGTGGTTCCCCCGTCCTCGGAGAAGCCCACGGTCAGCTCGTCACCACGGCGTACGAAGGAGAGACGTGTCGGCAAAGCGATGCCGATTCGGTTGCTGGCCAGCTCCGTGGCCGTGCCGCCGTTGGTGGCTCGGGCGTCGAACATCAGGGCCGCGCCGCCCGGGAAATCCGGGGCGTAGCAGGCCATGGCACGGGCCGCGTCCGGGGTCGTGGAGCTGCGCACCATCAGGCAAGCCTTGCGGTACTGGCCACCCACGTTCACCGGCAACGACGCCACGTCTACCTCGACCCGGAAGTCGCCCGAAATCGCCCGATGTACGAACACGCCGTGATCGTCGCCGTGGTAGAGCTCGCTACCGGTGGAGGTGATCTCCAGGCCGCCGGCGACCCCCTGAGCGGAGCCCAGGGCATCGCCGATTTCCGTGGTCTGCCAACCGACGAGGTTTTCGAAGTCGTGGTCGACACAGAATCCCGTCCGGCCGGCTTCGGCCACCGGCGTCAGGGTCGGATCCCCGAGCTCCGGGGTGTCCGGATCGTCGGACGGCAAATCGCCCAGCTCGGCGCTTTCCACCACCGCCTGATTCACCAGCAGATCCACCCGCAGGGGCAAGGGATCCGGCAGCTCGACCTCGAAGGTCACCACCACCTCATCGCCCACCGGCAGATCGCCGACCCAGGTCTCGACCGTGCGGGCGTCGGCGGAGATCGCCGGCGAGCCGTGGCTCGAGGTCTCGGTGCCGAGCACCACGGTGACCACGTCTGGGATCACGTCCACCACGTTCACGGACGAGGCTCCTGTGTCGCCGTCGTTGGTCACCCGGATCTCGTAGCGCACCCGATCTCCGGGACCGGCCAGGCCGTCGCTGTCGAGATCCAGAACCAGCAGATCCGTCTTGGTGACGTGCAGATCCGGCGACGCCACCACCGGCACCACCGTGGGATCGGCGTTGCCCGCGACGGTCGGATCGTCGGTCGCCACCGCGCTCAGCCCGTCGGCGCTCACCGTGCCTTGAGCCGAGATCTCGGCGAAACCCGCGGCCAGGGGATCGTCCACCAGCACCCGGAAGGTGAGGTCCAACCGACCTCCACGGCCAGCCAGAGGACCGATCACCACCTGCATGGGATCGCCCTCGATCACCGAGCCTGTCCACGTGGTCAGCGATCCCGCCACCCGGGTCGTGCCCGCGGGCACGGCTTGGCTGAAGGACACGCCCGTGGCGTCGCGATCGCCGAAGTTCTCGAACACCACCGCGTATTCCAGGACGTCCCCGGGATTGACGTGACCGTCACTGTTTTGATCCACCGCCAAAGCCACCGTCTCGACCGCGGTCATCTCTGCCGCCGCAATCAGGGTCACCGTGGTGGCGTCGTTCGCCGCCGGGGTACCCGGATCGTCGGTCAGGAAGAGGTCGAAGTTGCTGCCGGAGACGATGCCTTGGTTGATCACCACCAGGCTCGAGGCCGCCGGCCACGGATCGGCCAGCTGTGCTTGGAAGCTCACCAGGGCCGTGTCGCCCACCGCCAGATCGCCCACCGCCACCCGTACCGGATCTTGCTCCAGCACCAGGCCGCGGTCGGTGATCAACGTGCCGTCCACCAAGGTGGTGTTGGGCGGCAGATCGTCCCGCACCTCGACGGCGATGGCCGGAGCACCGGAGGCATTCGACACCAGCAGGCGGTATTCCAGGCGGTCGCCCGGGCTCGCCAGGCCGTCGCCGTCGCGATCGATCAGGATCACGGTCTTCTCCGCCGCGGGATCGGGCTCCGCCACCACCTGGGTGGAGGTGGGATCCTGCTCACCCGGCAGATCCGGATCGTCGGAGAGGATCGGTGCCAGCTCGCGGCTCGAGATCGAGGCTTGGTTCGAGATCAGCTCGGTCTCGGCGTCGAGATCCGCGGCCACGGCGACCCGGAAGCTGACGATCGCCTGGGCCGACGGGCCCAGCTCACCCAGCTCCACGGTCACCGGAGCCTCGGACGTCACCGTGCCCTGGGAGGTGGTCACCGAGCCCACCACCACCGAGGTGCCGGTGGGCAGGACATCGGTCAAGACCAGCTCCGTCGCCGGCGCGCCGGCGAGATGGCTGACCACCAAATCGTAGGTGATCTCACCGCCGGGGCTCGTGGGGGCTCCCGCGGAGCCGCCCGCCCGGTCGATCTTGCTCAGGCTCAGGCTCGGCTCGGCATCGTCGTCGACGATCACACCCGGGGTCGAGCGACCGCGGATGGCGTTCGTCGGCTCACCGATCACGATGCCCACCGTCTCGTCCCCTTCGAAGTAGACATCGTCGAAGACCTCCACCTCCAGGGTCAACGTGGTTTGACCCGCCGGGATGGTGACCACCGTGGACAGGGCCGCGTAGTCGGTCCCTCCGGTGGCCGTGCCGTCGGTCGTGGAGACATCGAAGCTGACGTCGAAGGCGCTGGGCCGCGACAGGTGGAGCACCACCGGCAGCCGATCCGTCGACGCCGCGCTCTCGTCGACGCTGCCGCCGGTGGCGGTCAGGGTCGGCGGCGCTTGGGTGTCGACGATCCGGCCTTCGCCGTCCACGACGACGACCTGGCCGGCCGAAGTGCCGACGTCGAAGATCAGCGTTTCCACGTCCGCTTCCGATACGTCGTCCGCCAGCACGGTCACCGGCACGATCACCTCCAGCTCCCCGGCCGCCAGCACCACCGAGCCCGTGGCCGCGGTGTAGTCGATGCCGGCCGTGGCGGTGCCGTCGACGGTTTGGTAGTCGAGGGTCAGGTCACGGTTGGTGGGTCGGTCGAGGGTCAAGCGGAAGTCCAGGGTCACGACCTCGCCCGCGATCGGCTCGAAGGCCGCGAGGTTCGACACCGTCAGGGTGACCGGGATCACTACCGGCACCACGGTGGCGTCGCCCGCCGTGGCCGTGTCCGGATCGTCGCTTCGGATCGAACGGTCGTCGTCGAAGGTCACCGTGGCTTGGTTCGACAGGGCCGTGATCGACGGATCCAAGGGATCGTCGATGCGCAGGCGGTAGCTCAAGCTCACCGCGCCGCCGGACGCCACCGTTCCCACGGCGATCTCGAGCTCCGAGTCGGCCCGCAGCACCGTGCCTTGGCCGGTCATCAGCGAACCGTCCACCAGGGTGGCGCCCACGGGCAGCACGTCGGTTAAGACCACCTCGGCGGCGCCGGCGTTGCCCGTGTTGCTCAGCTCCAGGCTGTAGAGCAGCTCGTCACCGGGCGAGGCCACGCCGTCGGCGTCGGCGTCGAGCACCAACAGAGCCCGCTTGGTCAACGCGAGCATGGGCTCGGCGGTGAGCGGGGTCACGGTTTCGTCGGCCAAGCCGTGGACCGCCGGGTCGTCGGTCGGAACCTCGATCAGATCCGTGCCACTGTAGGAGCCGTTGAAGAAACCCTGATGGCGGATTTCCTCGACCTCGGCGGGGATCGGGGCCTCCACCAGCACTCGATAGCTGATGTCGACCGTGATTCCCACCGCCAGATCTCCGAGATCCAGGGTCAGGGGTGCGGTGCCCGTCAGGGTGCCGAGGGTGGTTTGGAACGAGCCGTCTATATAAGAGGTATGGCTCGGCATCTCGGCGCTGTAATCCACCGCGAGGGCCGACACATTGCCCAGACTCGCCAGCTCGACCCGATATTCCAGGGTGTCCCCGGGGGACGGGTCGCCGTTGCCGTCGGCATCGACCACCAAGACGTCGACCATGGACGCCACCAGCCGCGGCGTGGCGGTGACGGTGGTCACCGTGGGATCGGCGCTGCCGGGCAAGGCCGGATCGTCGGTCAGGGTGGAGGGCAGCAGATCGCTGTCGACCGCTCCTTGCACCACCAGGGACTCCACGCCGACGGCGATGGGATCGTCCACCCGCACGTCGAAGGTCGCCTCGCGCACCTGGTCGATGGCCAACAGGCCGAGCTCGAAGGTGACCTCGGCGGCCCCTTCGACCACGGACAGGGCGTCCGCGGACACGGCCGAGCCGGCCACCAGGGCGGTGTGATCGGGGATCGGCACCACCAGGGTCACCTGGTCGAGATCCGCGCCACCCGGATTCTGCACCTCGGCGCGATAGCGCAGGGTATCGCCGGGGCTCGCCACGCCGTCACCGTCCGCATCGTCCAGCAGCTCAGCGACCAACGGGGCGTAAAGCTCGGGTCCGGCTTGGCCCTGGACCGTGCCGCCGTCGACGGCGGTGTTGTCAGCGGGCGCCGCCTCGGCGGTGCCGGAGCCGACGGTCGCTGTGGCCGAGACGTCGATGCCTTCGGCGGCGGTCACCTGGAGGTCGAGGGACAGGGTCAGGCTGTTGCCCACCGCCAACGGACCGGCGTGGTCACAGGTCACGGTATCTTCCCCGGTCACAGGATCGGCCGCGGCGGAGCAGGACCATCCCGCGCCCGTGGCGGCGACGAATTGCAAGCCGTCCAAGGTATCGACGATTTGGATCGGACCGACGGCGTCGATCGGGCCGAGGTTCATCACCACCAGCTCGAAGGCGTGGGTTTGACCTGCGAAGAGCGAGCCCTGATGGTTTCGGCTCAAGGCCAGGTCCGTGGCCGGCACGTCGAGCACCGTGTCGTCGGACGCGGTGTTATCGAAGGGCAGGATGTCCACGGCGCCGGTGATCGGATGGACCGACACCCCGTAGGTCGCCGTGCCGCCGGCGGTCTCGGCGAAATTCGACGACACCTCCAGGGTCAGGCTCTCGCCCGGCGCCAAGAGGACGTCGCTCCAACGGCCCGTGGCCGGGTCGAAGACGCCTTCGGACGGCGACCAGCTCGCCCCCTCTGCCGCCTCCTCCAGCTGGGCCGGCAAGGCGCCGGTGACCACCATGTCGGTGACCACGCCGGAACCGTTATTCGCCACCGAGATCACGTAGGTGACCGCGTCCCCGGGCAGGGCCGTGTCCCGTCCGTCGGAGACCTCGACCCCCAGATTCGGCGCGGTTTCCGTGCGGATCTTCTCGCCCAGCACTTGGGCGAACTCACCGAAGGTCTCGGCTCGCACCACGAAACCCTCGGGACCGCCTTCGGGCCGTGGGAAGACCACGCTGCGCAGCAGGCTCATGTTGACGCCGTCGTCGATGCCGATGGCGTTGAAAACGTCGATGCCCGCGCGCACGGCGTCGGTTTGACCGTCGATGGTGCGGCCGTAATTGACTTGGCCGTCGCTGGAGGCGTCGATCACCTGACGGATCGACGGCGGCCAGGCGCCTTCGATCTGCGCCGCGGCCTCGGTCAGGCAATAACCCAGCTCCGAGCCGTTCGCTTGATCCAGCGAATTGCTGCGCAACCGCTCGGCCACCCACTGATAGCTGTCTTCGGTGATCCTGATACCGCGCACGGCGGTAATCACGTAGTCGTTGAATTGCAGGGCGGTCAAGCGCACGCTGCCGTCGTGGGGAATCACGTTTTCCACCGCCGCGGCCAGACCGGCGTATTGCAGGGCCAGCTCGCTCGGGGTGATGCTGTGGGAGGCGTCGAAGCATTGGATCAGGTCCATCAGCACGGGCTGATCGTCCTCGAGGCGCACCGCACCGGTGGCCTTGGCGATCGGCAGGTCACCCGCGGAGAGATCGACGTAGAAGACCTCGTCCGGATCCATCTCGTTCTCCGCCGGCAGCGGCACTTGGATGGTCACACGGGTCGTCCCCGGCGCAAACGTCACGGTGCCGGTGCCCGGGGCATAGTCCTCGAGCTCGACGGCGGTGCCGTCGCGAGTCGTGTAGACCACAGAGATCGGTCCGGGCTGCACACACGACAGCTCGGCGATCACCTCGGCCAATCCGTCCGCTTCCGACGCCACCACGTCACCGAGGGTCAGCACCGGCGTGTCGAGGCTGCGCAGGCTCAGGGCGTCGAAGGCCACGTCCTTTTGCAGGCCGGTGTTTTCGGTCGCCAGGAGGCGCACCCGGATCGTTCGGGTGCCCACCGGGGCGACCCGCTGATCGGTCAGCTGGGTCCAGCTCAGGCTCGCGATGTCACCACTGTCGTAGGTATCGAGCACCGTGCCCACGCCGTCCCGGTATTCCACCAAGAACCGTCCCTGGTCGTCGTTCGCCTCGTCGGCACGGGTGCGCATCCAACCGCTGAAGCGGAAGCTTTGGGAGCCGCCGTCGATCTCGGTCGCCAGACCGGACACGTCCACGTCTTGGAACATCTCCACCTGGGTCTCGGCGTCGGGCGAGAGCCAAGCCAAATGCCCGTCCACCGCGCCGGAGTTGAGGCGGCCCGCCGGCCATTGCAAGCCGGCGACGGTCGGGGCCCAACCCACGGACGGGAAGCCGCCGAGCTCGGCGCCGCCGTTGATCAAGAGATTCGGGCTGTCGCAGTCGGTGATCGGGCCGTCGTCGTCGAGGATCGTGGCGTAAGTGGTCGAGGCGCTTTGGGCCGAATAGCCCTGCACCTTTACCAACAAGGTTTCGTCGCCTTCGGGCTCCGTATCGCCCAGGATCAAGACGTCGACAGTCTTCACCGTTTGACCCGGCGAGAACACCAGCGGCTCGGCCACTTGGGAGTAGAAGTCCACTTCCGCGGTGGCGGTGCCGCCGAGCACCCACACCTTGGCGTTGACGGTGGTTTCGGACGGTTGATCCAGATGCACCTCGAAGCTGAGGTTGCCGGGTCCGCCGTCACCCTCGAGCGCGGAGGCCGGATAGGCCACCGGCCGCGGCGAAGGATCGTCGTCGAGAATCGAGGCCGTGCCTTGACCGACCCACACCACCGCTCCCTCGGACGAGGTCAGCTGCAAGTGGAATTTCTGGGTCGGCTCGTCGATGCCGTCGTTGACGATCGGCACCACCACGGACACCGACTGCTCACCGGTTTGCACCACCACCGATTCGTTCACGGGCAGATAGTCCTGGCCGGCCACCGCTGTGCCGTCCACGGTTTGGTAGCCCAGGGTGGTGGGCACAGCAACCGGGCACGACAGGCTCAGGTCGAAGATCGCTTCCGTGTCGAGCCGCTCGTCGACGGTGACGTTCGAAAGGGTGATCGTGTTGACGCCCACGGCACGCAGGCTCACGGCATCGTGGAAGCCGTGGTTGCGCTCCTCCGGGTTGTTGGCGTAGCTGAACAAGCGCACGCGAATGCTGCGCGTGCCCGGCGGCGCCAGCCGTTGATCCCACACCCGCTCCCAGCGCTCGGTATTCACGATCTCGCCGGTGTCGAAACCTTCGACCACCTGACCGGCGGCGTCGCGGTACTCCACCACCACCCGGCTGCGGTCGGGTATGCCCTCGTCCAAGGAGCGCACGAAGCTCTGGTAGACGAAGCTTTGGATGCCGGCGTCGATGCGCGACGCGAAGCCGGAGACGTCCACTTCCTGGCGCGTCTCGACGTTCGGATCGAACCAACCTTCGAGATAGCGGCTGCCTTCATAGGCTCCCGGCGGATCCGGATTGGACCGTTGGAATCCACCGGTCCAGCTCTCGGGATAGGAGGCATTGTCCCAGCGGGTTTCGAAGCCGCCGTTTTTGATCAACGAGAAGCTCATGCAGCCGTCGTCGTCGAGCAGGAGGACCGTGGCTTCGCCGAGGGTCACCGGAACCGTGGCGTTGTCGAGCACCACGTAGAAGTCCTCGCTGGTCTCCTCGTCCTCGTCACCGATCACGTCCACCCACACGGTCTTCACGGTTTCGCCCGGCGCAAAGGTCAAGGTGCCGGAGGCCGACACATAGTCCTCGCCGGCGATCGCGGTGCCGTCCTCGGTGAAGTAGTCGACGGTGATGGGCTCGGAACCGGCGGTCGACAAGCGGACCTCCAGCTCGGCGGTCACGGTTTCGTCGGTCTCAAAGACCGACACGTTGCTGATCGACACGGAAAGGTCGTCTTCGACGATCACTCCCACGCCTTGACCGGCCGCTTCGAGGATCGACGCGTTGCCGGGCTCGGCCAGCTCGACGACGAAGCTCTCGTCCGCCTCGCTCTGGGTGTCGCCGTAGACGGGCACCCGGTTCTCCTGGGTCGTCGTGCCGGGCGCGAAGGTCAGGGTGCCGGCCGTGGCGGCATAGTCCTCACCGGCGGTGGCGGAATCGTCCACGGTCCGGTAGTCCACCGTCACCACCCGGCTCGACGCCGGCTCCAAGGTCACGGTGAAGGCCGCATCCGCTGCACCCTCGTTGCCTTCGACGATCCGGATCTCGGGCGTGATCGACAGCATGGTCTCGTCGGGCTGGATGGTGATCCGTCCGCGGCCGTCCTCCAAGATCCCGCCCACGGGCGAGGCCAAATCCAGGTAGAAGTCTTCCTCACCTTCGTCCAGCAAATCGCCGAAGACGGTGACCGGCACGGTCTTCTGCACCTCTTGGGGCGCGAAGACCAAGTGTCCCGAGGTGGGCTCGAAGTCCTCACCGGCGCGGGCCGTGCCGTCGGAGGTCAGATAATCCACCTCCACCGTATTCGGGAAGGCGCAGTTGAGGCGCACGGGCACCTCGAAAACCGACGGATCCCCCTGGCCTTCCAACGCCGCCACATCGGCGACGCTCAGACGCGCCAGACGCTCGAAGGTGCGCAAGTCCACAGCGTCGAAATAGCCGTCGTTGTTGCTGCCGAGATTGCGTTTGGCGACCATGCGCACCCGGATCGAGCGGGTGCCCGGCGGCGCGATTTGGAAGTAGGAGATTTGGGTCCACTGCAACGGGGTTTTCTGACCCGTGTCGAAGCTCTCGAGCACGGAGTCGTCCTCCGCCCGGAACTCGAGGATGTAACGAGCCGTATCCCGCGGGCTTTGGTCGAAGACCCGCAGCCAACCCGTGAATTTGAAGAATTGCTCGCGGGCGTCGATCGCTTCGGCCCATTGGGAGACGTCGACCACCTGACCCAGCTGGGCGTTGGCGCCGACGCCGGGGAAGAAGTAGCTGTCGTCGTCGTAACCGCCGGTGGTGCGATACGTCCAATTGGAGCCCTGGATCTCTTGCCAGCCGGGAATCTCACCGCCGACGAGCGGCCCTTTGCCGTCCGGATTGATCAGCAGATTGTCCGTCGGGCAGACGTCGTCGTCCCGGATGTCTACGAAACGCCGTCCGCTTTCGAGCGGCGCCCATTCCGGCATCACCAAGTCGAGGGCGAAGCGACGGTCGTTCTGCAGCTCCGTGTTGCCGAGAATCGTGAGGGTCAGGGTCGCTTGGGTGGAGCCGGCCGGGAAGACCAAGGTGCCCGAGCTCGCCTCGTAGTCGATGCCGCCGATCGCCGTCAGATCGGCGGAGGAATATTGGATCTCCAAATCGCTGCTGATGGGCGCGGAAATCGTCGCCACCAGGTCCGCCTGATAGCTCGTATCCCCCTCGCCGAGATCGGTTTGCACGTCCAGCTCGAGATCGTCCACCAAGAGGGTGCCGATGGCCTCGTCGTAGCGCAACTCGGCGCCCACGGGATTCGAAAGCCGTACGACGAAGGTTTCATCGGGCTCGGTGGGGTCGAGGTCACCCAGGGCGGTGATCACGATCTCTTTGGATCGCTCACCGGCCTGGAAGATGAGGGTCCCGGCCGCGGACAGGTAGTCGTCGCCCGCGGTCGCTGCCGCGTCCCCGGCCTCGACGTGGTCCTCGGTGGCCCAAGCCACGCTGACGGTGTGGTCCGTCGGGCAGGTGAGGGTCACCGGGAAGACCATTTGGGTCTCACCACTCTGACCATTTACACCGTGACCTTCTTGCACCCTTACATCGCCGATCTGTAGGCCGGGCAAGGCGTCGGTGCCGACACAGAGCTCGGTTTCGCAGAAATAGTGTCGGTTGCCGGCACCCCCGGTGGCACCGGTCAGGCCGTAGAGCACCGACGAGTCGGCGGCGAAGGTATCGCCCAGGAGGTCGTGGACCCGGTAGAGGCGACGCTCGCCGTCGAAACGCACGTCGAAGCTCTGGTGGGCCGGATTCCAAATCACCCGCAGGTCGTATTCGAGATCCGTTTCCACGTTGCCGCCGTCGATCAGGGCCGTCACCGGATCCCCGACCACCGACAGAGCGCCGTTCTCCACCAGACCCAGGTAGTCCTCGGGAATCACGTCGTCCGGCGGCCCGTTGTCGAAGGTGTCGAGCTTGACCCCGAAGGAGGGCGCGATATTCGGATCGTGGTAACCCAACCGATAACCCGTGCCGCCCAGGGCCGACGATCCGGCGTCCTGGAAGAGGAAGGCCATGCCGTGGGAGCCGGAGTCCGCGGCACCGAAGTTCGTGCGGAAGGTCCGATCGAAGGGCTCGGTCAAATCGATCGACGATTTGCGCCACGCGCTGCCCGCTTGCCAGGCGGCATTGGGCGTCAGGCCCACACAGCCGCGACGGGTATCACCGGTGGCCTTCCAAGCCTCACCGTTCAAGTAGAACTGATCGTCGTCGATGATCGTCACCTCGGCTTCGGCGTCGAGCAGCTGCACGCCGTCGGGGTTGCTCAAGGCGATGACGAAGCTCTCCGTGGGCTCCTCCACCATGTCGCTCACCAGCTGCACGGTCACGGTGCGGCTGGTGGTGCCCGGCGGGAAGGTCAAGGTGCCGCTCGCCGCGACGTAGTCCAGACCGGCCACGGCCGTGCCGTCGACCGTCGTCCAATCCACGGTCGCCTCCTCCAGGCCGACTTTCTGCAGGTTGACCTCCACGCTCACACTCTGGCTGCCGTCGGTCTCCGAGACCTCGGCGTCCTCGGCCGTGGCCACCAAGGCGTCGTCGTCGACGATCACCACTGTGGCCGTGGGGCTCGCCAAGACCGCGTTCGTCGGCAGGGACAGCTCGAGGCTGAGGCTCTCCTCGCTCTCCACCACCAGGTCGGTGATCAGCGGGATCAAAATCTCGGCGCTCTGCGCACCCGGCGCCAGGGTCACGAGACCCGAGGACGCCTGGTAGTCCGCGCCGGCCAACGCCGTGCCGTCCACCGTGGTCCAAGACACCTCCACCGGCAAGGCGCTCGGCACCGACAGGGTCACCGGCACCGCGGCCACCCGGCCGGGGTCGTCGCCCTCGGTGAGGCGCAAATCGGCGACGTTCAAGAGAGCGATGTCGTTGTCCGCCAGCTCGATCGTCGCGGTGGCTTGGGCCAGGGTCGCCGCCACCGGTGACGACAGATCCAGGTAGAGCACTTCCGCGCCCTCGGCCACGGCGTCGTCCACCACGGCGAGGCTGACGGTCCGCTCCGTGGTGCCCGGCGGGAAGCTCAGGCTACCCGCGGCCGCGGCGAAGTCCGCGGCTTCGGAAGCGGTGCCCGGACGGGTCGCCCAATCCACGGTCACGGTCTTACCGCTCACCGCGCTGAGCACCACGGTCACGTCCACGGCCGCGCCTTCCACCGTCGACAGATCGAGGGCAGAGAGGGTGGCGGGGGCGTCGTCGTCGAGCACCTCGATCTCGGCGATCGGGTCGAGCAAGGCCACCTCGCTCGGCAAGGTGCCCACGGGGGCGATTTGCACCCCGAAGGTCTCGTCCGACTCGTCGATGTCGTCCGCCACCACGGTCAGGGTCACGGTGGCCGAGCTTTGGCCCGGGGCCAGGGACACGGTCTGGACCAAGGACGTGTAGTCGTCGGGAGCCGTGGCCGTGCCGTCGGAGGTCGACAGCTCGAGATCGACGGCCACGGGCAAGGCACAGGAGGCCCGCACCTCGAAATCGATGGAGGTGGTGCCGCCGTTGCCTTCGAGCTCGGACACGTCGTCGATCCACAGCACCGGCAATCCGAGGCTGGTGAAACGGATGCGATCGTAGGCCACCTCCAGGCTCTCGACCCCTTGGCCGTCGGCCCGCAGGGCGAAGCTCACGGAACGGGCACCTACGGGTGCGGTGCGCTCGTCGACCACCGTCGACCACAAGCCGCCCGTGGTGATCGCTGAGGCTTCGAACGCGTCGAGCTCCAGGCCGTTTTGATCGAGCCAGGCGACCCGCACGCTCGCCACGTCCGGATCGGCCTCGAGCCCGGTCCAAACCAGGGTCTCGAAGCGGAAGTCCAGGCCGGCGCCGTCGATGCGCGAGGCGAGCGCGGCGATCGACACCTCTTGGGTCCACTCCGCGGCCGAGGCTTCCGAGCCGGGCGCCAGAGCGGCGGTGCCGGAGGCCGGCGACGGCGAGGCGTAGACACGACCGAGGGAGCCGGTGCTCACGTCCCAAGCGTCCTCGGGCTCGAACCAGGTGCCGGATCCACCCTCGCCGTTGGTGAGGAAATTCGGTCCCGCGCAAGCGGATTCGTCGAGAATCGTGCCCAGGCCCAGGTCCCGGCCGAGGGCGACGTCCCGGCCGAGGGCAGCGCCCACCGGCGACGCCAACGCCAAGTGCAAGAGCTCGTGGGTTTCGTCCGTAGCGTCGCTGAGGGAGGACACCGTCACGGTTTTCACGGTCTCGCCGGGAGCGAAGGTCAAGGTCTGGCCGACGGGCGAGTAGTCCACGCTTTCGTCGGCGGTCAGCGCCCGGGTCACGACGTCCACGGTCACCGTTTCCGACGACGGTGCCGACAGGTCGACGGTGAAGAGCAGATCCCCACCTTCCACGGCCTCTGCGTCGGACACGGACAGGCCGACTTCGAGGGTCACGGCCCGACGATCGAGAGTCAGCTGACGACCAGGCAGGCTCGCCACCAAGGTCAAGAGGTAGTCCCCGGGCTCGAGGCCGGCAGTCTCCAAGGCTACCGACCCGCTCAGCAGCTCGTCGCGGCTGAGGTCGAGGGAGGTGGCGTCGCTATACACCGGGGTGCCGTCCGAGAGACGGATCAGGTCGAGACGCAGGGGCAGGTCGAGCAGATCCGCGTTGCCCGCGTTTTCGATCGTGGGCGCCACGTGCAGCGTGCCGCCCACGCCGATCATGTTGGGGCTCACCACCAGGTCGCCACGCAGACCGGCACCGGTGCTCGAGGTGTCCTCGACGGTGATCCGCTGGGCCGCGGACGCCACTTGGCCGCCGTCGTCCTCGACGGTCAGCGACAGGTCGTAGTCCCCGGCCGGAGCGTTGTCGATCGGCCACGTGCGGCTGATCGGCAAGCTGCTGCCGGGATAGAGCACCGGGATGCTGAGGGTGCGATCCCAGGCGGTGCCCCCGGCGCCGATGGCGCGCAGGCGGGCGATCAAATTCGTGCGCGGCTGGTTGCCGGAGTTGGTGACCCGACCGGTGATCAACACGGTTTGGGTCGGAGCGTAGAGGTCGCGATCGGTGAACACGCTCGCTTCGATCGACGCCTCCTCCCGCAGGCTGAAGCCGGCGTAACCGCGACCCTGGACCTGGCCGTCCGTCTCGATCGACGCCACCAGGGAATAGGTGCCCGACACCAAGCCTTGAATCGTCCAATCGAGGGACACCGTCTCCGTGCCCGAACCGAGGGTCACGGTCTCCTCGAAAAGGGTCGCCACCGGCAGACCGTCGGCGGCCTGGACCTCCACCCTCAGAAGGGCACCGGCGATCTCGGCGCCGTCGTTGACCAGGGTCAGCTCGAGACCCAAGTTGTCGCCGGAGGCGTAGGACAGCTGGTCAGTGGTGACCGCCACGGAGATGCCCGAGCCTTCCACCGCCCACACCGTGTCCAGTCGGTTGTTGCCCTCGTCACCCTCGGCCACGGAGCCGCTCGGGTCGACGATCGCCGCCACGTCCAGGGGTCCGAGGCCGGGCACCGTCGCCAGGCTCAGGACCACCGATTCCCCTTGGGCCGGAATTGCCGCCGCCGAGCTTCGGCCGACCTCGGATTCCTCGATCAAGAACGCCACCTCGAAACCTTGGGACGTTTGCAGGCCGCGATTGCGCACCTCGGCCCCCAGGGTGCCGTCACCGCCGGCCACCGCCGGATCCGGCGTCAGGTGCACGGCCACCAGCTCGAGATCCGGCTGGGTGGGCGCGGTCAGCTCCGTGTCGAGCAGGCCGATGTTGTTGTCGTCGGTCGCTTCGAGCAAGGTGTCGTCGGGATCGACCACGGCGTGCAATCGCCTGGCACCCAACGAAGCGCCCAACGTGTCCCACGGGAAGGTCAGCACCACGGACGAGCCCGGCGCCACCACGCCGGTCTCCAAGCGACCGATCCAGGTGCCGATCTCCGGCGCGCCGTCCCACAGGTCGACCACCGATTCGCCGAGGCCGGAGCCGTCGTTGCGCACCGTGACCTCGACGGGGATCAGACGTCCACCCCAGGTCCCACCGGAGATCTCGACGCCGGCGCCGGGCACCGCGAGGTCGGGCAGCAGGGACGCCACCACCTCGAAGGCCACGGAGTTGTCGGCTTCGTCACATTCAGAAATTTTGCTTTCGGCGTCCACCAGCTCAGGGTCGACCACCGCCGTGGCTTGCACCCCTTCCCCGGCCGGCAGGGTCCAGAGGACCTCCACGTCGATCCAACGACCGGCGGGGATGGGCTCGGCGGTCACCGCCAAGCCGACCTCGTCACCCGGGCTCGGAGCGCCGGCATAAAGGGCCACCGCCACGCCGGGGGCCACCGGCACCAAGCCGCCGTTGCCCACGCGCAACACCACGGGCGCGCCGTCGGGCCCCTCCTCCCCCACCCTCGGCAAGCCGACGGTCAGGTTGGGCAGCTTCTTGGCCGTGGAGTCGAACTCGACGTTGGTGCGGAAGGTCTTGTGTACCCGCCAGCTGGGCAAGGGATCCGAAGGCACCGTGCCGTCGGCCTGCACGTTGGTGACCTGATAGCCGTATTGATTCCAAATGCCCCGGGTGCCGCGCCAGGTGGGATGACCCAGCACGCGCAGACCGCGGGTCGAGGTGTCGCCGTCGAAACCCTTATTCGACGTCAACAGGATCTCGGCCGAGCCGTCCCCGTCGACGTCCGCTACCACGGGATATTCCGTGCCCGTTTTCGAGGTGTTGTAACGGCTGTAGATCACCGAGCCGTTGCGACCGTCGAGCAGACGGAAGCGTTTGTTGTCTTGGTGCAAGACCTCACGGTCGCCGTCACCGTCGAAATCGAAGGCGGTGATGCCCGAGATCGCCGCGACGTCGTTGATCGACCGGCGCCAATAGGTGGAGAGATTCGATTTGAAGGCGATCAGCTCCGTGTCCGTGGCCACCAGGATCTCGGCCTTGCCGTCGCCGTTCAGGTCGGCGATGGTCGGCGGACCGCCCCAGAAGGTGGCCCGGTAGGCGGGGCTGAACGGGGTCATCACCCGTCGGCTGGATTTGGTCGAGCCGTTGTGCTCGAGCACCATGATCTGATTCGACGACACGTAGACGATCTCGGCCTCGGGATCGCCGTCGAGCTGGCCCACGGCCGAGAAGCCGTCGACCATCAGCTTGTCGTCGACCACCTTGTCCCACACCACCGAGAGCGAGGTGCCGTCGAAGCGGTAAACCGTATCGCCGGCCACGATTTCGGCGCGACCGTCGAGATCGATATCCGCCACCACGCTGTGGGGGTAGTCCGAGGCACCCGGCACCAACACCGTGCCGAAGGGTCCGTAATAGTTGTAGTTGCGTCCACGGTTGGCGGTGCCCAGGGCGAGCAAGGAGCCCGTATTCGACACCACCGCGCGGCCCACCACGATCTCGGGCACGCCGTCACCGTCGAGGTCGGCCACCGAGGGTCCACCCAGGGAGCGCTCGGCCACCCCTTCGATCTTGTCGCTCACCCACAAGAGCTCGCCCGAGGCGTCGAGGGCCAGCAAACGACCGTTGCGCTGCATGGCGATCACCTCGGCGACACCGTCGCCGTCGAGATCCGCGGCCGCCACCTGGCCGAGCTGACGCACCAAGGGATTCGCGGCGCTCGAGCGGAAGGTCCACAGACGGCTGCCGTCGAGGCCGGAGAGGGCGACCACCGCGCGGCCCGAGCCGTCGATGGTGTGGAAGACCACGTCCGGCACGTCGCGACCGTCGATCAAGCCGTTGCCGTCGTCGTCGGAAAGCTGCACGACGATCGGTGCGGTCTCGATTTCGAGCCCGGGCACGAACCACTCCTCCACCGGCTCCAACACTCCAACGCCCAAGTCCTCAGCACAGTCGGCGAAGAGCAAGCGTTGGTTGTCGTCCTCCAGCCGCTCCGCCACCACGTCGGTGACGTCGACCTCGAGCACGATCAACGGACGGTGGAAGGGCAACGTCGTTTCAGTGATCGCCAGATCGATCGAGCTCGACGCCCCGGCCACCAAAGTCTCGGCAACCGTGCCGGCGGCGAGCAGATCGTCCGACTCGCCGAATAAACCGTCGGCGTCGCGATCGAGGAAGAGGCGGACGCCGAAAGGCTGATCCACGTCCGTATCGCCGTCGTTCCGGACCGTGGCCGAGACCGTGCCCGCCAGGCTCAGATCGACGGCGGATTCCACCAGAGCCGTCGTGTCGATCGCGGTGACGGTCAGGTTGGCGCCGCCGGAGCGTTCGGTGCTCACCCGGCGAGCCAGGCGGTTGTTGTTCTCGTCGAGCTCGTCGATCGCCCCTTGGGGATCGAGCACCACCACCAAATCCGTTCGACCGGCGGTCGCGGGCCAGGTGAAGGAAGCCGTGCTGTTGCCCGCGGCCGGCACGTCGCCGAGCACGCGGCTTTCGATCAGCGAGCCCCCGGCGTCGGGATCGTCGGCCCACAGCTCCACGGTCGGCGCCGTCGCCGTCGCCCGGCCTTGGTTACGCACCGTGACCCGGATCTCCACCGGATCCCCTTCGAGGGGCGTGTCGGCGGAAAGCTCCAGGTTGTCGATGCCGATCGCCAGGTCGGCGAGATCGCGGAAGAAGTGGCGACCCCGGTTGTCCGACTCGTCGCTTTCGGGCACTGCACCCGTCGGGTCGGCGGTCGCCACGAAGGCGAAGGCGTCGGCGCCCAGGGTGCGCACGGCTTGCAGGGTGGTCGAAGCACCCGGCTCCAGGTCGACGGCAAAGCTCTCGATCTCCGTCGGACCGGAGGGACCCAGCTCCTCGAGGGATACCTGGCCCGCCCCGGCGATCTCGCCGCGGTTGTGCACCGTCACCGAGATCGCAACGCTCTCACCCGGGGCAGGGTCCCCGGGGTCGATCGCCAGATCTACATCGGTGATCTCGAAATTGACCAATCGGGAGTCATAAACAAAAATCGGCACGCGCTGGACGTTGTTGTCCTCGGATCGCTCCACCACCGTATCTTGGGGATCGAGGGTCACCTGGATCTCGTGCTCCCCTTCGGCCAGGGTGAGCTGGGTGGTCACCAAGCGGCTGCCCCCGGCGACGATAGCGCCGGCGAAACCGGAGCCCAAGGTCTCCACGGGAACGTCCGCTTCGAGGCGCACGATCTCGTAGTCCACCCCATCGAGATCGGCGTCACCCAAATTGCTGATCGTCACCCACAGCTCGAAGCTCTCATCGGGACGCGGCGGATCGATGGACCAGGCAATATCGCTCGGGAAGAGCGCCGGATCCGGGCCCTTGCGCACGTCCAAGCGGTGGCTGCGCTCATTGTTGCGCTCGGACACCTCCCGCACCTCGGCCCGGCTGTCCACCTGCACCACCACGTCGAGGGCGTCTTCGAAGGTCGAGGTGTCGAGATCGATTTCGATCGTCGCGGTCGCCCCAGAAGCCAAAAGCGCTACGTTGGTTTCCGCCAGCAGCTCACCGTCCACACTGCCTCGATAGATCGCCAGGGCCGAATCCGGAGCGTCCACTGGACCGCGATTGGCCACCTCGATCACCAACCGAATCGGGCTGCCTTGGATGACGCTCTCGGGCACACTGGTGACGGAGAGAATCCGAAGATCCGGGAATTCCTGCTGCAACGCCAACATCACCTGGGCGGTGGTGAAGACGTCGGCCCCCCAGTTGCCGTCGACCCCCTGGGCGGCGAGCAATCCCGCCACCGGCGACCCATAGGGCAAATCCGCCGGCACCTTGCCCGCCTGCACCAAGGCACGATAAGCGAGGGCCGTCTCCACCGGATCACCGAACGAGGCGTCGGCTTGCTGGCGGGAGGCCAAATACGACGAAGCTCCGTCGAGAATCGACGGAGCGATCACCAGATCTTCGAGGCGGGTGAGCGCCAATAAGATCTCTGCCGAATACCAAGTGTCGCTGGGATCGTCGGCCAGAAGCCCCCAACCCCCGTCGGCCCCTTGGTGCAACTGGAGATAGTCGAGCAGCTCGGCCAGGTCCAAGAGGTAGGCCCGTTCGTCGAGGGCCATGGCCTCCACCGCCGCCGCCGTGTCGAGCAAGGTGCTCTGATGGGTGGCGAAGGCCCCCATGCCGCCGCCGTTTTTGAAACCGCCGAGGGACGCAAGCAAACCCTCCACCGGGCGACCCCCGTGGTGGAGCGCCGTCGCCCGCAAGGCCCGGGCTTGCAGGCTCGTGTCGGGAACCCCGTCGAGGTAGATCAACGCCTGGGTCGACGCGGATCCCGTCGCTCCCTGGCCCAGAATCGCCAGGGTCGCCAACGCCGAATCCGCGGAGCGCAAAGCTCGCGACTCCCCGAAGCTGCCGTTGGGATTTTGATGGTCCAACAACCATGTCTCGGCCGAGCTGAGAGGAGCCGCCACCTCCGCGCTCGCGGTCGCGCCCGTCGAAAGAGCGAGGAAAACGAGCAAAGCAACGATCAGAAGTCCGGAAAGACGACGAGCCCGGGGGCCGAGAAAGTCCGACATGGTGATGTCCCTATAAATACAACTGTTCAAAACACGACTCTTCAGAACGCACGACCCCTGTGAGCCACAAAGGGCTCGAAAAACCGTGCTCAAAAAACCGCCGGAAGGCAGTCGAAACACGACAACTTGTGGGTCAGCGCAAGAGTCGGAGGCCGTTGATCGGCCCTGAAGCACGAAAACTCTTACGAGCACGAAAACCAAGACGGGGATAAACTACCACAAACCAATCAAGAGAGGAAATACCTTTCTTGATATTTCTTCAGAAGGAGATCACGAGCAGATTACGTCAGAGATTACGGAGATCCAACGACCCAAAACGGACCTAATGGGTCAAATCAAAATGAGCTTTTACCACTTCAACCCATCTTTATTGCTCAATCCGAACACTATGGCATGCAAAACCTAGTGGGTTCATTTCACATTTCTTTTTATTGCATGTTTTACTTTATAAAGAGAATTCTCTCTTTTTCGGAGCTTCAGCGAGCTAGCTTCCACCAAGACCTAAGGGATAGACCGACAGGGGATCCGCCGACTCATCGAAGAGCAGCCTCGACATCCGGCTTCTGCTCGTGGAAGTCGGCCCTTCGAGATCGAGTCTCTTCAGAGCGCCCGTCTTTCCGGCATCCTCCAGCTCACCGAGCTGCTCCTTCAACAGCCGCGCCTCGTCCGCCGCCTTCGGATCTCCCTCCGCCACCAAGAAATCCACCCAATCCATCCTGGCGAGAGCTTCCGCCCGTCGATCGCCGCGCCGGGCGAGCACTCCACACGCCCGCCGCAGCCGTTGCTCGGCGATGGCGTTCCAACAAGCACCCCAGGCCGCCAGACCCTCCACCCAAGGTCGATAAGCCACCGCCATCGGATGAGATCGAGACAGCTTGGGGTCGACTCGGGAAAACCCCTGGAACACCCCGGAGCACAACCCGACCCGACGTCGCCGAGCCGGCTCCCCGAGATCGCGAATCAGCAGAGCAAAAGCCTGCCGCACCAACCGTCGCTGGACCCGATTTCGCCGGCTCAACCGGTGAGCCCCGAGAGATTCGACCAAGATCGACAACCCGTCCTCCCTCCGGGCCGCCCCGGCCAAGAAGAGGGCTTCCGCCGCCGGCCTGCTCGCTCCAAGCTCCACCGCTCGATCGGCAAGGCGGGCGGCCTCCTCCTTGCGTCCTTGACGCAAGACGAACGCGGCCAAACGTTGGTGATAGTCCGCCGCCACTTGGCGCGAAACTCGTGTCCGGGTCAGCTCGGCCCGCGCCTGCTCAAAGGCATGCTCGGCCCGTCGCTCGAGAAGCGCCAGACCCGACGTCTCCCCCACCAACGACAAGGCTCGAATCCGATCCCCCGATTGCTCCTCCGCCGAGCCGTAGTCGTCGGCGCCCTCGCCCACCCGCACCCGACCGACCGCCTGCGGCAGCCGTCGGATCAGCTCCCACGCCGCGTCCGGGTCCTCGAAACGCAACCACTCGCCCACGGCGAGCAAACGGCGCATAACCCACCGCGACCAATACCGCTCATGGGTCAAGATACGGTGCGGTGCCTTCCTCAGATAACCGACTCGTCGCTCGGCTCGCTGGATCGCTTGGTGGGTCGACGGCATGGGAGGTCTCCGGAAGCTGAGTGGATCCCGAGCCTCGCGCTCGGGATTTCACCTCGCTTTGAAAACCTCCTTCTTTGCCTTTCGCGATCCTTTTGCTGGTTTGCGATATTCTCTGACCGTCCGTGCCATATCCTGGGAGAGATGTCGTGCCCGATTCCCCGAAAGTCTTCATCAGCTACAGCCATGACTCCGACGAGCACCGTCGCCGAGTGCTCGATCTGGCGGACCGCTTACGAGCCGAGGGACTGGACGTCAGCCTCGATCAATTCGAGGTCGACGTCACGCCCCGTTGGATGGTGCAGAGAATCGAGGAATCCCGCTTTGTGCTGGTGGTCTGCACCGAGACCTATAAGAAGCGCTTCGAAGGCAAGGAATCTCGGGGAGGCTTGGGTGCGGACTTCGAAGGCAAAACCATCACCCAGGAGATCTACGAGCGTCGGGACGGCTTCGCCGTTCCGATCTTTTTCGAGCCGGACAGCGGCAGCCGGGACATCCCGAAGGTGCTTCGGGGGCTTGCCTATTATCGACTTCCCAAGGGCTACGACGCGCTCTATCGGCGGCTCACCGGCCAGCATGACACTCCCGCCGGCCCAGTTGGTGAAATCCGTAAGATGCCGCCCAAAGCGCGACGATTCGTGACCTCTCCACCCTCGACGAAAACAGGGCACGGCGGCTCTTTAGCCCCTGCGCCCCGAGCTGAAGAATCGACCGCGTCCTCCGGGAGAGTGCGACTCTCGGCAGGAGCCGTCCAGACTACCATCTTAGTTCTCGCCGCCGGCCCAAGCAGCATGCCCGCCCTAAGTCTCCGCTCAGAGATGCAGTGCATTCAAAACCAGCTTGATGGAGCGGTCTTCCGCGATCGTTTCAATTTGAGGATGCAACCTGTGGCGAGTCCCAAAGGGATTCTGTCGACCTTGCTTTCTGTTAAGCCCACGATCGTGCATTTCTGCGGTCACGGTTCTGATCAGGCCGGAAAAGTCGGACTCGTTCTAGAGGGACCGACAGGTGCGGAACTCATTGTCGGGACTGAAGCACTGGAGAACTTTTTTGAGAATTTCTCCGATCACGTTCGTTGCGTGGTGCTAAACGCTTGCTACTCGAAGAACCAGGCTGAAGCCATCTCTCGTCACATTGACTATGTGGTTGGAATGGAAGGCCCCGTTTCCGACGCTACTGCTTTGACCTTTACCGAAGCCTTCTACTATGCCTTAGGGGCAGGTACAGAATTCCCTAAGGCGTTTGCGGTAGCTCGCGACGCCATTCAACTGGCCGGCCTAGACGAGCACTTGGTGCCCTGCCTTCATGTCCGCTCTGGAGCGGAGCCGACTCTACTATCAGAAGAACCCGAGAAGAGCTCCTCCTTCCCTTCTGCTCAAACTCCAGCCCCAACCGACAAAGCTTCGGAGAATCAGATCGCCCTCCCCAGCTCGAAAAGAAACCCTCTCAAGCCGATCGTGCTCTCGATGCTACTCATCGTGGCGGTCGGTTTGGCGGGTTTGACGATCCATGCGAGGTGGCAGCGTCATCAGGTCCAGATTCTCAATAATCAAGCCATCGCCTATTTCCAGCAGCAGCGGTTCGACGAAGCTCGGGAAACTTTGCAACGCTGTCTGGAGATGGACCCTAAATTCGTCGAGGCCATCACCAATCTCGCACAGCTTGAAAACTCGGAGGGAAACAGGCGCGCGGCTGAGGCGCATTTCCGTCGAGCCGTGCAGCTTGAGCCGTCGGTAGCACTTCACCATTTCAATCTCGGCCAGTTTCTCCTGCAACGGAGGGACCTTGGTGAGGCTCTGGACGCGTTGGCTCGGGCGGTAGAGCTCGACGCCGAATATGCTGAAGCTTTCAACGAGCTGGGACGTGTCAACTTGCAAATGGGTCGATGGTACGAAGCGCGAGATGCCCTTGAAAAAGGCCTAGACAGCGGTCGTCCGATCCAACCGACGACTTTGGCCAGCCTAAACAAGAATCTAGCCGGCGCGTTTCTCGGCCTAGGAGATCCGAAGGCTGCCCTAAGCCATCTTTCCGACGAAATTCTTTCCGGTTTGGATCAAGACAGCTCGATTCGAGAAGCTCTCTTCTTGAAAGCCCAGGCGTTTGCCGAGCTGGAAAGGACTCACGACGCATGCCGTGAGCTGGACCGATTCGAAACCAAAAACGGAAAGTACAGCCGCCTGGGTCCGGAAGCGACGAAGCTTGCCGATCGGCTCGACTGCTCGGCTCTTGCTTACGAAGAATCGCCTTCCCAAGGAGACGCTCTATGAAGCCCGGCACCCCCCTCCCCAACGGTCGAATCACTCTTTGCCTTGTTCTCGCGACCAGCCTCGCCAATATGACCCCGACCCGCGCCCAATCGCCGGACATTCAAGGCATCGTGACCCGCCTCAGCATCGAGAAAACTGATGCTCAGAAAATCCATCTGGAGCCATTGGGCGAGGATCGAAGGCCGAGACCGTTGGTCGTGGGGGATTTGATACGGCGTCACGACCGAATTCGTATGTCCGACGGTGCAGAAGTCGGCCTGATGTGCTCCTCTGATCGGTGGATCCGTATCAAAGGGGACACGACCTGGACTCTATCCAGATCAGCATGTAGCGAGGGCCAAGAAGTCGATCCAGGGACTTTCATCAGTCTCTCCCCTCCCAGGACGGGTCGTTGGCTGCAATCAGATAACGGGTCTATCGTCCTTGAGAGCGCTATTCGAGGAGCGGGCTCCAACGATCTTTTGTTGAGCCCAAGAGCCACGAAAGTCCGGAACCCCAGACCCGTCGTCCAGTGGCTCGATGTCCCTTCAGCTGTCGAATATGAGCTGAAGATGCGAGGAGCTGCGCCCCATCGCGTAGGTCGAAAAGACCTCACTTGTAACCCGGATCCCGTTTGGTTCAACGAAAGAGTCTGCTCTTTTCCGTGGCCCGACACTCACCCCGACCTGACTTCAGACCGCGCCGTTTCTATCGAGGTTGCCTACCGAGAAGGCATCGCTTCGCCGCTCATCCGCCAGACCGGCAGCCCTTCCCGTATCGAGCTGCTCTCCGAGGACAAGGAGCGTTCGCTTTCTTCGAAGCTCTTGTCTCTCGGAACCATGACCGACGGTCTGCAGCTTGCTGTGCTGGAAGGAAAGCTGTTCGTGGACGATGGGCTCTATTCCAGTGCTATCGAGTCCTTCCGCCACGCCCTCGAGCTCGGTGGCGGCCCCCCTGTCCAGGTCACTCTCGGCGACCTCTATGCGGTCATCGGTCTTTCAGATCTCGCCCGACGGACCTACCAAGAAGCTGCGGGAACCGGTGACGACCCTGCCGTCGAGGCTTCAGTCAGCATGGGCCTCGGTCGATTGGAAGCCACGGCGAAGAACTTTCCGCAAGCATCGCTCCTCTTCGAGCGGGCCAGGGACCTCTACAAGCAGCTCGGGCTAGATGAGTTCGCCGAAATCGCGGAACAAGCGGCGGCCGAATCCGCTCGACGGATATCTATTCACTAAGAGGACTCGCAGTCAGTTGAGCCCCTGCCATTTCTCGGAGCTTCCAGTCAAAGTGACCGGTGCCCAGAAGTAGGGGGATTCCCATCCCTCGGTTTGCAAGATTTCGAGCTGTGCACGTTGTAAGGCGGCAGCGATTGACGTCTCCGATTCCGTGAGGTTCCGATAAAACAACTTCATCAAGTGGGCTGTTGATCGGCTGTCGACATTCCACAAGGTGGTCACCACCGAAGGAGCACCCGCCACTAAGAATGCTCGCGACAGGCTGACGACATCGTCACCAGGACTCAGAGCGCCGACACCGCTCCGACAGGCCGATAGGACCACCAGATTCGCTTCTCCAAGGTCTAAGGAATAGACCTCCCCCACTGAAAGTCGGCCGTCCGGACCCGCCGGCGCCAAAGCGATGTGACTTTCCATCGGCTTGGCGGAATCGATCACCCCATGAGCTGCCAGATGCAAGATATCGGTGGAGGCGGCCCTTTCCAAGACGAGTCTTTTTTCGGCCGCGCCTTTGACGAATGCGCCCGTAGCAAACCCTAGAGCAATCTCTTCGGCTTCGGTTTCAGCCAGCTCGAGGGAGCCGTCGGGATTGCCCAGGACCAACGCTTCCCCATGAAAAGGCGATCGTTTGCGATCCAGATGTCTCAAGGCCGTAACGCTGGGACCGAGAGCGATGCTTCGAGTTTCTAATAAGTACTTCTCAGCCGAACGATCCCAAAGAGCCCCGAAAGGAAGATGATGTAGCGCCCCGTGGGGCACTATCAACAAGCTCGAATGCCGGATTCGCTCCTCAACAGGCCTTATCAAATGATCGTATAGCTTACCGGCGGGCTGGATCGCCGACTCTTGAAACTCGATTTCTTCCCGTACCTCGCGAGTCAACCCCCTCAGGAGCTCTCGGTCGGCATCCAGAATCTCGAGATGAGCTTCCTGATCATCGACAATCCAGACCAAGGTTTCCTCTTCAAGCGAGTAGTAGACCAGCATTGTGGTGCTGGGCGGTAGGAAATGCTGAATGTCCGATAAGGAAACGACTCTATTCCCCAGCAGTGAGCCGGCTTCCGGGTTGGCGCTCTCGGTCCTGTCTAGAAGGCTCTGCCTCTGTTGCTCCAACTCCGAGATTCTGGCCTCGACCCGGCCTCCGGGATCCAGCTTTCCCTTTGACGGTGCAAAAGTCGTTTTGAGTTGGGCAATCTTGACCTCAAGGGCTCTGAGATCGGCCAGATCTCGATCGGATACCCTCTTGAGCTGTAGATCTTCCCCAAGCAAGAGGCGACGAAGCCCGTAGGACCGAGCACGCTCCGAAAAATCGAATGCCGACTGGGCGTCTCCCTGTTCAGCCAATAGAGCGATCAAGGCATCATAAGTCCCTTGTAGGGTCGCCGAATAAGACATCGGATTCACGCGTGCTCCTTCCCGCAGCGCTTCCGCCCATCGGATTGCTTGTTGATAAGCGTCGAGGGCCTTCGACCACTCCCCGCGCGCTTCGTAAATCCGACCCTTGCCCCCAAACGCTTCAATCCTGACGGCAGGCTCACCACTCGTGCTCATCTCCTTAGAACCGCTGAGGCTAACCTCCAGGTTCCCGGTCGCAAGGGATGCCTCCGCACTCCACAATTTACGCCGGCTCGGCTCCGTTCTACCGCACGCAGCGCTCGTCAAGGGCGGAGGGGGAACGACTCCGGCCTCCTGAAGGGACTCTGCCGTTGCCGAAGGAAAGTTCAACAACGAGGTGCCCTTCGCGGGCTGTGAACCGGTGGGCCAGAACGAATCTACCAATACCGCCTCGATCTTCCCGGAGCTTTCGAACCATGCCCGCCATGCTTTCTTAAGTGTTTCACTCGCCAGATCTGCCCTCCCCAGGCTCCGATAGAGCTGGACACGATCCGCCAGAATCTCACTGCGCTGAAAGACTGGACAGATCTGGGCTGGTGGGACCTCGGATAAGGGGCGAATCACCATGTCGAGCCCCGGCTTGATCAGATAGTCGAATTGGGCCTCGAGATAACTCTGCTGCTTCAGATAGGAGTCCACCGCGACCGGAATATCGGCCAGCACATCTTCATAAGCTAGGCGTAGGGCTTCCTGGTAGCGCGGATCTTCGAATCCAGGATCTCTCGGACTGCTTTCGGGGGACCAACCCGCATAGTTGCTCGGCATGACACTTGAGAGGGGAATTGAAGAGGTGGACTGACGTAGCCGATCGACAATCGAATCGACCACTTTCCCGGAATCTCCCCCTTGCTCATAAAGGTCCAAGGAAGCCTGGAGGTAGCCGTCAGCTTCTTCAAACCTCCCCAGAGAGACAGCTATACGGGCTAAAGTCCCGTAGGCCCTTTCTTCGCGCACAGGGTTGTTTGACGTGGTCGAAAGGTCCACAACCTTGCGAAGCTCTTTGGAGGCCCCTTCCAAGTCTCCAAGTCCGAGTTGGGCTTGGGCTCTACCTTCGTGAAGCTCCGCAAGGTCCTCGGGCCGAGCGTCCGGACCCAAGATCTCCGAAGCTCGATCCAACAGTCCGAAAGATGCTGTGGTTTGGCCGATTGCAGAATGAATGGTAGCCAGCCTTAGGAGAGTGCGGACTTCGGCGGATGGATCACCGAGCTCTTGATGTGTCTCCAGTGCCAATCGGCAGTGCGCCAGAGCAGAGGCGCGAAGCTGTGGCGCCCCTTGATGCTTCCAAACCTCGCAAAGACCATCATGAGCCGAGGCTTCACTTCGACGATCTCCTTTTTCAAGTGCTTCCGTCAGCGCCTGCTTGAAAAGCGCTCGTGCAGATATCCCTTGCCCTCGCTCCACCAATCTCCATCCGTCGCCGAGCGGATCCACACTAGGAGGCAAGCCTGCCCCTGGGCGATGCACCTGCGAACCACCTTGAGCTGCGATAGCTTGTGGATGGAGCTGCGGCGCGACTTGACCTCCCATTGTCGGTGGATGGGTCTGCCTTGAGTTGTTCCCTCGACGCCGCTCTTGCCGCTCAGAGCTTGAAGGGTTAGCGGGCTTGACCTCAGGTGCTAGGCTCTTGAGCTTTTTCTTCCAACCTCTCATCAAGGAGCTTGAGAACTTGCCGACTCTTCCCTTCAATCCCGGTCCTGATCCGTGCGATGAAGAGTCACCTGCCCGGCGGTGTGTCGCGGTATGGGTAAAGCCTGGGAAGACCTCAAACAGCTCGTTGCTTGCTTCTGTGAGAATCTTCTTTAGGAGGAGCCGATGCTGCTTCTTGCTACTCATGTCGAAAGCGCTGGCTATGTGCCGCTTTTGGTAGACGTATGAGCCAGTAGCGACCGCCACGACTACGATCTCAGCCTCCATCTCGTGAGAGCTATCGTCTTGAAGATAATTCAGGACCTCACCGGTGACGACATAGTCCGCCCCGACTAAGGCGCCGAGTGCCGCCACTTGGGATGGATTTCCTCTGGTCTGCGACACTGAGAACGCATGGATTCGCAGAGCCTCTGAAAGCTCTTCAACTGAAACCAATCGGCAGCAATTCGATCGATCGAGAACCTCCCCCATCATTTGCTCACTAGAGCTGTCGAGCCGAGGCAAACGCTCACTTGATCCATTGTAGAGCTCAACCACTGCCACACGCGGCTCACTTGCGGCCACAATGCCAGCTCCTGCAATCTGAATCGCGAGCATTAAGATAAACGTGACTGTGCCGGAGGACCTGGTTCCAAAAATCAACACGGAAATAACCCCACGAAAGAGTATTACTCGGCTCTTGCCCTCTTAAGAACGCGCCATTGTCTCCTGATCGGGCTCAACTACCGATCCCTGGCCCGGCTGGTTTGCGATATTCTCTGACCGTCCGTGCCATATCCTGGGAGAGATGTTGTGCCCGATTCCCCGAAAGTCTTCATCAGCTACAGCCACGACTCCGACGAGCACCGTGACCGGGTGCGCGATTTAGCGGACCGCTTACGAGCCGAGGGACTGGACGTCAGTCTCGATCAATTCGAGATCGACGTCACGCCCCGTTGGATGGTGCAGAAAATCGAAGAATCCCGCTTTGTGCTGGTGGTCTGCACAGAGACTTATAGAAAACGCTTCGAAGGCAAGGAATCTCGGGGCGGCTTGGGTGCGGACTTCGAAGGCAAAACCATCACCCAGGAGATCTACGAGCGTCGGGACGGCTTCGCCGTTCCGATCTTTTTCGAGCCGGACAGCGGTAGCCGGGATATCCCGAAGGTGCTCCGAGGGCTCACCTACTACCGACTTCCCAAGGGCTACGACGCACTCTATCGACGGCTCACCGACCAGCATGCCACTCCCGCCGGCCCAGTTGGTGAGATCCGCAAGATGCCGCCTAAAGCGCGACGCTTCGTGCCCTCTCCGACCTCATCGGCGCCTTCGGCTGATCCAGTACCAAACGATCCCCTGACCCGCTACCGAGCCTGGGCAGAAGACCACCACTCGCGCCTGCGCATGATCGGCCTCGACGCCGACGACGTGCAGGTGGGCCTCGACGAGATCTATGTTCCATTGAAAGTCGTGGATCGCGGTGAGCTCGGCGGAGCGGATCTGATCGGAATGCGCGGGCTCGGCGGCCGAGGCGAGGGTTCAGAGGAATTCGAGGTTCGGGAGGTCTTCAATCAAGGCGACGCTCGCCATCTCCTGATCTTCGGTGAGCCCGGCTCGGGCAAGACCACGGCGCTCAAGAAGTTGCACCAGCTGTGCTGGGCGGACCCCGTGGCGATCGGGCTCGAAGCGGACACCGTGCCGGTTTTCTTGCAGCTGCGTCGCTTAGACCGCGTACGTTTTCTGAAAGGCGGTCTGGCTCCCACCATCGACCGGGAGGTGGAATCGGCTTCAGGATCGCTCCAGGGCATGGGGGATCCCCTTTGGCGGCACCGCCGACTGCTGTTGCTCTTCGACGGCCTTGACGAGATCGCCGACGAATCGGAACGGCTCGACACTTTGCGGCATTTGAGCTGGCTGCTCGACCAACCGGAAACGGCGAGCGTTCGGGCGGTGGTCAGCTGTCGGCGCACGTCGCTTCCCAAATCCGAGGCCGATCCCGACCGGGTCTTCCGATCCTTCGAGGTCCGACCGCTCGACGGCGAACGGGTGCTCCAGCTCGTTCAACTCTGGTTTCGGGAGATGCGCAAAAGCGGCAAGCTCGATCAGGAACAAGCTCGGTCCCGGGTCACCAAGCTGGAAGCCGCGCTCACCAGCCGGGAGCATGCCACGCTCAATATTCTCGGGCTGGTTTCCAATCCGCTGCTCCTGACCCTGCTCTGCGTGGTGGCGCTGCGGGGCGACGAGATTCCAGAGAATCGAAAACGATTCTATGAACGGTGTTTGGACGTCCTCCTCGACCATTGGCCCCGGTCCAAGGAACGGCGTGGGCCCGTAGACGCCAAAGCCGCCACCCAGGTCCTCAGCCGATTGGCCTTTTTCCTCCACCGTGCGGGACGCCGGGACAATCTTCGCTGGGGCGAGGCGGTGGAGGTCTTCGCCGAGCAGTTGGGAGATACGCACATCGCCGATCGCTTTTTCGATTGGTGCCTGGAGGACGTGGGCATCTTGCTCGACACGGGCGGGCAGATGCACGGTTTCGTGCATCTCGGCATTCAAGAATTCTTGACCGCCCAACATTTGGCGGATCAGCCCGGCGACATGGAGGTGCTGGAGGGGACCGTCAACCTCGACTGGTGGAAGGAAGTCTTTCGCCACGTCTCGGCCATCTCGCCGCGTCACGGATTCCGAGGCTTGACTCGTCGCCTGCTGAACGCGACCGACGTGTTGGAACGTGCTTCCGGCTTGTTGGCAGATTGTTGGAAGGAAGCGGAGCATCCGGATCCGGCGGCCTTCGTCGAGGTACTCGATCACGACGACGATCCGGAAAAACAAAAAGCCGTCTTGAGGCTTCTGCGTCAGATCCGCGACCTGCCGGACGAGCTCACCGAAAAAGTCGCGGTAATCGCCCGGTCGAGCTCGGGGCCCTTGCAAGCGGTGGCCGCCGACTTGGTTGAGCTGCAGAGGAAGCCCTCCTCAAATCACGTGCGGGTCACCCTCATCCACTACGATGCTCGAACCTCGGATCGGGCGCATGGGCTGGCCCAGCGGTTGAGAGATGTAGAAGGCGGATGTCGAGCCGTGGTCGCCATGGGCGACGACCGGGCCACCGGCAAGATCCTTGGAACCGCCAAGGCCGCCGTGGTGTTGGTGGGGCAAGACGAGTCCTGGCCAGGGCTTCGCTCCTTGCGCAAACTCTTCGACGATCGATCCTGGTTGACCGTGTTGCTGCCCGGAGACCCGCGAGCGGAGATTCCCGACGCTCTTCGCGGGACCGAAACAAAACCTTGGAACGTTGGCGAGCAGGATGACCTGGCCAAGTGGATCCTCAGCCGCCTCCCGTGGGAACAAGCTCGTCCCCGTGCTGCCGACGAGATCATCGAGAACACCACCGAAGAGATCTTCTTGCACGTTCCCGCCGGCGAATTCACCATGGGCACCGATGAGGACCTCTTCACCCCGGAACAGGTCGAGATCATCAAGAAGCAAGGTTGGGATTGGTGGCTCGACGCCGCGAGGCCACCCTTTAGGGCCGAGATTTCCGAATTCTGGCTGGCCAAAACCCCCGTCACCAACCGCCAATACGCGCTGTTCTTGGCCGAAGCCGGGGACGATCACGAACCGTCGGAATGGCGCAACAGCCGTTTCAACGGCCCCGAGCACCCAGTCGTTGGAGTATCTTGGCTTCAAGCCACAGCCTATTGTGAATGGCTGACCCGTAGGAACCGTGAACGCGATCTCACGTTCTCATTGCCGACGGAGGCTCAATGGGAATACGCCGCACGGGGAACTGAGAGTCGACGCTACCCCTGGGGTGATTTGCCTGAGCCCGCCGAAGAGCTCGCTCGATTCGGAAAAGACCGTGAGTCCGGCAGCCCTCTTCCCGTCGGTTCCTTTCCCAAAGGGGCCGGGCCATTCGGTCACCTCGATCTGGCCGGCACGGTTTGGGAGTGGTGCGCTGATTTATGGGATCCAAGCTATGAAGGCCGCGAGGACGGTAGCCTAGACCCGATCGGCGACCAAGATGAAAGCCTTAGGCCCCTGCGGGGCGGTGGCTGGGACGGCCCCGCTTCGGTTTTGCGGTCGGCGTTCCGCAACGGGGACAGGCCCGGCAACCGGTACGACAACTTCGGTTTTCGTGTCTCCTGCGCTCCGTCGAGGTCTTGATCCTTTGTTTTCTTGCTGCCTTGCTCTTCTGCGGGTCCAGGGCGGAGCCCTGGTCGCTACAAAAACCAAATTTCCGACACTTCCCGACAGATCTGTCGCTATTTGGTTGTAAACACCCCTGCTTTTCCGACACCTTGTCGCCAAATGTCGACATTGACCAAGCGTGTCGACACATTGCGACACTTAAGAGATGAAGTGTCGTTATCTGGCCGCAGATACGGCAACTTTCCGGCCCAACGCTCCCTCTTGTCGACAAGTTTCACCATTCCTGTCGGAAAGTAGCGACACTTCGCGACAACACCGAGTGTTCCCAAGGGGTCGTCACACCTTTCGCGCACCATCCGCGGCTCCGTCGATCTCTTTGCGATATTCTCTGACCATTGATGCCATACCCTGGGAGAGATGTCGTGCCCGATTCCCCGAAAGTCTTCATCAGCTACAGCCACGACTCCGACGAGCACCGTCGTCGAGTGCTCGATCTAGCCGACCGTCTGCGTGACGACGGGGTGGAAGCCTGGATCGATCAATATGAGGAGTCGTTCGTCACCGATTGGCAGCGTTGGATGAATAGGCAGATCGAGGCGGCTGATTTCGTGCTTTTGATTTGCACGGAGATCTATCGTCGCCGTTTCGAGGGCAAGGAGACGGTCGGTAGCAAGGGGGCGGATTGGGAAGGACGGGTGCTGACTCAGGAGAGCTACGATCGATCCCCCAAACCGATCGTGCCGGTGGTCTTCGATCCGGCAGACGAGATCCATCGACCCACGGGCTTTCGAAGCGGTGATTTCTTCGTGCTGAAGCCGGAGCAGGGTTTCACTATCGGCGATCACGATGGATACCAGCTCCTCTTTCGCAAGCTCACCCACCAGCCCTTAGCTACCGCCGGACCCGTCGGCCCGCCGAAAGTCTTGCCTTCCCGTCCACGGCCGGCCCACCATCCTTCATCGCCTGATGTAGATTCCGACGATCCCTTGACTCGCTACCGAGCCTGGGCCGAAAAACACCACTCGCGCCTGCGCATGATAGGCCTCGACGCTGGCGACGTGCAGGTCAGGCTCGACGAGATTTACGTGCCTCTCCGGGTCGCCGATCGAGGTCGGCTGGGTGTTTTGGATTCCGAAGGCTCGGCTCGCGACGATCTGCGTGCCTTGGGCAAGGCCGGGCTCGAAGAATTCGAGGTCCACGAGGCCTTCCGCCAAGGGGATGGTCGCCATTTGCTGATCTTCGGCGAGCCTGGGTCGGGTAAGACCACGGCGCTTCAAAAGTTGCATCAGCTGTGTTGGCGAGATCCCGAAGGGCTGGGGCTCGAAACTGGGACTGTGCCGGTGTTTCTGCGGCTCAGGCATCTAAATCGTGCGCTGCTCGAGGGCGACGGGCTCGCCGCGGTGGTCGATCGCGAGCTGCTGGAGGTGTCGGGCCAAGCGGCTCTAGAGGGCAGTGGAGAGAGTCTCTGGGATCACGGTCGATTGTTGTTGCTCTTCGACGGCTTGGACGAGATCGCCGACGAAAACGAGCGTACGAGTCTGCTGGGTAGGATCCTGTGGGCCTCGTCACGCATTGAGGATGCGCGGGTCGTGGTTTCCTGTCGACGGGCTTCCCTGCCCGACGCCGAGTCCGATCGGGACGGTCGATTCGGGATGCTTGAGGTCCGTCCATTGCAGGACGCTCAGATTCATCTGCTGGTGGACGTGTGGTTCCGGGAGATGGCGCGGTTGGGCAAAATCACCGACGCTCAAGCCCACGAACGGGTCGAAATGTTGCGCAAGGCCCTCGACTCCAAGGAGGGCTCGACGCGAAAGATCCTGGAGCTGGTGTCGAACCCCCTGCTTTTGACCTTGTTGTGCGTGGTCTTCCTTCTCAGCGGTGAAATTCCCAAGGAGCGGGCTCGATTTTACGAGCGTTGTTTGGAGGTGCTGCTGGAACGGTGGCCGGCGCGCAGAGGACATCTGGGGCCGACGGATTTGGCGGGCTCGATCCGGGCGCTGTCTCGCCTGGCCTTTTTCCTGCACAGCCGGGGACGTCGGGACAATCTTCTGTGGGCGACGGCGGTCAAGGTGCTCAAAGAAGAGTTGGGGGATCGTGAGACCGCAAACACATTCTTCCAGTGGTGTCGACGGGATGCCGGCATCCTGGTGGCGGCCACCGGCACTCAATACGGATTCGTGCACCTGAGCTTGCAGGAGTATCTGACCGCCCTCCACCTGCTGGACGATTCGGATCGCTTCGAGGTGTTGGCAGGAGATCTCGACGAGGATTGGTGGCGGGAGGTCCTGTTGCAAGTCGCCGCTTCCTCGAAGCATTCCAGCTTTGTGGCTATGACCCAGCGGTTGCTGCGGCATACGGAGGTCTGGCGCCGGCAGGCCGAGCTGCTCAAAGACTGTCTGCGCGAGGTGAGCCGACCCGACCTCACCGCTTTCGAAGAAGCCCTGGCCAACGGTGAGCCGGATTTGCAAGTCGCGGTTCTGCGTTTGCTGTGGCCCGTGCGCAACCAACTCCCGGAACCCCTCGTGGACCACCTGCGAGGCCTGGTCGGCGAAGGTCCCGAAACCGTAAGACCGCATGCCCAGCGATTGCTCGACGGCCGGGAGCCGGACTCCCTGGTGACCGACCGAATTGCGATTCTCTACGATTCCGAGTCGGCCGAAGGCTGGTCGGATCGCCTCGCCACAGCACTCCGAACCCACCCCGGTGGCTGCGAGCCGTGCAGGGTGCGGAGTACCTCGGAGCAAGCCTTCGAGATCTTGAAAAGCTGCGGCACGGGCATCATCTTGCTCGGAGTCGACGACAGCACGGGTGATGACGAGCACGCCATCGTCGAGCTTTTTGACGAGCTGACTTGGCTCGTGGTGCGCTTGCCGGCAGAGGTGCGGGCCGAGGTGCCTACCGCGCTCGAATCGATCGAATCCTGGGATTGGGAGGTTGGCCAGGAGCAGGAGCTAGCGGTGCGGATCTTTGAGCTGCACGAAGCCCCTATCGCGGAAAAGCTGATCGCCACGGATCGGCGGTCGACCCGTTCGGCAGCCCTGGCGTTTTCCGTCGACGACGAGGACAGTGAGCCCTACGAGGACCCGATCACCGGACAGCGATTCCTCTACGTACCCGGCGGTGAATTTCTTATGGGTCAAGAGCTTACGCCGGAGGAAGCTTCCAGGCTCCATGAGAGCTGGGTGAAATCTATGAAACCGGTGCATCGTGTGCAGGTTTCGAGCTATCGGCTCGCCGAAACGGCGGTCACCAATCGCCAATACGGCCTTTTCCTGGAGGCTTCCGGACACGAAGAACCCTCGGAATGGCGGAACCGTCGATTCAATGCACCGGATCAACCGGTGGTCGGAGTGTCGTGGGAAGATGCGAAGACATTCTGTGAGTGGCTGACCCGGGAAAACGGCAACAAATACCGATTCGATCTTCCCACGGAGGCGCAATGGGAATTCGCCGCTCGCGGACCGGAAAGCTTGATGTACCCATGGGGTAATGAGCCACCGACCGCCGAGCTCGCCGACTTCAATCAGGACTATTCCAAAGGTAAGCCGGCGACCGCAGGTAGCTTTCCCAAGGGAGTCGGCCCCTTCGAGCACCTCGACTTGGCGGGTGGGGTATGGGAATGGTGCCTCGACCTTTGGGACCCTACATATGAGGGTCGTGAGGACGGCTGTCTCGACCCGATCGGCTCGCAAGACGACAGCCTCAGGCCCCTGCGGGGCGGTAGCTGGCTCAACCCGGCTTCGTTTTTGCGGTCGGCGTTCCGCAACAGGTTCAGGCCCGGCAACCGGGTCGGCGGCTTCGGTTTTCGTGTCTCCTGCGCTCCGTCGGAATCTTGAATCTTTGTCTTCTTGTTGCCTTGTTCTTCTTCTGCGGGTCCAGGGCGGAGCCCTGGTCGCTCCAAAAGCTTGGTATCCGACACTTTCCGACAAATATGTCGCTATATGGTTGCAAGAACTCCTGCTATTCCGACATCTTGTCGCTATTTGTCGACAAAGCTCGCCTGATGTCGGAAATTGACGACAGTTTCCGACACATCCATGAACGCTGATCACAAATACGACCACTTTCGGCCAAATGTGTCCGAAAAACCGAGCTCGTTCCGACACACCTCTTGATTTTTCGGACACATCCTTGCACCATCCCCGCACCATGAAGCTCTCAGTGACGGAAACCGCGACGGTCTTGGGAAAAAGCTCACGCCAAATCCGCTATTTGATTCGGCAAGGCCACGTCCGCGCCACTAAGGTCGGCAAGAGCTGGCAGATCGAGAGCGACTCGTTGCCATTGGACGAAAAGACTCGGAAAAGTCTTCAGCAGCGTCTGCATTCGGCTCAAACCCATATTCATGCTGCCCTTGAGCCGGTCGCGAAAGCGATCGATGCTGACGAATCGGATACGGGCCCAACCAAGGCGCCACAGAATGAATTCTGTGGCTACCCTTGCCTTGTGCCTTCGGCACTGCCCGGAAGAACCGCCGACTCGGTCCGGCGGGTCTACTAGACACGTAGCGCTCAATGCGTTGGTAACGAAAGATCACTGACTCGTGGTGATCAAGGTTTCGGGTCGGTCACGCTTTCCGGAATCTCCAACCCATGGGTCCGCAGCAGCCATTCGAATTCTTGATCGAAGCTCTTTTCCCGATGGTGTTGTTCTTGACGGTCGATGTACCGTCGAACGGCCGCGGTTCGCGAGTGGCTCACAGTGAATATGCCGTATCCCGACTGCCAACCGAACCCACGATCAAACGTCTTGCTGATCCACCGGGAAGATGCGCCTTTGACGTCCTTGATCAGCTTCGCCGGAGCCAAGGAAGGCTTCAGGCCTACCAGCAGGTGCACGTGGTCATGCACGCCACCGATACCGAAAAGCACGCCATCCAACTGCTCCACGACACCGCGGATGTAGCGATAGGCTGGCTCTTGAACATCGTCCGTGATCCATGGATTACGGTGCTTGGTCGCAAACACAACATGGAATCTGAGCTGGTAAAAATTCTTTCCCAATCCAAATTCTTTCTGGAATCTCTCAGCAAAGGAGGTTTTTCCGAAACACATTTGAACCTGTGGCCGCCCTTGCAGCCGAAATGTAGATCCGAAAGATGCAGCCAACGAATCGGTCGTGCCATGTGATTTCCCTCCGTGATTATTGTATCGGGCAAGACACCGGAACGAGATCGTGGCGCGATGGCGGTCGGCCAAGGGTCAAGGTTTCGACCGAGTGATCTGACCGTCATTCGCGGTCGTGCTTCTGCTAACCTTCCTGGAGGAGGTAGACATGAACTACGCCAAAGGTATCGAGCCTCTGAGCGCTCTCGAGTCCCGCTCCGCTGAATTGGTCCAAACTGCCCGCGACACCGGTAGTCCAGTTCTGCTAACCGAAGAAGGCCGTCCTGCCGCGGTGCTCCAAGACGTGGACTCCTTCCAACGCCAACGCGACACTCTCGCCCTCCTAAAGCTCGTCGTCCAAGGAGAGAACGACTATCGGCGAGGCGATGTGTTGAGCCATTCGGAAGCCGACAGCTATTTTCGCCGCAAACTCACAGAGCCGCACGACTGATCTCGATTAGATCGTCGACTACATAGTGCGGTATTCCCCTCAGAACCCACCAAACGCTCTCCGCCACTACCCCAAGCTTTCGAGACATTCCAAGCGCCCGTAAAGTTGTGGCCCGCATGCAGGGCAGTCCCGGAGGGACAAGGCAGGGGTAGCCTCGGAATTTATTCCGTGGCGCGGATGGAAGTCAGACCGGCAAACACTCACAACGTCCGCTCCCGGCCCAAGTGCCTCTCGTAGGTCCGCACCAAATACCAAGCCAAACGCAGGGGCGCCGGCAGCAGCTTGCCCACCAAGAACCGGGGCGCGTTGCGCCTCAGGCTTTGCAGATTATTGACCGCGTAAACCGCCCGGCGGACCGGATCCGGAGCTAGACGCAAGGCAACGTTCTCGGCCCGGCTGCGGACGAGATCCGCGACGGTTTGACCCAGCGCCCGGACGACCGTCTCCAGCTGCCGACGCACGTCGGATTCGAAGGTCCGGCGTCGCCCGTCCAGCTCCTCGAGGGCCCGTCGATCCGCTTCGGGCAGGAGCGCCCGCTCCGACGAGCTCAGTCGGTCGAAGGCTTCGAGTTGGGTCCGTTCGAGATCGACGCCTTTGGGCAGTGAGGCCAGCTGCTCTCGGATCACCGACAGCTGGGATTCGATCTCCTGCCGACGCAGCAGCGGTGCCAAAACCCGGCTGCGTTGCTCGGACCCGTCAGCGTAGAGCTCGGACAGCTCAACGGCGGCGTCGCAGCTTCGGATAGCATCTGTTGCGCCGCGTTTCGATAAATTGAGCCGCCTAACTTCACAGCTCCATTGGGAGGAACCATGCCGCGATCCACAATCCAGATTTCCATGCTCGCTCTCACCGTTCTTTGTGCTTTCCTCTGCGCCGACACTGCCCAAGCCAAATTCAAGGTCACCGTCACAACCGCCAAGGACTTCAAGATTGAAGACCTCAAGAAGGTAGCCGTCGTGACGACCCAATGCCACGAAGTGCTGGAGTGTGCCGATCTCGAAAGACGTGCCATCAGTGAAATTTCCAACCTGAGGGTCGGGTTTCGGGCTGTGCCCGAATCCCTGCTGCGCGACTTTCTCTTTCAACACGGCGCTACGGAATACACCCCAGAGCTTCGCCAAGCGATCGCAGATCACTTCAAAATCGACGCCTTTTTGGAGCTGAAGATCCCCTTCGCCGAAAAAGGTGACGGATTCGGCGGAAGGGAGTCTTCCCAAATCAAGTTGGAGCTTCGGCTGACCGATCTCGAAGGAGCCATTTTGCTTTTCGGCGTCGGCACTGGACGCCCCAACAACGTGGTCAGCTCACCGGAGCGAGTAGCGGGCAACGTGGTCGAGAAAATCGTCAACAAGGCGTTCAAGTAGACCGCGTGCCGCTCCTAGATCACAGGCGCTCGGAGCGTTTCTAGACATGGAGTGGGAAACGGCTCCAGAAGATCTGAAGACCTTAGGCCTGGTGGTCGTCGGAAGCGCCTTGATGCTCTTCGCGCTGCTGACGGCGGCCGGCGAGCTCTGGAGCTTGCCCAAGGCACCGACGATCCTTTTGCTCATGCTCGCGGGATTCTTCGGCACGGGCTGTCGGCTCGCCCGAAGCTCCCTCAGAGTCGACGCGAAACGGCGATGCCTGAGGATTCAGCGGCGAATCTGGAAGCTCAAGCTGCCTGCTGATTTCATCCCGTTCGACGAGGTGAAAGACATCCGACTCCGCGGCTGGACCGCGGATTGGGCGCCGGCCCGAGTGGATCTTCGTCTCAATGATGAAAGATCCATCGAGGTCTTCAGCTCTAACGACATCAAGGAAGCCGCCCGGGCGGCGCGAAATCTGGCGGCTGAAGCCGAAGTGGATCTGAGCTACTCTCGCCAAAACTTAAAACACACAGCCGACCGCATGGCCGAGCTCGTTCCCGAGTCCGTCCGGATTCCGATCCGGGAACGCAACGGTGATCTCATCGCCCGCTTGCCCCCGGTGATCGGCTTCCCCACACCTCTTTCCACTTGGTTGGCCGTCCTGTGGTGGCTCTTGCTTTGGGAGCTGATCCCGGTCGAAAGCATCAACCCCCTACTGGAATCAAGCATCGATACGACGCCGGTGAGGCTTGGTTTGACGGCTCTCTTCGGCTCGTTTTTCCTGATCGTGCTCCGATTCATGGTGCCCGCCGAGTTACGAGCACATCGAGGATGCCTACTGGTTCGGCAACCCACCTGGGGTCGTCCGCGCACCGTCGAGCTCCGGAGACCCCCGAGATTTGAAATCCAACAAAGGCGCTCGTGGTTCCGGCGTGTCTCGACGCTGGTGATCGACGACGATCGCCATCGGGTCAGGCTGGACACCCGCGCGGGCTCGGAGGAGCTGGCTGCGCTTTCCGATCTGATCGGACGGATCCATGGGGCCGAGGTGAGTCTCTGACAAACCGTCTCAGCCTTGGCCTTTTTCTCCACCGCACAGGGCACCGAATCAATCTCCGCGGAGTCGAGCGCCACAGAACAAATCCTGTGACGATGCGGCTATGGCGACATGGACCGTCTCGCTATCAAGATCCCTGTTCGTCGGATTCCTCACAATAATAGGCCCGCGCCTCTCGATTCGATACTTGCAAAGTCGGTCCAGAGCCGTTGTTGAAGGCACCTAATACAATGTGAGTGGCTCCGAGTTTCGCTGCCTTCTTCATGGCTGACCGCTTCGTTCCTTTGCTCGCACTGCCGGCGGCCAAGCCTCCCCATCCCGATTTACCGAAAACCGATCCTAAAAACTCGCAAGACTCCACCATATTGTCGTCGGCCTCACGAATCTGATCCGGACGGGTCGGCCTGCGCTTTGTGGGTTTGGCCTGAGCCTTCTGAGGCTCAGCGTTTTTTTCCTCGGCGGAGACTTCGAGTGGGTCGGCAACGGGTTCCGCATCTTGGTCTATGGCCGCCACCGCGGCATCGAAACACTCTAGACGTGCGATATCGTTGTCGATCTCACCGCAATCCAAGAAAGCCGAGAGGTCGTCTTCTGCAAGCACAGCCTGTGGGACCAGAGCTGTGGTCAGGCCTATAAGACAGACAACCCGACGGATAACATTTCTTTTTCTAGACATCGACACACACTCCTCTTCTAGCGGCCACGCCGCTCTCGAATGCCCAATACTTGTGCTGCCTGGACAGCGTTCCAAGCGGATCACTATAGAACCCCGACCAACCACGATAAGCTCGTCTCCAGTATATAAGCCCATGAATGACAAGCCGACACCAAGAACGGCCCCAAATCCCTAGCCGATAGCATGCCCGAGTCTCTGCACGTTTCCCGTTTCACTGGGGTGAGCTATCACGAGCACCCCTCGGATCAAGGCCTTTTTTGATGTCACTGCTGAGCTTCCACCGATCTGTAAAGAGGTATCTGAGTGTTGATGCCGTCGCCACGCTCATGTTTTCGGTGATGACCATGATGCTCCCGATCGCCCCGTTGTTGTGGATTCTTTTATCCGCCCCCTCTTGGGATTGGCCACGAGACATCTATATAGCCCTCGGCTTTATGACCTCTCAGTTGGCGGTCTTGTTGGTGATGGGAGCCTTCTACCATTGGAAAGCCAAACGAGGACGCGCGCTGTTGGAGCAAGGTCGTATCATCTGCGCAAGAGTCGTCCAGGTGGTGCACGGCTCACCAGTCATGTTCTTGCGGTTCGCGTTCACGGGCTTCGACGGCAAGGAGAAAACACACAGAATCGTGGTGATGACCCATGGGCCGCTGGGTGGGACCCAAATCGGCGATATCTTGGTGTTGCCTACTCGACGCATCTTTCTTCTTTTCGCACAGCCTGCTCAAGCCTATGTCGACGACGTTTCGAGGTATGTGGCCGAGTGCTCTGAGCCCGACACCTCAGAATCGTCATAAGCCCCTATTTGCCGCCGCCACGAACCCACCGCCGAAGACGGACGCGCAAACGTCAATAACTTCGCTCCCTGCCCAAATGTCTCTCGTAGGTCCGCACCAAGTACCAAGCCAAACGCAAGGGCGACGGCAGGAGCTTGCCCACCAGAAAGCGAGGCGCATTGCGCCGCAGGCTTTGCAGGTTATTGACCGCGTAGATCGCCCGACGGACGGAATCCGGGGCTAGCCGAAGGACTGCGTTCTCCGCGCGGCTGCGGACGAGGTCCGCGGCGGTGCGCCCGAGGGCCCGGACGACGGTTTCGAGCTGTCGACGGACGTCGGATTCGAAGGTCCGGCGTCGACCGTCCAGCTCCTCGAGGGCCCGTCGATCCGCTTCGGGCAGGAGCGCCCGCTCCGACGAGCTCAGTCGGTCGAAGGCTTCGAGTTGGGTCCGTTCGAGATCGACGCCTTTGGGCAGTGAGGCCAGCTGCTCTCGGATCACCGACAGCTGGGATTCGATCTCCTGCCGACGCAGCAGCGGTGCCAAAACCCGACTGCGTTGCTCGGACCCGTCGGCGTAGAGCTCGGACAGCTCGACGGCTGCGTCGCGGGCCTTTTGTCGACCGAGCAGGCCTTTGAGCTCGCCGAAGACCTCCGGCTCCCGTTCGAGGGTCTCGCGGACGGCCCGCAGGCCGTGGTCGCGACGCACCTCTTCCAGTCGATGCCGAGCCGACCGTCTCGCTCTCGGCAGGTAGATCCGCCGGACCAGCTCGTCTCGATGGTGCTCGAAGTCGCGATCCAGCCGTTCGAGCTCCTGCTCCACCCGCTCCACCGGCGGTAGGAACCGCAGACGCCCAGCCTTCTCCGCGTGCTCCGCTCGCAGCTCGTCGAGACGGACCGCGGCTCGTCGGGCTCGGTGCAGGGTCTCGAGCGGTGTGGACGGTTGTCGACGGCGCTCGGCGGCTTCGGACACGGCTCGGTCTAAGGTGTCGAGCTCCGCCGCGGGTTCCGCGCGTGGCCGGATCAGACTTCGGATGGACCGTTCTAGGCGATCAATGCGCAGAATCCGCTTCGCTTCGGAGCCCAGGTCCTCGATTTCCGAATCCGAATGCTGAGGGCCGGCGCTTTCGAGGTGCTCGGCGAGCTCGCCGACCTTCTGGACCGCCCAGTCGAGTCGGGCCTCGGTGCGCTCGGCTAAGTCCCGCCATTGGTCTAGCAATGGATCAGTGCCAGGATCGGCGTCGGTTTGATCCGCGGCTCGGGCGTAGCGCACAGCCCGCTCTTCGAGGGCGAGCAGGCCCTGGCGGAGATCTTCCGGCAGCGCGTCCGGAAGATCGAGGGACGTACCTTCCAAAGAATCCCGAGGCGGCGACGGCAAGAGACGGGCCGGAGGCAAGGAGCGATAGAGGTCGAGCTCGCGTCGGGCGGCGGCGTCGGATCCGTACCAAGAGGCCTCAATTACCCGCGCCGCCATCGCCCGATGCCGGAGCAAATCCGCGGCTTCGGTCAAGCGATCGAGGGTCAGACGCCGCTCGGGATCGGCGGGCAGCTGAGCGGCCGAGCGCTCCAGGCGGTCGAGCCGGTCGTAGAAGATGGACACCTCACCGAGGGTGACGGGCCGAGATCGGCATCGGGCCATGTGACGGAAGAGCGAGCTCAGGTGCCGATCCACTCGGGAGGCATCCGCTCGGGAAGCGTCCTTCGCCATGGGTGCCGGCTCCGTCGGGGGCGGACTGCCGGGGTGAAGCTCTCCACGACTCCCTGCGGCCGGTCCGAAATCCCGGACCAGGTCGTTTTCCGCCCATCTCGACAGGGACGCTTCCAGCTGTCCGAGGTCGCGGACCCGATCCCGGGGCACATGGATTTGTAGATCCAACCGTTGGCGGGTGGCCGCGACCACGAAGCCGTTGGCGTCCACCCGATCGTCGAGCAGGACGTAGGCCCGGTCGACGGTCACCCCTTGGGCTTTGTGCAGGGACACGGCGTAGCCGAAGTCCAGGTCGGCGTAGTCCCGGGGATCGAAGCTCACCCGGACCCCGGAATCCAGCCGGACCGCGAGGGTGTCGGTGTCCGCGCTCCCTGTCGTGCCTACAACGGTTCCCAAGGTGCCGTTGTAGACCGGGACGCTTCGGCCGTCTTCACCCCGGATCGAACGGGAGTCGTTCCGACGGAACAGCACCCGATCCCCAACGGCGAAGTCTTTGCCGTGGACCCGCAGGCTCTCACCCAGTTCGCCTCGGCGTCGGCGAAGGCTGCGGATCAGATCGTTGATCGCCCGCACATCGGAGTTTCGGTAGGCGAGCAGGATCGACGACTCGTCCGGACGGGTCGTCCGATCCTCGAACCACGACATGGCGAGGGCCGCTCGGGCGTCGGCGGTGGTGCCGAACCAGTGGATCCGGTCGTGCTCACGGAAGGCTCGCAGGGCCGCGCCGGGCTCACCGCGACCCAAAGCTTCCGCCGCCTCGCGCATCCACGGCACTTGTTGACGGTGGATCTCGGTCAAAACAGCGGACCCGTGGTCTTGCACCAGACGTCGATAGGGATCCCCGGGACCCACGGGCGGCAGCTGACGGCGATCACCGATCAGCACGAGCTTGGCCCCTGACGCCTCGGCCCGGGTGGCGAGCACGTCGAGGTCGAGCACCGACAACATGCTCGCTTCGTCCACCAGGATCAACTCACGCCTCCCCTCCCCTACTCCACTGTTCTCCCCAACGCCGCTGCTCTCCCCAACGCTGCTCTCCCTTTTCCCATCGCTCGACGGTTCCGACCGCACTTTTCCAGCGTAAACGTTCCAGCGAAAGCGCCATGCCGCCACGGTGCGCGCGTCGATGCCCGTCGCTTCTCGCAGACCTTGGGCCGCCTTGCCCGTCACCGCGGCGCCGATCACCCGGTAGCCGGCCGCGGTGTAGGAGTCGGCGATGGCTCGCGCGACGGTGGTTTTGCCCGAGCCCGGCGGTCCTTGGATCAAAAACAGGCCTTGTCGACCCACCGACTCCTCCACCACCCAGCGATGCTCCCGGGTCGAGAGTCCCGAGGCGGCCACGGGCACCGTGTGGTCGATCCGGGTACGCACGGTGTGCAAGGTTCGGAATACCCGCTCCTCCACCTGGGAGTGCTCGCGGGTGGAAAACCGTCCGTCGGCAAGCCGCAACAGCCGCTCGGATCGCAAGGCCTCTTCGATCACCTGCTCGCCGTTGGGAAACGGTCGGGCCACCCAGCGGGCGTCGCGCAGGGTCCAAACTCCGTGGTGGGCCTGCAAATCGTTCAACAGCCGGTCGACGGTGAGCGTTTTGCGAGTGTCTTGCGCCGGCTCGGGTTGCACGAGACCGCGATCCAAAGCCTCGTGCCACGTCTCGCCGAAACGGGCCGCCAGGCCGTGACCTCCCAGACTGGGGTGAACGTCGCTTAAAGCCTTGTGGCTGCCACTGGAATGATGGAGCACCAGACCGGCCCGATTCGACGCCTCTTTCAGCGAGAAACCTCTTTTCGCCAATCGCTCCACCAAGTCCTGCCACGACACGGAGTGACGGAAAACCGGCAGCGTATCGGTCCAGAAGGTCGCCATGCCCTCCGCACGAACTGCCCGAAACTCCCGATCAGATCGCCGGCTCCGACTTCGGCTTTGGTCGGGCTCGGCCTGGATCTCCAGACCGAACCGGCGCTCGGACCACCGAGCCACCCTTCGAAGCGGATAGTGATCGTGGCTCGGACGCCACACGGGAAGATCCTCGTCCTGGGGCACCCGGTTCACCATCAGATGCACATGCTCGTGCCCGGCGTCGTCGTGCAGCACCCACAAGACTTGATGGGTGTCCAGCCCCAGCTCGGAGATCGCCCGATGCACCAGCTCCCGCCATTGCTCGGGATGGAGCCGCTCCAACGGCTCACCGGTCCTTGGGTCTTTGGGCAACGAGAACCCCACGTGGTAGACGGGCTTCTTCACCCCGTCTCGGCCGCCGGCCGTGATCTCCATTTCCCGGGCCCCCTGATCCACGGACTCGGCGCCGAAATTGGAACCGAAGGCCAGCATGCGGTGTCCACGCCGATCAGAATCTCCTCGCAGACCTCGCGGCCCGTTCTCCAAATAATCCCCGAGACCGACGAAGCCGGCGGTCAGCCCCGTACGTCGTCCACCGGAGCTGACCGCTCCCCCTTTCCAAGCCATCACCACCGCTCAGGGCACCCCTCGCCGACGGTGCAACAACCGTCGCAAGTCATCGAGGTTCTCGGTCGCCCCACGGACCGATTCCGCCAGACTCTCGAGCATCTGCTCGGAGCCTTCGGTAGTGTGAACTTGTCGGCTGTGGATGAGGCGAGTCAGCTGGTTGAGATTGTTGCCCACCTGTTTCAGCTGAAAGCGGAGGCGCAACAACTCGGCGATCAGCCCGCGCAGCTCGGCGTCGGTCTCGGGGACGGGTGGCGAGCCGGAAAGCAGCGTCGTGCGCACCCAGCGGGAGCGGGTCCAACCCAGCTTTTTTGCACGAGTGTCGATGTCGAGCAGCTCTCGCTCGGTCAATCGAACCGGTAATAGTTTGTTGCGGAGGGAGGGGTCCGCCGACATTTCCGTCCTTCCCGGGACCTATCCCGGAGTCGAATGGAATGTGGCGAAAAGGGAATCGAGTGCGGCTTCGAACCGCCGAAGGCGGCCGGCGGCATCGGATATCGTCGGCCCCGTGGGCGGGGGCGACGTATATACGATGCCATAGCTGGCGGCGTTTTGCCAGCTGTCATGGACGTTCCGGCGTTATGCCGGCTCGGATGTCGTGGACGTTCGAGACGATGGGTCACTCCGGCCTCCAGGTCGAGAAAGAGGTCTTGCCTCGAATCTTGGTTTTTCAGACCGACAACTTTTCCCGGTTTTCGAGTCGCTTCGGCCGACGAGTCTTTTAGATCCGTCTTCGATTTGCCGCACCGCCGTTGTCTCCTCTCCATTTTTCAACCACAATTTAGAGGGTCAGCGACCGTGGCCGACAGGCGATAACCTGGAGAATGCTCGACAGACCACCCCAAAGAGCCCAGAAGACACCCAGAATCGACGATCTCGGACCTTGGCATAGCGACCCCCACCGGAAACGGCTTTGCTGCGCTTACTCACGCCCTGAGGGCCTGGGCCGATCAGCCGCCGACCACGCAACACTACATCATTGCGCGTACAACAACACCACACCACGTCGCGCCGTTTAACACCCTTCCGCACCGCAAAACACCCCGCGCTTTCACGTACCATTGCGCCCGACCGCGCGATTCCGTATCATTCTGCGCGACGGGCCATAGCGCCATGCCGCAGAACGCACTGGAGCACCGCAGAACGGAGCAGAGGACGAAGAGCCGAGGGACCCCACGGAAGACACCCCATACCACCGCGTCATTGCGCGTAACGCCGCGTCATTGCACACAACACCGCTTGACATCACATCGTGCGCCGCCG
>CBDUGP010000060.1:0-55921 GCA_965366625.1 uncultured bacterium
CCGAGCAACCAGATGTCGGCACCGGTGGCGCCTTCTTGACGATCGACCATGGCACCGAAGATGTCGGACAGGGCTTCGTTGAGAGCGCCGGACTCACCCGAGTAGATGAGGTTGGACTCGTTGCTGGTCACACCGTGGGTCAGCTCGTGAGCCACTACGTCGGCGTCTTGCGACAGCGGAATGAAGGTCACTCCGTCACCGTCACCGTAAGTCATTTGCACGCCGTCCCAGAACGCGTTGTTGTAGTTGTTGCTGTAGTGGACGCGCGAACGCATGGTCATACCGGCGTTGTTGATGGAGTCACGACCGTGGTTGACGTCGTAATAGTCGTAGGTAGCAATGGCGTAGTTGTGCGCAGCGTCGATCGCATCGTCACCGGTGTTGATCGGGTTGCTGGAGCTGCTGGCCAAGGAGCCGCAGGAGGTACCTTGGTTGCAGTCGTAGGTGAGCAGGCTGCGGGCGTAGTGGTGCTGCGGGTGACGGGCAACCAGGTCACCGGTGGTGGCGCTGGCGAAAACCATGTCCCGTTGGGCGCCAGAGGCGTCGACGTACTCAACCGTAACCTGCCAAGCGAGGTGAATCATGCCGTCGGCGTAGACATAGGTCAGCTCGGGGGAGCTGGTCAGCTGGCCGCGGAAGGCTTTGCCGAGGGCCATAGCGACTGCGCGATCGGCGTCGACGGAGGGCGCGAAAGAAACGTTCTTTGCGGGGGTGAAGTCACCGTTGACGGCGTAGATGCTGCCGTCGGGGCGGACGTGCATCACAACCTGGGAGCCGACCACGGAAAGACCGTTGAAAGTGGTTTGGAAGCGGATGTGGGTATTGCCGCGCTCGTCGGTGGCGCTGCGGATCATCTCGACGTCTTGGCCGGCCATGGCGCCCAAATGGTCGACCATGATGCTCTGCATGGCAGCCTTAGCGGCCGGGCCGAGGTTGGCGGCCTTCGCGTTCACTGAACCCAAATTGCCGGTCACGAACTCGGAAGCTCCGGCCATCACCGGAACCATCAACAATGCAAGTAGAACTACAAAACAACGTTTCATCAACAACATCCTTTTGGAATGAACGCCGAAAATTCGGCTGGATTGGGATCTCAAATCGATCCCTAATGTCTGCGTTACCCCCATAGTGTCCGCGCTCGGTCTCAAAAATATAGGGAGACCAAAAAATTTCCCGAATTGCCTCGGGTCACACGGTCCGTTGATTCCGCCCGGGAATCAGGACAAAAAAATTGCCCGACGCAACCGCGTCGGGCTTGAATCGTTCGCTCGGGTCTTCTGCAAAGCGGCTTGCGCCGCGTGTTCCCTAAGGGGCCCCTATGAGCTTTATCAATGCGTCATAGGGGAGTGGGCCTTTAGCCCAATTTTGTTTCGGAGGGACAGTAGCGGGAGTCGGCCCAAGGTAGAGCGGACCCGTTGTGAGAGGCTGTAAACATTTGGTGAGCCAAGGCTTGAGGTGAGCCGAGGTGACGAACCGTCGACGCTCCCGAAGGATTTATGCCGCTCGGTTGTTCGAGGTGTGTGTCCCTGTCCATAGGTGAATCATAAGCACTCAACATGACAAGAAACATTACAAATAAAAATCCCTTCCAATGGATCTCAGCCGACCCGGTTCGGCTTCCAGCCCGGCTTCCAAGAAGGTAGGCGGCTCTATTTGGCGCCATGGCGGCGCAGCAACCGCATCAGGCGTTGGGCATTCTTACGCTTGGCTAGGGCGAGGGGCGACTCGCCACTCGGCGTGCGCCAGGCGGCGTTGGCGCCGTTCTCCAACAACAGCTTCGGAAGCTCGTAATAGCCCTTGGCGGCGGCGTAGATCAAAGCGGTCGCACCGTTTCTGTCATGGGCATCCACCTCTGCTCCTGCTTCCACTAATGCTCGAGCTATTTCGAGATGGCCTTCGACCGCCGCATGGATCAGCGCGACCCGCCCCCCCGGATCGGTCGCAGAGCTGTCAGCGCCGGCGCGTAGCAGGTGCTGAACAACGACCACATTACCCCTGAGGGTCGCGTAGAGGAGCGGCGTCAAACCATCGCTGTCCGTGTGTTCGAGGTCGGGCCGGCGCTGCAAGACCAGCGCGATCAACTCTTCGTCTTCGGTGTGCACCAGGGCGAAAACCGGCGTCTTCCCGTCGGTGGAGGTTGCGGCGAGAAAGTCTGGCTGCTCCAGGGCTTTTTTGACTTTACGTTTCGAGCCCTGCTCTAGGACTTGGCGAAATTCCGAATAGACCGTATCCGGGTCGAGGGGAGCGGGCTGGGCTTTTTCCTGGGCCGAAACTCCGATCGCAAAGAGTCCTAGGATCAACACCGAGGCGGTGGCCGATCCGACTTGTTGGCTCACCAGTCGCTTGTTCATCTCGCCTCCGAGCCCTAGGGCTCAGGTTTCAGAATTTGCCCTTCCTCGTACATGGACTCGATCTCTTCCTTGAAACGTTCGTAGATCACCCGACGTTTTAGCTTCAGGGTCGGCGTGAGCTCACCGGTTTCCATGGCGAAACGGTTGGCCAACACTCTGATATTTCTGACGGTCTCCACGCGGGCGACTAATTTATTCACCCCGCGCACTCCGTCATGGATCGCCGTCAAAACAGCAGGATCTTGATGCGCCGGCTGGTCGCCGTTCTGCCGCCCGGCAACCAAGGAGAGATTCTCCTCGTCGAGGGTCACGAGGGCGGTCAAAAAACGTCGATTGTCACCGATCACGATCGCATCACCGACCAGCGAGATCTCCTTGAGATGGTTCTCGACCCCCACCGGAGAAATATTCTTGCCGCCCGAGGTGACAATGATCTCCTTCTTGCGCCCGGTGATCACCAAAAAGCCTTCGTCGTCCAAGGCTCCCAGATCTCCGGTACGAAACCAACCCGAAGGCTCCAAGCTCTGCTCCGTGGCGCCGGAGTCCTTGAAGTAACCTTGAAAGATGTTGGGGCCTCGAAAGAGGATCTCCCCATCCTCCGCCAGCTTGAGTTCTACGCCTGGGATCGGCGGACCCACGGTTCCTAAACGGGTCGAGCCTTTGCGATTCCAAGTGCCCGGACCGCAAGTCTCAGACAAACCGTAGACCTCGTAGATCCGGACGCCGAGTCCGGCAAAAAAATCCAAGATCTCCCGGGTAATCGGCGCTGCACCGGAGGCGGCAACCCGAAGCTGTCGCAATCCGATCCGTTGCCGAACCCGACTGAGCAAGAGGTTGTCCGCCAACCGCCACTGAAACCTCAGCAGAAGATTCGCCTGTCGGCCCCTGTTGACGGCATCTGAGTAGCGGTAACCCACATCCATGGACCAACGAAGCAATCTGCGGATCATCGGAGAGGCCCGGCGCAATCGATCGGCCACCCCGCTGTGGAAGCGCTCCCAGACGCGGGGCACCGCAAAGAAAATAGTCGGCTGCACCTCGAGCAAATGATCCAAGAGCAGCTCGGGAGCTTCGGCGTAATAAACCGTATAGGCCACATACGCCGGCATGTGAACAGACATCATCTGCTCGGCCACGTGGGCCATGGGTAAATAGGAAACAATCGAATCGCCGGCACCGAGACCGTGGAGGTTGACGCCGATGCGTCCGGTATCTACCAAATTGCCGTGGCTGAGCATCACAGCTTTGGGATCTCCGGTGGTGCCGGAGGTGTAGATGAAGGTAGCGATATCTTGCTTCTCGATGGACTCCAAGCGCCGATCGAGTTCTTCATCCGGTGTTTCTTCCGACAACGCGAGGAATTGCTTCCAACCCAACACCCCCGGTCGATCGGAAGTCTCCCGCCGCATCAGCACCACATGGCCGAGGGCGGGTAGATCGCTGCGGACCTGCTCGATTTTTTCGAGCTGGGCCTCGTCCTCGACCAAAACGACCGGTGTCTCGGCATGTTGCAGAATGTATTTCACCTGCTCTGGTGCACAGGTCTGATAGATGCCCACCGACACGCCATGACAGGACATGGCGCCCAGACAGCCGATCGCCCACTGGGGACAATTGTTGGCCAAAATGCCCACCCGATCCTGCGGCTGCACGCCCAAATGCATGAGCGCCCGGGCACAGCTGCGAATTTGGCGGTAATACTCGCGCCAATCCGTGGTGACCCAACGTCCGTCAATTCTCTCGCCGTAGGCGGCTAGATCACCGCGGGACGACGCGTGCTCACGTAGCTGCTCGAGAATAGAAGTGGACATTGTTGATCGGCTTTCGTTTGGAAACCGGTCCTCGATCGGACAGATCCGGCGTTCCCAAGGGAAGGTAGCTTATCAGGCTGTGGCAAAAGTCTCATCGCGCTGCGAGCGCGTCTTTTCTGCCGACTCTTCGTTGGAAAACCTCGACGATTCCCGAATCGCCTGCGGTTTTCACGCCTCGATTCGACGAAAAATTCGCTGCTCTCGCCGGCGCGAGACTTCCGCCACAGCCTGTTGTGGTCTGATCGGCCGGATCATATCGCTTCTGAACAAACACCGCGACCACGCAAGGCCGCGACCGCCGGAGAGGGCCTTTACAGGCTGCTACGGTTTATCCTTGCCCTCGGGTACCCAGGCGCCGGCTTCTTCCCGATAGGTCTCCAATTGCGCAAAAGCTTCGGCGTAGTCCACATGATCTGCGTGATACGTCACTTTGCCGTCGACCAATCGGATGTGGGAGATCTGGGTGAATGTAAACTCCATAGACTCCATATTGACGCCCCACGCCTTACCTTCGTTCTTCACGAAAGCCGTACCGATGAAATAAACGTTGGGACCGGCGACAAAGAACTCATCGGCGCTGAAGCGCACCTCGATGGTCCCGGAGGCCGCGGAGGAGGCGCGCCAGTACTCGACAATCGCCTTGGCCCCTTTTAGATCGACCATTTCCCGGCCGAAGAATTCCATCGAGAAGTCCTGATAGTGGCTCTCACCAGTCAAGAAAGCGGCAGCCTCGTCGAAATGCTCATTCAGATGCGATTCGAGATACTCCCAGGCCACGTCCGCCAAATTCAAATCGTGGTTGATTTTGGCAGTTTGAGGACCGGCAGGAGCCGCCTCGGGGGGACGATCCTGGGCCCCTACGAGACCCGCGCCCAAAGCCATCCATACCGCCGCCACGCTCAGAATTCGGAGGTTTCGCTTTTTCCACGTGCTGCTCAACATGAGATCTCCCTTGAAGGTACATATTGAACCCAAGGGTACTGCGAACCGCCACCGGCCGTCGAGCCTGAGCTTATCGACGGGCCAACAGTGCGTGGCGGCACCTGCTGCCGACGAACCGCCCGCCATGGGCCCGGCTCAGATTGCCGTGGGCGACGGATCCAGAATCGCTTCTAGCGTACCGGGATGCTCGACTTGGCGTTGGGCGGCGGCTCCGTAGAAACAATTGGCGGCATGGCGGGCGACGAGTCCCAGGCAATGGCGCGAGAATCGATCGCGATCGCCCAGGCGTACGAAGAGCCATCCGTCACCGAGACCGTGATCGAGCACAAAGCGGGCCAATAGACCGTTGTCGAAGAGCTCGGGCTCACGCGCTCCTTCGCTGAGAGAAACCGGCTCGTAATGTCGAATGAATCCCGACACCCGTCGACGCAATCCCGAGACCCTCATCTCCGACTCGGCGGGAGTCAAGTCCGCGGCTCGGCAAAGAGAGTATTCTCGCTCTCCGCGGTCTGCCCCCAATAAGCGCAGGTGCAAAACCACCTCTGGGCTTTGCAGCACCTCCGCAGTGGTAAAGGTGATTTCCTCCACCATGGTTTCGAGGGATTGGTAGGGCCGGAGCCGGAGCATGGCATCGTCGATGGTTTCGAATGCCAATCTTCTTTGTTCCAAAACCGTCAGCTCCGCAAAGGCCTTGAGACTCGTTCGAACCGCCGAATAGAGACGCGCGGCAGTCAAGTCGCCTTTGGGCAAATACCCATCGATATCGTATTCCTGAATCACATCCCGCTCGGGCGCCGCTCCAGGCTGACCGGTCCTCAGCAAGATGCGCACAAAGGTGTTGCCCAGCTCCTGGCGAATTTGCTCACATGCGGCCAACCCCGACCGATCGGTCTCCATCACTACGTCCAACAGCACCACAGCGATGTTGGGAACCGTCCTCAGCACCTCCAAGGCCTCCCTAGCGGAAGACGCACTCAAGATATCGAGACCCCTGCGCTGAAAGGTCAGGGATTTCAAAATCATTCTCGAGATCACGTGAACATCCCGGTCGTCGTCGACCACCAAGATCTTGTGTCGGCTGGTGTGCAATCGGTCGAAATCGATCATCTAGGGCTCCTGTGAAAATCCCGAAAGGCTTCTTGCCTTCCGAGAAAACTCTACGCCCCGTGATTCCAAACCCGGACACGCCTTGCGAGCCATTCCTCCGGCCCCTGATCCAAACGGCTTGAGGTTCCCGTTCCCCTCCCCAGAATTTCGCTAAAGCCCCGGCTATTCGAGCCCTGCCGGGCTCAAACGTCCTGAAAACTCAACCCCTTCAGTCGACACCTTCGACAAAGGGAGAAAACCTCTCGATTTTCTACGTCGAACGGAAAATGTTCCGAGCTGCGCTGAAAGATGGCCCGGAGCTCGGGTCCGGGGAATGGGTCGATGGCCACGCCCCAGCCGGCCAAAGCCAACCGATCAGAATCGACCTTGGACTAACCGACGGGTCGAAGGCGCTCGGTGCACTTTTTCGAGATCCGACTCGTTTTTGAGTTCGGTGATCAGCTCCACCACGTGCTCGGCGGACATGAGGGCACCTTCTTGCCAACCGGGTAGGGGCGATACTTGATCACCGACGACGAAGAATCTTCCGCGATCCGAACCCAACAAGCGATGGTAAGCCTCCGCGTCCTTGGGGTCGTCGTCGTTCCAATCGGGCCAGCCGCCGGCGGCATAGGGCACCTGTTGCCAGGCGATGCTCAGGCCCTTATCCATCGGCACGATTTGATTGCTGCCGAATTCCGGGTGCATTCTGAGCGCGCCTTTTCGGGCCTCTTTGAGCCGGCGCTCCAAACCCCAGCGCCCGAATTTCTCTGCGTCCGCGTCATAGATGTAGGCGCCGGTCAGGGTGCCCTTTTCGGAGAAATAATCGTTCGAGGGGTACCACATCTGGGTAATGAGGTCGTCAATCCAGCTGATGCCGCCATAGATGCCGTAGGCATCGTCTTCCCAAAAGCGAGTATTCGCTTGCCAGCCCACCTTGGCGGCGGCACCGAAATCGGCCTGATGCACTGCTTTTCCGTAGTCGTCGGTAAAGTTTGCTTCAACCCTCTGGGCCAGTATCGGCAGCGGGATATTGCTGACGCAAAAATCGGCGGTCTTACGCACCAGGTCACCGGTCATGTGGTCGCTGTAGTAGACGGCTACCTCCTGGTCGGAGATCTCTACTTTTTTGACCACACTTTGATAGTCGATTAAATGCCCGATTTGACGCACAAAACCGTCGACAATGCGGTCCATGCCGCCCACGGGCTGAAAGAGGGTGGGTTGCCATTCGTATTCCACGGGTTGGTAGAAGCGGTCGGTCCAGAATTCAGAGCGCAGCAGCTCGGGAAGAGCCAGGGGTTTGGGCGCCACGCAGGTTTGGTCGACCTCCAACGGTTTCGCACATCCCGAGCGGGTGGACCCCGAGTATGTGAAGCAAGCCAGGGTATTTTGGATACAAGCCCAACACTGGCCGCAGGCTTGATCGCAGTCGGCACAGCCCGACGAGCAGCTCAAACAAGGCTCCGCGAGTTCGGCTTGATCGCAGCCTTCGTTCTTGCCCAGGTCGCCGAAGACCTTCAGCATGCATAAAAGCTGATTCTTCGTCTCCTCGAGTTCGTCACCTCGGAGTTCATCGTCCAAGGAACCCTTGTAGACCGCTTTTGCCAATAGCTCGGCAATATAACCCCTTGTGTCGTTAGCGATCCGACGATTGACTTGGGGGCGACCGCCGAACGCCTTCTGAGTTTGGAAGAGGTTGGCGGTGGTCTCCATCACGTAGACCTCGAGCGGCACGTTGAGCTCGCGGCAATAATGCAACACCCGGCGATGATGGTAGGGCAAACGACCCGGCCCCATATTGAGGTAGAGGCCTTTATCGAATTGGCAAATCTGATCGCGATGTCCTTCTTGGTGGATGCGGGTGCCGGGACGAGCGGTGAGGTTCCGCCCACCGGCACGGCTGTTGACCTCCAAGACCTCGCATCGATAACCCGCCCGATTGAGCATCAGCGCGGTGGCCAGCCCTCCGATTCCGGCTCCGAGGACCAAAACCCTTTGTCCCTCGCCGGTGTTGTGATCCAGCTCAGGCGGCCCTGCCCAGGCTCCCGGGGTGTTGATCAAACCAAGAGTGACCATGGCCTCGTAGACCGCCGCGGATCCTCCTACGCGGCCCGCCATTTCCAAAAACCCGCGTCGAGAAAAACCGCCTTTTCCACTTCGTGCCATCGGTGACCCCCTTCAGGTTCGTTCTTGAGCACATGGCTACAGCTCCGCTCGGCGGATCTCTTCGACCCGCTTTGCGTCCTTGAGCTTCTGCCCTAAACTGACAAAGACTTCCTGGAAGTATATCTTGCAAAAAGGCGACTCTAGAAGGTCTAGCGATTCGGCCAAGAGGGCTAGAGCGGCAAAATTTTGACCGCAACTTTGGGGTGACTCGAATATTTTTTTGACTCGTAAAAATTTTTACGTAGAATATCTTCATGGACATGCTGCAGACCATTCCGATCGAAACCGCCCGCATGCTTTACTTGGCTGCTCCCTTCCTGCTCCTGGGATTGGCCATGGCGGGTTTGGTGCACGTGCTCATGCCCAGTGCTTGGATTGAGCGGTGGATGGGAAAACCCGGCCTCAAGGGCGCCGCCATGGCAGCCGGCCTGGGAGTGCCTTTGCCGGTGTGTAGCTGCGGGGTGGTGCCGTTGGCAGTGGAGATGCGGCGTAAGAAGGCCAGCGATCCAGCGAGCATGGCATTTCTCATCACCACCCCGGAATCCGGCGCCGACTCAGTGCTTTTCACTTGGGGATTGATGGGTCCGGTGATGGCCATCGCCCGCCCGGTCTCAGCGTTCGTGACCGCCATGATCGGCGCGGTTCTGGCGATTCTCAGACTGCCCGCCAATCGCGAGCTACCTATGGCTGAAGCGGAGGAAGTTTCCTGTTGCGGTGGATGCGGATCGCCGTCGGACGAGCCGGCGGGGGAAGCGGAAACCCAGGAGTTCGCCCGCCCTGGATTCTGGCGTCGAACCGTTCGACCCGCGTTGAGCTACGGCTTTGGCGAACTCTTCGACGATCTCGCGTTTTGGCTGGTGCTCGGCTTGGTTTTCGGCGGTGTGCTGACCGCCCTTCTGCCTGGAGATTTATCCAGCCTGGGTCTGGGCAGCGGTTTCTTGCCCATGCTGGTCATGTTGGTGGTCGGCATTCCGCTCTACATGTGCGCATCCGCCTCTACTCCCGTGGCTGCCGCGTTGATGGCCAAAGGCCTCTCGCCCGGAGCCGCGCTGGTTTTCTTGCTCGCCGGCCCAGCGACCAACGCCGCCGCTCTGGTGGTGCTGACCCGCACCTTCGGCCGACAATTCATCCAGATCTATTTGATCAGTGTGTCGGCCGGTGCGTTGATCTGCGGGCTCGCCCTCGACGCTCTGATTACCTTCTTTGGCTGGAGCTTGATCCTGCCCATCGCCCACGCTCACGACCACGGTCTCAGCCCAATCGGCATCATCGCTTCGATCCTGCTGACGATCCTGCTCATCCGAGCTGCCCAGCGGGGCGCCTTTGCCTCCGGTTGGCGCGAGCTGATGAGCAGCTTCCGTCCGGGCAAGATTACCGAGCACGGCGCTCACTGAATCCCACCCACACTTTCGGGCATTAAAAAAAGCGGACTCCTAAGAATCCGCTTTTGAATGCCCTTGGCCGAAGAGGCTGTTGGCCTAACAGGCTGTGGCGCCGGCTGGAATCACCAGCTGGCTTTGATGACGCCGGGAAGGTCGCCACGCAAGGCGAGATCCCGAAGCGCAATACGGGAAAGACCAAATTTGCGGTAATAAGCCCGCGGGCGCCCGGTCACAGCACAACGGTTGCGAATCCGTGTCGCGCTGGAGTTACGGGGCATTTTGGCGAGGCGCGCGATGGCTTCCTCGCGGGAATCCGGTTCGGTCTTCGGATTCTTGATGACCGATTTAAGCTCGTCACGACGCTCCTTGTAGAGAGCTACCATACGACGACGCTTATCATTCTTTGAAACTGCTGCCTTGCTAGCCATGGAACCTTCTTTCGCTGTCGCTTGAATCTGTCGCGTGTATCTTGGACGCTTGAATTTTTGGGTCTCACCGGTCCGACGGTTGCGGGCGGTCCGACGGGCCAGGAAATAGAGTCAGGCACACGTCACCGGGGCGGGCGATAGTACACGATCCGAATCTCTTTGCCAAGGTTGTGCGAGGATCTTTCGAAATCCCTCTGCGAACGTCCGATGATTATGCCACACCGGTGACAAAAACCGCCCGAGAATTCGCGGAAATCCCGGGCAGCTCGCAACTCCGCAGACAAAACAAGCCGAAAGCCCCGAAGAGCTTCCGGCTTGCGAGTCTCGTTCAAACTCGAGATCAATACTCGTGCAGGTAACGCTCCTGTTCCCACGGATGCACGTGAGAGATGTACTCCGCCCACTCCTGGCGTTTGGCTTCGACGAAATTTTTGGCGATGTGATCTCCGAGCGCGCCCAAGACCACAGGATCTTTTTCGAGCTTGTCGAGGGCTTGGGAAAGATCTCCCGGCAAGGCGCCGATGCGCAGGCGACGCTTCTCCCGTTGGCTCATGGTGTAGATATTCTTGTTGACTGGTGCGCCGGGATTGAGCTCCCGCTCGATACCGTCGAGCCCGGCGGCGAGCATGACGGCAAAAGCCAGATACGGATTGCACGACGGATCCGGCATGCGGACCTCGCAACGGGTGGACATGCCGCGTTTGGCCGGCACCCGCACCAACGGCGAGCGATTCTTCTCGGACCAAGCGATGTTGATCGGCGCCTCGTAACCCGGCACCAAACGTTTGTAGGAGTTCACCAACGGGTTGGTGATCGCCACGAACCCTGCGGCGTGGTCGAGAATTCCGCCGATATATCCCATCGCGATGGAGGAAAGACCGTGTTCAGCGTTGGCGTCGTAGAAGGAATTCGAGCCGTCCTGACGAATCAGACTCTGGTGCACGTGCATGCCCGAGCCGTTGGCGCCGAAAATGGGCTTCGGCATGAAGCTGGCGTGCAGACCGTAGTCGAGGGCGACTTTTTTGACCACGAACTTGAAGGTCACCACCTTGTCGGCACAGGCCAAGGCTTCGGAATATTTAAAGTCGATCTCGTGCTGACCCGGGGCCACCTCGTGGTGTGCCGCCTCGACCTCGAAACCCATCTGCTCGAGCACGACGACGATGTCCCGACGGCACTCCTCACCACGGTCCACGGGAGTGAGGTCGAAATAACCGCCAACATCATGGGTGTCGAGTAGGGTCTTGCCGTCACTGTCTTTTTGGAACAGGAAGAACTCCGCTTCCGGACCTGTGACGATGGAATAACCCAACTTGCTCGCGCGCTCCACCTGGCGCTTCAGAGTCAGACGCGGGCAACCCTCGAAGGGTGAGCCGTCGGGCAAGTGCACATCGCAAATCATGCGGGCGACCCGGGAGCCGTCGGGGCTCTTCCATGGGTTGATCTGGAACGTGTCGTAATCCGGCACCAGGAGCATGTCGGACTCTTCGATTCGGGTGAAACCCTGAATGGACGAACCATCGAACATGATCTGCCCGTCGAGGGCTTTCTCGAATTGCGAGCGCGGCACCTCGACGTTCTTGAGCACGCCGTTGATGTCGGTGAACTGCATGCGCAGGAAGCGCACGTTTTCCTCGTCGGCTAAACGCAGAATCTCTTCGCGGTTCATGACTACCTCTTACTCTTATCTGGATGTTCCAAGGGTGCCGGTGGGCTCCGGCGAAATCTTCGAAAGAATCGTGGCGGCCCGTCCCAAGATCAGGTCTGGCCGAAGCTCAGGTCCGTCCGCCGGGTGCCATTGTAGGACGGCACTTTCCGAATTGCAATGCGCTTACGCCACTGAATGCAGTTTTTCAATGACACTTTTACGGAAAATGACAATTCTCCAACAAACTGACACCAGCTTCTTGACGATTCTGCTATTTTTGACAATCACCCAACTTCGAATCGATCCTACTTCGACACTGATCTCGCGTTAGGATCCAGCATCTTCCGTTTCGAGCCATAGATCCCTGCCCGGATCGAAATCGTAAGCTCTTCTTGCGAGCCGTCGACCCACTTTGGAGCAACTTCTGGAAAAGTAGAAGCATCCAAGATGGGACACTCTCACCGACGACTGCTCCGACGCTCCGACCCAAGAACGGGAATCTCAGCCATGCCCAATCCCTCGCAACCCGACCCGTCGCCCCCTGAGTCTTCACCCAAGAATCCCTGGCCCACACGAATTGCCATGATCTTGGTGTTGGTAGGTCTCGGTCTGGCCGCGCGCAAGCTCGGCCCCGTGGCGACGCCCTATGTCACCGACTTTCTCGATTGGGTGAATTCACTGGGCGCCTGGGCGCCGGTGGTTTTCATCCTGGGTTATGCCGCCTGCACCGTCGCTTTCGTTCCCGGCTCCCTGCTGACCATGGCCGGCGGAATTCTCTTTGGTCTCGGAGCGGGAACCGCCTACGTCTTTCTCGGCGCCACCCTGGGATCCGGCTCCGCTTTTCTCATCTCCCGCTATTTGGCGCGCCGGACGATCGAGAAACGGCTGGTGGGCAACGAGCGATTCGGTTTGATCGACAAAGCGGTCGGTCGGCAGGGTTTAAAAATTGTCTTCCTTCTGCGCTTAGTGCCGTTCTTCCCGTTCACTTGGCTCAATTACGGCCTCGGCCTGACCCAGGTGAGGTTTCGCGACTACCTGATCGCCGGCGTGGGCATGATTCCGGGCACCTTCCTCTATGTTTATTACGGCAAGGCCATCGGCAGCCTGGCGGCCCTATCTCAAGGAAAAACCGTCGAGCAGGGCGCCGAGCAGTGGATCTTCCTCGGCCTCGGCCTGATCGCTGCCATCGCCGTGACCACCGTCATCACCAATATCGCCCGACGGTCGCTGGCCGAAGCTACCGCCCAAGCCGATAGCTCCGACACTTGGAGTCTTGAAATTGAGCCCTGAGTCCGGGTGCAGCCTGAATAGTGGCCGACGACCGGCCCCCAAGGAGATCTTGTGACGTCCTCATCCTCCAAACCGATCCTCGAGCCCTTCGACGAGCACAATCAGAAGCTGATCTCTCATGTTCATCCCCACGATTGGGTGAATCCAGAGCCGATCGACCGCTACCACTTGGTAGTCGTTGGAGCAGGAACCGGAGGTTTGGTTTCGGCGGCGATCGCCGCCGGCCTCGGAGCGAAAGTCGCCCTGGTGGAACGACACTTCATGGGCGGTGATTGCTTGAACGTGGGCTGTGTACCGTCGAAGGGTCTGATCAGCGCCGCCAGGGTTTGGCAGACCGCCAAGACCGCCCACGGCGAAATGGCGGGCCCCGACATCCAGAGCGAGGGAGATTTCGCCGCGGTCATGGAACGGATGCGTCGCCTACGGGCAGGCATCAGCCCAGTGGACGGCGCCGGCCGATTCCGCGACTTGGGCATCGATGTTTTCCTGGGTCAGGGGCGCTTCGTGGCCGGCGATACTGTGGAAGTGGACGGCAAACGATTGAGATTCCGTCGTGCGGTGATCGCCACCGGGGCACGAGCCGCGGCGCCACCGATCGAGGGCCTGTCGAAAACACCCCACCTAACCAACGAAACCCTCTTCAGCCTGACCGAGCTGCCGGCCCGACTGGGTGTGGTCGGCGCCGGCCCGATCGGCTGCGAGATGGCCCAGACCTTCGCCCGTTTCGGCTCTAAGGTGACGGTGCTCAACCGCTCCGCCCATGTCTTGCCGCGCGAGGATGAGGACGCTGGACGCCTGGTGGAAGCCGCCATGAGGCGCGACGGCGTCGAAATCCACGGCAAGACAGACGTGGTGGCGGTCAAAGCGACCAAGGACGGCCAGGTCGTCGTCAGCGCCAAGAGCGGCGAGCAGGTCTCCGAGATCGAGGTCGACCAGCTCTTGGTGGCGGTCGGCCGCGCCCCCAACACCAACGGCCTGGGCCTGGAAGCAGCGGGCGTGGAATACAACGCCAAGGGCGTGACCGTGGACGACCGAATGCGCACCACCAACAAGAGAATCTTCGCCGTCGGCGATATCGCTTCGAAGTTTAAATTCACCCACACCGCCGACGCCCAAGCCCGCATGGTGATTCGCAACGCTTTCTTCTTCGGTCGAGGCAAGGCGAGTGCTTTGGTGGTGCCTTGGTGCACCTACACCAGCCCTGAAGTCGCTCACGTCGGCCTCTTTGCCCACGACGCCAAGGAGCAGGGTTATGAGGTCGAAACCATGACCTTGCCCTTTGACGAGCTGGATCGCGCAGTGCTCGACGGCGAGTCGGACGGTTTCCTGCGAATTCATCTCAAAAAAGGCAGTGACACCATCCTCGGCGGCACCCTGGTCGCCGCCCACGCCGGCGACATGATCGGCCCACTGGCCCTCGCGGCGACCCATGGCTTGGGCTTGTCGAGCTTTTCGTCGACCATTTTCCCCTACCCCACCCAAGGGGAAATTTTCCGCAAGGCCGGGGATCAATACAACCGCCGTCGCTTGACCGACACCACCCGCAAAATCTTTGATCTTTGGTTCAAGATCTTCAAATAGACCTTTAGACTTAGTGCATGGCGATCTCCACTGCCGATCGGATCGAGGCCCTGCGTGCCATTCCGCTATTCAGCTACCTCACACCCGAGGAGCTACTCGCGGCTCAGGTGTTATTCGAAGAGATGTCGTGCCCCAAGGGCGAGGTCATCTGCCGGATCGGCGACGAAGGAGACACCTTTTACATCGTGCTCTCCGGCGAACTCGAAGTGTGGGGCGGCGGCTCGCCTTCAAAGCTACTGTCGCGCCTCGGACCCAAAGATTTCTTCGGCGAACTCGCTTTGGTGGTCGGCGGCCCCAGATCCGCGACCATCACGGTTTCACGCCAAGCCCGTCTGCTCTCCCTCTCCAAGGATTCCTTCAATCGCTTCTTTCTCAAGAACGCCAAGGTCCTGGAGTACTTTTCGCGGGTCATTTGCCAACGCCTTGCAGCCACCGCTTCCAGCCAGACCGTAGAATCTCGATCCAGCAAAGTCATTGGAGTCATCGCCGAGCCCTATCTTCAGGGCAGCAGCCTGGTCGCGGCGTCGGTCGCTTGCCTGCTGGACCAATGGACCGATCAGGACGTGCTGTGGGTGGAAGTCGGGAAAGGCATTGACAGGACCCGTGGGAAAAGCGGCGGGAAAGGCGTTGGCCAAGGCGCGATCCGCCTGAGCCAACAGCCCGATCGCATCTTGTCGCGCGTTCGTCGAACGCCGGGCCTGCCGGCCAAATTGGAAATCGAGCTTTCCGATCGCGAAGAAATGGTCTCCCAAGGGGACCGACTCTCCTCTTTGGTCACCGCCCTTTGCCAACGATTCGATTTCGTCGTGCTCGATCTCGGCTCAGAGCCCGAATCGATGATCCGTACCGTCGGAGCCTATGCCGACGTCGCGATTCGCGTGGTCGACAGCCCGAGCGGCGAAGGGGCCGACCCCCGGGGCTTGCGTACCTTCGAGGTGTTGAATCTCTACAATCGCGGCACACGACGGGTACCGAACAACAGCTGCGAGCCCTTCGTTCTGCCCAAAGACCCCAACTTGCCCGCCGAGCTTTCAGCCCTTGCCTTGGGGGAAAAAATCGCTCGTGCCCCGCGCTCGGTGGCCGGCTTGCCTCTACACCGCTTGGTGCGCAAAATCCTCGGCCGAACCCTTGGAATAGCACTCGGCGGTGGGGCGGCCTTCGGCCTCGCCCATCTCGGAGTGCTCAAGGTTTTCGAACAGCATGGATTACCGGTGGATCTGCTGGCCGGGTGCTCGATGGGCTCGATGGTCGCGATCGGATACGCCGCGGGACTTTCGGTGGCGCAGCTGGAATCCATGGCCGACGACCTGGGCACCAAATCAAAGCTACTCAACCTGGTGCGCCGGGACTCGACCTTGACCCAGCCGGGTTTTCTCTCCGGCGACACCATCGTCGAGACCATCTCCCCGTTCCTCGAAGATCGTCAAACCTTTCGCCATCTGCGCATTCCGTGCCGGGCGGTGGCCACAGATATCGAGACCGGTGAACGGGTTTCGATCGGCACGGGACGCCTCGACGAAGCTTTTCGCGCCAGCTCATCGGTACCCATCGTCATGGCTCCCGTGCGGCGCGGCAACCGAATCTTGGTCGACGGCGCGGTTTGTGATCCAGTGCCGGCCGAGGTCCTGAGGGAAATGGGCGCCGACATCATCGTCGCCATCAACGTGGTTCCACCGATGAAAAAGGGGGTCGAAGGGCTACCGTCGCGCATCTATCGGCGCCTCAACCTATTCAACCCCCTCGCCTATTTAGGCCAGAGCCTCGACCTACCCAATCTCTTCGATATCGCCATGAGTTCCATGCAAACCCTGCAACATGAACTGGGGAACTTTAAAGCCATTTCAGCGGACGTGCGCATCAATCCCGATCTTTCCGATTTCACTTGGATCGAGTTTTATCGAAACCGTGAACTGATCGCCAAGGGCTACGAATCGGCAGAGCTGGCCGTGCCGGCGATCAAAAAGGCACTTGCCCGTGCCGACGTCTAATCGACTTTTCGCCTAAGACATTTTGACCTTTCAATTCGGCCAGATTATTAGACTGTCAATGAGATGCATTCGTCTCGCCTTCGCGTTATCCTTGAACAGCGACCCTAATCAAGTCGCTAGCTTTTTTTTCGCCTGACCTGAATCGTCTTCACTTCGCCCGTCGATCGGATCTTCAGCACTTCAGCGAACGGCTGCTGCCGTCAGCCTCCGAGTGTGCACCGGCGTTCTTATGGCGCAGGTGAGATCCTCCTATGCAGCGAGTCGAATTCGTGGTGCTGGAGTCGGCGACGCCTCTAAAAGGAGGCACTTAGATGCTCACAGCCCACCCAGAAACCCCACTCAATCGTCCCAGGCAGCACGGCAATCTTGGAAGGTACCGGCCCGCTGCTCCTTGGCTCCCCGCCCTGTCGATAGTCCTTCTCGGCACCCTCTTGTCCGCAACGCCGAGCTCCGCCGACCCGCCGGTGGCCCATTGGACCCTGGACGACGGCAGTGACACGACCGCCGCCGACAGTTCTACCCACGCCCTCGACGGCACCGTGATAGGCACCGAAGGGGCGCCTCAATGGCTCGGCACCGGTGTCCTCGGTGGCGCCCTCGAGCTGGACGGCACCGACGACTTGGTCACGGTTCCAGACTCGGCCGATCTGGATCTGGCTACCCGTCTGACCCTGACAATGTGGGTGCGCCCCGCGAGCTTGGCGGGCAATCGCAGCCTGATCTCCAAAGACGGTGCCTACGAGCTGGACCTCAGTCATGTCGGAAACGGCTCTTACAGCCTGCGCCTCAACAACGTTCGACGAGGTGTCGGCGGCACGACTCTGACCGCCAACGTTTGGCAGCATGTGGCGGTGACCTGGGACGGTGCGACCGTCCGTTATTACTTTCAAGGCCAGCCGGACGGCAGCTCGTCGTTTGCCGGAGCGCTGTCGGTCAACAGCAACGATCTCGGTCTCGGTGGCCGTCCGGCGAGCTATTCGGGGGGATTTCCGCAATTCCTGCTCAATGGCGCGATCGACGATGTGAGGATTTACGATCGCGACCTCTCTGCGGCCGAGATTCTTGCGGTCTACCAGAATCAGCCCTTGCCCCCACCGCCCCCCGACAACACACCGCCGGTCCTTTTCAACGGCAGCCCCACAGGCACTTTGCCCTACGGCACCACCGAAGTCGATCTCACCCTGCTGACCGACGAAACCGCCGAATGCCGGTACTCGACTGCAATGGACGTGACCTGGTCGGCCATGGTCGAGATGTTCGACATCACCGGAGGTAGCTACCACTTGGAGACGGTCACCGGGTTGCAGGACGGCATGACCTACTCCTATTACGTGCGCTGCCGCGAAACCGCCGGCAACGATACTCCCGACGACTACCTGATCAGCTTCGACATCGAAGCCTCTCCGCCGATCGATTTAGATCCACCCCTACGCTCCTCCCCGTCCCCCTTGGGCACCTTGCCCCCAGGGACCACCCAAGTGGACCTAACCCTCGACACCGACGAAGACGCTGAATGCCGCTATAGCGAAACCCCAAACACGGATTTTTCGGCCATGGTCGACACTTTCCAGCTCACCGGCGGCCAAGCTCACTCGACTCATATTTCCGGCCTTTCGGACGGCACCACACGCATGTTCCATGTTCGTTGCCGCGACACCTCCGCAAACGCCAATGACGACGACCTGGCCTTGGGCTTCTGGATCGCCGAGCCCGCGCCGGGAAGCGGCTTCCATCCCACCGACCTGAGTTCGGTGGATTTCTTCGTCGAATCTCGCCGCGGTCTGAGCATTGCCACCTGCAACACACAAGCATGTCGCGACGCAGGTGACAACGTGCCGCTGGCACAGCAATTCTGCGATACCGACACTTTCCCGAACGGATGCATCCGGCGCTGGGAGGATCAATCGAGCTTTACGCCACCGATACCTTTCGAGTCGCCGGAATGGGTTGCCGGCCGCGATCATGGCCAGGACGATTTGGACAAACCAGGCCTGATCCTCAACTGCCTCAACGGCCGCCCGTGCGTCAGAGGAGGCTTGGGTGAGGAGCAATTTCGAGGTCTGGAGACGGAGCCCAACCAACACGTTGGCCCCGCCTCTGGACCGTTCAGCCTTTACGTCCTGACCAAACCCGTCGCCCAGGACGAGACTTTCCACTACTTGGGTTTTGCCGGCAGCGAGCTGCTGCACTACATCGAGGACAACTCCTTGGGGATGCGGGTGGGATTTGGTTCACAGGTTCCCTTAACCGGCCCCGACGCTGTGCCGCCCTGGGATTGGTATCTGATCGAGATCCATCGGGGCGTCGACAACTCCATAACGACCATGATCGACGGCTACGACCTGACCCTGGGCAATCCAGTAATGGCGGGCAACTTCTATTTTCGCTTCCTTTTCACCGCCAGTAGGAACAGTGGCTTTTTCGGGGACTTCGCCGCCGCCCTGATCACCACCGGGGACGAGCTGACGACGGCGGAGCAGGCGGACCTGCGCCAATACTTCGCGACGGTCTACGGCTTGAGAGTCGGCGACGGCAACCCTCCTCCTCCAGAAATCGTAGTGCCCGCCGACGGCTTGCTGGCGGAGTGGAGCTTTGAGCACAACCCTGTCAACTGCCTCACCTACAACGCAGTGCTCTCGGGAGCCGACGGCACACTCGGTCCCAGCTGTCCAGAGGACGCGCCTTCCAACTCTGCCGGGGCCTCCGGCCCCGGATTGCTCTTTGATGGTCTTAACGACGAGATCCTGGTCAGCGCCGACCCAACCTTGGATCTATTGACCGGTATTTCAATTTCCGCTTGGGTCAAAACATCGAGCACCGGTGAGTATCAATCGATTGTCGACAAACGTGATGGACCCACCGACGGCTTCGACCTCTATGTGGATCCTGGCGGAAAACCCTTTCTGCGAATAAACAACAGGGCTCTTCGGGGTCACGCCAACCTGGCCGACGGCCAGTGGCATCATGTGGTGGGCTCTTACGACGGCGCCAACATGTGGCTATTCGTAGACGGAGCCCTGGACAGCGGCAGAGTTGCCGGCCCTCACACCCTGGACACCTCCTCGAGCTTGGTGATCGGCCGCAACTATGCCGGCAGCTTCACCTTCTTCGACGGCTCGATCGATCAAATCCGAATCTACGACCGCCAATTGACCCTCGCCGAGATCATCGAGCTCTCCAGCGAGCTGTAGACACCATGGCCACTCAACCCGCCAATGCCCGCGACACGGGTAAGGGCAACAGAGAGCTTTAAAGGGGTCGGCTCGTGGTGGCGTGCGAGCCGTCCCCCTTATTTTCTTTGCCGGACTTTCGTTACCCAGCCGGCTTCTCAGCCGGAGGGTCGCTCTCATCGGAGCCACGGTCTTGCCGCGCTTGTCGAGGTTGTTCCCCTCCGGTAGTCTCTGGCCCTTGATGCCCAGGTATTTCCACCTTCAGTCGGAGGTTCGACGATGGAACGAGTGATCAGCGGGTTGGGGCTTTTGGTGTTGCTCGGCTTAGCCTATGTATTTTCCAACAACCGCCAGGCCGTTAAACCTCGGACGGTGGTTTGGGGCGTCGGGCTTCAGCTGCTCTTCGCGGTGATCATTCTGGCCAAGGATTTGGTTTATTCCCTCGGCGGGCTCTTCGTGCTCATCGTTCTGATCTGCGTTTACCTGGCGGAGACTCAGCTCGGTGAAAAAGCGCCTCGAAGATCGGCCATCGTAGGCGGCGCCGCAGTAGCCTGTGCCGTGGCCGTGGGGCTGTTTTATGTCCTGGCACCGTTCGGCGTCAGCACGGCCGTCACCTGGCTCACCTTGATCGCGCTGGTGGTCAACTTCAAGCTACGCCACGATCGGCTCGGGCCGATCGCCTTCGCCATCCTCTTGGTTTCAGGATTAGGTCGAATGTGGGCTGCCGGTGCCACCGGCCAAGACGCATTTCGGGTGCTCTCGGACAAAGTCTCGATTTTCCTGGCTTTGTCGAATAAAGGCGCGGAGTTCCTCTTCGCCAATTTGGCCAATCCCGAGTACTTCTTCGTGGCGGAAGACGCCGGCTGGCCCGGATTCGGTTTTCAATTCGCCTTCACCGTGCTTCCGACCATCATTTTCTTCTCCGCGTTCATGTCGGTGATGTACTACTTGGGCATCATCCAGGTTTTGATCTCCGCCATGGCTCGCTTCATGCACTGGAGCCTCAAGACGTCCGGCTCGGAAACCATGTCGTGCACGGCCAACGTTTTCGTCGGCCAAACCGAAGCCCCGTTCCTGATCAAACCCTTCCTCAAGGATATGACCGAATCGGAACTCAACGCGGTCATGACCGGTGGATTTGCCACCATCGCCGGCGGCGTGTTGGCCGGTTATATCCAAATGGGTGTAGACCCCGGTCACCTGATCGCGGCCAGCGTGATGTCGGCTCCCGCGGCCCTGGTGATCGCGAAATTGCTCTACCCCGAGACCCAAGAGTCGGTCACCGCCGGCGACGTCGAAATCCCCGAGGTCAAAACCGCCGACAACGTGGTTGAAGCGGCTGCCAACGGCACCACCGACGGGTTGAAGCTGGCTTTGAACGTCGGCGCAATGTTGATCGCCTTCATTTCGCTGATCGCATTCCTCGACGTCATGCTGGGATATTTCGACGGCCTGATCGACGGCCGCCTGCTCGGCGCCAAGCTGGCCGAGGCCACCGGCGAATATCCGGGATTCTTCCCCGGCAGCACCAAAACCTTCTTCGGCACCTTATTGGCACCCTTAGCCTTCGTCATGGGAGTGCCGTGGGTCGACGCCGGCGCCATCGGCAATTTGCTCGGCACCAAGCTAACCCTCAATGAATTTGTCGCTTACGGTTTCTTGGCCGAGCACATCAGCGCCGGCGATCTCCAACCCCGTTCGCTGATCATCGCCACCTACGCCCTTTGCGGCTTCGCCAATTTCTCCTCGATCGGCATTCAAATCGGTGGCATCGGCGCTTTGGAACCGGAGCTTCGTCCCACTTTGTCGCGCATCGCGGTGCGTGCCTTGCTCGGCGGAGCTCTCGCTTCCTTCACTACGGCGACTGTGGCGGGTATGCTTCTCTGAGACATCAGCGGTCGCCGAGGGCATGGTCCGCGGCGACCTGAGAGCATTCACCACGAAGCCTTGGATCGAGTCTGCCTATGTTGCTCGCGCGAGCCTCGCGTGTTTTTCGTTTCCGTCGCACCCCACCTCAGCCTCTTTGGCTGCTCCTCTGCCTGGCACTCCAGATGCCGGCACTCCAGACAGTGGCACTGCAAACGCCGGCACTGGCCGAGGCGCCTTCGCCGGCCCTCAAGGGGGCGATCAATCAGCAGGTGCGTCATACCCGTCAGATCGCACCGGAACTCGGCGTGCACATCGTCGAGGTCGACAGCGGCCGGGATATCTACTCCTACAATGCCGATACTCCACGCATCATCGCGTCGAATACCAAACTCATGTCCACGGCCGCGGCCCTCGATCGCTTAGGCCCGGGATATTTCACCGAAACGCCGTTTTTTATTCGCGGCGCTGCCGAGGGCACGACCCTTAAAGGCGACCTTGGGGTGGTCGGAGGCGGAGATCCCAACATCTCCGGCCGACACCACAACGGAGACTCCTTCGCCGTCTTTCGGCAATGGGCCCAACGTCTCAAAGCCCTCGGCATCACCACCGTCAGCGGTGATCTTTATCTGGCGACCGGCCTCTTCGACGATCAATGGGTGCACCCCGATTGGCCCAAAGACCAGATCGACCGCTGGTACCAAGCGCCCGTTTCGTCGTTGTCGTTCAACGATAATTGTGTGCTGGTCAAGGTAGAGCCGATTCGCAACGGCAGCGGCAATGCGCGGGTCGGCTGGGCGCCGCCGGTCCCCCTCTTTCAGATCGACGGCCAGGTGAGCATCACGTCTAATCGTCAGCAACAATGGGTCCGAATCAGCCGCGAAACACTTGGCGCAACTGTCGAAGAACAGCGCCGATTCAAAGTCGCAGGACGTATCTACCGCCGCACCGAACAGGTCGACAAATGGGTCACCGTGCCCAATCCGGTCACCTACTTCGGCGTCGCCTTGCGCCAAGCCTTCCGCGATGAAGGCATCTTCATCCAAGGGCGAGTGCTCAAGGTCGACAGGCTCTCCGGCACCTGGAAATTAGCGGCCGTCCACCAAACGGATCTACTCACCAGCCTCGAAATCATCAACAAACGAAGCCAGAACTTCTACGCCGAAAGCATCACCAAATTGCTCGGGGCCAAGCTGTGCGGCGAGGGAACCTGGGAGAGCGGCGTGCGCGCGATCCGTGAGTTCTTGGACGAGGTGGGTCTACCGCGAGAGCAATATCAAATGGCCGACGGCTCCGGCATGAGCCGCAACAACCGCTTCACCCCCACCCAGATCACCACTTTGTTGCGTTTCATGTTCTCTCACCAATGGGGTCAGGAATTCGTCCGAACTTTACCCTTCAGCGGTGAAACCGATCTATCCTGGGAGAAACGTCTGGCAACGGCACCCTATAGAGGCAATGTATTCGCCAAGACGGGAACCCTGAACGGTGTTTCGACCCTGTCCGGATACGCAAAGGGACGCTCCGGTAAGCTCTACGCGTTTTCGATTCTGTGCAATCGCTCAAAAGCCAATTGGCGAGCCAAAGACGGCCAGGACCGAATCCTTCGGGCGCTCATCGACAACGGATGAGTCATCTCCGGATTGAGCAGAAGAGGTAGGCGTGAAAAAAAAGACCACGGTCACGGATCAACGTGAGCTCTTGCGCAAAGTCGAAGAGCTGGTTCAACAGATCGACCGCAGCGGCGAGGAAGACGTGCCGATCCACGCCATGGTGGAGGCGATCGTCAAAGAGCTGCGGGACGAGCTGGGCATCTACGGCGCCCGCCTCTACGAGCGCTTCGGCGATGACTACGTCCTGAGAGTGACCTTTCCGGGCGGCAACACGGTGGACGAGACCTTTCGGGTTTCGCGCAGCTATGCTCCGGTGGAGCTGTGCTTAATGCTCGGCATCGTCTACATGGAAGCGGACGACGAACGCCTGGACCCGGAACTCGAAGCCGCCCTCGGGGTGAAGGAATTCGCCGCAGTCGAGGTCGCCTCCGAACGTTACATGATCGGGTTCAACGTCGCCCCGGGCCACGATCACGACGGCATCGTCTACTCACTCGGGGTGGTGCGTCACGCCATCAATCAGAAAATTCGCGAGCAGGAGATGAAAGCCATCTTCAGCCAAGCGCGTCAGATCCAGCTCTCGATTCTGCCCAAAGAAGAGCCCAAACACGGCGTGTTCGACATCGCCGGCCTGAGCCGCTCGTTGGACAGCGTCGGCGGTGACCTCTTCGACTTCATTCCGATCCACCGCAAGATCCTGGGCCTCGCCATCGCCGACGCCTCCGGCCACGGATTCCCGGCCGCCCTCCAGGTCCGCGACGTGTACATGGGCTTGCGCATGGGAATGGCCCGGGACATGAAAATCGTACGCACCGTGGAGCGGTTGAACCAAATCATCCACCACAGCACCCTCACCAGCCGATTTGTTTCCATGTTCTACGGTGAACTCGAGCTGAGCGGCCTCTTCATCTACGTCAACGCCGGCCACCCCGCCCCCTTCTTTCTCTCCGCATCGGGCGAGGTGCAATACCTCGAAGAAGGTGGACCGATCCTCGGCCCACTGTCGGCGGCGACCTACGACCGCGGCGTCGTCCGCCTGAAACCCGGCGACATGTTGGTGATGTATACCGATGGTTTGACCGAAACCCATCAGATCGTAGAAGGCGTAGGCGAAACCGACGAAGAATACGGGGTCAAACGCCTGCAAGAAGTCGCCCGCAAACATCAGGGCCGGTCGTCCAAAGAAGTGATCGAAGCGATCTTCGAGGATCTAGAGGAGTGGAGCGGCGACCAAACCCCCGAAGACGACCGCACGGTGGTGGTGGTCCGATATCCCGAGGAAAGCTGAGCCCGGTTGCAGCCGCCGGCAGGTCTGCGAACGGCCGGCGTACCGGCGGCAAGCCCTCCGCTGTGGCGCCGAGGGCTGCAGGAGACCCATGAATCGTTGAAAAAGATCGGGAGATCTCGAAACCGGATCCTTGTTGAAAAGGGCGACGACGACGTTGGTGTCGAGCAGACACCTACCACTCATCCAAGTCCACCTGACCACAGCCTTCGTCAATGGCCTCCATCATCTCGTGGGCCGAGGCGTCGTCGAGGGTGCCCGCGAATCGTAGAAGATCGCGGCCCGGGGTTCCTTGAGGTAAGGACGACACCAAGCTGTGGACGAGCTCTGCCGCTCGTTTCTGCTGTTCCGGCCCCAAACGGTCTAAGTCGTTCAAAATCTGTTCTTTGATAGCTGGAACTACCATTTCTATCACCTCCTTGGCCCGGCAAGGGCGGAGTCCATTGTACAAGAGCCTTCGATTCGAGCTGCCGATTCCCTTTTAGTCGCCCATTCTCGACCCGCCAGACGCTGGAGTTGTGGATAACCTGAAAGCGGTAGCTCAAGTTTGGGCCGACGCCGTAGACCTGGCCGAGGGGAATGCGCACGGTGAGGTTGCCGGAGCTGGTTACCATCACGACTAAGGTTTCGCTCGCTCAGACGATCCGTTCCCGGACCTTGGCGGACACGATGTCCATGGCCCAGACGGTCACCGCGATCAGAATCACCAAGGTGCCTACTTCTCCCCATGCGCCCAAATCGACTCGCGGCTTGAGGATGTAACCGATACCGCCGCCACCGACGAAACCGATGATGGTCGACATGCGCACGTTGATATCCCAGCGGTAAATGGTGAAGCTCAAGAACGGTGGAATGACCTGGGGCACCACGCCGTAGCGCAGCACTTGTAGGGTCGAGGCTCCAGTGGCTGTGATCGCTTCCACCGGCCCCGTATCGATCGATTCGATTTGCTCTGAATAGAGCTTGGTCAGCGCTGCGACTGAATGCACCCACAGGGCCAGGACACCGGCAAACGGGCCGATACCGACCCAGGAGATGAAGATCAGCGCCCAAACCAAGGGCTCCACGGCCCGGGTCAGGTTCATGACCGTGCGCGCCAAGGTGTAAGCCCAACGCGACACCCAATTGCCACGGGTCAGATTGCGCGCCGCCACGAACGACAGTGCGAAGGCCAATGGAATGGCGAAAGCCGTGGCCATGAATGCCAAGAAGATCGTCTGGACCAGGAGCACCAAGCCTTGGTGCAGCACCTCTGACGATGGATTCATCAAGCCGCGCACGATGTCCGCCGCTTTGGAGAATTTGGTCAGGAAGGTCAGCAGCTGGACCTCGGTGATCAGCCAGCCGGTGAAAAACGTCAGCTGGATCAGAAGCGCGGTAAACCAACCGCGCGAGGTCTGGGTCCAAGGCAAGAATTCCTCCTCGGGCATGACCCCTCGCACCGTGGCCCGGCCCGGCGAAGTGCCCAAGGGTCGGTAGAAGAGATTCCACACCGTGGCCAAAACAAAAGCGGCGGTGACCAACCATGAGTAGGAAAGCAGGTCGAGGATTTCTTCGGGGGTCAGTAGCAACCCTGTCGGCCCCCGGCGACCGGAGAACGCCAGGACCAGGAACTCGATCATCAACAACACCAACAGCATGAGGATGGTGTCGAGCAGCAGGCCCTGGAGCCGTCGGACGCCCTTCTTCCATGGGGTATTTTGTTGCGCCAAGATGCGTTCGCGTGCGGTGGTCATCGGCCGGCTCCTGAAATCATCGTATTCGACGCCGGCTCGGCGTCTTCACCGTAGATTTCGCGGAAGGTATCGCCGTTGAATTCTTCGGCGGTGCCCTCCCACACCTTACGACCGCCCCGCAAGGCGACTAATCGGGTAGCGTATCGCCGCACCAAATCGATGTCGTGCAGGGTGCAAACCACGGTCATGCCTTCCTTGCGATTCAAATCTTCGATGTGGCGCATGATCGAGTGGCGCAAAGCCGGGTCGAGGGAGGCCACGGGCTCATCTGCCAACACCAGCCGCGCTTCCTGCATTAAAGCCCTGGCGATCGCCACCCGCTGCTGCTGACCACCGGACAAGGCGTCGGCTCGGCTGGATTCCCGACCGGCGAGGCCGACCCGTTCGAGAAAACTCACGGCTTTGTTTTTCTCGTACTCCGAGAAACGCAGGAGAACACTGGACAGCAAACCCGAGCGTCCCAAGGAGCCCGACAACACGTTCATCAACACCGTGTGGCGACGCACCAGGTTGAATTGTTGAAAGATCATGGCGATGTCGGAGCGAATCTTGCGCAGCCGTTTGCCCCGAGCTCGGGTCACGTCCTGACCAAAGATGGAAATCTGCCCTTCGGTGGGTTCGATCAAACGGTTGAGACAGCGCAAGAGGGTCGACTTGCCCGATCCGGAGAGCCCGAGAACAGCTAGAAACTCTCCCTCCCGAACCTCTAAATCGACATGGTCGAGGGCCTGGGTGCCGTCGGGAAAAACTTTCGACAAGCCGCGGGCTTTGATCACGATCTCCGGCTCCCCCGACATCAGCCGTCCTCCTTCTCGGCCTCGTCGCCGGTCTCTGCCGGGTCGGGCTCTGCTTGACCGGGAGCTTCGACGGGAACGGCTTTCTGCTTCTTTTTCTTGAGCTTGTCTTCGGCCGCTTTGAGCAAGGAGTCGGCACTCATACCCGACGTCTCCAGGGCGTCCCGAAAACCATCGAAAGCGCTGTCCGAGGTTACCGCCGCTTCAACCCCTGCCACCAGATCGAAATAGGCCTCTTGGCCCTCCGGCGTTTCCAAGAAGCGCTGAAACGAGGCGTAGAAGCGATCCCACAACGAGCTGCTGAAGCCCTTGCGCACGGCGCATACGTCGTTCGGGATCGGATCCGTGAGCGCCACGATTCGCACCTCGTCGAGGAATGCGCGGCGACGCTCCATATCCATGCGCGAAAGCACCAACATCCGAGCATCACCCACCAACGTGCCGTCGCGTGCCTGTTGGGCCCCCGGCGGCGAGTAGAAGGACGAGCCGCCCACCGCTTTGCCGTCCCACACCGCTTGCACCGTATTGGCGTGCCCACCGGAGAAGTAGACCCGTCCTAAGCCCACTTCGGCGCGGTCGAGCAACATGCGCGGAAAAATATGACCGGAAGTGGAGGTTTCGTCGGTAAAGGCGAAGCTACGACCGTTGAAGTCTTCAAGCCGGCGGGCCCCCGAATCGGTTCGAGTGAGCACGCAGCCGTAATAAACCGACGCTTTTTCGGGCACGGGCTGATCGGTGGTGTAAATGATTCTGGTTTCAGACAGGGTCCCCGGTCGCTCGTATTCCATTTCCTTGCGACCGTCCCCCACCAAATCGTGGGGCCCCGAAAAAACGTAGCTGGAAGCGGCGGCATCTACTTCGAGCGGTGTCTCCACCAAACGCCGCACCGCTTCCTTGTCGCTGTCCACCGGTACCTCGATCCAACCCGGCGACTCGCGATCGAGCACGGCCACCAAACGCAGTCGTAGATCCTGGGTCAAGGAGCGGGGGAATGCGATCCGACGCGCCGCCAAGGACGTTAGATCAGCCGGCTCCACGCCGCCGTTGCGGGTCACCAACACGGCGAAACGGTCGACCGCGCGAACCACTTGAAGCTTGGCCTGGGCTTGATATCGATCGTTGGCCAAGACGTAGGCGAAAGCGGGCATCCAAGCGACGTCGGCTTGGTCGGCTCCTAGGGCTTGGATCACCGCGGCATAGCTGGTGGGCACCTCGGTACGCAGGATCAACCCGGAGTCCTCGCGGATGAAACGGGCCATTTCGTCGCCCCGTCGCACCAGAGTTCCTTGCTCCACGCTGGGCACGAAGAGCATGCGAATCACCCCTTCGTCTGCGGCCTCCAGACTGGCTCGTCGCTGCATGCCCCAGCCGAACACCACGAAACCCAACACCACCAACAACCAACCGATCCGCGGAATCCACGGCGACCGAAATCTCTCAGTCATCAACTAGCTCGATTCCATGTCGTTTTGCTCCTCATGAAAGCTCCTCCCGTGACCGGCCAAGCATAGCCGATGGCACGGCCCGCCACGACCCACCGGATCCGGGCATAGGTCGGATTTTGATAAATTTCTGAAAAAGAGGGGCGCTCAGCCGACCGTAGAGGACGTAGACGAGGCAGTTGACGAAGCAGTTGACGAGGTGGCGGAGGTCGCAGCTGCTTCGCTGGAATGCATCCAGCGGTCGAGCACGACCGCCAGCTGCTCCTCTTCGAACGGTTTCACCAGGTAGTCGTCCATGCCCGCCGCCAAGCAGCGCTCCCGTTCCCCGTCAAAGGCATGGGCGGTGATGGCGACGATCGGTAGACGAGTCGCTCCCACCGTCGCTTTTTCCGATGACTCTTCGCTCCGCAGTCGGCGGGTCGCCTCATAACCGTCCATCTCGGGCATTTGGCAATCCATCAACACCAAGTCGTAGGACGATTTTCCTACCGCCTTCAGCACTTCTTTGCCGTTGTAGACGGCGTCGACCTGCACCCCGAGGCTCTCCAACTGGCCGATCACTACCATCCGGTTGACCTCGTTGTCCTCCGCCAGCAGCACCTTGCCCTGACGAAAAGCCTTCATCGGACCCGATAGCGCCGTCGCCGTCGTGGGCTCGTCCGCGATCATCAAGGGAATCTCGAACCAGAAGTTCGATCCCTCGCCGATCTGGCTGTCGGCGCCGATATGACCGTCCATGGATTCGACGATCCTGCGGCTGATGGCCAAACCCAAACCCGTGCCCACCAATTGCTGCGAGCTGTTGCCGGATTGGGTAAAGGCGTTGAACAACCTCGGCAGCTCATCTGGAGCGACCCCGACACCGGTGTCGACCACGGCGAATCTCAGAATCAGCGATTTCGACCCCGCCGCCCGACGGGCCGGCAAGACCTCTAAGATCACCTTGCCGTCTTGGGTGAATTTGATCGCATTGCCCACCAAATTGATCAATACCTGGCGCAGCCGCCAAGGATCCCCGAGGACCCACTCCGGGGCTTCGGGCCAAACGTGGCACAACAATTCGATCCGCTTTTCCTCGGCCTTCGGCTGCAACAGCTCTACCACTCCGCGAACCGCTTCTCGAAGCTCGAAGACCTCCGGCTTCAACGCCAAATGGCCCGCCTCGATCTTCGAAAAATCCAAAATGTCGTTGAGCACACCCAGTAACGCCAGGGCCGACGAACGAATGGTTTGCGCGTAACCCCGCTCCTCGGCTTTGAGTTTCCGCTTGAGCAGCAAATTGCCGACGCCGAGAATGCCCATCATCGGCGTGCGGATTTCATGGCTGACACTGGCGAACAGCTCGATCCGACTCTGGCTCAAGGATTCCGCTCGCTCCAAAGCATTGCTCAGGTCTTGGGTGCGCTCCTCGAGCCGCTGATCAAAGCTCGCTCTTAAGGCCACCAAACGCCCTGCCAAGGCCTGGAATCGAAGCTCGCGCGCGGCCGTCCAGGCCATGCCGAGTCCAAGGAATCCAAACGGCACCAGCAGGGGACGGGTGAGACCGGTCATTCCCGAGCCGGCATCGATCGCCAGAGCAACGAAGGCCATACCGGCTCCGGCTTTCAATCCCCAGGCCCAACTCCCAGCCGGCAGTAGATGGAGCAAAATCGGCACTGAAACCAGCATCAAGGGCAGCACGGCGAAGAGCCAACCTCGGGACGACAAGATGCCCAGCTCCAAACCCGGCATGAGGACCATCAAGACCGTCCAAATCAATAAGGCCAGTTGGTAGAAACGCGCCGTCACCCGACGATTTCGGCTCCAAAACCGATCCCCGAGGCTCATCAGCCATTGCATCCACAAGACGAGAATCAGAAATCGAAACGCAATTTCGGCCTTCTTCAGCACCACAAAATCGTCCATAAGGACGAATCGCCACTGGCTGTTGAGCCATGTCACCATGGCCACGCTGATCAGCATCAAACCGAGCCAACGACCTTCCATCGGCCGTCGACCCCTGGAAAAAAAGACCGCAAAAATCCCTATGAATCCGCACACCGTAGCGGCCATGAGGCCCGGGGCGTCCTGCCGACTCTCCCGGCGAGCCAAGTCATCGAGACGCCCGAGTTCCGGGGCGATCCTCTGAATCCCACCGAAGCCGGAGCCGAAAATCGGGCTACCGAAGACCCGGCTATCGAAGAGCGACGTGCCGAAAACAGCGTGTCGAACCACGCGCAGGGCCAGCACCAATCGCCCCTCGCGCACAGCACCCGAGGGGATGGCAAAAATTCTATGTCGATCAAATTCCGTCGACGAAGATGAGCCGGCCCATCCAAGGGAGCTGAGTTCTTTGCCACCGGCGAATAGCCGATACTCCGAAACGACCGGCCCTAGACGGATCCCTAAATGTCCATCGGGACCTGCCAAGGCCTCCGGGATCGGCTCCACGGTGAGCCGGTACCAACCGACCTCAATGGCGCCATAACCTTGGGATCCCCAGGATCCGGGAACCACCACGTGGGGCCAGCTGCTGTCGTCAAAATCGGGTTCTGCCCAGCGGATGTCGTCGCCGGGCCGAAAGCGCCACCCCTCATCGACCACAATCGGCTCGAAAAGCCGGGGATCGGCGCCGACGGAGGAAACGGCCACCGTCAACAAGAGCACGGCCAAATAGAAATGTTTGGTTTTTCCGGCAGGTAGCATCGGCAGGTGCGGGCATTCGTCTGTCATGAATTGACTCGATCTCCCATCTCACACATCCGCCGCTGCCATGTTCTGGCAAATCGTCGCAGACGTCTTAAAAGTTGGACGGACATGGGAAAAACGAATAGACCGCGATAAGAGCGCACAAGCATAGGATTGAACCCTACCGCCTCAGAATGCACCTCATTGAGACCCCTGCACCCTCGACGGCTCCGTTCAAAAACGACTTTCTCTTCAGACAAGGTGTCATTCCGAAAATACAAAGCAATAACAGTTTACTAAACACCGAAGATTAGTACAGCTGCCCCTAGATTTTCGACCAGATTCTCCAGACATTGCGTCACCGAAAATCCTCGGTTAAGGTGTGCTCGACATATGATGGACAGGCGCTTTCTCTCTCGTGCGCTACCACCCCGCCTATCAGATAACGAGACTTTGGAGCCCCCACTATGAGATCCCTTTTCCGTTTCCCGAGCACACTCTTGGCCCTCACCCTCCTGATCGCTATCTTCTCGACTGCTACTTTGTCGCCCGCCGCCGGTGCACAAACCGAAGCACCTGCGGAACCGGCCCAAACCACCGAGCCCACGCCGACCGCCAACCCACAAATCGTCATTGAAACGAGCATGGGTCGAATCGTGGCTGAGCTCTACGCGGACAAAGCGCCGAAGACGGTTGAAAATTTTCTCGCCTATGTGAAGTCGGACTTTTTTGCCGGCACGGTCTTCCATCGCGTCATCCCCGGATTCATGGTTCAGGGTGGCGGTTTCACCGCCGACCTGAAGAAGAAACCCACCCAACCGCCGGTGGAGAACGAGGCCGACAACGGATTGCGCAACGAGCGCGGCACTCTGGCTATGGCTCGAACCAACAATCCCCACAGCGCGACCGCCCAATTCTTCGTCAATCTCGTCGACAACGGGTTCTTGGACCATCGTGGCAAAAACGCTCGGGGCTGGGGTTATGCGGTCTTCGGCAGAGTCGTCGACGGCATGAACGTGGTCGACGCCATTGCCTCGGTCAAAACCGGAAATCGCAATCGCATGCAAAACGTTCCCCTCGAGCCGGTGACCTTGAATAAGGTGAGCCTGGTGGACAAGACGGAATAGGACCCGAGGAGCACATCTTGAGCCACATTCACACCCTTCGCAGCTACGTCCTCGGCTCTTGGCACGAGGCGTCCAGTGATTTCGTTCCCTTGATCAATCCATCCACGGAAGAAGAAATCGCCCGGGTTTCGAGCACCGGCATCGACTTCAAGGCGGTGCTGAAATACGCGCGCGAGCAGGGCGGGCCCGCCTTGCGCTCGAAGACCTTCGGCGAACGCGCGGCGATGCTCAAAGAGCTTTCGAAAGCGCTCCGCGAGTTTCGTGACGAGCTGCTCGAGCTGTCCCGCCTGAATGCAGGCACCACCGGGCCCGACGGCTCCTTCGATATCGACGGCGCCGGAGGCACCTTGGCCTACTACGCTTCAGTGGGCAAAAAGCTCGGCGCCCGCCGTGCCCTGCTCGACGACGACGGTGTGCAACTGGCCAAAACCGAGGCTTTTTGGTCGTGCCACGCTCGGGTACCACGACACGGCGTCGTGGTGGCGATCAACGCTTTCAACTTCCCGGCTTGGGGATTGGCCGAAAAAGCGGCTTGCGCTTGGCTCGCAGGTGTTCCGGTGATCGCCAAACCCGCCACCGCCACCGCCTGGATCACCGAGCGTTGGGTTGAAATCTTGGTCGGAACCGGCGTCTTGCCGGACGGCGCCCTACAGCTGATTTGCGGCAGCACAGGCGACCTGCTGGCACAGCTCGGCTCCCAAGATCTGCTCGCCTTCACCGGCTCCGCGGACACCGCCCTGCGTTTGAGGGGCGGCGACAATCTCCTGAGATGCTCCACCCGCGTCAACGTCGAAGCCGACAGTCTGAACGCTGCGGTGCTGGCCCCTGGAGTGGTCCCCGGCAGCGACCTCTACGGGCTCTTCATCAAAGACGTCTGCCGCGAAATGACTCAAAAAGCGGGACAGAAGTGCACCGCCGTCCGACGCATTTTCGTTCCCCAGGACCAATTGGACTCCGTGCAGCACGATCTGGTGGTTCGTCTGCGCAAGGTTGTCACCGGCAATCCGGCCGACGAATCCGTGCGCATGGGTCCACTCGCCACCGCTCAACAGCTCGTGGATGCCGAGCATGGTGTCGACGAACTGGAGGGAGACGGCGCGGTCAAGATCTACGGCAACGGAAAGCGCACCGACGGTATCGGCTCCGAAAGCGGTAAAGGCTTCTTTTTTGGACCGGTCCTGCTACGACTGGACGATGCTCTCGACGCCGAACTCGTGCACCAACGTGAGGTCTTCGGCCCCGTGGCCACCCTCATGCCCTATGACGGCAAAGCCGGCCACGCCGCCAAGCTCGTCGCTCTTGCCCAAGGCACATTAGTCACCAGCGTCTACGGTGACGACAGCGCGTGGCTGGCGGACTTCAGCGCCGAGGTGAGCCCCTACACGGGCAGAATCTACGTCGGCTCGTCGGAATCCGCGGGTTTCGGCTCGGGCGCTGCCCTGCCACAGTCCCAGCACGGCGGTCCGGGACGGGCCGGCGGTGGATCCGAACTCGGCGGTTTGGCCGGACTGGATCCGTATCTCCAGCGGGTAGCCCTACAAGGGGACCGAGCCGTGGTGGAGTCCTTGCTCGGCGAGGAGACCGAATCCGACCCGAGCTGATTCCGCCGAAGATCGAGTCCAAGGAGGCCCGGAACATGTCCCTAGCGGCCTACTCCCTAGGGACCTACTGCTGCTTCTTGTGCTTGGCGATCAACTGCCGGCTGTAGGTGGTCTTCCAATTCCCGCCGACCAGGATCATTTTCCAGGCGTTCGGTTTGCGGGTGCCGTCTTTGAGCACGAGCAGGCCGATCAACACACACTCCGCCTCGCAGGGGGTCTTTTGGGTGATCTTGATCTGGCCGAATCCGCCACCCTGCGCCAGCTCGTCGCTCAGGGCCTGCATGGCTCGGGGCAGGACCTCAACGTCTTCCGGCTGTAGATTTTTGCTGTGAATCTGCTCCCGGGCTTTGTCGAAATCGCCGGTTTCGAGCCAGCGATAGTGCTGCTCCAACGCTGCCAGCGGCCCGCCGGCACTGAATGCGACCCAGGGTGCGCACAGCGAAAAGGCCAGGATCAGTAGAATCGTTTTTTTCATGGCTCTTGCTCTTCGGAAAGTCGTGAGGTTATGGGTTCAATCTTCGAGTTCACGCCGCCAGCGGCGATAGGTCGGCGGCGAGACTCCCATCAGAGCGGCAGCGCCCGATGGATTATCGCCGTGCTTCTCTACTACCAGTTGTAGCAGCTCGTGACGCAGCTTGCCCAATAGGTCGACCCCGCCGTAGCCGTGGCTCAGGAGGTTGGAAAGATGGGGCACCACCCGCTGCCACTGGGGCAGCCTGCTCGGCGAAGCAGCTTGAGCTTGCTGTAGACGGCGACGATAGGTGGTTTCCGGCATGCCCAACAAAGTGGCACCGCGGCTGGCCACGCCTTGGGCCGCGGCGTCGGCGGTGAGCATGAGGTCGTCGGCCAACCAGGTTCCCATGGGAGGACGGACTTCTCCGGCCGAGGCGATCTGAGAACGCAGCTCGGCGCGCAGGGCCGGCCAAACGTCGGAAATCCCGGTGCCGGCGGCCTCCGGTGTTTGGGCGGCACCCGGGACCGGAGGCATTGGAAAGGCCGACGAGCCCGCCCCCAGCGATGGGATAGACGGGGACGGAATAGCTGGAGTCGACGCTTCGACGAAGGATCGTGGATCCATTGGAATTTCGGGGGTGGGCATGGAATGGAAAACACGGGGATCTTGGACCGGCAGGCTCGGTGACGCCACCCCAGGCGGTATCGCTCCTATTGGCAGCGGAGGAACTTCGCCGGTGGGCCAGGCTCCCGCGGCCGGCCAGGTTCCCGTATCCAACGCCTCGGGGGGTGCTTTGGTGCGCACGGCCAACTGAATTTTTTCCGGGGTCAGCCCCCCGGATTGGTGGTCCGCCAGACCCAGCTCTTCGACGCCGATATGGCTGCCTTCACACAAGATCACCGCTCGCAGCAACCGGTTTTCGAGTTCACGCACGTTGCCGGGCCAGGCGTAGGACCGCACCCGCGCCTCCGCTTGGGTGGTCAAACCACGAATCGGCTTGCGATAACGCTCAACAAATCGCCGTAGGAAATGCTCGGTCAGCGCGACCACGTCGTCGGGTCGCTGCCCGAGGGGCGGAACCTTCAAATGGACCACGTTCAAACGGTGGTAAAGATCTCCGCGGAACCGACCGGCGGCCACCCCGGCTGCCAGGTCTCGATGGGTCACGGCGATCAGCCGCGCGTCCACCGTGCGCGAGCGATTGGCACCCACCGGGGTGATCTGTTTCTCCTGCACGAAACGCAACAACTTGCTTTGCACCTCCAAAGGCAGCTCGCCGATTTCGTCCAGAATCAACGTGCCGCCGTCGGCCTCCGCCAACCGACCGAACGAGCGACGCTCGGCTCCGGTGTAGGCTCCCCGCTCGTGACCGAAGAGTTCGCTGTCGATCAACGACGCGGCGATTGCCCCGCAATCGACGACGATGGGTTGGCGGGCCCGGCGCGGGCTCATTTCGTGCACCATGCGAGCGACGACCTCTTTGCCGGTGCCGCTCTCGCCCGACACCAAGACGGTAACGTCGGTGGGCGCCACCCTGCGGACCACATCCAAAATCTCGCCCATTTCCGGCGATCGATGCACCAACTCCACCCGCCGACCGGCATCGCGCAGCTCACGCAACTCGTTTTCGAGCCGCTGACGTTCTTCCGCTTGGCGCCGGCGGTCCCGTTCGGCAAGGTGAATGCGGTCGAGGGCTGCCGCCAGCTGGCCACCGAGAGCGTCCAAGAAAACCCTATCCGATGCGCCGAGATCCGGCCCTTCGTCGCCGAGGGTGAGTAGGAGTGCTCCGAGCGCGGATCCTTGGCCGGGCGCTCGGCTACCGTCGGAAGAGGTGCCGTCGGCCGCCAGGGGAATCACCAGGGTGCGTCCGCCGTCGCCGTTGACTTTTTCCTGCATCTCACCTTGGTCCCGGGCGCTTTCGATCAACACCGACTCTGTACTCTTGAGCACAAAGGCACCGTTGCCGGGGCTGCCGGGCCGCCGCCTGGCCACGCCGGCCAGCAACTCCGGCTGGTCACCGAGCAGGGCCACCAACGCGACTCGCTCGGGCTCAAAGGTCGCCGCCAGGTGGTCGACGGCGCGGATCGCCAAGCTGCCCAAATCAGGGCTCTCCGCGACCAGACGAACCATGTCCCAGAGCAACAACATATTTCGATAGTCCTTGCTCTGATCGGCGGTGAAAATGCCCACCAAGCGGTCGTGATGACGCCCCGCCTCGATCTCAGAATCCGAGCCCCAAAATGCGATCGGGTTATTGCCCGACCTCTTGGCGTCACCCAGGGCCGCATCCGCCCGCTGCACCAGCTCTTGAGCCACCTCGCTGGACCCGCCCGCCAAGGAATCCTCGAGCTGGGCGATGCCGATACAAAAACCCAGCCGCAGCTCGCCGTCCAAATAGGGCGCGGCCACCAACCGATCGAGCAACTTCTCGGCGACGATCGCCACCACCGCCGGCGGCGCGTCCTCGAGGGTCACGGCAAAAACCGCGCCACCATAACGGTGGACGCGATTGGTACGTCCGGTGGCGTCCTCCAATCGCTCGGCGATCTCACGGATGGCCTGATCACCGGACGGCCGACCGAATCGCCGATTGACGTGGATCAGGTCGTCGGGATTGACCAGCAGCAACGCCAACGGACGGTCACCCCGTCGCGACCGACGGATCGCCCGGATCAAGGTGCTCTGAAAATCCGCCCGACCGGGCAAAGTGGTCACCGGATCGCGCATGACCGCGTCGGCACGTCGGCAGAACCAAACCAGCTCGGCGGTGAAGTCGAGCACCCGAGGGGTGGGCCCCCTGTCGATGGATAGCTTTTCGAGATCCGGCAGCTGCCCGTCGGCGCCCGGATCGATGCCGATCCAAAAGGTCACGGCCGTGAAGGCAGCGCTGTAGAAGTCGCGAGCCGGAGGGCTCGACCGGTCACCACCCAATAGGCGGGTGACGCTGAATAGGTGACACCCTTGCCGGCGGCTGTCGAAACGAATCACAGGCGCTGCGCCGGCTCCCCCAAAAGCGGCTAGGGCTTGGTGCACCGTATCCGCTTCGGCCAGCTCGGGCACCGCCGGACCGCTTTGGCCATGGGCCAACACCGCCTCGCCATCGTCGGCCGGGGGCAAGCACAGGCTGAGCTTCTCAACTCCCCACAGTCGACGGAGCACCCCTGCTTGCGAAATTAAAAGCGCGTTGGCGTCGGACACGGGTAAACGTTTTTCCTCGGCACGCGAGCATGGGCGCGCGCGCGTTGAGACTCCTGCTGAGATTTCTTGGGGGCCCGCAGCCCCGATCTTCAGTGGATCGAAGCTCTGACCATGATACCCCAGCCGTCCCAATCTCCGTGCCCATCGGACCGTGGCCGCCTTTTAAACGAGCCGGGAGAGGTGCGGTTGATCTGCCATCCATTCTTCCGAGCCAAAAAAACCTCGCCCGGATTGGATCGATCCGGGCGAGGTCCGAGGTCGCTGGGGGTCAACCCGAGCTCGACGACTTGCTAAGGCCCTAGGGAGCGCAGGCCGAGAAGTTGTCGAGCTCTACGGTTAGGGTCTTGGAGCCGTGGTAGGAAACGACATTCATTCCCACCAAAGGAGAAGCTCCGAGATCCACGTGGATCGACCCTTGGGTGCCACCGGAAGGAGTGCGCCAGGTAGCACCACCGTCAGTGGAGTATTGGACCGTGTAGGTATTGCCGTTGCGCTCGATCGCCAAGCGGACGGGCGAGCCGACGCCGAAGAGGTTCGAGCCCAACGCCACATCGCCGGTGCTACCGTGGCTGGTGCGAGCCCGGAATTGCAGAGCCGGACCGGAACCGGCGAAGTCCGGAACCACTTGCACCATGATCCGGGCATCCAGGGGATCAAGCCCTGACCGAACCATCAGGCCGCCCTTGCGGTAAGCGCCGCCCTCATCCTTGGTGAAGCCGTCGACGTCGACCTCGGCCCGGAAGTCCCCTTCGAGGGTCCGGTAAACGAAGACGCCGTTGTCGGTGCCGGAATACGCAGTCGTGCCGTCACCGTCAATTTTGAGGGTGCCGTCGGATTCTTCGACGTAACCTTGGTCCGCATCGCCGAGGAAGACCGGGTCCCAAGCAGCGTCCAGCTCACCGTCGTCGAAGGAATCCGTGACACAGCCCTCAAGCGGTCCGGAGGTGCCCACGAAACCGAAGTCCGCGCCCGTGATCACTTGCCAAGGAGTGAGCGCCAAGACCGCCGAGGTGCCCGGACCGGCCGGACCGGAGGTATTGACGTAGTCGGTCAGCCCTGAATCGTCGACGCTGAGGGTCACAGGGCCCGTGGCCACGTCGAGCGCTGCCACATCGAGCACGTAGGCGCCGTTAGCGCCGGAGACGGTGGAGACCCCACCCGCGCTGACCGGAACACCGGCAAGTCCGGGCTCGCCGGCATCGGCGCTGCCGTCGCCGTCGAGATCCTCGAACAATCGACCCGTTATGCGTCCACCGCGGGGCTGGCCGCAATTCAGAGCCGTCAACATCGAACGGCCCTCGTTTTGCAGGGTCGCCGCGTCGGTGCCACCGAAGACCTGCCCTTGGGAATACCAAGCTGCATATTCCTGTAGGCCTTCCGGCAACACCGGCGGAAAGTCGACACTGCCGCGGGGCACCAGGGAGAAGATCCGCACATCCCCTTGCTCGTCGCGCAGGGTTTGGATCGAGTCCATGGTGTCGGCCAAGACCTGCCCGGCAAAGGTTCCGATTTGGGTGTCGTAATCGCCCATCCAGGCCACGGTACCCGAAGGCAGGAAGTCACCGCTGCCGTCTTTTAGACCGATGCCCGCTACCTCTGGCTCAGCGTAGGCGGCCGGACCTTCACCGAAGATGTCGACGTTGGCCAAACCGTCCGAGACCCAAATCACCACCCGACCGTGGGACGGATCTCCGGAGCCGTCGAATAGATCGCCGAGCTTCTCGAAACCGAGCGCCGCCGGACTGGTGGTGCGGGGTTGGTAAGGGTCGAGCACCGGTAAACCGGAGCTGCGCAGCAGATCTTCGAACTCGGCCGGATCGCCAAACTCAGATTCCACCACCGCCGAGGACAGCAGGTTCGCGCCTGGATCGTCCGTGCCTTGCACACTCAGGATGGCCACTCGGGTCGGACCGTCACGCAGGGCCAAACCGGCGTTGGTTTCCAACAAACCTTCGAGGGCGGCGTCGAGCTTGCTCATCTCGCCGTCGATGCGCCGTGCCATGGAATCGGAGCGGTCGACCACATAGACCACATCGAGACCGGCGCTCGGATCACAGGGCAGCGGGTTGGGCAAGGGACGTAGTTGAGAAGGCCGGCACAGGCCGAATCCGTCGAAAGCCATGGTCATCGGCGTGGACACGTCGTAGGACGTAACACTCGGACCGACCCACATCTGCTCGCCGGCTTGAATCTCCGTGCTACCACCGGCACCGCCCAAGGGTTGGATCCAACTCTCGCCCTTGTCCGTGGAGTAATACACCGAGAACACATCACCGCGTCGTTGAATGGCGACCCGCACGGGCAGCTTGATACCGGGCACCGTGGAAGCGAGTTCATAGGCCACACTGTCCAAGCCCCGGGCGTCGAATTGCAGGGCCGGGCGATCGGGCTCGCCGGCCTCAGCTGAGGGAAAATGAGGCACGTATTGCACCATCACACGAGCGTCTGCCGGCTCGAGACCGGTGCGCACCATCAAACCGCCCTTGCGGTATTGACCGCCTTCGTCGACCGGCACGTCGACGATGTCTAGCTCGACGCGAAAATCACCGGACGTCGTCTGGTGCAAGAACGCCCCATGATCGGCAGCGTGGTAGGCCTCGGACCCCGTCCCGGTGAGCAACAAATGTCCATCCGCCGCCAGCGACGAGCTACCGTCGCCGAGCTGAGCGTTTTGCCAATCGGGGTTGAGGTCCGAGGAATCGAATTCTTCTTGGCAGCAGCCGCGTCCGCCGGCGACACAAGCTTGGTTCGGAGCATCCGGCGATTCGCAGGAATCGACGATACCGTTACCATTCTCGTCGGGCTCGCCGGGGTTGTCGTCGGCCGAGCAGGGATCTGGATCAGGTCCACTGCCGCCACCGCCGCCACCGGCGGGGCCGTAGATTTGGAGGTTGTCGATCGCGCCGGCGAAGTCATTGGTTCCCGACTGCAGGGAGCTGATGCGGATTCGGACGTCTCCGGAGCCGTCACCCACGTAGGTGAAACCCGCGGCCGGGGTGAGGTCTTGGCCGTTGACCCCGCCCACCCAGGCGCCGGGATGATGGGTGTGATCGGCCAGGATCGAATCGTCGGCCCTTAGGATTTCAATCACCAGGGCATCGTTGGCCGTGGTCGCCCGACTGCATTGGGCCCAAACCGACGGCGCCGCATCGAAAGAAACGGTGTAGGACTCACCTGCGTCGTTAGCGCTAATTCCAGCATTGAGCTGCAGGGCATTCGGTGCCGTGGTGGAGCTGCCGGTATAGAGGTGCAAGGCGTAGTCGGCTTCGAGACCCATATCCAGGTCCACGGCGTGGGAATGGTTCACTCCGGAACCCGTCCAACCGGGAACGGTGCCGCTGCCGAAGACCTCCAAATTGGTGTCGCACTGCCGCCCTTGGAGGCCAGGGCTATATTCGTTGAAATCTTCTTCGAAAAGTAAAATCTGGGCTGAAATGGGAAGGGCGCAAACCCAAGAAGCAAAACACAGGACGGAAAGAAGAACGACAGAACGGAGGCAGGCCGTTTGGTGGATCTCGCGGTTCGGGGTCGGCATCGAGCTATCTCCAATCGAGCAAATGGATGGACGTCGTTTTGCTCTTCGCTCACCACCGCGAGGTCATGGGTATCGGTGTCTTCCGCAGGCTGCGGAGCGTCCCTTCAATTCGGCGGCGAGTCGAGGCGTATGCTGTTCCTTACCGCAAGGAGCATGCCCACCGGTCGAAATACCGGAGCTCACCTAGGGATTCTCGATGGCCTCATCGCTCAAGAAGATATTCTGAGGGGTTTGTTCTTACGAAACGAAGGAGCACCGTCGCCGCGCCTTGGAAAAATCATAGAAATCCTTTCGAACCATGCAAAGAAACCAGAGAAATCAAGTGTGAGCGATATGACTGGACCAGCTCCACTCACCCGCTCGTAAAGACGCGTGACCTCCGTGAAAGAAAAAATCGGTGGATAAACCGGTTTGCAAACCGGAATATCCACCGATTTTTTCGCCGAATGAGCGCTCGCCTTCACGGACGGGCGGTTTCAGCCATCGAACTCAGATCTCCAAACTCTGCCCGGCCTCAATCGCAGGGCTGGGCCAAGGTGTCGACCATGGCCGGTGACAGAATGCCGTCGGGATGAGTCGTGGTCCACCGAGAACCGTCACGCACGTCACGCACCGTCACGGTGTAACCGACGTTGGTGGCGGCGCCGAGTAGCACCCAATAAAAACCGTTGGACTCACAACCATCGAGAATCTTGAACATCAGCTCCGGATTGGTCTGACCGAAGAAATGAAACAGCCCTCCCTGATCGACTCCGATTTCGGCCAGCGGGATCGCCTTAGCGATTCCGGCTGAGCCACCGCCCTGTGCGGTTTCGTAAACGACATTCACCTGCCAACGATCGTTGATGCACAAGGTGGTGGAATCGGGAATGCACACCCCTTGGGTTGTACCTTGGTCGTTGCCGGACCATAACTCGCTGGCCCGGGCAAAAGCCTGCAAGCCGATCTGCCGTCCCATCTCGCGACCCCGCAAATCGCCGTCTTGGATGTGGATACCACCGAAGAGACGCGACCTTCCCGCCTCGTTGGCGGCATCGAGCATGGTCTCCCACTTCAGCACCACCGTCTCGGAGGGTCCTTCTTCGAATTGCATCAAACCCGGAAGCACAATGTGCTGGCCGAGAAGATCCTCGACCCCGTCTGCGTCGTAATCCTCACCCAAGGGAGTGACGCCGTCATAGAGATCGTCGCTGCCGGTAAAGGCTAGAAGCACTTCGCGACTGGCACGGCTGAAGGTGCTGTGACCCGAAACGTATTCGGAAAAGGGCGGCGTTACAAAGGTCAGAGATTGGTACGGGTGAAATTCCTCACCGGTGATCAGCTGCGTGCCTTGGTTCGGTCCACCCCATGCCTCGATCATCTGGCCGCTGTAGAGGTTGCGGATCGCCGACACGGGCCGAACATAATCGTGGCGTCGCTTGGCGTCCCATGCTGCGACGGCAGCGTCGTGGAGCGAGGCGTTCAACGCAAAGTACATCTTAATATCATCGTCTAGGGTGTGCTGATCGCGAATAGATAGACCCTGGGCGACTTGATTCCAATGGCCCGGAGGCGTCCAGGTGCGGGGACCGTCGGCCCAGAACTCGGCAATAACCTTTTCGCGATCGGTGAGGTTGGCAGAGATCTCTAGGACCTCGTTGAATTGATCCCTATACGCTTGGTCTTCTGTGGTGACTTGACCCAGGGCGTCGACGTAGGTTTCGTTCGAGCCCAAACGCGGCGGAGCGGGCGGTAGAAACTGGCTCCCGCTGGTGAGAGCAAAGGGCCGTACACCGCCCCAATGGGGGGTCAAAAACTTCTGATCGACAAACGAAGACGGATCGTCCGAAAAAACGGCCGGCTCGCCCTGCTCATTGGTGCGGGCACCGGTCGGCACCCGTAGCGGTTGCCAACGATTGGGGTCAAAACCCGGCTCCCCGGGTCCAGCGGGTGAGTCGAGACCCGGTGTATTGACCGGCGAGTATAGGGTCGGAAAAGTCGGCGAAGGAATTTGCGTGAAGCCGTTGAGCGAATTGGAGAAGTCTTGCTTGCGGCTATCAATCGCCGCATCGGCCACCAAATTGCCGATGCCGGCCGGCGTCGAGGGATTGCGCGACGAAGTCTTCTGGAAGCCCAGATCGGCGAGCACGGCAGCGAATTCAGGCTCTTGACCCGGGTACACGTAACTCAGTGCACGATAGGCCGCCTGGCTGACGGCGGCCAGCTTGTTGGAATCGCTGTGCTCACCCGTGGGCCGGCGCAGCAGATCGCCATATTGGGTTCCCATGGCGACATCGTCGTAGGCCGACCAGGCGTCGTACATGGCATTGGACACCAGGTGCATACGCCAGGTGACGAGCGTCGGAGCAGGAGGATTAGCCGCAATGGCATCGAGCATCACCCGGTTCCAGCGCAGCACTTCGGATTGGCCGCTCGCAGAGGAGGCAGTGAAAAACGTGATGGCAACCAAAAACAAACAACAGCGGGCAGATCGATACATCGGTGAATCTCCATTTAGACTCAAATTTCTTCGAGAGGGTCGGGTTGAGAGCGAGTTAGAACTTCCTGATCACGCCGAGAGTGAAACCCTCAGCGTTGCCGGCATTGCGGCCGTCTAGGGTGGTGAAACCACCGCCGAAAACCGCCCAGCGAGGGGAAACCGCGGCGATGACCTTGGCTCCAAGGCGCGAGTACTCTTCTCGGTTGCTGGGGAACGTAAATCCAGGCTCCCCGATATCTGTGCCGCCGTCGGCAAGCAGCCGAGAATAAGAAGCCACCCACGTCACGCGAGCCGTAGACCATCCCAACTCGGTGTAGAACGGGAAACTGTCAGGAGCTTCGCCACCGCGCAGATCGAAACCAACCTGTTGAGACCAATAAAAGCGGCCCGAGCGGAATAGGTAAACCAAACGCAACAGACCATCGGTGGTTTCATCACCGCGTGCCACAGGGGCATTGGCTTCGTAGGATTCGATGGCGGTACGGATGCCGGCCGCCAAGGTCAGAGAATGGGATTTCGAGCCACGGTTGAAATCGCTGTTGGATTGCCACACCCGGCCGGCGAGCATCAGACTCGCGTCCTGAGGGCCGGAGTCCTCGAGCCCCGCAGGTCCACTCGCCTCGGTGTCGACGTAGGCAACATTGGCGATTAGGGCCAGTCGGTCGGTCAGGCCCCAGGACAGCCACAGGGAAGCGCTTTCGGTCGAGATCTCACCCAGGGCGGGCTCAGAAACTTTCTGATCGCCAACCCAAAAATCGTCATAACTCTCGTCGGTGAAACTTAGGGCGACAACGCCCTCTCCGGCGGCGGGCAAGAAGCCGGTGAGATCGCTCGCTGATGCGGCGGTCCCGAAAGCCCATGGGGTGAGTAGACAGAAGCATGTCGCTAGAGCAGCCGACCTTGACGAAGATACGGCGGAACGGGGCACGGCAATCGAGAACAAACGGGACGCTGAAGTAAGCATTACAACTCCTCGGTCGAGGCACCGGGGAAGTCCAGGTGCTGTAGTGGGTTCGCCCTTTACATAGCAAGAGACGTTCCACCACCGAAGAGAACGATGGCCCGCGGCTGTGGCCCTTCTAGCGCTGAGTCACCACCGATAGATCATGATTTTTGCGAGCCGTGATCATAGAATTTAAGGTCAGATGTCGAGATACCCCTCAATCTCAGACCGAAGTGCGCGATCGGCCGGGTCCGCGCAGACGACTACCAGCGCCAACAAGCCTCGATGGCTCAGGGCGGAGCTCGCCTCGGATCTTCCCTCTTGCTCTACCAATTGACGGTATCGCGCTTCGGGATCCGTGCCGGCTCGGTGGAAACGACGGGCCACTTCAGCGGCTAGCTCAGCGATCTTGCGCAGCTCTCGGCGGCGTGCATCCGTCGGCTCGGTGGCAGTCGGAGCCGTGTCCAAGGCGATCCAGGCCTTGAGCAGCCACCTGGCCAACGCCGCTGCGTCTTGGCAATGAATGAGCGAAGCCTGTTGACGTTGCCGGTCGGTCGGCTCCACCTCGTCCCTACGATTGGCCAGCACCAACCAACCGCGAGCCAACCGTGGATCGGCCGGCGCCCCGTCGCTTCGCCAACGCAAGGCTGGTGGATCGTCGGCAAAGAGCCACTCCAGACTCTCGGGCACTTCCTGCCGCAAGGCCTCGATCGCCTCGTGCAAAAATTGATCTCGCTCCGAATCAGACATCTCACCAACCCTCCAGCTCTCACCGACAGCTCGAAAACACACGCTCGGCTTTGACCCCTATGCTAGGGGTTTCAGCTTCCAAAGATCCACTCTCGAAACCGCCGATGCCACCTCACCGTCCGTCCGCATTCGTGCCAATCGCTATATCGCGAGAAGGCAGGGATACGCCGACGGAAAAACGCCTGGTCGATGGCGTTAGGTCGAATAGCGTTGACATCGTCATCCGGGCAGCACGGCGACGGACGGTTCGCGTACCCGCGGTCCGGAGGCGTCCGACCCTTTGCGCTGTGAGAGTCTCTGAAACGCAATACCAGTTGCTGATCAAGAGCTGGGACGAGCAGCCGCAGAAAACAACGACTTCAGGCGAACTATTCCGCCGCTTCGAGGCACCTATAGCGGCTGAGCCGCGCGCCGAAAGGAAGACACCATGGAAAACGGCACGCTTTTTCTCCTCGCAGCGGATGCCATCCTATTTCTTCATGTGGCCTTTGTTGCGTTTGTCGTCCTTGGCTTCGTTTTAATTCTTGTCGGCAAGCTGCGCTCCTGGTCCTGGGTCAGGAATCCGTGGTTTCGTTGGGCACACCTCGCGAGCATCGGCTTTGTGGTAGTCCAATCCTGGCTGGGTGCCATTTGCCCGCTCACCACCTGGGAGATGGCTCTTCGCAGAAAGGCAGGGGATGAGGTTTATTCAGGCGCGTTTATTGCGCATTGGCTCGAATCGGTCTTGTACTATCAGGCACCACAGTGGGTCTTTGTGGTGAGCTATACGTTTTTCGGCTTGCTGGTCGCAGCCAGTTGGCTCTGGGTTCGCCCGCGCCGTTTCCTTGAGGATGAAGACCATGGCAGCAGCCAGTGATGGGATTGAGGATCCGCATCCCGCCTACCCAATGTGTCAGCCAAAGACCTGTCAACCAAAGATGTGTAAACCAAAGACCTGTCAGCCAAAGACCCCTTCGACTTATCGTCGGGCCCAGCTCCTTATTTTCGGCCTGGCGTTGCTCGTCATTTCGGCTTGTAAAGCCGACCATGAGCAGCCCGGTTTAGAGCACCAACTTCTCGTGGATCATGTGCCCGACGAGCGTCCCCAAGTCTTCAAACCGGAATGGGTACCGGAGGGCTATCTGCAACACAGCGGAGTGTTTTCGCCCGATCTCCAGGAGTTTTATTTCACGCTGTCGGACCGGGAGTTTCAACAATTCACCGTCCGGCGAGTTCAGCGCCGAGAGACCTCTTGGTCTCAACCCGAAGACGCCTTCTTCAATTCAGACTACAACGAGCACGGGACGAGCTTCTCGCCAGACGGACAACGGCTATTCTTCAGCTCTACCCGACCCACCGGCAGGCCGGACGTGGCCGACACCTGGCACCTTTGGACCAGCTCCAAAACCGACGAGGCCTGGGCAGAGCCAACCTTCGTAGACATCCCCAACATGCGCGACCGTCTGGTGTCTCACGGCTGGTCGACTCGGGATGGAACGCTATATTTTCATGCCGGACCTCTGGATTATTCCGAGCTCGATCTTTATCGCACCCAGCTCGAAGACGGTGAATACTCGCCCGCGGAAAAATTGCCCACGACCATCAACAGCCTGGGGCTGGAGTGCACACCCTTTATTTCTCCCGACGGCAACTATCTGATCTTCGAACGGGTGCCCGATCTCTTCATTAGCTTCAAAGACTCACAAGGCGCCTGGCAAACCGCACAACGTCTCAGCGATCGAATCAACTCCTCGGGCCGCGGAAATCCGTTCGTCACCCCCGATGGGCGATTTCTGTTTTATGCCGCTGGACCGGATCCCCTTCCCGACGAAACCGAGGGCTGGGCCGTTCATTGGGTATCCACGGATTCTTTCTTGAACCCCCCCACGCCCCTCGCGGAGCAGCCTGGAAGCTGAGATGCAGGGCCGCCTCGAAGAGGCAAGGCATGTGTAACCATGGGTTTCAACCCGTGGTGTTCTTGAACAACGGCAACCGCTTGCCCGACCAACCTGGAAAGAGACCGCCATCGTGCTCGGGGGCAATGCCGAAGGTTTGGCCCGTGACCTCGGAGAAGATCGACCGAAAGTCCGTGGTCACGGGCAAGTCCCGCCCCTCGTAGAGCTGATCGCGATCCAAACCCGGAAAGTCACCGTGGACTTTGCCGCCGTCGATGTTGTTACCGAGCACGAAGAGGCACGAGCCGTGACCGTGGTCGGTGCCGCCGGTGCCGTTTTCGGCGGCGGTTCGGCCAAATTCGGTCATGGTCATCAGGGTCACGCGGTCTCGATCCACGCCCAGGTCGTGCCAAAAAGCGGCGATGGCCTGGCTCAGCTCCCGGGCTTGGCGGGCAAAGGAGCCCGTCACGGTGCCCTGTTGCACATGGGTGTCCCAGCCACCGGATTCGGCAAAGGCCACCTGCAAACCGACCTTGGATTTGATCAAGAAGGCGATCTGCTGCAATGAAGCACCCAAGGGACCACGCGGATAGTCGGCCCCGGTGGCCGGACGGTAGTTGCGCACATCGAGCTTCTTGAGCATGTCTACCGCTTCGAAGGTGTCGGCAGCTGTATCGTGCAAAAGCTCTTGGGAGGTTTGGTCGTAGAGGGCTTCGAAGCCTTCACCCGCGGCCGCTGAGCCCTTCGAAGCCCCCGGAAGATCGACTTTGAAATCGCGTAGATTGGTGACCGCCAAGGCGCTGTGATCGCCGTAGAGCGAGCGCGGCAGGGCCGGGGTTAAGCTCACTGCCCGAAAGGGTGTCGCGTCGTGACCGAGGCGACCCACCACCCGATTCAACCAGCCGTCGGCGGTGCCCTTGCGTCCCGGCGTACCGGTTTCCATATAGTCCTGGGCATCGAAATGGGAGCGGGTGGTGTGGGGCGAGCCCATGTTGTGCACGATGCCCAACCGGCCGTCTCGCCACATGGGCAGTAGGGGATCAAAGGCCGGATGCAGACCGAATCCGACGCCCAAATCCCGCACCGAGCGATCCGCGGCCGAGCGGACGGCGTCGAGGTAAAGACGCGGCCGCAAAGCCTTGAGCTGCTGCCCGGCCCGGCCACCCAGAGGTGGCACCGCAGCCAATCCGTCCATGGCGCCTCGCTGGAAAATGGTCACCAGAACCCTATCGTCCGTAGATCCTTGGGGGGCAATAGCGGCCGAAGCTGCCCGCTCCAGGAAGGTCGGCCCGGCGCCGACGGTGAAGAGGGCAACGCCGCCGGTTGTCAAAAAGGCCCTTCGGTTGAGCATGCTCCGTTCCTTTCTTAACTTATTTTTCGATGTCTATTTTCCCATCTTGAAACGCTGTCCGTCGAGTCGGGCCAACCGACCCACCGACCAGCCGGGGTAGCGCTGCGCGCAACCCCGGTCTGTGGTCAAGAATCCCTTCGGGATACCAGAAATTCTGCTACGCGAAGGCGTTGTTAACCCCAGCCCAGGGTTGCGAAGCTACCCTGGGCTAGGTTGACGATCCCCTCAACGACGTTGGAATTCGGGAGAACCGAGAATCACGCCCACCACTTGGGCTACAGGGCTGTGGTCTACCGGCCCAGGCGGCGGTGGGGCACGCCGAGCACCACGCCCGCGGCGGCCCTGACCCGGCCCCGCCATCACGTCCCAATCGTCGTCGCCCATCCCCGGGCTAAAACCGAGATCGTCGTCGCTCGACGGCGATGCGTCGGCAATTTTCTGCACCAGCTGCGGATCGTGGATCACCTGACGTAGGCGCTCCGAGGCAGAGCCGACGTCACGCTCGGCCAGCAGCAACGGCAGGTAAAGATCGAGGGCTTCGTCCAGAGAATCGGGTCGCCGCCCGGCAGCCAGGCTTTGAAGGTCCAAACGGACGCCTGGCACCTGACCTGTGGCCAACTGGAGGCCGAAATTCATCCGGCTCAGCAGGGCACCCGTGTTGACCCAGGCACTCGCACGATCCGGGAATCCGGTAGGGGCTTGATAAGCGTAGAGCGGCTGCCCCATGCGCCGCACCCAATCGTAGATGCCCCGGGGATCCGTGACGTCGGCACCCACCGTCCGTACGGCCGAAATCACCACCTCGAAGGGGGATTTGATCTTGGCTTGGCGGGCCTCGGTCGCCCAGAATTCCGGCGACTCGACCAAAGCTCGGGTCAATTGCCCGAGATCACCGCCGGTCCGCTCAAAGGTTCGGGCAAGCCGATCCACCAACGAAGTCGGGGGTTGGTCCGAAACGAAGCGAACGGCGAATTTGGTCGAGACGTGGCGGGCGGTCGACGGGTGGGCGGCGAGAAGATCGAGCACCTCGAGACCGTCTTCGAGCCCTCGACCGGCGGCCATCTTGTGCCCCAACACCGTTTTGGGCCCCGCGTCGTGGGCGTCGGCGCGAAAGATGAAGGAATCCTCGAATACAAAACCCGCTTCGGGATAACGCTGGGCTCGCCGAATACGACGGGAGACGTCACCGCGGGCTCCCTCCGGCGGATAGGTGCTCCAGCCGGTGAATGCCCGGGCCACCTCCACCACGTCGTTTTGGTCGTAACCGCCGTCGACCCCGAGGGTGTGCAGCTCCATCAGCTCGCGGGCGTAATTCTCGTTCAAGCCTTCGCTGCGTCGGCGACGGGGCTCGCCGTTCTCGCCGCGGGCCGCTTCGCGCCTCTGAACTCGCTGCCGACGTCGTTCCGCGCGTCGTTGGGCCCGGCGATCCCCTTCGAGGGAGGCACGCCGAAGCTCGAAGGTGGTTTGGGCCCCGTCTGCGGCGGTTGAGCGTACGTTATCCAAATAGTGCAACATGGCCGGGTGTTTGGCGGTGGCTTCGAGCATCGCCCGGAATGAGCCGGTCACGTGGGGCCGGATCGCGTCGCGCTCGTACGGCCAAACGTAAATCCGCGCCTGATTGTCGGTCACCGACACATTGAAATGGTTGAACCAGAAGTCGGTCAGGACCTCGGTCAGCTGGTTTTCCGAGTAAACCGCCCGAATCAACTTTTGGGCCATCAGCTCATAGGTCGCTTCGCGCCGAGGGCGCAACCCTTTCTTCTTCGCCCATTGTCGAGCTTTTCTCCGGTCTGCTCGCTGCACGCCGTCGCGCTCGCCGACCTCGGGCTCCTGATCACCGTCGGCACGCTCGATCACGCCCTCTCGGATCGCCAAACGAAGCACTGTGCCGCCGTTGGGGTAAAGCTCCGCGGTTCGGCGCGCGGAAAGGTCTAAGCTGCGCGCCTTGTCCAGCCAAAGGTCGACACGAGGGTCGGGTTGCTCACCCCGCAGCTGCATCTCGACCCAACGTTCCAATCCCATCTCGACCACCCGATCCAGCTCGCCGGGCCGAGACCCGTAGGCGAAACGATCCAAGAGATGGGCCGCTGCTTGTCTTTCCGTCAGACCCGCTTCACGCCAAGGCATCTGAAGGCCGGCATCCTCCGCCTCTGCGGACGGACCGCGAAGGGTCGTCACCACCAGGACGATGACCATCAAGAGACCGCCCCTCGAAAACCGTCGAATACTGGCCGAACCCATTTGCCGCCAACCGCTGCTGATTTCCGACATCGCGATCTCCTATCCATCCTCACGCTTGCCCGTCCGAACTCCTATCCGTCCAAACTCTTGTCCTTCCACTCTCTCTAAACCGCGAAGCCGGAAATCCCTGCGGTCGATTTCAAGACCAGGGTCAAAAAAGGGGATTTAGCTTGGGTTCAGCTTATACTCCGGGCGTGGCACCGCGTTTCGACCTCGACCAAAAGACCCTCGTGTTGGGTGTCGCCGACTTGCTCGACGCCCAGCTCGTCCGCAGCCTCGGATTCGCCAATCGCGGCGGTTACGAGCGCATGTGGCTGGGCCAAGCTATCCACAGCCGCTACCAAGAGCAGGCTCTGGAGAGCGACCCGACTTATCGCACCGAAGTTCAGCTCAAATATACCTTCGAGTTCCGGGGCTGGACGGTCACCGTCCAAGGCCGGGTCGATGGCCTACGTCGGGATCAAGACGGTCGCCGAGTGGTGGAAGAGATCAAATCCATCCGTCGCGGCGCCTCCCTGCTGCCGGCTACCCGTGAACTCTACGAGCGCCAGGCCGCCCTCTACGTTTGGCTGCTCAGCCACCTCGAACCCGACGCCGAGGGCCCGCCGATCGGCGCCGAGCTGATCCTGATCGAAATCGGTGGCGAGGGCGTGGCGCGGGAGCCCGTCGAGATCCACATGAAGGCTCTCGACGCGTCGATCAAAAGGCGCATCAACGGCCTTCTACGCAGCTTCAAGGAACGCTTGGAGGCGCGCGACGCACGGCGTGACGCCTCCGACGGCTTGGCGTTCCCCTATCCGCAGCAGCGCGCCGGTCAAGATCAGATCATCGAGGACGTGGAACGTGCCCTCGAACAGCGGGAACACGTGCTGGTGGAAGCGCCGACGGGCATCGGCAAAACCGTCGCCAGCCTTTTTCCGGCGATGAAATACGCCCTCGCCCATGACCTCAAGGTCTATGTGCTGACCGCCAAGACTCTCCAGCAGGACATGGCCACGGCGGTGGTTTCGCTGCTCAATCGTGCCGGCTCCTTCCGCTCCCTGCGGGTGCGCGCCAAGTCCAAAATGTGCACCAACGACCAGGTCCTCTGCCACGAGGAATACTGCAATTACGCCAAGGATTATTACCTCAAGCTGCATCGCACGGGGGTGGTGCATCAGCTGCTCGAAAGCCACGACACGCTGTTGCCCGACATCGTGCGCGCCGACGCCAAACGTGCCCAGGTTTGCCCCTTCGAGGTGAGCCTGGAGCTGAGCCAACACGTGCAAGTTTTGGTCTGCGACTATAACTACGCCTTCGACCCCTACGTTGCCCTGACCGATTTTTCCGCCGACGCCGATCTCTCGAATACGGTGTTGGTGGTCGACGAAATCCACAATCTGGTGGATCGTGGACGCCGCTACTACAGCCCCACCTTGTCGTCGGAGCTGTGCCGTCGGGCCGCGGAGGAGGTGGCCTTGGGAGGCGCTCCCATCCACTACGAGCTGGCTCAGCTGTGTTTGGATCTCGAAACCCTGATCACCGACAACGTGGCCGACTGTCAGCCCCCGGGCAACGTACCGTCTTGGGCATTCGAGCAGGCCTTGCCCGAGGACGAGCTGTGGCGTCTGCGGCCGCGTTTCGACAAGGCTTTCGTCGACTATCTGGAATTTCGCCGCGAAACCAGGACCTTGACCGCCGACGATCGATTCGTCGACCTCTACTTCCAGCTGCTGCGGTTCTTGAACGCCCTGGTGCTTTCGGACCAAGCGTTTTCCCATTACCTGGAGCGCGAGCAGCAGGACTATCGATTCCGAATCCTGTGCAAGGACCCGAGCCGCTTCCTGGGTCAGGTCATCAATCGCTGCCACACGGTGATCGGCCTCTCGGCGACCCTCTCGCCCTATGAGTTTTATCGAGATCTCCTGGGTTTCGACCCCGAACGGACGTCGCAGGTGCAGGTGCTGCACAGCTTTCCGGAAGAAAATCGTCGGGTGGTGATCGATTCCAGCGTCGCCACCAGCTATAAGGAACGCCCCGCCAACCTGGGACGCATCGCCGAGCGGTTGGCGGAATTCGCCGACGCCGTGCCCGGCAATACCCTGGCCCTTTTCCCGAGTTATCGCTTCCTCGGCGACGTGGCGACCTTGATGCGTCCGAAACGTAAACGCGTATTGGTGCAAAACGCCGGCGACGGGGATGCCCAACGGGAAGACATCCTCGACACCTTGCGCACCGCCATCTTCGGTGACGTCTTGTTGTTGGCGGTCGCCGGCGGTGTGTTCGCGGAAGGCGTAGACTATCCGGGCGACGTGCTCAAAGCCGTCGCGGTGGTCGGCCCATGTCTGCCCGCCCTGAGCCTCGAACAACAATTGCTCCAGGCCTACTACGACGAGCGCTTCGATCGCGGTTTTGAATATGCTTTCGTGGTGCCGGGCATGACCCGGGTGGTGCAAGCGGCCGGCCGGCTGATCCGATCGCCCGAGGATCAAGGGGTGATCGCCCTTTTCGACAAACGCTTTCTTTGGTCCGTTTACCGACGACACCTGCCACCGGATTGGCTGCCCGAAGACGGCCGCGCCCGTGAGCTGGTCGACGAGCCGCGCCGAGCGGCCGAGCACTTTTTCGAATCCGTCGCTCCCCCCGAGACTTTCAACGAATGAAATCGACGTTTTCTTCACCTCGCCGATCCTGCCGCTACCGGCTCGCGCCGCTGCTGCTCGGTGGTCTTTTGACTTCGCTGTGGGCCGGCGGTTTGGCGGCCCAAGCCGCTTCCCTGCCCGACGGAGCCGACGAGGAAGCCATCTTGATGCTCGAACAAGGCCGAGACTTGGCCCGAGCCGGAAGAGCCCGGGAAGCCTTGCCGTTCTTCGAACAAACCTTGGACATGGCCGAAGCCCAGCTCGACCGAGATTCGGCTCCCCTCGCTTTCCTGCTGCACGAGCTGGCTTTGGTGTATCGCGACGCGGGCCGGCCGGATCGCGCCGAAAGTGAGCTACGCAGATCACTGGGCATTCTGGATCGGGTGCTCAGCCCGGGTCATCGCGAACTCCTGCCGGTGGTCGTCGAGCTGGCGAATTTGCTCTCGGAGCAAGCGCGTTATGCCGAGTCGGAGGCGCTTTACCGCCGGGCCCTGGGCTTGCTGACCCAGAAACCACCCTCGGGCGCGGCGAATCCAGACCCCACCACCGCGGCAGAAATCGTCGCCACCCTCGGGCATCTGGCGCTGTTGGCGGATATTCAAGGACGAGCCGACGAGGCGGAAAACCTCTACCGTCAATCGATCGAGCTGGCTGGGCAACACGGACACCAAAGCCCCGAACTCGCTGCCGCGCTCAACAACCTCGCTTCGATCCACCACCGTCGCGACGAGTTCGACGCCGCCGAGCCGCTCTATCGGCGGGCTCTCGAGCTACGTCGCGATCTGTTGGGGGATCACCATTGGGTGGTGGCGGTGAGCCTGTCGGACCTCGCCCTGCTGCTTTTCCGTCGGGGCGATCACCGAGCCGCCCGCGAGCTGGCAGATCAAGCCTCCGCCCTGCTCGAACCCTATTGCGGTGCGCTCAACGCCGAGGCAGAAGGCGTCCGCCGCAGCGCCCGCGAACTCTGCCGCGATACCAAGACCCTTCAACAACGGCTGACCAAGGCCGTCGAAACCCCTGCCCCGAACTCGGATTTGGCGGGGACTGCGGTGCCCGAGCCACGGCCCGAAAGCGTGCAGATCCACAGCGCGCAAGTCCACAGTAGCGATCCAGACCGTATTTTCCGGGTCCAATTGGCTGCGCGGCAGGATTTCGACCAGGCCCAAAGGGAATTGGGCGATTTTCAGCAGAGATTCCCCGAGTTGCTCGGACCTCTTGAGGCAAGGCTGGAAAAAGCCGATTTGGCAGACCGCGGCATTTGGTTTCGTCTGCAATTCGGCGCCTTCGGCTCCCGCCGAGAAGCCCGTGATTTATGCAACGCCCTGCTGCAACAAGGCCTCGCCGATTGCTGGGTGGCCGACCAAAGTCCTTGAGCTACGGCTCGGGCCATTAAGGAAACACCGTCCAGCCCAACAAGCCGTTTTCGAAGCCACTGTGGAACAACACCTCGGAATTCTCCAGGTTGAAGGGAATGACGCTCACGGGATGCTCTTCACCCACCTCGATCAAGGTGCCGAGGGAATTCACATCGCAGAGCCCCTCGTGGGCGGAGCCGTCCGGGCACGACACACCGTTCCAGATTTGATCGACGAATCCCAAACCGTTGTCGGAAGCCTGTCGACATATCCGCTGTGGGTCACCAGCAGAAAATAGGTTCCCGGGAGCAAAAAAGAAAAGTGATAAGAGCCCTCCGGTTCGTTGTAGGCCGATCGGCGGAAATCGCCCTGATCGTCGTAAAGAAGAGCTCTGGTGACGGTGCTGTCTAGGGGAAGTCCCGTGTCTTGATCGCTCACCACCCCGTAAATCCGGCCCATGCGATCGAGGGTAAAGTCGATGCCCGACAAATGTTGCCCTTCTGCCACCACCAGGGCAGCGCCGGTGGTCGGGTCACACTCGGAATAGCAGGGCACGTCGTCGTAAACCTCGCTCAGATAACCGTCATTCGAAGCTTTGGCGAAGTAGGTTCCCGGTTCCAATCCCTCAAATTCATAGTCTCCGTTGGAATAATTCCCATAGGCTGATTCGATCTGCTGCCCCGCGCTGTTGTAGAGATCCACCCTTCCGGTGGAGCCGTCGGCTGGGGCATTGATGGTGCCTGTGATAATCGCTTTCTCTGACAGCGAGAAGTCGATATTTTGCACCTCGGAACCGGCCCCCAAAACCACCGGATCTCCCACCGACACATCACATTCCTCGTCGGCACAGCGATGATCGTTCCATACCTCTGAGTAGTAGCTCCCGAGGTTGCTCATCGCCACATAGTACGAGCCGGCAGGCAGCGCAAATCCATAGGAGCCGTCGTCCATGGTGAGTTCGATATCCAACAGCCTGCCGGTCTCGTCGTAGACTCCCACCGGAAAATACGACAGCGGTTGACCGTCAGTCGCAGAGGTCACCACACCGGTCAGCGAGCCGTAGGGCTCCAGCTCGAAATCGAGACCCGTGACGGCGGTATTGTCGGTGATCGTCACGGGCGTCGCGGCGGTGGGGGGGGGGGC
>CBDUGP010000061.1:0-55835 GCA_965366625.1 uncultured bacterium
AGATTCAAGTGCGGTCTGCCCTTCAGCACGTATGGGCTCAGATCGAGCATGGTATATTATCTCTGCCGGAGAATCAGAGGTTCAAGAACGTCAAGGCCGAGATTCAAGTGCGGTCTGCCCTTCAGCACGTATGGGCTCAGATCGAGCATGGTATCGGTTATAAAGGAGAAGTCTCGCTCCCGCCTCCTATCTCTCGACGCTTCGCTCGACTGGCGGCCCTCTTAGAAATCGGAGACGAACTCATCAAAGAAGCCCAGTCTGAACTGGAGAAATACAAAGAGGAGCTTCCTCGTCGTATAGAGCGAGATCCGGATGCAGTTCCAATCGACCGGCTGTCCCTTCGAATATTCCTTTGCGGAGAGAAGGCAGGGCTAGAGCTGGACAAGGCTTTGACTCAGGTATGCGCGACCAAACTACGGGAGGAAGAACTCTCGAAGAACCGTATCGCAAAGATGGTTAGAGCTCTAAACCACGCAGGAGTTTTGACTGTGGGAGATCTGCGAAGCACTCTTGACTCCCTAGGTTATCCTTTGGTCAATCCTGTACAGGATTGGCAGAAGGCCTTTGGCGGGCAAAGGTTTCGAAACCTCGCGCGAGGTTTCTCAATATGGCTTCTCGGCATCATCACGGCAGCCCAGAAAATGCCCGAAACCGAGTTTGGTCGACTTGCAGAACTTCTTGAGCTTGAGTTGACCCCTGAGGAATCTGCCTGGTTGACCAAAAAAGGCGAAAACAACACTCGCATCCATTCGTCCAACCAACTGACACTAATCGGCCTTGGTCTTCAATTTCTATAGGAAACTGATATGGAGCGAATCCCACTCTTTCAGCCTTGCTTCAACGAGCTCGAAGAACAAGCTGCTGTTGCGGCGATGCGCAGCGGCTGGCTGGGATTTGGACCACAGGTCCCAGAATTCGAAGAACAGTTCCGGCTTTTCGTCGGAAGCCAATTCGCGGTGAGCACGGCTTCGGGCACATGGGCACTGCGCCTTGCTCTGCGCACCCTTCCCATCACAGGCCGCAAGGTCATTACGACCCCCCTCACCTTCATCGCCACCGCACAGGCGATACTAGCAGAGGGTGGTCTTCCGGTCTTCGCGGACGTTGATGATCGCGGCCTCCTCGATACGGAAAACGTTCGTGACCTTCTCCATCTTGATCCTGCCGCGGTGGTAACTGTTCATCTAGGTGGTTTTACCGGAGACCTGGACAGCCTTTCCAAGCTCTGCCGTAAAGCTGGCGTTCACCTGATCGAGGATTGTGCACATGCTGTTGGATCGACTTATAAGGGGCGTCATGTAGGAACCTTCGGAACCGCCGGGGCGTTCTCGTTCCACGCGGTCAAACCGCTGGCCATGGGAGAGGGCGGTGCATTAGTGACGGACCTTGCCGAGATAAAGGATCGTGCCTCAAGACTCCGCTGGTTCGGGATAGACCGAGATACCTTCGAGCGCGATAAGCTGACCGGCTCCAATCGATGGCGCTACGAGATTCGGGAACTTGGTGACAAAGCGTATCTCGACAACCTCCATGCCGCAATCGGCATTGTACAGCTCAAACGGCTCGCAGACCTGCAGGCGCGCCGTGCCTACGTAGCACATCGTTATCGAGAGGGACTCTCTGGTATCGAAGGCCTTAAGCTCCCGGCTGCCGCAAGTGGAGAGAGTTCCTCATGGCATCTCTATCAGGTCCAGACCGCCAAGCGCGACGATCTGGCGGCTCATCTCGATCGTGCCGGGATCTCCACTGGCGTCCACTATCCTCTCGTTTCAAATTTTCAGGCTATGCGTAGTTTCCGAAGGAGCACTCCAAACGCCGAGCGGATTTCTAGCCATCTCTTGAGCCTGCCACTACACCCTCGTATCAAAGACCGCGATGTCGATCGGGTGATCAATAGCATTAGGAACTTTTTCTTGGGGGCTCTATGACCTTGCACGTGGCGCTATTCTCGGAGCAGTTTCCTCCATGGGGTTCTGGAGTAGCGCGGTCCGCGTGTCGCTTGGCCGATCAGCTTCATCGGTCCGGGCATCGGGTCACCGTCTTCACCTTCGACCGCGCGCGAAAGCCGGGTGAGGCGATCTCTGTACGCGATGAGGGAAGACAGCCCTATCCGGTGTTTTTAGTAGGCCCCTACCACAAGAACCAGGGCATTGACTTCTCTGATGGCGACAAGGCTATCTTTCGGCGAAACTGGATCGCACGGGCGTTAGAAGAGCTGAAGAAGAACCGGCCGCATCTCATTCATGCTTACTCGCTATTAGACATGGGCTTCTTGGCCCAGGTCTGCGCACTTGAGCTCGAGCTACAGTGTCTAATCTCATGTCGCGGAAATGACATCGGCAAGAATCTCTTCAACCTGAACAAGCTCGCGGCAATACGTTGGATCGTGGAACATGCGACCTGGTTCACTTTCGTCAACGAGCACCTTGCCGCTCGAGCTCGAATGTTTATCCCGGCTCTTGTTAAGCGCTCGAGCGTCGTCCACAACGGAATCGATCTAAAGACTCTTAACAAAGGGGGAGAGGCACTGCAACTACCCAAAGGCAAACTGGTTGGGTACGTTGGCCGTCTGGGCGAGAAGAAGGGGCTGGATTACCTTACTGCCGCCTTAGCCCCCCTTTCAGCCAATCTCGTCTTAGTGGGGCAAGCCGGAAGAAGCACCCACGACCGCTTCCTCTCAGACCGTCTGGAGAACAGCCCCGGCAAGGAGCGGAGGATACTGCTGGGAGGACGGCGCTGGTCCGAGATTCCTGGACTACTTCGCCAGTTGGATGTCTTTGTCCAGCCTTCCGTCGACGATGGGCATCCCAATGCTCTGCTCGAGGCTATGGGTGTCGGATGCCCCGTCATCGCGACCGAAATGTTCCGGGATGTTCTGGCTCACGAGAAAGAGGCTCTCCTGGTTCCCGCTGGCGATGTCCGGGCTCTGAGATCTGCCATCGAGGCGCTACTAGACGACCCGGCTAGAGCGTCTCGGCTCGGAAGAGCTGCACGTCTTCGGGTTGCGACCGAGTTCACCGCCGTGGCCGAGCTCAACTCCTATCTATCAATCTACGAGAAACTGGTCGGGTGATGAGCACTATGCGAGACCGTTTTCCTCGGATCTTTTTCGGCGGTCGATCCACCGTCACTGTCAACGACCGAGTCGCCGTGAAACGGCTCAGTGCGCGCCAAGATACGGGGCAAGTATTGTACCGCGAAGCGTTTGCTCTCTCCCGCTGTCGTCATATTGCGCTGCCGTGCCTACTCAGCTGGAGCGAGAGGACCTCCACACTCCAAATGACCGGCTTTGACGGGCCAAATCTAGAAGAGTACATCCGCGATCACGGCCCATTGCCCAAGAGGATCGTGGCCCAGATCCTATCCTCGATTGCGAGCGCCCTGCGGCATCTTCACGCAGCAGGCTTGTTTCACCTCGACGTCAAGCCGAGAAACCTGGTCGTCGAAAGCCGCGCGGGTGTGGTGAGCCCGCGTCTCGTCGATCTGGGCAGCTGTGGTGGCCCAGCACTGCCGCTGCCTTTTCCTACCGAACAAACCAAGCTGCGCCGGCTCGGTGGTGGTGCCTTCCGACATTGCTGTCCCGATCAGCTCTTTCAACGGGTTGATGCTCTTGGCGAACACTGGGATGCTTTCGCTCTAGGTGCGACCGCATTCTTCGCACTATTCGGGCGCTGGCCAGCCCAAAACGACACTTCGCGGGTTGCTAAGGTGGAGCGCGACTATCGACTGATCAATCGCTTCCCGGCCTCCGAAACGGTGACCGAGATCATTCGCTCGCTACTAGACGCCGACGCAGTCATTGCAGCCCGGGCCCTCCGCTACCTGGGACGGGACCAACTCAAGACCTAGACAAACTGGACGTTTCAATGTCGATTGTTGTTTTGATGCAACCTTATTTTTTCCCTTATCGAAACTACTATGGCCTGGTCCGAAGAGCCGACACGTTCGTCTTCTTCGATGATGTACAGTTTGTCCGGGGCTTTCAGAATCGCAACCAGATCCGCTGCACAAGCCGAAAGCTCCACGTCACCGTACCAGTAGTTAGTCGACGTCCGCATTATCAGGCAATCAACGAAGTGCTAATCGCCCAGGACCAGCCGTGGGTTGCACATCACTTAACTCGCTTTCGCTCGTGTTACCGCAACGCGCCATGCTTCGAGACCACCTGGCCGTGGCTTGAGGAGTTCTACAGACGAAATTGGTACCGTTTGGACGACTTGGCCATCGCCTCAATCGTCGAGACAAGCAACCGAATAGGCCTAAAAGCTCCTCGATGGCGGCGCTCTTCCGAGTTCACTGCGGACCGCACCGGAAGGAATGAGCGCATCATTCAGATCTGTCGGCTGCTAGAGGCGGATGTCTACCTTTGCGGCCCGGCCGCTAAGGTTTACCTGGACGTAGGAGCGTTCGCAAGAGAAGGCATCCGGGTCGAGTGGCACGAACCCAAGTATGCGCCGTATCCACAGGAATCGGAGGAATTCGATCACTTTGTGTCGATTCTCGATCTTCTGATGAACTGCGGCTCTGAGTCGAGCCAGCATCTTGAGCCGATATGCAACCCTGGATAATGAGCATCCGCGAATGGCTACTCGCCGGCGACCTGCCAGGAGACTGGCAGGTCTTGCGAAACGACCGGAAAGCGATAGTGGCCCGAGTACAAATCGACGGGGTAGATCTGCTAGCCAAGCGCGCACTTACCTTCGAGCGCAACGGCATCTCCATTCCGGCCCGTAGAATCGTCAGGGAGGCGCTCGCTGCCCGATGGCTCGGCGGCTTTGCTCCGCCGGCACTCTTCGTGAGCAAGGATGAGGGCATCCTGATTCGGCACTACCAAGAAGGCTCGACTCTGGCCGAATCCTTGCGCATGCAGCACCCGCCACCCTTGTCGATCGCCAAACGACTACGCGAGTACCTGCGCTTCGTGGTGTCCGAGACTGGCCCGTACCTGGAACCTCGTGGGATTCCCTTGACACTTAGTCGCAAGCTGAACGCAGCCGAGAAGACCAACTCGCGCCGAGTCCACGAAGCAACTCGCTTCATGCTTGGAGGCCGGAGCCCCTCACATGGAGATCTCATCAATCGAAACGTCATTGTGGCTGACGACTCGATATGCCTCATTGACGGTGAGACTCTCGACCAGGCCTCGGTCGCCTGGGACTTAGCTCACTTGCTAGCAGCCCCGAGCATGGCCGGCCAGAAGGTCGAGGGTTGGGAACGGGTGCTTCTAGCGACCGTGCCGGTCTCAGACAAGGCCCTGGCTGCCGCGAGGACACTCTCGGCAAGCCTTTGCCTGTATTGGCTAGACGAGCGTGAAGGCCGGGAGCTATCGCCCTCGTGGAAACGACGCCTTCGTGCAAGCGCAAGCAGGACTTTGATCGAGGCGGAATCGTGAAAATTGCCCTCGTGGACCGGATCTTCCTGCCCCGGTTTCGACACGCGATCACGGACTTTCTAGCCGATTGGCCAGAACAGGACGAGATTCGACTATTCGCCACGCGCTTCAGCCATCTTCCAGCTGGCATCAAGAGGCGATTCGAGCGGGTGCGCTTCGAGGACGACGACTCTCTCCGCGTACGACTCGATGCCCACTCGCCCGACCTTATACTTTCGATGTACGGCTTGGTAGCGACCGCCAGGCTGGCATTCTCGTATCGCGGTGCTAAGCCCGTCGTCTGGCTGCTTCAAGGCATGCGTGATGTGGATAGCGGAATCGGCGCACCTTGCCGCTCAGTCCGTGTCCAGCAGTTGCGTCAGCACCTCGCGGGTGTGGTCGCCAGCAACCAGATACAGCTCAGCATCCTCGAGAAGGCGGGCTTCGATCCTAAGACCCTGCACGTCCTGACTCCGGGCGTCGGGCCGGAGATCCTGACAGTTTCAAGACCACGTAATGACAACGATCATCGAGGTCACCGGCTAGTGTGGGTCGGGCGCCCTATTCCCCGCAAGGGTCTAGGCTTTTTCCTGGAGACGGCCCGGCTCCTTATCGATCGTCTTCCTGGCCTCCAGGTCACTATTGTCGGCGCCGATCAGCCTGTGACGGTTGAGCGGAGATCGGGACGGATTAGATACAGAGGCTTCCTGGAGCATGAGAGCATGCTAACCGAACTTGCGGCAGGCGACGTGCTTGTAGTTTCGTCGAGCAGCCGAGCCGACGGCTCTCGTGAAGCGATCCCACAGGTAGTTCTTGAGGCTATGGCCGTTGGCGTGCCGGTGATCGCTCTCGACTGTGGCGCCGTCCGCGAGGTGGTGGTGCACGGCGAAACAGGATGGCTTAGCCACGCAGCGGAACCTCCCTGTTTTGCATGCGAGATCGAATTATTTCTCGGCGACGCCTCTCTCCGCGAACGCTGCGCCCGACAAGCCCGAACCTCGATTGAGCGGTTCTTTCTGCGAGCCCACTCGGTCGAGCGGCTGAGGGCCTTACTCCTAAAGATCCACTCACGATCTAAGTCTAAGCGCGGACTTGAGGCCTCATGAGCGCTGCGGGCAACGTCGTCTGGCTTATTCGGCACGGCCACGAAGATCGGGCGACCGGTGCGCTGACTGCGAAGGGGCATCGCCGCGTCGCGGCCTTGGCTCGGCTGCTTCGACCGCACGGCCCCTGCTGGATTCGAGCAAGCCCAATCCGCAGATCGGTCGAGACCGCGGAACTCCTCACCAGAGAACTCGGACTCGGTCCGCGGACTCTGGAGCCAGCTTTGGATCCAGCTCAGTACAGCCGGGCTGGATGGCCATGGTCAAGTCAATGGCTAACGAAGGGGGGAGGGCAGCCCATGCTTGTGGCTGGCCTAGGTATTGCCAATATTCTTGGAAGAACCTCCAGGCTACCGGAGCGAAGTTTACTAGCCGAAGTCAAGCGATGGAGACGGGATCATAGCTACAACTACGCTATCCTTGTAACCCATGGTGAACTCATCAGAGCTGTTGTCCACCTGCTGTCTATAAACGAACTTTCTTCGTGGGTAAGAAGAGGACCATGGCTGATCAAAGTACCAAAGGCCGCGGCAGTCGAGCTAGGGCCAGTCGGCTGTGGCTGGGGATTCAGGAGCTTGAAGAGACCTTTGCTGAAGTCCGCGGCTACCGACCGCTGAGACAGGTCCACTCCGGGTCTCGCTCCGCCGTTCTCGCAGCCCAGGCGTCGGATGGCCGACAGGTGGCCCTTAAGGTGGTCCGTAGGTCCCATCCCGACCGGCGACGAAAATCGGCGTCAGAGTTTGGCCGGCTCAATGCCGCGCAAAGCCGCTATGTGATCGAGTGCCTGGAGCTGATCGAAAGCGCTGGCGTGCTGGTGCTGGAGCTGCTCGAACCACCCAGGTTGTACTCTGCTGAATCGCGAATCCAGGCGGCCATCGAGATTTGTCGCGCACTGTCAAACTTGCATGAGCTGCCTGATCCCCTGTTTCATCTCGATGTCAAACCAGCGAACATCGGACGCCGGATAGTAGGAGACGATTCGCGATACGTTATATTTGATTTCGGTGGTGCGAAGTTCTCATCTCAGCTGCGCTCAGCTCAGCAGCTTGAGCCGTTGGGACCTGGGAAACAGTTAATGCATCGGGCACCGGAAGTCAACGGACGCATACCATCGCGTGTCGGCCCGTGGAGCGACCTCTACTCGGTGGGGATTCTACTGCAGCCAGCGCTCAAGAAGACGCAGAATCCCGACCTTGATGCACTGGTTGCTAAGCTTTTGCACGATGACTTTAGACGGCGGCCGGACTCTGCTTCTGAGGTCGCTCAGCTTTTGGAGGACCTTTGGCGAGAGGTTAAGCGCTAGGAGATTCCAGTCATGGCGATTTTTTCAAGTAACCTCGAGCAACTACAACAGCATTCTCATTTCTGGATTGGTCCCGGCGTCATCTGGCAGCAAGACTTCGACCGGGTTCTCAAAGCCTTAGGGTCCTGCAAACCAACGCTCTTCGAGCAAGTAGTTGGGGACCGACTATGCGCTTCTGGCTGGGTAGTCGACGACCCCTTCGAGACTGAGTTGCTGGGCGCACCGGCGCGCCGGGCGCACGTCCTGTTACACGAGGACTGGGACACTAGGTGCAGAGCTGAAGTCGGAGAATGGCTCGGCAGAAGGCTCGCGGGGGTTCGATTCGCCTCGGTCCAGACCTGGCAGGAAAAGGGAATCGAGCTTGAGAGTGCTCTGGAAGGATTCCGACTCGTTGCGGTCGATCGCTACTTTGTCGGCACCCTTGACAGCATGAATTTGCCAGCCGTTCCACCTGAGCCACCGACCGGCTTTGAACTCCAACAGAAGTCCGTCGGCGAACTGGACACAAGTGAAGCGGCGGCCGTCCGACACATTCACGGATTCGTTCAGTGGCACTCTAGGTTCCACGCCGATCCCGGCTGTGATCCGGCGCATAGTCGGCTCCGGGCTCGCGCCGAACTCGACCGCCTTCTGGCCCAGCCTGAAGTCCCGCTCATCCTCGGGAGGCGTGAAGGTCAAATCGTTGCCTACTGGATCACCCCGGTTGAGCCCGATCTCGACCTCGGAGCCCGACACGCACAAGGTGCCAATCTCGTGGAAGGCTCGGGCATTGCGACCTGCATGGTAATCCATCAGCACAAGTTCATCTTCTCGAAGGTATCTACGGTCCTTCACCCAACACAAGAATCCAATCAACGGGTCGCGCGACTGCTTTCGGGCATCGGTTGCGACGTACTCTGCCACCGTCTCAACTTCCACAAGTGGAACCTGTAGAGCCGACGATCATTGCTGTTGGGAGTCGACTCCTCGACCCGACGCAGACCCAGCACTGGCTGGCACTTGAACATCTGGAGGAGTACCAGTTCCTTCTTGTCAGCAAGCGGAGCGGCGACAGAGCCGGGAGGCAGTACCCCTTGCCTCCGCACGTCCAGTGGGTGAGCCTGCGCGAGCTTTCGCCATCCATCGCCAGGAAGGCACGGCTCATCCATCTCGTCTCGGGTGGCCAGATCGCCTTTCGAGTGGTGCGATGGGCGGCGGACCAGGGCATTCCGGCTCTTATTTCATTTCACGGCGGGAAGGACCTCATGGAGAACTGCGCCAGCGACAAGTGGCGCAGCGAGTACGAAGGCTTGTTCCGTTTAGCCGCCGCGATTACCATTCCCGCCCCTGAGGGAATGGCGATTCTCGAGTCGAGAGGCGCTTCCGAAGAGCAGGTCCGAGTTCTGCCGCCTAGCATCGAGGTGCCGCCAGGCGTCGAGACGGAGCGCCCGATCCCGCTCCTGTTCGCCAGTCGCTGGCTTAGTCGAAAGCGACCCGAGATGGCGGTCGAGCTGGCGGCGCATGTCACACCGTCACTCTCCCAGCGCCACGTGCTGCACCTGGTAGGAGAAGGGCCGCACGCTGGCGAAGTAGCTAGGGCTATCTCCCGAACCTATATAGGTGATCGCATCAAGAGCTACGGCTATGTTCCACACTCAAGGCTCATCCAGCTCGCTCGTAGAGCGCGAGTGGTCCTAACGACATCCAAACTAGGATGCGACCTGCTTCCACCTTTCGTGTTGGAAGCTCAGGCCGCAGGCGCGGTAGCTGTAGCCATCGACGGGCCCGTCTCTGGCGCTGCGCTCGCAAATCCGGCATTCCGCTTCGAAAATGTCGAGTCCGCTGCAGCGTGTTGCCTCGACTTACTGAGAGACGACGACCTATGGGCCCTAGCCTCCGCGAGAGCACGAGACCATGTCTCCAGACATTTCTCCGCAACTCGGAACATGGCCCGCCTTCGCGAACTGTACCGAGAATTCATTGGGTAGTAGTAGGGGGACTCTCCTGGTTTTGATGACCCTGGGACTGGACGGTCCGTTCGTGGCAGCAGAAGATTCGGGCCAGCTCCTCATACTGAAGTGGAAGGTCCGATAAGCCCCGATCTGTCAACTAGGGGTGGTGACCCGGAAGATGTATTTTCGGGCCATCTGAGACATGTTGTTTGAGACACGGATCCGACTGGCTACGATAGCCCTCCATGACCCAACGTATGGGGACAAGGTTCAGGGGCTCGCGCCGCTCGTCCAGGTCTTGAAGCATGCCTCGACGAGCTCAAAGCCAGCGACACTCTGGCGGTCTGGCGGCTCGATCGTTTCGGCGATCTATGAGCCATCTCGTGGATATCTCCGAGAACGGAAGGTCGATTTTAGTCCTTGCTCGACGGTGCGATCGATACGACCACTGCCAGCGGAGAGCTGATGCTTATGATCTTCTCAGCGCTGGCTCAATTCGAACGACGCCTGGTTCAAGAGCAAACGCGTGCCGTGCTCGCCGCGGCTCCTGCACTCGGACGCCAAGGCGGCCGTCCCAAAAGATTACCAAGGTCCAGTGGTCAAGATGGCGAGAGCTTCATCAGAATCCGGAGATCTCGATTGATGAAATTTACCGGACTTTAAAGATCTTAAGATCCACCTTCTATAGAATACGTAGCAATGTAATGCCTAAGGAGACTTCGCTACTGATCTGGGCTCGTCTCAGAAAACGTGTCTCAGATGTCCGATTTCTACAGCTTCCGGGTCTCTGGGCCACGCAGGTGGGGGAGTTCCCGGAGAAGTCGCTGTCGAAATACTGATGGAGCCCGAAAGCGAAGCGATCCATGGGATCCGTAATGGAGAGCATGGCGCCGGCTCCGGTAGCGCGAATCTCGGCGATGGCGACATTGGCGTTGTCTCCCCATTGCTCCGTGGGCATACTGACGCCGAATTCCCATGGTACCTTTTGGCCGATCCAACAAGGGGTGACCTACTTCGTGGCGAAGGCATATGACGTTCTGCTGCACTTGTTCGGAGACCTTCGGCAGTTTGCGTTCAGGAGAAGCCTTGGACGAGATCTATACCTCACGGTTCAGTCGTTACTATGGTCCGGTCTACCGATTTTATAGAAATCGCGGATTCAACCACGAAGAGTGCCATGATCTGACGCAAGACGTGTTCCTTCGGGTGTTCCAGAAGGCGTCGCAGCTGGAGCACGTCGACCGTTTTGAGAGATGGCTTTTTACTATTGCCAGCAGCGTTTGGAAAAATGCGTTGCGACATCGATCCGCTCAAAGCCGGGAGGCCGACGAGGTGTCATTGGATGAGCCAAGGGGCGAAAACCGAAGCGTCGCCGAAGTGGTCAAAGTGTCGCCCGGCCCGCTGTCGCCAACCTCCAGAGACCCCCTGGGCGAGACCCTCGAAGCCGAGCGTCGGCGGCTTTTGCGAGAAGCCCTTGAGGCTCTGCCAGACCGGATGAGACAAGTGATGATGCTCCGAATCGATCAGGGATTAGCTTATCGTGAGATCGCAGCCGCTTTACAGGTTTCGGTGCAAACGGTCAGAAAGCAACTTTATGACGGCAAAGAGCGGCTCAAAGATCTACTGACCGATCCAGACGACGATGGGAAGAGCCATGAATGAAAAGCGAACCGAAAACAGGGCTGCCGAAGAACCGTTCGAGTCCGACAAAGCCCTCGGCTCGTTGGTTCGAGAGCTAGCCGCCGAGGCCAGGGCGCGAAGAGAGGAACACCTAGATCCTGACACGTTGATCGGCTATATCCAGGGGGAATTGGGCTCTGCCGATGCCGACAAAGTCCGGGCACACATCGCCACTTGCCCCGACTGTGCCGGGGCGGTGCTGGATCTGACGGAGCTGACACGATTCGAAGCCGCTCCCGGGGATCCGTCTCCGGAAGAGGTGGCCGTCCGCCTTCGAGGCCTGGAGCTACGACTGTCGGATCGTCCGGATTCACCCACGGACAGCCTCGCGACGCCTTCCGGCACCACCACTGGCGAGCCAATCCGAACCGTGGTGCCTTTTAAGGAATCGAGCCCACGATGGCTGTTGCCGCTGGCTTGGGCGGCGAGCCTGGTGCTGGTGGCCTCACTGGTCTACCTCCTAAACGTTGGATCTGCCGGGCCAGAGGCCAACGCCGGGCCGCAGGCCAACATTCACGTCGTGAGCTTGACACCCAACCGCCAAGCCGTAGTCCGCGACCCTGAGGCCGGAAATAGACTCCGGGTACCGGCGGCCGCTGAAAGCTTCGTCGTCATCCTAAATCTAACGAGCCCCGCAACTTTTCCGAGCTACCAGCTTTCCGTTCGCCTCGACGCCGAGGTAGATAGCGAGTTGTGGAGGAGCAACCAGCTGAGACCCTTGGAGGCCGGGGTTTTCACCTTCGAGATCGAGCGTGATTTCCTTCCGCCGAATCGCTACCGGTTCGAGCTGTCGGGCATCGAGGGCGACGAGGAGACACCTCTCGCCGTCTACACCGTCGAGCTGACCTACGATTGATCTCTCGACGTGAAGCTCCAAGGGCAACGCGTCCGATGTCTCGGTCTTGTATTGGCGCTGCTCGCTGCGTGCGCCAACGACCCGGCCGACCCGGGCACGGAGCTTCGTCCCGGCGACAGCGGTCTGGAGAGAACGATCGCGGAAGAAGAGACTCATTTCTTCCAAATCTCTCTGGCCGCCGGAGAAGTCCTGGATCTCACGGTCGAGCAGCGGGGTGTGGACGTCACCGTTACCGTGGATTCCGGCGACGAGGTCGTGGAATACGACAGCCCCAACCGGACCCACGGCCCTGAGGAGGTCTCGTTTGTCGCTCAGAAAACGGCGGCTCACCGGATCACCGTCCATGCCATCGGCGGACGTGGCGTCTACCGGCTGTCCTTCGAGATCTCTAAAGAGGCCGTCGAAAGAGCCCGACGGCTCGACGAAAGAGGTCGAGCGCTGGCCAGGGCGCGTCAATGGCGAGCGTCGGGTAGTGAAGAGAGCCTGCGCAGGGCGGCTGAGACCTTCGCCGAAACCGTTTTCGAGGCAGGACGCTTCGGTGAGCCCTACGCCGCCGCCATGGCGTGGCGGGAGCTGGCTCAGGTCAGGCTGATCCAAGGGCGTCCAGAAGCGGCCCTGGGTGCCTATCGGCGAGCACGCCAGCTCGTTGAAGATCTCGGCGACGGTCGCCAAGCAGTCAATCTGCGCAATTTGGAAAGCTCTCTGCTGCAGCAACTAGGCGAGCCTAAGAAAAGTCTGGATTCTGCGGAGCAGGCCCTGGCTTTGGCGCAAGAGCTGGAGGACACGTTCGGAACGGCCATCGCGCTCAACAACCGAGCCATCGCCCGACGCCAATCGGGTCAAACGGGAGCTGCGATCCAAGACGAGGAGAAGGCCGTCGAGCTGTGGGAGCAATTGGACCTGCCGACCCACTTGGCTCAAACCTTGAAAAACCTGGGTAACGGCTACCTGGCGCTGGGTCGGGAAGAGGAAGCTCTAGAAGCACTCGAAAGGGCCCGCAGGTTGTATAGCAAGACCGGCTACGTGATAGGGGAAGCGGCGGCTTCAGTCGCTATCGGTCAAGCCCTGGCCCGACGAGGAGACACGGACACCGCCTTGGGGGAGCTTGAAGCGGCCTACGATGCCCAAGACCGCCTCGGTGATCGAAGCGGCTCCGCGGTCACCCTCAGCCGGCAGGCGGAGCTGAGAGCCGAAACCGGCGATTTCGAAGGGGCGGAGGCCGATTGGCAGAAAGCCGTTGCGCTTCATAGCGCAGCAAAGGCACCCCTGCGGCTCGCCTGGACGATGATGGAGCGCGAGTGGTGGCGCCTCAAGGCCCCTGCTTCTCTGGCTTCAACCGTCGAACCGGGCCGGCTCGCCAGGATCAATGAGGCTTTGGAGCTCTTCGAGGAACGCCACGATCTGGCGGGCCAGGCGTTTGCCCGGCTCGTCCGAGCCCGGTTCCTGAGCACCGCGGGATCCCGCGAGCAGCTTTTCGAAGCCGTCGACGATGCCGAAAAATCGGTGGAACTGTTTGAGTCCCTGAGGGACGAAGTAAACGTCTCCGCCTACCGGCGCAGCCTGTTGGCCACCCGATATGAGCTTTACCAAACGTGGATCGCGCTGCTCATGGAGCTGGACAAGCTGGACCCTGGAGCCGGTCATCAAGAACGCGCTTTCGATGCTGGCGAGCGGTCGCGAGCCAGGGTGCTTCTGGATCATCTGGCAGGCAAGCCGCTCGAACTCTCCGAGCTCCGACGCCGACTTTTCAGCACGCCCCTCGACGCGAAGTCCCTCCTGCTCGAATTCCAACTCGGCACGGAGCGAAGCTTTCTCTTTGTAGTGGGTCTCGAGCACTTTCGCGCCGTGGAGCTGCCCGATCGTCGGGTGCTCGAAGAGCGAGCCCGCGCGCTCCACGATCTCCTGGCCCGGCGCGATCGAGCCCTCGCCGAGGCCCGAGGGCGGCTCGTGGCCGCCGAGCTCGGCGATCTGCTCTTGGGCCCGATTTCATCCGGGCTGGAAGGCGCCGAACGGCTGAAAATCGCCGCTGACGGAGCCCTACACTACGTCCCGTTCAGTGCTCTCGTCTTACACGGTCGTTTCCTGATCCAAGATTTCGAAGTGACGCACGTACCGTCCGGATCTTTTCTGGTCCATCAGCGCGCTTTTACCGCTAATCCTTCGGCTCATCACACCCTGGCGATGATCGCCGATCCGGATTACGGCACGGACGGCTCCGAACCCGAGAGCCCCGGCTGGTCCAAGGACCTGATCCGCGCCGCAGACGACGTCGGCATCGAAAGCTTCGCCCGGCTGCCGGGCTCTCGTCGGGAAGCGGAAGCGGCTCTCTCCTTGTTGCCGGACTCCATGAGCTTCAGCGCTCTCGGTTCCGAGGCGACGCGGGAGACCGTCTTGTCGGGTGAGCTGAAAGACTATCGGTACATCCACTTCGCGACCCACGGTCTTCTGAACGTGCGGCGTCCCGAGCTGTCCGGCCTGGTGCTGTCCTCCCGTAACGGGGCAGGCAGGCCGCAGGACCAATTCCTGCGTTCCCGAGATATCGAAGAGCTCGAGCTGCGGGCGGACCTGGTCGTGCTCAGCGCCTGCCGTACCGGCTTGGGCAAAGAAGAGCGGGGCGCCGGGCTAGTGGGATTACCCCACAGCTTTTTCGCCGCCGGCGCCCGACGGGTGATCGTCAGTCTGTGGCAAGTGGGTGACGATTCGACGGCGCGGTTGATGGAACGTTTTTACGTCGAGCTGCTCAAGCACGGCCGACGCCCGGCGGAAGCCCTGCGTGAAGCTCAGCTGGCGATGCTGACCGACGGCTCGCCCCACGCCTGGGCGCCCTTCGTGCTGATCGGCGACTCAAGATGAGCTGACGCTCTTTTCCGGCTGAAAGAAGCCTCCCAACAAAACGTCGGGCCGCGTGTCATTCTCTTTAGAGTCGTTCTACTAATAAACGCTCGATCCAAAGGAGAAGCTCATGAGCCGTCAAGAACACACCGACGACAACGGCCCGAAGAACATTGCGGACAACCTCTTGAATCCGGAAGGCGGTGGTCCCGGACAGGGTGATTCACCGATCAAAGGCACTTTTTCCGCCCCTCTCGGAAAGTCGGAAAAACAAAAAGGTGGCGCCTCTGGTCAAGGAACGGGTGACGATAAGGGCACATTCGCAACACCCCTAGGCGCTCCCAAGTCCGAAGATTGATCCAAACCTTTTCCAAAACGCGCTGCAGGAGAGGCTGATGAGACTCGCAGAGCTCGTGATGAAGACCGTGGGTCTCGTCGGCCGAGCCGTTCCGTTCAAGTCGCCGCCGTTGGTGCTGCTTCAGGCCATGGAAGCGGCCCACGGAGGCCAAAGCGGTGAGGCGGCCGAGCGGCTGGAACGGCTGATCGGCCTTTCCGCCGACGACTACTCCGAACCGTCCCCGCTGGCGGATCGCTTGGCGACGTTCGCCACCGGGGCGAATCCGGAGATCGAGACCACCATACTCGTTACCCTGGTGGGGATTCTCGGCATGGAGCACCGCCATGCCGACGGTTTGGCTTTGCTCGAAGCGGACCTGGGATTGGCCGGCGAGGATTTCGAGGACCTTTCGCGGATCTCGACCCACCTCGATCGACGGCTGGCCGGGCTGTCGCAGAATCTGGCCTGCACCTACTTCATCACCCTGGTCGTCGCCCTGGGAGTTGCGGCCCGCGATCAAGATGCCCTGCGGACCCTTTCCGCGGGCCCCTTCGGCATTCATATGGAGCTCGGCCCGGACGAGATCTGCGCCCAGGCCGAAAGCTACCTCCAAATGCTCCACGGTGAGGTCGCCGCCGGGTTTTTGCTCTTCTTGTCTCCCGCGCTGGTCGGCTCGGGACGCTTGGACGCCGGGCTCCGGCTGATGAAGTCCTACCTCGGATTCAACAAAGATCAAGCGCCGGATCCGGCTGTTTTGGCGAGCCGTTTAGCCGGCCTCAACCCCAACATTGCCGCGCAGATCATCGTCAGCGCGATCCTGACTTTGGAATTCGGCGGACGCTCCACGGAGGCCTTGGCACTGGTTTTTTCAGATCTCGGCCTGCCGCCGGACATCCGTCAGAATCCGCCCGATCTCGCGGCCCGACTGGAGCACCGGCTGGAAGGCGTCCACCCCGACCCGGCCACGACCTATCTTAGGATCTTCGCCGGCCTGCTCGGGGAGGTCGATCGATCGAGCACGGCCCTCGGTCTGCTCGAGCAGTCGGCAGGATTCTCACCGGCCACCTGGGACCACCCTGAAGACCTGGCACACCGCCTCGGCAAGCGGTTCGAAAACGTCGGCGACGCGGTGGCAGGGGCGTTTTTCTTCGAGTTCGTCTCAGGGCTTCAGAACAACGAGCGCCATCGGCACGCGGCCCTTCTCGTCGATATCTTCTTCAAGAGCTTCGAGTCTTGGACCGACCCAGACGGGGCCGTCCACGGTCTCGTCACCCAGCTTTGCCCCTTGTTCACCTATTGGCTGCGTTACTTCGGCCAGAACGACGCGGCCGAGCCCGTCGCCGCCTGTCGACGATTCATGCCCTTTTTGCGTCGTGGGTTCGTGCATCAAGGGGTGGATCTACAGGATCGGTCGCAATTCATCCGATACGTTCGCGATCTCCGGCTGCTGCTCGTGGAGGTCGGCCGCTATTGGGCTGAACGCGAGCAGGATGCCGAGCGGGCTCGCTCCCTCCGGCTCGAAGTCGAGCTGTGGGATGCCGAGCTGGCGCAACGCCTGCTCTTCGAGCACTTTCTGCTGTCGCGTATCCTTTTGGTGCCCGCCTCGGAGACACCGACTGAGACTTGGGCCTTCGCCGTGCCGCGGCCGGCCGGCCTGTCGGAGGAAGCCCTGGGGCGGATCGACAGCCTGGGCTTCTTAAGCGAATCTTGGTCGGCACCCGGCGGCGACGATCCCTCACCGGAAACCGCGGGTCGAGCGGGGACCGAGGCTCGCCAATTTCGATCGGCATGGCCCGAGCTTTACGACGAAGTGCGTGCGCTCGTGGAGCAGGGCATCGATCCGGCTCGGCTGGCCGAGCTGATCGGTCCAGGCAGCCTCTTCGTGCGCGCGTCTTTCGGCTCCAGGGGACAAATAGTTTGGAGCGCGATCGAGAGCGACGGCAAACGACCCGAGCTGCGAGCCTTCGGCAGCAGCGCCGATCACGCTCTCGACCGGCTCCGCTGGGCCACCGCTCGCCACGACTTTCGCCTCGCGATCACAAGGCTCAGAGTCCGCCCGGACTTTAGAAAAAAGGCTGTTCTGCAACAGATCTGCGAGGCCCTCGGGCGCGCGACAGAAGCCGCAAAACAGGGGGCCGACGAGCTTTCCACAGCCCTCGGCGAGATCTTTACCCACCCGCCAGACGCTCTGGAAGAGATGGTTCAGAGCCTGCTGACCTTCATTCTTTCGGGGATCTCCGCGCCTCCGGATCTCGAGCTCATCGAAAAACGCCTGAGCGACGAAATCGCCTTTGTCAAAGCTCCTCCGGCCCCGGCACCGAGTCTACGGACGGACCTGGACGCCTTGACCGCGGCCTACCTCGCCGAAGTCGCCGAGGTTTGGAATCTCGACCGCCTGAGCCCCGTCTTGAGCCCCGATCACGACCTCGTCTTGCAAGTCGACGACGCACTGCACGCGGTGCCCGTCGCCCATCTGCCGATCGCCGGTCGGCCGCTCTGGCGGCAGGTGCGTTCGGTTCGCACCACCTTGGCGCTTCTGGTCACCGCCATGACCTCCCGAATCGACCGCCAATTCGCCGACGCGCGGGCCAGCCGGGAAAACCTGCTGGCGGTCAGCCATTTCGACGATCCCGTGGACAAGGCCGCGACCGGCGGCAGGGTGCTTCATCTCGGTCTCAAGGGCTTGGCCCAGACCCACGGCCTGGGCTTCTACAACGCCGCAGATCGCCCCCCGGCGTCCCTCGGCTCGATCCGCTCCGCCTGCGATCTTCACCAGCGTTTCGCCGCCGCCGTGGTCTGCGGCCACGGGGATCTCTACCGATCGGGCATCCGCTTGCCCAGCGGCGTCGCCGAAGACGAAGCCGACGTCCATTGGCATGGAGCGGGCTGCGACCTTTCCGGCGTCGACTGGCTGTGGCTGGTGAGCTGCTCCTTGGGACGGCTGCGGCAAAACGGCGACCGCGACGTCCAGGGGTTCTGCGTCGAGCTGATTCTCCATCGCGCGCGTTCGGTCTCGGCTTTCCGCTGGCCGGTGAACGCGGTCGAAGCGGCCGTCTTCACCCATCGGGCGATCGGGGAGTACTTAAAGCTCAGCCCAAAACAGCGATCCGACGACCACGGCCGACGACGCGCCTGGGCCCTAAACGCCGCCCGCCGAAGCTTTCTGAACGACGAATCGATCGCCAGCTCGGCCGGACAGCGCTCGGCCGGCCAAAGCTCGACTCAGCAGTACTCGACCTGGCAACCGGGTCTCAACACCATCGCGGCCTGCGAGCTCTATGGTGCCGGATAACGTTTCGAATCCACGCTGACTGATAGAAGGAGGGTTCCTATGACCGATAAGCATTCGCCCCCGCGCCCCTTAGCCGGCGGTTATCTCAAAACCGCCGAATCTCTTGAGCAGCTCGCCGCCGAGCTGCTGGAAAGCGGCCGGCCCTTGGGTCGATCGGACTACCAGGCGTTCTTGCAGTCGATTGACGCTCATTTCGCGCCCATCGACGGCATTGAAGTCGGAGATCTCTCGAGCACCGGCTGGGGGGTGATCTTCAGCGCCTCGACATCTCCCGAAGTCGTCGAGGCGCTTCTCCCGCTGCTCAAGCACCGTCGGGCGGTCGCCGCCCGCTTCGACCAGATGGGGTATCGACAATTCGAAGGAACCGAAGGGCGTGACGCCGGCTACCGGAAAGGCGAATCCGCCGCAGACTTCCTGTGCCGCGTCGGCGCCCGTCCCCGGGGGCCGGTCGTTCCCGAAGCGTTGCCCTACTACCTCTTGCTGGTGGGCAGCCCCGAAGACATACCTTTTTCTTTTCAATACGAGCTCGATGTGGAATATGGAGTCGGGCGGATTTGGTTCGAAACACCGGAGGAGTACCGCCGCTACGCCCTCGCCGTCGTGGCCGCGGAAAGAGGCGACGCGACGCCGGCACGCCACGGGGTGTTCTTTGCACCGAGCCATAGCGACGGCGAGGTCACCGAGCCCATGACTCAGCTGTCGATCGAGGACCTGGTGTGTCCCTTGGCTCGTCACCTAGAGAAGCGCTTCGCAGGCGAAGCCGGCCCTTGGACGTTCGAAACCGTCTGCGGCGAAGCCGCCACCAAGCCTCGCTTGACCGAGATTTTCGAACGCAGAGACGCCCCCGGCCTGATCTTCACCGCCGGCCACGGGCTCGCCCTGCCCAATCAGGATCCTCGCCAGCGCGACGACCAAGGGGCGGTGGTCTGTAGTGAGTGGCCGGGAGGGGAGCTGAGCCCGTCCCCTGAGCACTGCTTCGCGGCTGGAGATGTGCCCCACACCGTGGACTTAACAGGCTCGATCGTCTTCCAATTCGCCTGCTTCAGCGCCGGGACTCCCAGCGAAGACGATTTCAAGGTGATCTATAACGACTACCTGTCTGCCGGCTCGCCCTTTCTGGCGCGCCTGTCCCAACGGTTGCTGGCGCCTCCGAGCGGCGGCGGTGCGCTCGCATTCATCGGTCACATCGACAGGGTGTGGGCTCATTCCTTTCTAAGCGACGGACCGAGCGCCTACGACCGGGTGATCTACGAACAAACCCTCGGCCGACTGCTCGAAGGCCATCCCATCGGCCACGCCATGGAGCTTTTCAATCGCTGCTATGCCGAGCAGGCCGTGAGGATCGCCAATTCCCACGACCGCTTCCGAAAGAAGGAGGGAATCGACCTGAAGGGATTTGCCGAGGCCTGGCTCATTCACAACGACGCCCGGAATTTCATCGTCATCGGAGATCCCGCCGTGCGATTGAAGCCAGGCGTGAAGCCCAAGGGTTGAGGGGATCATCATGGGGGATTTCTTAAAAGCGTTGTGGCAGCAAACGGTCTCTCAGGGAGCGAATATCTGGTCGTCGTGGCGAGACCCGAGCCGTCGAGCGACTCCCGAAGGCCCTCAGAGGCCGACGGATTGGTTCGAGCTGAGCCGATCCGTGAACTCGTTGATGTCGGAGGGACGGTTGGCAGAAGCAACCGATCTCCTAGAGAAGGTCCTCGATTTATCGGACGAGCACTACACCGATCCGACCAAGCTCGCCGATTGGCGAGCGCAGGTCTTCGAAAAGGCTGGGGATGAGTGTCTCGCAGAGATCCAGATCGTGTTGACTCTAGTCGGCTTCTTAGCGATCACGTTCCGTGTGCAGGATGGTCGTCGACTGCTGGCCGCCGTGTTGAATGTGGATCCGACAAAGCTCGACGAGCCCGAGCGGGTGGCCGCGGCCGTCGCAGAGCTCACCCAGCTGCCGAGCGATCCGACCTTCCGGGTCTCTTTCGCCATGACCACGGCCAACCTTTTCGGGGTCACCGGTGAAACGGCGACCGGGCTTCGTCTGTTGGAGCAGGCAGCCGGCATTGAGAAAGACGACTACGCCGCACCGGAAGCCCTCGCCCGTCGTCTTCGACAAGACCTTGACGGCGTGGATTTTGAGGTCAGAACCGCCTGGCTGACGGTGCTCAACGCGTTACTTCTCGACCAGGGACGAGCGGATGACGCCTTGGCGCTCTTCGCCGCCGATTTAGGCGCCACGACCGAGCTCTTCGACGCGGCCCCCTCAGACCTCGTCCAGATCCTCCAAGCGAGGCTCGGCCGGATTTCCAGTTACGGCCTGGGCACCTATCCTCGGGGCCTGGCTCGAACCCTTTCCGTCGGCGGTCGAACCGAGAAAGCGGTCGCCGTCTTAGAAGCCTACGCCGAGCTCGACGCCTCCTGCTACGAGAGGGAAGAGGTCTTGGAGAGCCGCCTGCAAAGGCTCCTGGATCGGACCAACCGCATGACCGCGGTTTCCTTCATCCATGAGCTGATCGGGCTTTTGAAAGACTCCGGTCAGATCGACAAGGCTTCCTTTCTGCTGCGGATCTACGTGGACCGGTTCATTCTGGCGGACGGGCAAGCCGACAGCTTCGACAAATCGCTGGTCGCCGATTTCACCTCGCTCTTCGAGCTGTGGCTCGAGCTCTTCGGCGGGGAAGAGAGCCCTCTCCCCATCATGATCTGTCGAAAGCTGGTGAACCAAATCCAGCGGGGCTTCGGCAGCGCTCCCAGCCTGGAAGATCGAAAAGCCTTCTGGCGCATTATCGGCAGCCTGCGGAGCCGCCTGATGGCGGTCGGTCACCGGCAGGCGACCGCGACCCAAGATCCGGAGCAGCGCCGGCGAATCTTCAGCGAGCTCTTCATTTGGGACGCCGAGCTTTCCCAGCGCCTTCTATTGGAGCGTTTTCTGATGGGGGAGCGCTCCGTCATCCCGGCCGGCGGTCTTCCCCAATCCGGCGGGGAAGTGGCCGAGCTGCTGAAGCCCTACATCGGGCGCTGCAGGGGGACCTTGAGCTTCGACAGCGCGTGGCTCGACGAGCTCGACTTCACTCCGTCCGTCGAGCCGGCGGGCTCCGACGCGCCCGGCACCGCTCTGCTGAAACAACAGGCCGATGAAAGGTCGCTGGCGTCGGTTCTGGGGTCCGAGGCCCTCTTTTTGCGGGCCGCCTTCGATCCGGAAGGGCGGCTGTTTTGGAGCCTTTGGAGCAGCGACGGCCGTCGGCTCGCGCTTCAAGCCCACGGCAGCGGAAAGACGACCGATCTCGAAGACTTGCGCTGGGCGGTCGCCCGCCACGACTTCACTCTAGGGCTCCTGCGTGAGCAGGCACGACGGTCCAGTGGGCCTCGGCGAGATTTCCGAAATAAGGCAGGTACCTTTGAGGCGGAGGCAGAAGACCTCCAAAACGCCCTCCGCCTGCTGGCCGACACCCTGGGCACCGAGGCGACCGCCTCGACCGAGGAATCCCGCAAGCTGCTCGATGATTTCCAGAGCGTTTTTCGGCCTCCGTCCCGTCAGGTCGCCGATATCTTTGCCGGGCTCATGGACCATCTTAAGAAAAACATGGAAGATTTCCAGAAGCCGCCCAAGGATCTCAGGCGACAGCTTCTTCCCAACCTGTGCCGCCCCCTATTTGCGTCCCGTCCCGACCACCCTGAAAAGCGAAGAACCTGGGCCGCGCTAGCCGCCAAAAGAGTCCAGGATTTTACCGCCCTCGTCGGCTCGCTCCTTGGAGCGGGCCGGCCGACCACCGCGGCTTTAGATGCCGCCACCCAACGCTTCCTCGACGACGCGGGTCAGCTCGCCGAACTGCACCACCTCGACCTGCCGCCCGATCGCGATCTTGTTCTGCAAGTCGACGAGCTCTTGCACTCCGTGCCTCTCGCCTTCCTGCCGGTCAACGGACGGCCGCTCTATGGGCAGGTGAAGTCGATTCGAACAACCCTAGGCCTCTTGATGGACGCGTCCCAAGCGAATTTAGAAGAAACCTCGGCAGCTTCTCCAGGTCGCCTATTGGTTTTGTCTCACGACCAACACGATTCGGAGGCCCTTCCGGGAATGGCGAGGCTCCATCTCGAAATGGAGCGGATCGGCAAGGAGCAAAACTGTGAAACCTTGGCCGCCTCTTTTCAAACTCCGGCGACCGCCGGCGTCCTGCGCGCGGCCCTCGACGTCGACCCGCGATTCGACGTGGTGACGATCTGCGGTCACGGCAGCTCGGAACGGGCCGGCGTGGTGCTCGGGGCCCCCGACAAACAACCGAAAGGCGAGCTCTGGCAGGGAGCCGGCTGCGACCTTTCCGGCGTCGATTGGCTCTTCCTGGTGAGCTGCTCCATCGGCCGAGTGGAGCAAACCGGCGAGCGGGACGCCGAAGGATTTGCCGTGGAATTGGCCCTCCACGGAGCGCGTTCGATGGCGGCTTTTCGCTGGCCGGTCTCCTCGAACGAAGCACCGGCCTTCGCGGCCGAGGCCATTGAACGGTATCTGAAAAGTCGCCGCCAAGGCCTGACCGGGCCACTCCGCGCCCGGGCGCTCAACGACGCGCGACGGTTCTTCCTCGACGGTGCCGGTGAGAGCGGTCAAAAGGCAAGCCTTCACACCATCGCCGCGTGCGAGCTTTACGGTCTGGGTTGAAACTTAAAACGGCGTGCTGACGCGTTCGCGGCTTGACCGAGGCCAGGACGCTGTCTACTACTAAAGAGGTTCCATGTTCAAATCCTTCTCACTACGGCTCCTTCGAAAGATTCGAGTCTGGAACTTCTACCGACTTTTCGGGATGACCCTCCTACGCATGGGTAAGGATCTCCTAAAGGGCGACATAAAGGGAGCTGCTCAAGTAATGGCGGCAGCTGTAGGACTGGAGGTCGAGGACTTCCAGGATCCCACTAAGTCTCTCGCAAAGATTCGACAACGTCTGGCCGATATCGATCCCAACACGGCCATGAGGTTCTTCACAGTGCTCACTACCATTTTCGTGATGGATAACAAGCATGATTGGGTCGCCTCTGTTTATGAGCTTGACACAGGTCTAAAGCCGGAAGATTATGCTGAATCAGAATCGGTAACAACGCGGCTGAAGCAACGCGTTCGGGACCTATCTCCGTCGCTGGGATGCTTATATGGTGTTCGCCTCGGCACTGTTCTTGGCCTCGCTGATCGGTCGAAGGACGAGCTGATCGTTTTAGAGACCTTGGTGGGTGTTGAGCAGAGTGACTATCGAGACCCGTCTCGACTGCGTCAAATTCTAGGGCCCAGATCTGACGTTTCTCAAGAGATCTGGGCATCGGCGGTACAGGCGCTAGCTGCATCGCTCGGGACAAACGGCCGGAGAGCAGAAGTCTTGGCAGTGCTTGAGGCGGCAGCTGATATCTCGATAAGTGACTACTCAGAGCCTGAATTGCTGAAGGCTAAGATCACCAAAGGAGTCGGGCCGCTCGGGACTAGGATCGGATACGGATTCAGTTATTCGATCCTGCTGTCAAAAGGCCTGCAAGATTCCGGCAGGTATGCTGAAAGCATTTCCGTTCTTGAAACACAGCTCGGCCTTGAACCGGCCGACTACGAGAATATTCCTCTACTGGCTGCCAAGTTGAAGGCGTGTTTTGGCGGGGCTCCACCTGAGCTTGGCGTTTGTTTAGTGCCCTTGTTCGTGGTCGCACTGAACGCCGCTCAACGCCACCAGGATGGCCTAGCGGTGTTGAGCGCCGATGTGGGATTCGACATCACGAAGGTTGAGATGCAGGAGCTGATTTGCGGCTTACAAACCCATTGCGCGTCTAGCCCTGACAGCATTATCGGATTGTATCTGGGAACGGCTTCTTACACGTTGGCTGTGGCTGGTTTCCCTGCCGAAGCGGTAACCATATTTGAGATCGATTCAGCCCTAAGCTCAGAATTTGACTGGCAGAACATCCCAGCTCTTGCAACGCGAATCCGTGAGCGGATTGGAGACTTAGCCCCCTTTGTGCAGATATTGTATGTGGGCTCACTCGTCTCCGCGCTCCAAGAAGCCGATCAGGAGGAGAAGGCTGCGCTCTTAACCAACGCTTTTCTTCAATACGTTTCGCCGATCGAGACAGTTCCCCACGATTCGGGTCTGATGGCCACGTACTGCCATTTCTATGACGATTGGCTCCGATGGTGGGGGAAGGATGCGCAGAAGAAGCCACTGGACGAAAGCCGACGCCTTTTGCCGTTCCTCAGACAGGTCATTGCGGAGCAAGGCATTGAGCTGGCCGATCGTGAACGTTTTATTCAGAGCGTATCCGATCTCCGTCGCCGAATCTTGGAGACAGGGTTCTATTGGGTAGGGAAGGAGGCGGAGTCGGCAGAGACCGATGCGCTTCGCAAACAAGTCTTTCTATGGGACCTGGAGCTGGCACAACGGCTCCTGATCGAGCGATTTATGCTCACGGAGCCTTACATGCCGACAGGTGGCGAGCCGATACCCGAGAGCTCTGGACCATTCCCAGAAGACTCGCCCGCAACCGAGAACCGCTTGTCCCAAAACTCGCCGATCGGTGCCGTAATCGGAAATCTGGAAAACGCTCCGAAGGAAATCCGCGAAAACCTCGAACAGACTCAGCCACACCCGGCGAGATCGCGGCTAGGCGACTTGATCCCAAAAGGCCTAGATGAAGCAGCTCTGGCCAAATCTCTTGGGTCCCAAGGATTGCTTCTTCGCGTCACCTTCGACTCAGACGGACGCCTGATTTGGGGAGCTTTGCGAAGCAATGAAGGGCTCTTAGATTTGGCGAGATTCGGCACGGGTAAGTCGCAAGATCTCCTGCGTTTACGTTGGGCCATCGCTCGCTACGACTTTTCTATGAGTCTGTTGCGTTGGATCGATTCCGCCTGGCCTTTCACTGCCCTCCTCAGAGCGGCTCGAAGGGCCCTCCCGAGCGCTCTTCAACATCTGGCCACCGCCGAGAATCTGGGCAGCAGTCAGATAGAGGGAATCCTCGAAGTGCTGGCCACTCAACTTCCTGCCGGCAAGGGACTTTCGAGCCTTCTTCGTCTTTGTCGACTCTTGACTTGGCCATTAGAGGAGCATGGCGAAGATCCATTCGCGAGTCACGCCCTGCACCTCGCCGAGCAATTCGCACACGAGGCCTTCCGGCAGAGACCTTCGCGGGGCACGCTCGATGCCCTGACCGCAAGATACCTTTCGGAAATCCGGCAGATCTGGGATTTTTCTCATCTGGAACCGCTACTCACGCAGAAAACAAACCTCGTTATCCAGGCGGACGACGCCCTCCATGCCGTCCCGGTGGCTTGGTTGCCGATAAGCGATGGTGAGCCTCTTTATAGCCGAGTGCACACGGTTCGGACCTCTCTCGCTCCCCAGCTCGATACCCTCCTAGACACAACCACCGGAGACGATACTGAAACTCGTCGAGACGATCGACGTCTGTTGTCCGTTTCCTATTTCGGCCCTGAGGACGACATACGAAAAGACACTCTCCAGCTTCATCAAGGGCATCGCGACCTGGCTCGACATTATGGGGGCATCAGCCACGCCGGGGCCGACGGCAGTGGTACCGTCGGCGCTATTCAGGCGACTTTGGAGCGACATCGGTCCTTCGCTGTGGTCACGATCTGTGGGCACGGCGATCACGCAAGAGCCGGAATCCAGCTCGGTGATGGGCACACCGAGCCGACCCTATGGTACGGACAGGGCTGTGACTTCTCAGGGGTAGACCTGCTCCTTCTGATCAGCTGCTCCATCGGCCGGGTCAGCCGTACCGGCGACCTGGATGTGGAAGGATTCTGCGTCCAGCTGTCGATCCACCGCGCTCGTTCGATTCTCGCCTGTCGGTGGCCCGTCAGCTCCACAGAGGCCATCGCCTTCGCCAATGAAGTTGTGCGGCAATATTTGGCGTTGGAAGGGCGATCCGGGCGACGCGGCCTTGCCTTGACAGCCGCGCGGCGCGCTCTTTGTGAAGGTGAAGAGCTGAAAGTCGGCCTGAACACGGCGGCGGCCTTCGAATTATTCGGACTGGGATGAAGTTTCTCAGATAGCCGCCCAACATACAGCACTTCCTCCGTGTCTTTCGGGTGTCGGGCACCATTGCTCAAAGCCCGGAGCTAGAGATGTCATGTTCAAAAAATACCGGAGGAAAAAATGGAAAACCTCAGTGTCGAGCTTCGTGAAAGACAAGATGAGTACGAAGAAGTGATCGCTGCTTTGAGGGAGGTGCTCGACGAAAACAAGATTGCAGACATCGAACAAGCGATGTCACGATTAGAAGATCTGCAGATCTCCATAGCGGTTTTCGGGGAAACCAACGCCGGGAAGTCGGCGCTGTTGAACTCGCTTTTTGGCCGCAACAACGACGACCGAAGCGATTGGCTGTTCGAGGTCGACGCCCAGATCAATCACTGGAGCGCCGATATCGAGAACAACAACGGCGTGCTTTGGCAAGAGGTCGCCGGCCTGGATGTGCGCATTTTCGACACGCCAGGAATTGCCGGTGATTTTCTCAACCATCTGGAAACGGCTAAGTCGATAGCGGGAGCGTGCGACATCATCCTCTACGTGATGTCGCAGCAGGTGAAGGGCGAGCTGCAAGTCACCGCGATCAAAGGGCTGCTCTCGACCGGAAAACCGCTCATCGGAGTCGTCAATAAGACAGACCTTCTTCGAGAGTCCGAAGTAGAAGCCATTGTTACGGACCTCAAGACGAAGACCGGGATCGCTTCAGATTTCATTATCCGGACCGCCGGCCATCCCCGTACCGGGCCTCCTGTGGTTGGCGAGCTGACGGCAAAGGTGGTGTCAATCGTTGATTCCAGACGCGGAGAGCTCATCGAAACCACCATCCAGAACAAGTTGAAGCTCGGCATTGACGAGGCTCAGGAGATCTTGCGGCAGCGGATGGAGGCCGAGCGGCGGCGGCAAGAAGAAATCATTCGAGCCGCGGAAAGAGATGCGAGATTAAAGAAGTCCAAGGCAGAGGACACCGTCGGGAGCTATGCCAAGGCCGCAGCTGGCGCTGCGGCGCTGATTCCCTTCGGAATCGATGCGATCACCAGCACCCTCGTCACTGGCGGGATGTTTTGGCACGTCGGCCGGATCTATGACAAAGAGCTCGACGCACGAACCGTTGCGTCTATCGGAAAAGAGCTGGTTCAAGCCTTCATCTCGATACTTTTTGTCAGCGCAGCAACGCTGACAGCGTACCTGGCGATCAGCAAAGGAGCCAAAAGCAATCCTTTCACCTATGCTCTCGGCATGGCGCTCGACGGCACATTCACCTACTTTATTGTTTCTGCGGTCGGCAACACGTTCGCCTTCTACTGCGCCAATGATCTGACCTGGGGCAGCAAGGAAACGGCAGCCGCTGCCCTGAAGGACTACGTGGCGGAGAATGTCGACCGGATGTTCTTGAACAAGCTTCCCGAAAAATATCGGGCGAGCGTCAAGGAAAAGATCAACCCCGAATTGCTTTGATTCTCGTTCGCCGTGGGCTACCGGCTAGAGCCCCGGGATAGGCGGCGGGCCGTGAGCTGACCGGGGCTTCTCGACCCGTCCACTGGGTTTTGCCAGAAAACCCAACGATCTTTGATCCCGACCGTGCCGTGGTGAAATTTCTCGGGTAGCCAGCCAACATACGGCGCTCCCTTCGTGTCTTTCGGGTATGAGCCGAATCGACACCACAAAAAAGAACGCCGAAGCTGCGAGTCGGTCCGCCCTCTCGGAAAATGAACGGCGGAATCCGGGAATTGCCGAGCATCTCGAGTTTCTGAGCTCTCTTGCCAAGAAGTTTTCTTGGGTCCAAGACAAGAGAGAAGCGGAGGAGCTGGAGCGGCTGATCGAAAACGCGAGAAAGCGACTGGAGAACCCGAACCTCTACGTCGCAGTGATCGGCGAATTCACCTCCGGCAAAAGCTCCCTGATCAATGCTTGGGTCGATGCCGACCTGCTGGTGACGGATATTTTGCCGGCCACCACCGCCTCAGCCACCTGCATCCGGGCCGGCGCAGAGCCGGCCTTGAGGGTGGACTGGATCGATGAGAAACAGCAACCTCATACGTCTTCCCCAGGCTCGATCGAGGAGCTCAGCCAAGAGCTGAGCCGCTTCACCACAGACGAAGCGACGGCGGCCGCGGTCGAGTGTGTGCACGCCGAGCTGCCGACCCCGGAATTGGGGAAGCAGATCGTCATCATCGACACCCCGGGAACCGACGTCGACAACCCTCGGCACGCAAAGGTGGCGGCGTGGGCTGCCGAAGATATCAGCGATCTGCTGCTGATCACTCTGCCGGCCAATGCTCCGCTCGGGCAGCGATTCGAATCCTTTCTCAAAGACCATGTGGCCGAAGCGCTCCATCGGGCTCTATTCGTCGTCACAAAAATCGATCTCATCCCTCAAAAGCAACGCTCTCGGCTGATGGAGCAGACGATCTCCCGAGTCGGCGTCCGTTTCGACCTAGCGTCGCCGTGGGTGACCGCCGTCAGCCCGCTGGCCGCAAGATCCGATCAGTGGCCGGCCGGCCGGCAAGAAGAGCTCAGCCACCTGCAGAGCGAATTTTCACGGTTTAGAGCAAAGCTCGGGGAATGGGTCGAGCAGCGGCGACAGGCAACGCTCTTAGAAAGGACCCTTGAGCTCACCGAAAAGGCCTCGCAATATCTGCGTACCGGCCTCGAAAGCCACGCGGAGAAAGTCGAGCAAGAGCATCGTGCTTTTGAGGCGAATCCTCTCCGAGACCTCAAAAAATTCGTCGACGAGGGCAAAGAAAGGGCCGCCGCGCAATTCTTGCCGACATCTGCCGAGCTCGTCGAAAAAACGGTGGACAGATTCGACGGTTACCGTCGGCGGATGAGTCGATCCGCGAAAAAAGCGATTGATCAGGCCTCGGATGCCGGAAGAATCTACGCTGAGCTAGAAACCGCGCTGGAGAAAGCGCAACGCCGCATCGGCAACGATTTCAGGCGATCGAGCAGCGACATGCTGGAAAAGATGCAAGAGCAGGCCCAAAAGGCGTTGCGAGGGTTCGAAGACGACTTCCAATCTTCCTACGACGGCTTAGAGGCGTTGGGGGCCAAAGCTCTCTCTCAGAAAACGCTCGAATCGAAGGCGAAGGGCCTGGCTCAGGACCTAGGGGATCGTCTTGAGGAGATATCCGATTCTCTCGCCGGCCGATCCCTCTATCTGCCTTCCCTAGGTGAGGAGATCGCCGATCTCCTGGACGGCCTGATCGGAGGCGGTTTCGGCGACGATCTTCGTGGGCTCTTCGGACTCGAGACTCTGGCGGACAAGAAGCGAAAGCTCAAATCCCTTGTGGCTCAAGATTTGAAGGGTGAGCTCGACTCGGTTGAGGACGAAGTGGCGAGGATACTCAACCGGGAACGGAAGCTCCTGAAGAAAAAACTCTCAAAACAAATCCATCTCTATCAAACAAACTACCAGGAGGTCGTCCAAGACATGATCGAAGCGGATCGAAAGAAAATCGCGGAGCTGAAAAAGCGAAAAAGCCAGATCTCGGGCGCGCTCCGAGAGCTCGACCGGCGCGTAGCGGCCCTGAAAAAGACTTGAGCTCGCCATCTCGGATATCGACAAACTGAAACGAACCACGACCTCGAAGGACGATGCCATGACGCCTATTTACAAAAACTCGTACCAAACCTTCAAAGCCGATCGCAAACGACTTCAAGACCTGCTCGAAGACTTCGGCGCGATCCTAAGCCGGCTCGGGCTCAAAACCTCCCTGCGGCACGCCCAGGCGATCGGGCAACGGTTGAATTCCGAGCGCTTCAAGATCCTGGTGATCGGCGACTACAACACCGGAAAGAGCACCTTCATCAATGCCCTCTTGGGCCGAGAAATCCTGCCCCAAGACGCCGTACCCTGCACGGCGGTCGTCAGTGAGCTGGCCTGGGGAGACGAGGAGCGAGCAGAGCTGACGTTTAAGGACCCGATTCCCGAGAAGCTCGCCGAGAATCTTTCCGAAGAGACCCGCCACCACCTGGAAAACGCCCGGGGCGGGGCGGTCCCTCCGCTCAGGGGAACCCCAGAAGTCATCGCGGATCTGGTCACCACCTCCGACGAGGATCTAAAACCCGCCGAAGGAGTGGAATCGCCCTATGCCAAAGCTCGATTCTGGCTGCGTCACGAGCTGTTCAAGAACGACCTGGAGCTGATCGACTCTCCCGGGCTCGATAACGAAGACGCTCACACCGCCATCACGCTCGATTATCTCGACCAGGTCGACACCGTCCTCTTCTTGATTTCGGCGATCTCGCCGCTCGGCCAAGGCCAAGAGCTGTTCATCGAGAAATACATCTCCGAAGTCGGGCGGCGCTATTCATTTTTCCTCTGCAACCGCTTTGATCAGCTGCCGAATCAAAAGCAAAAAGACAAAGTCCGCCAACGGCTGGAACAGAAGCTCGCCAGCCATACCGACCTGGAGCCCGGCCTGTTTTGTCTCTCGGCTCAACAAGCTCTGGACGGCAGGCTCAGCGGCGACCGCGGCCTCGTCGAAGAATCCGGAATCCTCCATCTTGAGACGTCCATGCATCGCTTCCTTTCGACCGACCGGGGCAAGATCAAGCTTTTGGGCCCGATCCAAGAATCGAAGGCGCTGACCCTTGAAATCGAGTCGAATCGAACCATCGAGAGCCGCATCGAGCTGCTCGAAAAAAGCCAGGCTGATCTGGAAATCGAGTACCGAGAGCGGATTCCGAAGATCGAAGACTCGGAACGTAAATTCCAGCTCTTCTTGACGGAATTGAAGTTGGATAAGCGGCTGGCTCGCCAGGTCCTGAGAAGCCGGGCAAAAGAAATCGTGCGGGAGCTCGTTAAAGAGCTGCCGTCCTGGGTCGAAGAGCTCGAGCTCAGCAAACAGATCCCTTTCCTCTCAGGAGACCGGTCCGAGGCGCTCCAAGAATTTGCCAGAGATCTCGAATCCAAGCTGAGAGAGCGCTTCGAAAAAGGCTTCGCCAAAAGAACGAAACAAGACCTCATGCCCCTTTTCGAAAAAGAGTCCGCCCAAATTGAATCAAAAACCCAACGAGCGCTCCAAATCCTAGAGGACGACATCACCAAAATCGGATCGCGCTCCAACCCGCAAACCAGCCGTATCACCATCTCGGATGACCTGGAGCTGGATTCGCCTGAAGAAGAGGAGGGTGCGTGGTCCTCCGTCGCGACCGCAGCATTGGCGATCGGTGGCGCGGCCGCGGTTTTTGCGAGCCCCCTGGCCCTCATTCCGATCGTCGCCGGCGCGGGTCTGCTCGGCTTGGTGCTGGATTGGCTCAAGACGGAACAAGCCCTAGAAGAAATTCAAGACCGGACGCTGAAGACCCTTCAAGACGCCTACGCCGAGCGCGCCGACAAGATCGCCGATCGAGTCTCCCAAAAGTTCATGGAATCGATCGACGCCTACCACAGCAAAGTCGTGGAGATCGTCGATCGCCGACTCGACTCCCTGAAGGCCGACCTCGAGTCAGCCCTGGACACGAAGAAGGAAGGCGAGCAAGAGGTCCAAAGAAAGATTCGAGAGCTTCGAGAGACTGCTTCGAAGGTAAAAGCGATCGCTGAGGAGATTGGCCGCCTAGAAGAGGAAGTCATCCAGAGATAGTCGAATCTGGTACCTCTTCAACTAAGAGCAGCCCATCCGATTGCGTGGTCCACCCGGTTCGATCGCAACAACTATTCCGTGCTGGCCGATCGAGTCCGGCGCACGCTAACGGGCTGGCTGTCTCGAACGGGTCCGCTTTTCGACGCTCACGAGCTGCTCACCGAGCATCCGAGATCCTTCGACCGGGGGCGATAAATCGAAAACCCTCGCCACCTTCGAAGCCTTGAGCGTCGCACCGATCCAAATCGAAACAGGAAGGGGAGCAGAGCCAGCCGGTTTCCGTCGGAATCACTGGCTGCCCATGAATCGGAACTGGCGACCGACTCACAAATCAAAAGGATTGCCGATTGGCATCTTCACGAAGATTCTCTTCGGCCTGCTCTGGCAGACATTGCCAACGCCATTAGCGGATTGGCTACGGCCAGCGCATGGGGCCAGGCCAAAACAGCTTCAAGCGATGGTCAGCGATTTCTTTTTCCTCGCAAGTCGGCTCGCAGAGCCTATAGCCATCGGATGGGAGACTATGCGCTGGAGTTTTACAGCTTCATTGCCGACAACTATGCCCCTTTCTATTCGGCGCCGATCGAATGTACTGAAAGAGACGCTGCCTATGTCCTCGACGGCCTTCTCTACCACGGGGCTGATCTTGAGATTGACGAACAGTACGTCGATACTCACGGCTTTACCGAGGCAAACTTCACCGGCTTTGCCATGCTCGGGAAGAGGTTCGCACCCAGGATTCGAGGACTGCATCGACAGAAGATTTACCGCACGGATGGGAATCGGGACTACGGCCCCTTCAATCCATGCTGAGCCGAAGTGACAGGAAGCTGCACCTCAAAATGGATCGAGGAGCAGTGGGATCGAATGGGTCAATTCTTCTGCTCGATGGCCACCGGCTACACCACGGCCTCAGTAGCTATGAAGCGGATTGCCGGCTTCGGCCCAAAGAATCATCTCTACCGTGCGATCCGAGAGCTTGGTCGTGCTTACAAGACGGTTTTCGTTCGGGAGTACCTGGAGCAACCTGACCTACGCCGCAGGGTCAGGCGTGATCTCCTGAAATCTGAAGAGCTACATGCCCTTGCTCGGAGTGTTTTCTACGGAAAACTCGGAAAGGCCGACTGGCGCGACTTCCGGAGGCAGATGTCGACCGCCAGTTGCTTGCTGTTGATCATGGCAGCGATCGTCTATTGGCAAATTCGCGAGATCGAACGAATTCTGAGTGAAATCGGTCCAGACGATGATGTCCCGGTGGATCTTCTAAACCACATCAGCCCGATTAGCTGGGAGAATGTGGTGCTCTACGGAGAGTACAAGCTGCGCCCAGAGTTGGTTACCGTCGGGTGATCACTACCGTATACGGTCACAGGTTTCTGCTTGGTACTAAAGCGTTGAGGCCCGGGTCGATGGTGAGCGACGTCACGTAGAGCCGGTCCGAACCGATTTTCGTAACTGGAGTAATCCCCGTAAGGTCACCGTCTCGCCCAATGACCCACAAGACTAATATTGGCCATCTGTCGTACGTCTTTGAGAGTTTAAGTTTACATAAACTAAATAATCGGACCTTATTACACCGCCGGCAACACTCGGAAAAGCCACAAGCGACAGGCCGCGGGTCACGTAACCCTGCAGCCCGCCGCTTCCTCTTTTCATATGTTTCAGAGACGCCGAACAACTCGACTGCCGCCCTTCCACCTCTGTCTAGGTACTACCAGTTGGAAATGCAGAAGCTTACATCATCAAAAAGAGCGGTCGAAGTAGTGGTAATATTGTTCGAGACCACTGCCAGTCCAACCAACAGAGTCTCCGGCAAATCCGGAACTTCGATCGAACCGCCGGGGCCGGTATCTGGAGTGATCCAGGTAGCTCCCTGATCCAAAGAGTATTGGACTCTCAACTCCAAATCATTCCGTTCGATGGCGAGACGCAACGCATCTGGTGCATTGTCTACTTCATTTGCTACTTGAATATTTCCCGGTCCGCCGAAGACGTCACGGGCCACGAACTGAAGGCGCTCCTGGATTGGAGCCAGGAAGTTTAGGAGTCGAATGTCCCAGGTGTCTAGGCTTGCCCGAACCATAAGCCCTGCCTTTCGCCATGGTTTGCCGGTAATCATCGTGGAGGAATCAATACTTGTCTCGACTCGAAAATCTCCGCTGAGTTCCTTGTAGAAGAACCCAACGTTGTCGGCCATAAGGTAGGCGGTTGCCCCGGCCGCAGTCAAAGCCAGCTCCATATTACCCTCATCATCGACGATCTCGACATCCAACTGATTAGCGTGACCAGTACTCGCTAGTGTCCAGTCGATCAGACTGCCTTCCTCGAATTGTTCCTCGTAGCAGTCGCCGGCGGGGACGAGAATCTCCCTTTCCTCGAAACTCTGATTTCCCGCCTGATCCCATGCAGTGGCGATGATTGTATAAGTCCTCTCTACTTCCTGGAAATCTCTGATTGCTCGAAGCTTGATGGTGCCCTCAGTGATTTCGATATCTCCAGGTTGAATCGACTCACTGCTGCTGACCTCGAGCTGGAGCGAACCTGGAGCAAGTCCAGAGCCGAGATCTTCGGCAGAAACCGTTGCAACGGTCACAAAACTCCCGTCCGGAGGCCAGAGGACCGTACCGGTTTCAGGCAGGCCACGGATCGTAGGTGGCGTTGAGTCGACTCGCAATGCAATTGATTGTGCCTCTTCGATGTTGCCGGCTGCATCGCGGGCAATGAAGGTCAGCTCTGAATGACCTTCATTTGCTACCGAAACGGAGCCTTCACCACCTGGGATTGTGGCCGAGTCGACAACTTCTCCAAGCTGTGTCAGCTCCCAGCTGATCTCAGCTACCCCGCACTCTGATGGCTCATCCACGGCAATCAGGTTAACGGTGACAGAGCTATTGTGCCATCCCTGTTCATTTGGAGATGCCACCAGTGACGCAGCCGTTGCAGGTGGGAGACTGTCTTCAATCACAGTCGTGGTCGCTTCCGGGATTGGAGGCTTCTCTTCTATCAGGCCTACTCGATCTCTTGCCTCGGCGCGGAACGCGTAGGACTTTCCGACCTCGCCAGCAAACACCCCCGATGTATCTGGCGTCCTCTCGAGCCATACCTCAAAAGGTCCGCCGTCTTCGGACACCGAGATCGTAAAGTCCGCGACACCAGATCCCTCGTCTCCTCCACTCCAAAAGACTTCGAATGAAGCACCACACTGAATCGGTGCAAGAGACAGCACCTGGCTCGTCGGCGTTGTGGCGTCGACAGTATTCGTCCACACTGGGGTCTCAATCGGCTCGTTCGCGTCGAATACGATGTCGGCTTGGTTGGCAATTACCGTTCCAGTCGGCAAATCCTCCGCCATATCGATGGAAAAGAGAATAAAGCCCTGGCCTTCTGGCGAGGTTTGGTTTGGTGGCAGAAAGCCTTCAAGAGAGCTGTCATCCAACGGCTCTCCAGTGTCGGGGTCGACCGACGTGAACCGAAAAACTGCGGTTCCGGCCTCATCATCGATTGTCGTATCCACACGAACTAAGAGGTCTAGGTCCGGCCGAAGATCAAATTCAACATCCCCAAGCGGGTCACTCCTCCGGGGAGCCACTATCCGTTCACCGATAGAGAACAACTCCGGCTGAAGCGTGGCCAGCTTCATCGTGGCTGGGTCTAGCAGATCGGTGACCACAACATCTTGGGCCGGAGCGGTTGCGTCCTGGAGGTTCTCGAAGTGAACAGCAAAGTTCAGTGAAGTGCCCCCTTGTATATACCTCTCAAGACCTATGCCAGCGGGACCGAACTTAGTGTTCGGATCGGACGAGACACCACACTCATATGACTGGCTGAAAAGCAGGTCTTCGATCACTGGAGCGCAACTATAGAGTGTGGCCAGTCCGTTGGCTGAAGTTGACAGGACCGTTCCAATCCCGGGAGCGACGATATCAGCACACCCAAGGATTCTGACGATGTACTGAGACCAAAATACCCCGGCTGAAGATAAGCTGTCATCCTCAAAAGTATCGACGATAGTGGCTGTTAGTTGGAATGTTGAAAGAATACAGTCTTGAAGTCCAGGCGTAGCAAAAGACCCGAGAAAAAAAGCTACATCTGTCATACATCGCTCGAAAGTTGTCAAATCGGCCGCTGATTTCCTTACCTCGACTCTTACTTCGGTCTCAGCTTCTCCGCAAGAGTAAGTGAATTCGACTGGAATAGCCCTTTTTTCGCCTGGGCGGAGCACAACGAGGCCGTCTGCTGCATATCCTCCAGCGGATTTCGACAACTGATCAGCAGTGGCTTCCAACACAACGGGGAAACTGAACTCTTCATCACCTATTGTGATCGTTTCACGAACATCTGAAAGCAACCCTACGCCAGCTAGGCTCTCTTGTCCTGGAATAGTAATACTGAACGGCACGAAGGCATCGACATTGCTTGAGTTTTCCACTGCAACGAAGATCCTCTCCCTGTGCTCGAAGTCATCTGAGCTTCCGCTGCCTCGTCTTACACCTAGGGAGCTTCTCCCGACCACTCTGCCCGAGATCCCAGAAGTAGTTGTGCTGATCTCGAATCTCGAATCGAGGATCGCCTGTTCCCCCTCTGTGTTTTCAATGACCACGGAGTACTCACCAAGTGGCGCTTCAGCTAAGTCAAAGGTCGTTTCCAGGTATTCGCTACCGTCTGCAACGACCGATTCGGCTTCGATGTCCACGCTCCCGGCCAAGAAAACACGTGAAACATCCAGGAACCCACCGCCTCGTATCGATAAGGTCACTTGGCCCGTATTGCCTCCCTCATTAGGCTGCACCGAGTCGATCGTTAGGGTCACAGGTTCGACGGTCGAGACCTTCATGATGAAAGCGTCTCTGTCACCTTCACGCGTCCTCGAATAGGCGAAGGGTGTGGTTGGAAAGTTGTCAGCGGTGGTCTCCCCCAGGATCCACACATCACCATTGTCTTCAGCACGCACAGTATTGGCGTAGTTTTGTCCATTCCCCGCGAGCAGAGTGCTGAATAGCAATTCTGAACCCTCTGGGGAGATTTTGGAGAGGAAAGCAAGTGTCGAGAATCCGCCGGAAGGGAGTGGAATCGCGTCATCGGTGACGGGATAGTCTACCCCTCGATTGAGCCATCCGACGATGTATGCGTTGCCGCTCGCATCAATGTCGACATCGTTGACGAATTCGTTGTTTGCGCGGCCGAGATAGGTGCTGTAAACAAGGCCAGATCCGCTCGGGTTGATCTTTGCCACAAACGCATCAACAGGTCGGAAGACCTGGTCTTCGAAGTCTCGATCCAGGGCACCCGGAGTTGTAGGAAAGTTCCCCGAGTTCGTGGAACCCGCAACATAGGCATGACCGGCCTCGTCTACCTCGATGGTATTTCCAATCTCCCTCGCTCCTCCGCCTAGGAAGGTGGAATAGATGGGGTTTTCTCCCAACGGATCAATCTTCGCAACGAATGCATCCTGCCGGCCATTGATGGTTGTGTCGATGGCCTGGGTCGTCACCGGAAAATCGGAAGATGTCGCAACGCCGACGACGTAGGCATTTCCTTCACCGTCCACTGCGACATCTCTTGCCCTCTCCGACTGTATAAGCCGGTTTTCTTGGCTAGAGTCCCAAATCGTACAACCATTACAGGTCCCGCCGAGGATCGTTGAATAGACCAACGACTCCGCCCCGGACTTTGTGGGATCGAATTTGGCGGCAAATCCGTCGCGGCCATCGTCTCCGGCATGAAAAGTTCGATCGAAGGCGGTCGGAGTGGTCGGGAAAGTCGGCGAAGCCATGCTTCCGACAATATAGATATGCCCTTGAGCATCCACAGCGATACCCTCTGCAACGTCGTTGCCCGCATGAACGCCCGGCACGCCGTCTCCGCCCAGTAGAGACGAATAGAGGGTCTCATCTCCTGAGGCGTTAAGCTGAACGACGAATGCATTCGAGGCACCACGAAAACTGGACTGAAAAGCCGAGCTCGTCGTCGGAAAGTTACTCCTTTCGGCGGTGCCCGTGAGATAGATTCGATCCTGAGCGTCGAGAACAACGCCCTGCGGAGTACCGCACTGGTCGCTGCAGAAAACTGTGGAGAAAATAAGCTCTGAAAGATCCGCGCTGAGTTTTGAGACGACGATTGCCTCATTGGGATTCTGAGACCCATCGGTAGTTGGATAGTCGAGGGTGGCCACCCTTGCGACCGCAACCGTATTCCCCTGCGAATCCACGTCGAGATATCGAAAAGACTCGCTTTGCGTGCTTACTGAGCTTGTTGCTCCGCCCAAGTAAGTGGAGAATAGAATATCTGGATCAATGGTCAGCGGAATTTCGCTGGAGTAGAATTCCCGTGCCGAAAAGCCGATGACGGCACCGCCTAGAGTTGAGTCAAACTCGGAGATGATCTGGTACTGGATATCGACACTTTGCCGAACGCTGTCAACCTCTTGGAAACTCACAGGCCGAGCCTCTTGAAGACGACTGCCACGGTTCGTTTGCAGCAACAAGTTTCCCTCTTCATCGAGAGCCGCAGCTTTCACTCCTGCATAGAGAAGCTTGATTTGGCTTAGATCCCGGCCGGCTTCGATCTGCATTTCATACTTCACGCTTCCGGCCGTGATGCCGAAGTTGATATCAATTCCGGGCCATACTGATGGATAGCGCACCTCCCGAAAAGTCGGGAGATTAGTCCTCCTGCTCGAAGCGTCACTTCCAGGGAAGAAATTCATCCGCGTTAATTGAAGATTCGAGCCCTCTGGAGCCAAATCAGATCGCGCTCCTACGAATGAGATATCGAAGAAGTCGATACGATCCGGATTCTCGGTTCGCCCTTGAGGCCTCTCCCCTTTAAGAGTTGGCTGAAAGCCGATTCTGACTCGTTCGTTGAGGAAAAACGCAGCATGGTTTGCGCTTCGGTTGTAGAAAAGTGCCGGTGAGTCCAACTGCCCATGATTGGGAAAAATTAGAAGGGTGGAGTGCTGCTCCGCCGTAGAAGTCGCCGGCATCGCTTCCACGGAGAGTCTGCTCGCAAATACTGGAGGTGCAAGAATGAGCATGAAAATCGTAGCGAGGAAGGAACCCACAGTGAGGTTGGTGCCACGGAATAAAGTGTATTGCATCCGATTCTCCTATGATTGATGGTCAGGGGGCCAAGTGCCCTAATTCAGAGTTAAATATCTCCACTAATGTTCTGACTGTCCGGCCCCGGTAAGAGCAGATTTGATGCCACTCAATCCGAAATACATGAATACCTCTTAGAATCAAATAGATAGGCAACTTCGAGCACAGCTACATTTCGTGGCCTGAAGGGGCGGTGTCGCACTATCTGCGCCACTCTTCACTTCGGGCGATTGACTAGAGTTGCGCTAAAGCACTAATTCGATGTTACTTATCTACGGCCCCAATCCTCCAAGCGATTTGTCGCACCAGAACCGTCGCAGCTCGTGCGACACTGAACTCGGATCGATGAACAGCGGGCTTGGGGAGTGATCAGTGATCCCGCATTTCGATTTGCCCGGCTCCACTGTAAGGAGCGTGGATTTTGCTAATGGAAGAACCCATGTCTGAAATGCCGTCATTGCATCCGAACTACAAAATTGTCGAAGTGTTGGGCTGTGGAGCCATGGGTACCGTCTACCGCGCGCTGGACTTGCGTCTACAGCGCTACGTAGCTGTTAAATCTCTGAATCGACCGGGTTCAGACGAGAGTTGGACAGAGCTAAAGAGAGAGGCCAGAATCGGCGCTCGTCTTCACCACCCAGGCATAGCGGTAGTTTTTGGACTTGAGGCATACGAAGACACCGCGTTGTTGGTGATGGAGCTTGTCGAGGGGCAATCCATGTCCGATCTACTTGAGCAGGGTCCCCTTGATGTGTCGGAAGCCGTTGATGTTTTGTGTCAATTGACCGACGCCCTCGCCCACGCGCATTCCCGAGGTATTCTGCATCGCGACCTAAAGCCCTCGAATCTAATGCTTGCTGATGGAGGACAAGTCAAGATACTGGATTTCGGAATAGCCGGGACGCTTAGCGATCATCCGAGTTCCAAGGGCAGCGCGCCCGGAACGTTGGCCTATATGGCTCCGGAGCGCATTCAGAACCTCCCGGTAGACGAACGGAGTGACCTGTTTTCGGTGGGAACGATTCTGTTCGAGATGCTGACAGCCGGAAGACTCTGGGATGGATCGAGCCGATCGGCAGTAGCAAGAGCTGTTCTTGAAAACGCTGCTCCTTTTTTGACAACAAAGCGACCAGATATTCCCATCAAATTGGAGAGTATTTTCCAAAGTCTCGTCACCAAGGATCCGGAAAAGCGACCAGGCTCGGCAGAAGAGCTGGCGATCAGGCTTCATGAGCTGAGGCCTGAGTTTCCGAGTAAGCCAGGAAAACCTGGAGAGTCTCAAGGAGTGGTTGGTCAGGCTGACCATTCTCCAGAGGAGAGAGGCAAGGGCCTCATGGGTCTCTACTATTCTGTCCGCTCTTTCTTGAACAACCTCAATGGGCTGAAAGGGTCCGAGCTCGACAATGTAGCAGCGCCTGAAGAGAGTCCAATCTTCCGTGGTCTGACGCCGTTTTTGGAACAGGATCGAGGTTCGTTCTTCGGCCGGAAGAACGAGATTCAAAACTTGCTTTCGAAAACCCAAGGCGATGAGCGTTTTCATGTGCTACATGGATCCTCGGGAACCGGAAAAACGTCCATCCTCAGAGCGGGTCTCATGCCCGAGCTTCGACGAAGAGGCTACCAGCCGATCTACCTTCGGCCGTCTTCCGGTATCGAGCGATTCCCGTCTGAATGTGCCCGCCAGTGTGGAATTCGCGTCAAAGAAAACGAAAGCCTCATTCGCTATTTAAAGCGGCTAGGTAGAGAGCTCAAGACTACGTTGGTCGTCGTTTTCGACCAGTTCGAAGAACTGTTCACCTTGATGCCCCCAGACGAGCAAGATACTCAACTTGACCTAATTTCGAGTATCTACAATGACCAAGGGCAAAAGACGAAGATCATTCTTTCTCTTCGAAGCGATTTCTTGTTCGAGATTGATGCAGATCTGGGTGCCACAATCCTCAATCCACTCGGCAGTGCAAGATTGTTTCAGCTTCTTCCGTTCAACAAAGAGCAGGGCCGAGAGATTCTCACGCGCTCCGTGGAAACCTCCGCCCACCTTGACGCTTCCCTTATCGAAGCAGTATTGGAAGATCTTACTGAGCAGGATCGTATTCAGCCATCGGAGCTGCAGATCATGGGTACACAGATCCAAGCTCGTAGAATTACTCGACTGATCGAGTATCGACGGAACGGGGGAAAACATGGACTGGTTCATGCTTTCATTGGTGATGTGGTAGACGCCTGCGCCAACCAAGAAACTGCCCATCTCCTACTCAGCGCCTTTATCTCCAGCGAAGGTACGAAGGCCACCCTTACTCGACAAGAACTTGAAATGCGGGTCCAACGGCCCAAAAATCAAGTCCGGGCGATTCTATCGAGCCTGGTCGAGCATCGACTGGTAAGTGAAATTCAAGACCAGGAACCTTGGCGTTACGAGCTAACACACGAATATCTTATCGGTTTGATCGAGCAGATCACAGGTCGAGCCAAGGATGCCCAGCATCGCGCGAATCGACTTTTTCGACATTACCTCAACAACAAAACTGTAGACGCGAAGTCCGAGATCCCTCTCCGCCATCTATGGTTTATCAGACGCTACTCAGACCTACCGGTAACCGAATCAGAAAAGAAACTTCTCAAAAGGAGCCTCCGCCTCGGTATCCGACGTGCTGCTCTACAATTCAGCGGCTTGGCCCTGGTGTTGATTGGAGTTACTGCCCTGCTCTCAGTAGAGGAAGAATGGCATGAGGAGCGGCTTCGAGGTGGACACCTGGCTGCAGCGCGGTCGGCAGCGTTATCACCAGACGGTACGATTCTCGTTACCGGAGGAGAGGATCAGGAGCTGATTGTCTGGAATTTCCAGAGCAGACGTATTATCAAACGCCTGAAAGAACATGACAGTTCGGTGGTGGACGTAGAATACGCCTCCAACGGCGAGTTCTTCGTCTCCGGGGGAAATGATGGTCAGGTGATCTTTTGGAGTGCCGTAGATTTCAAGACCATAGATAGAATCGAAGGTAACCGAGCACCAATTGACAACATCGCGATTTCCCACGACAGCTCGAGACTCGCCGTTCTACGACTGGAGGAACCCAAAAACCAGGTTTCTGTCTGGGACATCAGCAACTTGGATTCACCACTCTACAAGCGGGCTCACACTTGCTCTCGATCTGTGCTTTCATTCTCCCCAGATAATCGATTCCTGATAATGAACCGAGGCGATCAACTCGACTTGCTTTCAGGGGAATACAGGTCCCATCGTTTTCGCTACAACAAAATCTGCACCGGGCACCCCGACTACGCGATCTCTCCTGACGGCAATCAATATTTGGGACTAAGCTCATCGGGAGAAGCCTGGTGGGGTGACGCCAGGGACTACTGGTCCGGCGGAGACATGGAGCTCAAGTCTCCCCTACCGACTCATGGCGACAACGGCCGATCCGTCGCCTGGTCGCTTAATGGCGAGTTGGTAGCTACGGCTGCTGAAGATATTGCCCTATGGGACCCCAATACCGAATCACTCGTAGGGCGCTTCGCGCACACTTCGATCGTATGGAGCGCAGTATTTTCCCGCGATGGGAAATATCTAATCTCAACACACGGCGATGGATCGATTATCGTTTGGGATCTCAAGGAGCGCCGAAAAGTAGCGAATTTTTCTGAGCATAGCGGACCTGTCAGAGAGGTGGTCTTTTCCAGGAGAGGAAACCTAATCGCTTCAGGGGGAGAAGATCGTTCCATCGTGATCTGGAATGCCGAAGAAAGCTCCAAGGAAAGAACTTTCTCAGGGCACGATCACTGGGTCCAAGGCCTAGCTTTCAGAAAAAACGACAAGGAAATCATTAGCTGTGGATACCGAGACGGACTGATGAGGTGGCCTCTGGGCAAAAGCGCGCCAATCTCGCTTAAGGGGATTCCCAACAGAAAGAGCATTTGCTTCGCGCTGGCGGTATCCAAGGGCTTGCCCTGGGCAGCTTCTTCTGGCGGCATTTTTGATCTTGAAGGCAATCGACATTTACGCGATTTTGAACTAGCAGATCGAACACTCTCTTCAAGCTTCATTAAGGGCTTGGATTTTTCTCCAAATGGCTCGATTCTAGCTTTGACTGAGGTGGCGCGATCTCCTGGACATCCGAGTTCTCTTTTCTTGTGGCGAACCGGCACCTGGGAGCTTATCGACCACGCGCAGCCTAGCGATCCTTCGGTCTCGATGGAAAAGGTTGATTTTTCACAGGACGGCCACCACCTGGTGACGGGAGACATCGGTGGTGGCGTGAGGTTATGGCAGGTAAGTCCATTGGCTGAGATTGCTCTCCTCGGCTCTCACGCTTCCCGAGTCAAGGCTGTGCGCTTTTTTCCAGATGGGAATAGAGTTGCTTCCGTCGGGGATGACGGAATGATCGCCGTGTGGAGTGTGCAGCGGCGAACACTCGACCGAGTCTTGGGAACCCATACAGCACCTGTCCTAGCTATTGACGTGTCCCCAGACGGAAACCGAATCGTTACCGGCGAACACGACCAATCCGTTCGTCTTTTCACCCGCCGTCGGAAGCTCTGGGGCACAGAGCTTCCATTAAACCTCAAGTGAGGGTAGATTCTATGCTTGCACCTGGACCACGGGATCTAGATAACTTCTCCGAGATCGAGCAACGACTCGCTACGTTGTCAAATCTCTGTCAGGCGTTGCGCCGCAGTGAGCCTAGTCCGCTCGTGGCTCGGATCTGGGAAGAGCTTATCAGTCTTCAGGGTCCCATTGAAGATTTGCTGGATATCGTCCGCAAACGTTTTGACTGGGCCTCGACCACAGCCTTAGAGGCTAGCTCAAAAGACTCGTACCTCAAAGTTCTCCAAACCATCGCGAGAGCCTTCGCCATCCCATCTTCAGACCTGGCAAAGGACGTTCTGCAACGACTTGTCGACGCAACCAACGCTAAAAGAGGCTTGGTAGCACTTCGGGATTCGGACGAAACTCGTGCTGTCCCACTGGCCGCTGTTTCGTTCCCCAGTAAAGATTTACATTCTCATGAGTACGAGACAAGCCGTACTCTGCTGAAAGAAGTGCTCATAGGAACTGGTCCCATACTGCTCGACAATATTTCAAACGACGAGTACTACAGCAGTATCACCAGCGTTCGAGCTCAGTCGATCGAAGCGCTCCTGGCAGTTCCATTGGTTGATCGCGGACGGACTGCAGGCGCGATCGTCTTGGAAAAGACTTCTCCTGGATCCATCTTCTCTTCAGAGGACCAGGAGCTAGTAGAGGTGGCTGCCACTCTCCTGACCTCTCGACTCGTTCAGACTGGTGCAGTGTCAAAACCCACCAACTCCTTGCGGAGCTTTTCACTCGACCCGGCAGGCACCAATGCGAAGAGCGCTTTCGTGGGCAGAGATCCGGCATTTTTAAAGATCCTCCGAGAAATAGAGGCAGTCGCCGGCTCGGATGCTCCTGTATTGATTGAGGGTGAAAGCGGTACGGGTAAGGAGTTAGTGGCCCAGACAATCCATCAGAAAAGTCGTCGCAGGGATGCACCGATTGTGGCGGTGAACTGTGCTGCCATCCCCGAGAGCCTTTTCGAGTCAGAATTCTTCGGCCATGAAAGAGGTGCCTTTACCGGTGCACATCAAAGGCTACCGGGCCGAATTGATCAAGCAGAACGAGGCACCCTTTTCCTTGATGAAATTCAAGCGCTGGATTTGGGCCACCAAAGCAAGCTCCTCCGCTACCTTGAAACGGGTGAGTATCAGTCCGTAGGAGGTCATAGAACCAAGAGGGGTGATACCCGAATAGTCACTGCGACAAGTGAAAACCTTGAAGACCTTGTTGCTCAGAACCTATTCCACAAGGCATTGTTCTACCGGATCAGAGTTCTTCCCATTATGATGCCACCCTTGCGACACCGTGTCACCGATATCCCCTTGCTGCTGGAACACTTCTTGAAGATCTTCTGTACGAAGGAGAACCGTACTCGGCGGTTCAACGAGATTACACAAGATATTCTACGATCCTATGATTATCCGGGAAACGTTCGAGAATTGAAGAACCTGGTTTACCGTCTAGTTGTCATGAGTGAAGGCCCCCTGATAGGGCTGGCCGACCTGCCTCCTGAGATTCTAGAACGTTGTCTAGGGGACCTGAGTCTCAAACCGCATAGTGTCTATTCTGGCAAGACCTGGCCTACAACTCTGCAAGGCATAGATGAGCTAGAAAAACGTTTTCGAAAAGAGGCAACCGAGCAACGACAGAGTATTGCCCGCCTGGCCGTCAAGGAAGCGGGCGGCAATGTTACGGCTGCTGCTGAGCGGCTGGGACTCCATCGGTCTACTGTTCATCGGTTGATTGGAACCTAGTTCCTCACCACTGGTTGAAAACTGGCCAACGCCATCGGTTTAGACTAGAAACCGTGAAGGTGACGCGCACCCCCCGAAACGCTGGCAGTCGTTGGCTCGGATTTCCCCTCAATGCCCTAAACGGCCTTTCTCATTCGCACGTCTCCATGACTTGGGACACAGGAAGTGACAGTGGAGAAGTCTCAATGCCCTAAACGGCCTTTCTCATTCGCACAGCGCCTTCTGCAGCCCACTGAACCCAAAGCACTTGCAGCCACGTTTCCGGGGATCTCCGAAAAACCGATGTCGACGGGCCCGAATGTGCCCGTTTTCGGTCGATCGGCAAACCCGCAACTCTTTTGTTTGCCTGTAGTTAAGCAAGCTTCCGGGGATCTCGGCATCACCTCCGTTCGGTAAAATTCCCGCAAACCCTTGAAATACAGGCACTTCCGGCGTTTCTTGGCGGCAAAGCGGCAAAACGCGTCGAGATTCGCGGAAGCTGGTGGAGGATCGGTGCATGTCGGAATCCTACCCGCCCGTGGACGGCGGGGCAAGCTCACGGCTCCTCGTCGAGCGGGGTCACCAGCTCCGTCCCCTCGAGGGAACGCCCCAGTTTCAGCTGATTCCTGAGGTAATCGGATAGACCCCCTCCGGCGATCGGAGCGATTTGCGGAATCGGTGCGTCGGGGCCGTTGGCATAGTCCACCGGCGACCAAGTCATCACCACCGTATGCCCGTCGTCGGCGGTGGGCATGGGAAAAACCCGCCAAATCATCGGCGACGGCGGCTTGGAGCTGCCCATGCCCAACTGCTTGCGGTGGAGCTCGTCACCGCGGGCATCTTGCGCTAGGCCGTGCAGACGAGACTCCAGGGAGGTGGCCGAGTCTCCCCGTTCCGGTCCCAGGCGGCCGGTGGTCGACCGGGCGACGTGCCAGTAGGCTTCCTCTTCCGGCAGGATCTCGCCGCCGACAAAGACTTGATCCAGGGAATGGAAAGTAAAATCGGCGGTTTTGGAAGGATTTGAAAACGTCGACCTACGAAACTCGGCGAGCGGCCTTTCGAGGGCTTCGAACGCCGCTTTGATTCCCCTTTTGAGATAAGCCTCCAAACGCTCCGGGCTTTCGAGATCCGACCAACGGTCGAAGGGCTGTTCGAGGAAGCCGTCGAGAAGATCGCCTTCGTGAGGCTCCCAGAGCAGAGAGCCGTAACCCCTGCGGCTGCGGCGACCGATCGCACCGAGATGCAACCAAAGCCAGACGTTGGCCTGCAACGCCGGCAGCAGCCGAGCATCGGGCACGGCGAAGCGCAAGCGCAAGCGCAAGCGCAAGCGCAAGCGCAAGCGCGCGCGATCCCCCGGCGGAACCATCCGGGTTTCCACCCGATGGTGATCCTTCTCCTTATGGGGCAGAAGAAACATCGGACGGGGCGGCGAGAGCGGCGGAGCGCCGAGAATGCGGACCCGCTGGCCGCTGTCCACATGGCCCCAAAGCCGATGCTCCAACGCCTCCTCGCCGACGGCTCGCGCCCAGAAACGCAGCTGACCGCGCACCGACGGAGGTCGCAGGGTCGATCGCTGCCAGACCTAAGTCTTTGACGAATTGAACATCGTCGTTGAGCACCTCGTCTTCAGGCAGCTCGCCCGCCAAAATAGGTTCCAAAACGCTTCGGACCCGCTTTTCGCGCAATCGGTCGAGCAGAGAGTCGATGTGGGTGTCCCGTCGTCGAATGAGAATCTCTTTGGCCACCCGGAGATGATCGACGGTGATCGTCCGCTCGCGATCGGGCACCACGGTGTCGATCAGCTGGCGGGCCAAGGCGTTGACCAACCAGGGCTGGCCCCGGGTGAGCTCGTAGGCGGCGGCTTTGGTGTCGTCGGCAAACACTTGGCCGGTGTCTTCGGTGTGCTGATCCAAAAGGGCGGCGACCTCTTCGGCGGTAAAGCTCGGCAGGCGCAGGGAGTCCAGGTGCGTGTCGCGACGCCGAATCAGAATCTCTTTGGCCACCAGCAGATGATCTGTGGTGATCTCGAGGGCGGCGACCTCGGCGGCGGTGAAATTCGGCAGACGCAGGGAGTCGCTCTTCCGACTGATGCGGCCCTATCAATCCGCGGATTTCCGCGCCTTCTCCAATCGATTGAAGACGTATTTCGCCGTCCTCGACCATTGCACCGCATATTGATCGGCGGCTTCCTCTACCTGACGCAGATTCGCTCGGCTCCAATACCGTCGATACCAATCCACATGGTGGCCGACCTCGTGGTAGAGCAAGTGCTCGATATAAAACCGCCGCAGGTCCGGCAAAGTAAAAACCACGTTCCACCAGCCCTTGGACCGGATGATCGGCTCCGAACTTCGTGTAGCAACGACAATATTTGCCTTCTGGACGAAGACGACCCATGCACAGGCGTAGATCTTGCCGCCACGGGTACAGCACGATCGCCCGCACTCCGCTGCCACACATGAATTGGGCGAGCGGAAATCCGCCTCCCTCGAGATCGCGTTGCGAAGCTCGCCGGAGCCACAAATGCGTGATTCCCTGGTGATGCTTTTTCGGCAGGGCCCGCAGGGCTTCTACGCTTTCCTCGCCCGACAGTGGAAAGAAGTAATTTCGAGAAGGATTGTCTTCGATGACGATCGGAGTCTCGTCCATCGGCCCGGGGGGATCTAGGGAATGGACCCGCCGGAAGATCCTGTCAGGCACACGGGGGCTTACACGACCACCGTAAATATCACCGAATTTGCGGCTCTTGCGGTAGGCGGTTCTCTTGCGGGAAGAGCTCACGTCATCGATCCCGTCCCGGCTTCCTCGCCACCACTTGAACGACGGCGCTCTGCCCTCGGTGATAGCGGCTTTCGGCAATCTCCCGATCGAGCTCACGGCCGAACACCGCCCTCAGCGCCGTTTTCACGGCCCCGTGAACCCGTCGACGTAACGGGACGGGTAAGTGGGCAAAGATGGAGACGATGCCGTCCCAACGCTCTCGCCCGAGATCCAGCTCCCCGAGATCGGCCGTCACGGTTTGGATCGCCACATCCCGCTCAAGGGCGAGTTGCTCCGCCGACCGCGGGCACCGCATAACCAGAGGAAGCCAATTCCGCCCCTGACCCTCGGCCAAACAGCACTTTTCCATCCGCAGGAATCGCCTTAAGCTCCGCGGCCCGAAAATCGTTGGGCTCTCGACCGTAAATGAATTCTGTCCGACGATACCGTTCGTCCCATTGATTTCGATCGGCCATGGATTCCTCGATGAATTGAAAGGTCTTCCGAATCCTCGATCTCAAACCGAGACCGTCCGTTCCAACCGCAACGATCCGAGGAATATTTCGTTTGGATCGACCCCTGAATTCTTCACCCCTCACTCGTCCTTCGACGAGGACGGCGCCGGAATCAGGAAGGCGTTGTTGCTGTCCTGGCCGGAGACGTAGACGTTGCCCGACGAGTCGACCTCGATGGCCAGAGGTTTGTCGAGCACGGCTCCGGCACCGGTCGAGTCGAGGATCTCGGTCACCGTGCCGCCCGGCGAGACTCGGAAGACGTTGTCGCTGTCTCGGCCCGGCACGAATGCGGTGCCGTCGGGGTGAACGGCAATATCGATCGGATGGCCGAGGGTATTTCCTTCTCCGTCGCCCGCCTCGGTGAGAATCACCGTTCGCTCTCCCGTCGGGGCGATCCGGAAGGTGGTGTCGTGACGCGGTGACGAGCAGTAAAGGTTGCCGTCGTCGTCCAGGCCGATGCCGTGCGGCTCATCGGGAGGGCTCGGTCCAGTAGGTGATAGGCGAGTCATCTCGGTCACCACGCCGTTCGGCGCGATCCGGAAGACAAGATCGACGAAAGAGCCAACGAAGACGTTGCGGGAGCCGTCGACCTCGATCCCCAAGGGGCCGGACAACGGGCTCTTTCCATCGCCCGTGGCATCGAGGATCACGGTGCTCGATCCCCCGGGACTGACCTTATAAACCTCGTTCGAGCCTCGGCTGGAAACATAGACAAAGCCGAGGTGATCGACCGCCACGTCCCACGGGCTGTCGAGACCCGCGCTCGAGTCGAGAATCTCCGAGATCTGCCCGTCGGCGGAAACTCTAAAAACGTTGTCGCTGTGCTTTCCGACCACAAAGAGGTTGCCGGCCTGGTCGACGGCGAGCCCTCCCGGATCCATCAGGGTATTGCCGTTGCCGTCACCGGCCGCATCGAGGATCATGGTGATCGTGGTGTCGGGGGCGATCTTAAACACCTTGTCGTTGGTGCTGCCGACGTAGACGTTTCCGGCCCCATCGACGGCAATGGAATGCTCCGCCGAGCCTTGGTAGGTGTTGCCCAGCCCGTCCCCCGTCTGGTCGATGATCTCGACCGGCCCGAGCGAACCCTCGCAGGGCACCAGAAGGGAGACACATCGGCGCGCCAAGGGGCCGAGAATTCCGTTGGCCGCAAAGCTCACCTGGTAGTTGCTGGTGGCGATGCAAGAAAGGGTCGCCTCCAAAGGATCGCTGCCCGGCTCGAGGGTCGCACCGGACGGAGAGACGCTCCAGACGATCGAATCCTCGTCCAAGGGGTTGTTGACACCGTCCTGCACCCCCGCGGACACGTCCACAGGGCCGGTTCCCATTGCGACGAGGGTCGGCTCCGCGAAAGCCGGCAGGCTGAAGAGCGGCCAGGACGGATCGCACACCTGGGCTTCCCACCCGAAGAAAACCGTGTTGAACAAGCTCAGGTCGGCAGAGACGTTGCAGTCGAGACCGCCCTCGACGTCGAAGGCCTGAAGCTGGACGGGAAAACAAAGCGGGAGGGTCGACTCTTCCACAAGGATCGATCCTTCGAGCCAAGGCTCCACGGAGATCCGGCCGCTCAAAGCTTCGTAGAAGGAAACCTCGAGCTGTGGAACGACCCGGACCGAGGCATCGACCGAACCGTGGATCTCGAGGTCCGCTTCGAGGCTTCGAGAGGTCGAAAGGTCGGAGATCGGTTGCCAACCGGATCCTTCGTCGAAGACCAGGCCCGCCTCGATTCCCGCACCGATGGAAGCCGTGGTTTCCGCGGTGATCTCGGTGGTGGCGGTTGCATCCATTTCAAGAAATACGGTCATGGTGACCCGCTGATAGATGGGGACGCCGGCGACCACGTAGACACTGGTCCACGATCGGGTGAAGAGGTGCACCGGTTCCGGATCATAGGATCCCGCGCCTTCGAATTCGTACCGCACGGTGGCACTGAAATCCATCTCGCCGGCCGCCACCAACCGGGCCTGCTCGAGCCCACCGAGGCTCCATTCGGCATCGATCAACACACTGGGCTCGAATGCCAAATCCACCTCGACCGAGATCTCTCCCAAGTCGAGATCTCGGTGTCGAACGAGGTACCGACCGCTCTCATTCCGGGGGGTGAAATCGCTTTGGCGGATGGATCCCCTCGGAAAGCTTTGGGCTCTGACCGCTGAAGCTCTGCCCAACAGGCCCCCTTCATCCTCTTCCGTCGGCTCCACCAGGGCGGCGGCGGCCGCGAAATCGTATTGGTCGACCACTTCGTCCAACGAGGTTTCCGAGGTGAAAACCTCCACCTGCTCGTTGGTGGTCGCCACGGAGGTGACCGAGCGAGCGAAGCCGTCTCCATCGGCCGAGAAGGCACCGACCAACACACCACCGACGGTGGGCACTTCGACGCCCTCGCCATTCTGAAATACCAATCTCTGCGGCTCGACGACCAAAGGCAGCCCGAGCCCGAGCTCCTCGGTCCACTCGAGGGGCACGTCGGCTGAGGTAATGGTCGGGAATTGCGGAGTCGACACCTGGAGATATCGGCGGCCCGGGCTCGTCTGCCCGGCACCGTCACGGGCGACGGCGAGAGCGTAATACGTCGTGCCCGGGTCGAATCCCTTCGCCACCAACTGCAAGCTACCTCCCAGGGTCGCGATGAGATTGTCCGCAGTCGGGGTGAACGACGGCTGCTGATCCACATACACCAAATAAGTCATCTCGCCGGGTGGGGTGACGTCTTCCGTAGCTTCGAGCCACCGAAGGGTGAGCTCGTCGTCATCGGTGGCCGCGGCCAGGATGAGGCCGGCGAATTGGGGTGGACAATCCGGTGCCGGTCCCCACCGGCAAAGGTCTCCCGACTCGAAGCCGTCGGCAAAAATGAGCTCTTGGGCCTGCGTCGGTTGAAAGCCCACGAGATAGAAGACCAAAAGTATCGCCAGGGCGATGGCCGGCTGCGCTCGGCGGTTCTTGCCGGAATCAGTGTCCATCGATCTTCCGCTCGAATGTGAAATTCATTCTTCCTCCTCGAATACCCTCTCGGCGGAATCGATTTCGCGCCTCTCCGACGTAGGCGGCTCGGCGCATGGGCACGAAATTCTCGGCGGTCTCCCCCAGCGCCACCAAACCTAAATCTTTGACGAATTCAACATCGTCGTTGAGCACCTCGTCCTCAGGCAGCTCGCCCGCCAAAATAGGTTCCAAAACGCTTCGGACCCGCTTTTCGCGCAATCGGTCGAGCAGAGAGTCGATGTGGGTGTCGCGACGCCGAATCAGGATCTCTTTGGCCACCAGCAGATGATCTGTGGTGATCTCGCGGCTTCGGTCCGGCACCACCGTATCGATCAGCTGGCGGGCCAGGGCGTTGAACAACCAGGGTTGGCCCCGGGCGAGCTCGTAGGTGGCGGCTTTGGTGTCGACGGCAAACGCTTGGCCGGTGTCTTCGGTGTGCTGCTCCAAGAGGGCGGCGACCTCTTCGGCGGTGAAGCTCGGCAGGCGCAGGGAGTCGCTCTTGATGTTGAAGGGCGAAGCCGTACCGAGGGTCTCGTGCTCCCCGCGGGCTATGATTTTGTAATCCCGCACGTCCCGCAGGCCGATCAGGGCGATCGACTGGGGAAAATTCTTGGGACGATTCTGAAAGCCGTGGCGCAGCTGTCGCAGCACGGAGATCAAGGCGTCGTCGTAGAGCGCGTCGATCTCGTCCAGGAACAACACCACCGGTCGGGGAGACTGCTCCGCCCAGCGAGTGAGCAGGTCGAAGAGACGGGCTTCGGGAACGGTGTGGCGGTCGGCTTCCGGCGGCCTGAGCTCGGGATCCAAGGCCCGGCGGGCGAAGGTCGTCAACCCCTCCAGAATCGCTTGAATCGATCCATCCAAGTCGGGAACCGTCTTCTGGCCCATCTCACAGCTGGTGTGCAGGGCGGCGTACCGGGCCTCGGCGGTCAGCGCCTCGGCCAGGGCCCGCAACGAGGTGGTCTTGCCCACCTGCCGAGGAGCGTGCACGACGAAGTAGGACTGATCGTCGATCAGGCGTCGTAGACCCACCACGCGTTGCTCGGCGGGCAGCATGTAGTGCAGCTCGGGTCGACACGGGCCGGCGGTGTTGAAGAAGCGTCGCGCCATGGGTGGATCTTATCCCAGGCGGTGGGATCGGCCGGTGTGGCGAGTCGGCGGCGGATCAACTTTAGTTATAGCTGGGCCGAAAACGGCAGGCTCACAGCCTCAACACCGTCAACGTCCGCCCGCCGTGCTCCATGGGCTCCAGGGAGCCACGCTCATCCATGGGCGGAGCGTCGGTTCGTAAATCGAAAAGGATCAGCGTGCCGGTGTCGAGCCCGAGGCGGTCCGAGTAGTCGGAGAGCTGCCGCAGACCGGCTTGCAGGGGATCGCCTGCCTTGTCGCGACGGACTTTGAGCTCGACGGCGAACCGCTGGGGCTGTCGGCCCGGCACGGGCCAGCGGACCATCAAGTCGATGCGTCCACTGCCGACGGCGAATTCTCGATCGACCGTGGCAACGGTGCCAGTAGGGTCAACATCTTCAGGCCCCAGGTCGACGCCGTTCACCATCGGTGCAAGAAAGCCATGGGGGTCGACCCGATCTTCTCCGCCGCCGTCAGGCCCGTTGTCGCGGCCGAGTGCAGAAGGGGACCAAGATAACAGGAACCCGCCACGCTCTAGGCGCCACGGAATGAATTCCGAGGATACCATTTGTCTTGCCCCTGACGGGGCTGCCCTGCATCTCTCCGGGCTACATGGCGAGCCTCATAGGCCCATACTCCATCCTCCCGAGACGACACTTGCCAGAAGGAGTAGTAGAACTCGAACCGACTGAGAAGTCTCAATGCCCTAAACGGCCTTTCTCAGTCGCACACCGATTACCCAGGCTGTATGCACAGGTGTCTTGTGAAGTCTCAATGCCCTAAACGGCCTTTCTCAGTCGCACGTCCTGGTGTCATGGTTGCCGGTGTACTCAGTGCAGAGAAGTCTCAATGCCCTAAACGGCCTTTCTCAGTCGCACCCCTGAAGAGCTTAGGCTCCATGCTCGAGATCCAGAAAGTCTCAATGCCCTAAACGGCCTTTCTCAGTCGCACGCTAAGCCTGGAGACCACGACATTCAATTTGTATTGGAGAAGTCTCAATGCCCTTAAACGGCCTTTCTCATTCGCACTAACGGTGTTGCAATATTGCGCCCATACGTCAAACCTGAGTCTCAATGCCCTAAACGGCCTTTCTCATTCGCACGCAGATCGAAAACGCCCTGGGTGCGGGTTACAAGAAGAAAGTCTCAATGCCCTAAACGGCCTTTCTCATTCGCACCTTGTCGAAGGACAAAACATTGTCGAGTTCGAGCTCAAGAAGTCTCAATGCCCTAAACGGCCTTTCTCATTCGCACGGAAGTCACCGGTCTGGAACCGAGCGAAGTTTTCGAGAAGCCTCAATGCCCTAAACGACCTTTCTCATTCGCACACGGCATGCGTTTGCAAGATCTTTTAGCCGAACAAGGAAGAAAGTCTCAATGCCCTAAACGGCCTTTCTCATTCGCACTTAATGAGGCAGATCTGTTGAGGTTGTTGTTGGGGAGAAAGTCTCAATGCCCTAAACGGCCTTTCTCATTCGCACCCAAGGAGAAAACCATGACCGTAGCTTCGATTCGCAAGAAGTCTCAATGCCCTAAACGGCCTTTCTCATTCGCACTCGAGGGGTACAGCTTTTGGGCAAACGTCCGGTACTGGTAGAGTCTCAATGCCCTAAACGGCCTTTCTCATTCGCACAGCGCCCTCTGCAGCCCACTGAACCCAAAGCACTTACAGCCACGTTTCCGGGGATCTCCGAAAAACCGGTCTCGACGGGCCCGAAAGTGCCTGTTTTCGGTCGATCGGCAAAACCGCAACTCTTTTGTTTGCCTGTAGTTAAGCAACCTTCCGGGGATCTCGGCATCACCTCCGTTCGGTAAAGTCCCCACAAACCCTTGAAATACAAGCACTTCCGACGTTTTTCGCCGCTTGGGCGGCGCAACGAGCCGAGATTCGCGGAAGCCGGCCGAGGATCGGTGCATGTCGGAATCCTACTCCTCCACGGACGGCGGTGCAACTCGGGCTCGGAGCCGATCCGGAAGAAAATATTTTTCCGGAGACAACATAAAAAGCACCGCTCGGAGTGTCGAGATTCTGTGGCGGTAAATTTCGTACTTCCCGGCCCGACGGTTCCCGTCGAGGATCCACCCCCTCGACGATCCGTCCCGCCTTCAGCGACGAGCGACCGAGGAAACCCGATCCAAGACAAGAAAGATTTTCCGAATCGGGTGAGGGCCGCGACGGACGCGGCCCAGGGGGCACTCGATGCGAGACATCACGATCGAACGGAATACCCGTTCCAGACGACGCAAGAGCCGGCGGTTCTCCGCTCGGCTCTTGGCGCTTTTGAGCCGCCGGGACTTCGTCTGGAGGGGCTTCGGTGAGGTGCTGCCTTGGTGGATCGCCTGCGGTGGCCCGACGACGACGTTGGAGCCTTTCGTCGCCAATTTGCGCGGCGGGTTCAAGGCTCGCTCGTTCGGTGACGAGATCCGCATTCCCAAGAGCTCGCGGTATGGGTGGCGGAGCTTTTCGGGACCGGCCGGGCAGGTCACGGTCGCTTACGATCCTGCCTTGCTTCATTTGGAGCCGACGGTGCCCGAGGCCGAGGATGTGCGGTTTCTGTTGTTGCCGTCGGAGGCTTGGCTCGCTCGTGCTCGTCGACCCGGGCTCGACGATGTGGATTTGATCGCGTCGCTTTTTGTGTAAACGCCTGGGAAACGCACCCCGGAAGCCGTACTACCCCAGCCATTGAGATGACGATACCGAAATCAGGTCAAGTCAAGCAGGCGAACGCTTCGATTT
>CBDUGP010000062.1:0-55830 GCA_965366625.1 uncultured bacterium
TTCGCCTCGCCCGGGCGGGGGCAAGCCCCGCCCCTACATCCGGAGGTTTGCGGGCATAGCCCGCTAAGGTTACCGAAGCTCCAACAGCAAGAATCGCTCGTCGCGATAGATCGGTTGGGCGTGGGCTGGATTTTGGAGCGTTTGAAAGAGGAGGTCGGGGTAGGAGACCCGCGGCGGGCCCAAGCTCAGGAGCACGTGGGTGACTCCTCGGGCTCGCAGGCGATCGGCGATTTCTTGGGTGCTGCGGCAATCCTCTAACCAGTCGACGATTTGGGAGGCTTCGAAGAAGCTGTCCGCCAAGACTTCGCGGGAAATAGCGAAGCGGTGGTTGGTTTGCAGCAGCAGGATTTTGGCCTCGGCCGGCAGCTGGTGGACGGCTTTCGTCACGGCCGGTTCCGCTAGCGAGGGGTCGAAGGATCCCGAGGCGAAGATTTGGACGTATCGAAGGCTGGTTTGGACTAGGCGCGGGTAGTCCGTGGCCCGGAACAACAACATGGCACTCAAAATAGGAGCCAACCATCGGACCTTGCGGGGCAGCTGATCGACCAAGCTGCCCGCGGCCCAGCAGACCAGGGCCAATGCCGGGATCAGGAATCTCATTTGCTGGGACGACAGCGCCCAAAAGGCGAAGAGCAGGGCGGCGACTCCGAGGGCTCTGGAGGTGTTGGCTCTGGACGTGTCGACTCTGGACGTGACGGTCTCCCGAAGCGTCCACAGACGCCGGCAGCCGACGAGCACCAAGGGCAAGATCAGGATCCAATAACCGCCAATCTTACCGTCGAAGGTGTCGTAACCGTGGTCGCCGAAGAGGATCAGCCTGGGCAATAGGAGCAGATAGTCGATGGGCTCGCGTCCCATGCCGATGCCCTGCTGCCAAGCGGCGAAACTGCGGGCGAGGCTCGGGCTCCAATCCGGTCCGCCGAAGGTCGACCAGAACATGGGGTAGAAGGGGTTGCCGGTCAAAACCGCCGACTTCACCGACCACGGCAAGAGGCCGGCGGTCGCCGGTAGGGCGTAGCGCAGCAGCAGGGGCCGAAAGCCCATTCGCAGGCCGTATAACCCGGAGTCACGGATCAGTCGGGGTAGGAAGATCACCGCCAACAGGCCGGCGGTCACAATTCCCGTGATTTTGGTGGAAGCGAGCAAGGCCGCCGCCAATCCCGCTAGGCCCAAGAACCGCGCGCTGTCGGGGCGCGATTCGCTGTCGGCGGCCCGGCAGAGCAAGAGGAAAGCGGCCAAAGTATAAAAGGTGAAGGCCAAGTCCACATAGGCCGAACGCATTTCGAATAAGACCACGTCGTTGGCCAAAAAAAGCAAAGCGGCGGTGGAGGCGGCGATCCATCGTCCCCGGGTCAGACGGTTAGAGCTTTCGAAAAGGGTCATCAAGATCAGCAGCCCGAAACCGAAATGCACCAACTTGGCGGTGATGAAGTCTTGCAGGATCAAGGCGGCGGCGAAAACGAGTTCCGTGCCCAAGGGCCAATGGGAGTAGACGCTCATGTCGACGTTTCGAAATCCGCCGTTTTCCACGTAAAGCTTGGGGATCGAGAGGTGGTAGACCTCCGCGTCCCAGGAGCGGGTGGGTCCCAAAGCGATCAACAGCAGGGGCAGGACGGCGAGGCCTAGCCCTAGGACGATCCCTATGACTTGGGTTCGAGATCGGCCCCCCGTCGGCGGTCCCCCCGTCAGCGGAGAGGCCGGGCGAGGGATGGTCGTGCGAGAAGTGCTCGCCCAGGCCGAGATGCCGGTGATCGCGGTCCAAACGGCGAGGCCAACCCCGGATAACGCGCCGACCGTCGCCAGCACGAAGAGGCCGACGGTCCACCACGCCAACCCGAGGATCCATCGGGTGGTGAGGGTCAGGTCGCTGCCGGCTCGCCTTGCCGGGCTTAGACGTTTTTCGAAGGCCCAACCGCTGCCGTAAACGACTGCGGCCATCAGGCCCAAAACGGCCACGTGGCTGATCAAATGGTTCAAGCTTCGCCCGCGGTCACCGGTTCCGGAGTATCGGCGACCGTAGCTTCCGAGACCGTAGCTTCCGAGACCGTGGATTCCTGTTCGAGCTGGAGCTCATAAAGCTTGCGGTAGAGGCCGTCGCGGCTCAGCAGCTCTTGATGGGTGCCCTGCTCCCTCAGCTCGCCGCGATGTAAGACCAAGATGCGATCCGCCTTGCGGATGGTCGACAGGCGGTGGGCGATGATCAGGCTCGTGCGGTGGTCCAACAATCGATCCAAAGCGGCCTGAATGTGTTGCTCGGTTTCCGTGTCGATCGATGCGGTGGCTTCGTCGAGGATCAAGATTTGCGGATCAAAGGCGAGCGCACGGGCGAAGGCGATGAGCTGTTTTTGGCCCACGGAAAGGCCGACGCCCCTCTCCTTGACCTGGGTTTGGAAACCCTCCGGCAGGCTCTCGATGAAGTCGAGGGCATGGACCTCACGGGCGGCGCGACGCACGGTTTCGTCGTCCAGCTCGTCGCGTCCCAAGCGGATGTTTTCGGCGAGATCACCGGCAAAGAGGAAGACGTCCTGCAAGACCATGGCGATGCCGCCGCGCAGATGGTCCAGGTCCCACTGACGCACATCGACGCCGTCGATGGTCACCTTGCCGGCGTCGACGTCGTAGAAGCGCAGCAAGAGACTGGCGAGGGTGCTCTTGCCGGCCCCCGTATGACCGACCACGGCGACGGTTTCTCCCGGCTCGATGCGGAACGACAGCCCGCGCAAGACGGGCTCGTCCGGCAGGTAGGAAAACTCCACGTTTTTAAATTCCACCGCGCCCCGCAGCTGCTCGGCGCGATGGGCGTTTTCCGGGCTTTCGATTTCGATGTCGGAGTCGATCAGCTCGAAGATTCGCTCGGCGCTGGCCATGGCCCCTTGCAAGATGTTGTATTTGTCGGACAGGTCCGAGAGGGGCTGGTAGAAGCGTTGGGAGTATTGAAGAAAGGCCACCAAAGCCCCGAGGGTCATGACACCGGAGAGAATCTGCCCGCCGCCGTACCAGATGATCAGGGCCAAGCCGAGGGCGGTGATCAGCTCGACGGTGGGGAAGTAGAAGGCGTAGTAGATGATGGTTTTGACGTGGATCGCCCGGTATTCGTCGTTGATCTTCTCGAATTCCTCGAGACCGTCCTTCTGACGACCAAAGAGTTGCACGACGGACATGCCGCCCAGGCGCTCTTGTAAGAAGGCGTTGATGCGCGCCAAGCGAGTCCGGATTTGCCGGTACATGGCCCGAGCCTTCTTTTTGAACCAAAGGGTCAGCAAGAGCAGCAGGGGCAGCACAGAGAAGGTCACCAGGGCGAGCCGCCAATCGAGGGCGAAGAGCACGGCGACGATGCCGCCGAGCAACATGATGTCGCCGAAAATCGCCACCAAACCGGAGGTGAAGATTTCGTTCAGGCTGGCGATGTCGTTGGTGGCGCGGGTTACGAGCCTGCCCACGGGCCGATGGTCAAAGTAGGAAACGCTGAGGCGCTGCAGCCGATCGAAAACCTGGCGACGCAGGTCGTACATGATCAGCTGGCCCATCATGTTCATCACATAACCCTGGGCGTAAAGGACTACGAAGGACAAGATCATCGACAGGGCAAAAACGCCGGCGGCCAGCAGAATGCCGTCTTCCGGCCTCGGGTTGTAGGCGTTGGCGGCCATCCACTCCGACGCCCAGCGGGTGATCACCGAACGCGACGGAGATCCGTCCGTGGGCTCGACGAATAGATCGAGGGTCAAGGCGGTCAGCAGAGGGCCGATCAGCTGTAGGAGGGAGCTGACCAGGATCAAAGCCACGGCCGCGGCCGCCATCAGTCGGTAGGGCCTGACGTACGACAGCAGCCGTCGCATCAGGGCGCGGTCGTAGACCTTGCCGACCTCTTCTTCTTCGTGGAAGTCCGTTTCACTCATCGCTCGTAAGATACCGCAGGCTACCCCTTTATGCCGGCCGCGTAGGCCGGGCCCGGGGTCGGAATTTGCCGTCCGCTGCCAGAGGAGTGGTCTAGATCTGCTATGGTTAGGTCTCAAAGAAGCCGCTTTTCACCCATAGACGGTTAGCGATAAGCTAGCGGGTGTCTTACGAATCAGGAGGCTCGAAGCGTGCCGCCGACTCTGAATGCGCTACTGAAAACCATGGTGGAGCAGGGGGGATCCGATCTCCACATCACCACCAATACCGCGCCTCAAATCCGAGTGGACGGGCGTCTGCGGCCGTTGAATCTGCCGCCGCTCACCCCCACCGATACCAAGCAGATCGCCTATTCCATCCTCACGGACATCCAAAAGCACCGTCTGGAAGAAGACCTGGAGCTGGATTTCTCCTTTGGTATCAAAGGTTTGTCGCGTTTTCGCGGCAATATTTTCCATCAGAGGGGAGCGGTCGCGGCGGTCTTTAGAACCATCCCGTACGAGATCAAGACCTTCAGGGAACTCGGGCTGCCCACGGTGTTGGAAAAGATCTGCGATAAACCTCGCGGATTGGTGTTGGTCACCGGGCCCACCGGCTCGGGCAAGTCGACCACCCTCGCGGCCATGGTCGACAAGATCAATCGGGAGCGCAACGAGCACATCCTGACGATCGAGGATCCGGTGGAATACCTCCACCAACACCAGGGGTGTTTGGTCAATCAGCGAGAGCTGAACGCCGACACCCACAGCTTCACCGCCGCGCTCCGTGCCGCCCTGCGTCAGGACCCCGACGTGGTGCTGATCGGTGAGATGCGTGATCTCGAGACCGTGGAATCGGCTTTGCGAATCGCCGAAACCGGTCACCTGACCTTCGGCACTTTGCACACGAACTCGGCGGCCCAGACCATCAATCGTGTGATCGACGTCTTCCCGGCCCACCAACAAAGCCAGGTCCGGGCCCAAATGTCGTTGGTGCTCGAAGGCATCGTTTGTCAATCCTTGTTACCTCGAATCAACGGCAAGGGGCGGGCCCTGGCGATGGAGATCCTGGTTCCCAACTCGGGTATTCGCAACCTGATTCGCGAGGATAAGGTCCACCAAATTTACGGCATGATGCAGACGGGCCAATCGAAATACGGCATGCAGACGTTCAACCAAAGTCTGGCCAATCTCTATTTCAAGCGCTTGATCACCCTACAAATCGCGATGGCTCGATCCCAGCTGCCCGACGAGCTGCAGGAGATCATTTCTCGCGGCCCACAATCGCTCAATCCCAGCGTCGGTCAGAATTCCGCAAGGAGGTAAGCTGTGCCCAATTTCGCATGGAAAGGTCGCAACGGTAGAGGTTCGATGGAAGAGGGCGTGCTTTCCGCAGAGAACCGTGACGCGGCCGCCGCGATCCTCAAGCGTCAAAATATTCAGGTCGTCAATCTGAGAGAAGCCGAGCGGCGCATCCGATTGATGCCGAAAATCGGCGGCAACGTGCCGGCCAAGAAGTTGTCGATTTTCACCCGTCAATTTTCGGTCATGCTCGACGCCGGTCTGCCGCTGGTCCAATGCCTCGAGATCTTGGGCGGCCAGGAAGATCACAAGGTCTTCAAAAAGATCATCGACGACGTGCGGTCCGACGTCGAGGGCGGTACCTCTTTGGCGGAAGCCATGCGCCGGCATTCCGCAGCCTTCGACAATCTCTACGTCAACATGATTGCCGCGGGCGAGGCCGGCGGTATTCTCGACATCATCTTGCAGCGCCTTTCGACCTACATCGAAAAATCGGTGAAGTTGAAGAATCAGGTCAAGAGCGCCATGACGTATCCGGTCGCGGTGATCGTCATCGCCATGGGTGTGGTGGCGGTAATTCTGCTCAAGGTGATCCCGGTATTCGCCCAGATGTTCGCCTCCATGGGCGCTCAGCTGCCGTGGCTGACCCGAATGGTGGTCACGGCCAGCGATATTTTGCAGTCCTATGCCCTGTGGGTGGGAGCCCTGATCGCTTTCATCATCGTCGCCCTGCGCGAATGGCATAAGACCTACCGAGGGGCCCGGGTGCTCGATCGGGCGGTATTGGCGATTCCGGTGCTCGGTATGTTGATGCGCAAAATCGCCATCGCCCGTTTTTGCCGGACTTTGGCGACCCTGACCTCTTCCGGTGTACCGATTCTCGACGGTCTCGAAATCACCGCGCGCACCTCGGGCAACGCCATCATCGAAGACGCGATCATGAGCGTGCGCAAGAGTGTGGAAGAAGGAAAGACCATCTCCCAGCCCCTCTCCGAAACCAAGGTTTTCCCATCGATGGTCTGTCAAATGATCTCCGTCGGCGAGCAGACCGGTGCGTTGGACGCGATGCTGTCAAAAATCGCCGATTTCTACGAAGACGAGGTCGATACCGCGGTGAACGGCCTGATGAAGCTCATCGAGCCGATCATGATCGTTTTCTTGGGTGTGGTCATCGGTACCATCGTCGTCGCGATGTACTTGCCGATGTTCTCGATCTTGACCCAGATCGGCTGATCTGTCCGACGGACGGGGCCACCGACGGGACCGCATTCTTGGACAAGATCTCGCCAAGGGCGTGTGGGCGACCACGCGCCCTTTTCGCATTTTTTGGGTGAGCTTTGGCGATAGACTGCTACCGATGCAAGAGCTGAACAATAAGCTGCTCTCGTTGATGGCGATCCGAGTGCTGGTGGTGCTCAGCGTTCTGCTGCCCTACTTGCTCGGCCCCGTGAGCGAAGACGGACAGGGCTCCGACGGGCTGTCGAGCTTCGCCTACGCGGTGTGGGAGCTGGTCTTCGATCCGCTGCCCGACACCGTCGAAGCGGAAACGGTGGCCCGCCAGTCCCATCGTCCCTTCGACAATATGTTGCAGCTCCTGGTGGCCTTGGTTTCTCTGCAGACCTTGGTTTATGCCGGGCTCATGCGGTTGTTGAAGAATCGCGCGGTGGCCCATGCCTATATTCAGTTGGTGGGAGATCTGCTGCTGATCACCCTGATGATCTACAAATTCGGTCGCTTGACCGCGAATTTGTCGATTCTCTATTTCGTCGTCATCGGTGTCGGTTCGTTCCTCTTACGTCGCCAAGCCGGTTTGATCATCGCCGCGGTGGCTGCTTTTCTCTATGGTGCTGTGGTTTCTGCCCATCAATCTACGGCTCTGCGGGATTTTTGGGCTGAAGGTGGGCCCTTTGCCGCCCTTCCGCCCATTGACGCCATCAGCGGTGAGCCGACCCGCACCACCCTGCTCGAAAAGCTGATGCTCGGTCTGGAGCCCCCCAGTCTCGACGCCGTCAGCGGGGTGCCGATGGTCTACACCCTTTCCATCCATTGGATCGGGTTCCTCGCGGTGGCGTTCTTCACCGCCTATTTGGCCCGCGACCAGGCCCTCGAGCGAGAGCTGCAAAAAAGCGCCCTCGACTTGGCCTATTTGAAGGTTCTGCATCGCGATGTGATCCAAAGCATTTCGAGCGGCCTGGCGGTGACGGATTTGTCGGGTATCACCACCAGCATCAATCGTTCGGGCGAGAAAATTCTAGGGCGATCGGCCCAGGATTTGATCGGTTTCCACATTGAAGCGTCCGGTCTTTTCGAGCGCCGGGCTTGGGATCGATTTACCCAGGAATGTCTGCGTGGCGTGGTGCGTGGAGAGCTTCATCTGGAAGAGGGTGAGGGACAGGTTCATGTTGGCTTTACCCTCTCGGACCTCAAGGACGGACAAGGCCAGCACCGGGGTTATATCTTGATTTTTCAAGATCTGACCGAGTGGCGACAGCTTCAGGAGCGGGTGCGGATCCAGGATCGAATGGCCGCGTTGGGGCAGATGGCGGCCGGTCTCGCCCACGAGGTAGGCAATCCATTGGCGGCGATCTCGGGATCGGTGCAAATGCTGTCGCGCTCGGTGAAGGACGGCTCGGCCCAGAGCAAGCTGCTGGGCATTACCCTCAAAGAAAGCCAACGCTTGGATAGAACCGTCAAGGCTTTCCTGCAATTTGCCCGTCCCCGGCAGCGACGGCCCCAGGAGATAGACGTGGCCCGGCTGTTGGCCGACGACGTCAAGCTCTTGCGCAACAGCGATGAAGTCTTGACGAGCCACGAGATCCACCTGGACCTACAGCCGCAAGCGGCGGTCATCTACGCGGACCTCGATCAAATCAGCCAGCTTTTCTGGAATTTGGCGCGCAATGCCCTGCAAGCTATGCCCGAGGGTGGGCGCTTAGATCTAGTCGGGCGTCTCGAAGAGGGTAGGTATAAGGTCCAATTCTGCGACACCGGCAAAGGCATGTCCGAAAAAGAGCGGACGGAACTATTTCAGCCCTTCAAGTCCTTCTTCGGCGCCGGTACGGGATTGGGTATGGCGATCGTTTATCGGATCGTCGAGGAGCACGGGGGCAATATTGAAGTCGACAGTCGCCTGGGGCGCGGAACGGTGATCACGGTCGACCTGCCGGTGGAGCCTCCGGACTCGTCTGTGCGTTCGGTGGTCCTGTGGCAGGATCCGTCGGAGAAGAATGCCGACCGAGAAGAAACGTCCGAGGGGCCGGCGCGGACGATCGGGTTGCAGATGGAGCCTTCGGTCGAAACTGCGGGAACGAAAGCTGTCGCTAAGGAGATCGCATCTTGAGATCGAGCGTGCTGATAGTGGACGACGAGCAAAGCATGGTTGAATTCCTGCGTTTGCTATTTGAAGAAGAAGGGTTCTTGGTGACCTCGGCCGACTCGGTGACCTCGGCCCGTGAAAGCATTGACGACAAGAGCTTTGACCTGGTGTTGTGCGACATCCTGATGCCCGACGGCAACGGCCTCGATCTGCTGAAGCAAATCAAAGAGCAGTCGCCGCACAGCGCGGTGATCATGATGACCGCCTACGCGTCGTCGAAGTCGGCGATCGAGGCCATGAAGCTCGGTGCCTACAACTACATCTCCAAACCTTTCGATGTCGACGAGCTGAAGGTCCTATCCCACGGCGCGCTGGAGAAGACCGGCCTCGAAGAAGAAAATGTCTACCTCCGTCGTCAGCTGGAGCAGAAATATCAATTCTCCAACATCATCGGCCGAAGCCCGAAGATGCAGGAGATCTTTTCGCTCATCGAACGGGTAGCCAAGACCAACTCAACGGTTTTGTTGCAGGGAGAATCCGGAACCGGTAAGGAGCTGATTGCCCGGGCCGTGCACCATTCCAGCCCCAGGGCGAATCATCGCTTCCTGTCGATCAATTGCGGAGCCATGCCCGAAAACCTATTGGAGAGCGAACTCTTTGGTCACGAAAGGGGAGCTTTCACCGGCGCAGTGCGCGAGAAAAAGGGACTTTTCCAAGAGGCCGATCAAGGCACCCTCTTCCTCGACGAGATTGGCGAGATGACGTCGACCATGCAGGTCAAGCTGTTGCGAGCCCTCCAGGATCGTCGTATTCGTCGGGTAGGTGGCAGCCGGGAAGAGTCGGTGGACGTGCGTATTATCGCGGCGACCAACCGCGATTTGGCGGAGCTGATCGAAAGCGGCGATTTTCGCGAGGATCTCTACTATCGGGTGAACGTGATTCCGGTGAATCTTCCACCCTTGCGCCAACGGCGGGAGGATATTCCCCTGTTGGTGGAGTTTTTCATCAAGAAGTATTCGGCGGCCATGGGCTTGGTTGAGCCGAAGCCCATTTCCGTTGAGGCTTTGCGGGCTCTGGAGCATTACGATTGGCCCGGTAACGTGCGTGAGCTGGAAAACACTATCGAGCGAGCGCTGGCCCTGGCGATCGAGCATCGACTCACCACCCGCGACCTGCCGGCGCAAGTGCTGAGCCACGTGGCAGAGGCTCCAGAGCCGATTTTATTGCCGGACGATGGCCTGGATCTCGAAGGGCATTTAGACGAGATCCGCCGTCAGCTGATGCAACAGGCCCTCGAACGAACCGGCGGCGTGCAAACCCAAGCGGCCGAGCTGCTCAAGATGACCTTCCGCTCATTCCGGTACTACGCTAAAAAGCTCGACCTCATGGGTTGAATCGGTCTCGGGGGCTCGCACCCACCAACCGATGCCGAGAAGGGTGACCGCGGGCAAGAGGTGGAAGAAGAGGCGGGACGCGCTGGTTTGGATCCACAGCTCGGTGTCCACCGGTCCGGATAGGTAGGCATAGAGATAAAAAAGGCCTTGTAGGGCCGGCAGGGTCGCGGCCAAGCGCAAGTCGGAGCGAATCAGCAGCAACAACGGCAGGGCCGGCAGCACGAAGGGTAAGCCGTGCCATCTCGGATCGACCAGCGCGGCCGCCAATCCGGCGAGCACGGTTTGTAAGCGAGCCGGATCCAATCCGCCGGTATTGCTTTCCAGGAACAGCCCGTGGGCAAGCACTGACCCTAGCCAAAAAGCGATTACAATCGCGGACGGCCAAAGGCTGCGGACGAAAGTGGCCAGCCCCTGGGAAAGGGTGGGTCGTTGGGCGAAGCGTCGACCGAGATGCAGGGCGATGAGCGAAGCCGCCACCACGATCCCTTCGATCTTCCCGGCCGCAGCGAGGGCCGCAATCCAAGCGACCTCCCGGTCGGAGACGGCATCCAAAGGCCGGGCCAAAATAGCCACGCCCATGGTGATCGCAAAAGCGATCAAGAAGTCGGCGCCCCCGGCGATCATGGGTCCGACGGCAAAGCTCAGGCAAGCGCAACCGACGAGGGTCATGGCCAAGACGCTTTCGATCGCCGAAGGGATCACCCGGCCCGCCAGCTCCCGACACGCGAGCAACAGCAACACAAAACCGACCACCGGCAGCCAAGCCACCGTCCACCAACTATGTTCGCCGGTCCAGATGAAGGACGAGGCATAGAGGGTCGGCACCAGATTCGGATAGTCGGGGTGGGTGTGGGCATTCCACGGTTGGGCGAGAAATTCGTAATCGAGCCCGCCGGCGAGCGCGAAGTGTTTGGCTTTGAGACCCCAATGGAAAACGTAGTCGGACATCACATTCCAACCGAGGAAAGTCGCCAACGAGAAAATCGCCACCAAATTGGAGCAGATCAACGCTTCAGCCACGGGCTGAAGCCCGAGTTTTTCCCCGGGTCTTGCCCCGAGTTTTTCCCGGGGCGGGTTTGAGGCTCGGTGTTCCAGCCACAAGCCGAAACCGCAGAATAGGGCCGCGCCGAAAAGGGTCGGTCGCGACCAAGTGATGTCCAAGGCATCGAGCAGCCAAAGCACCAGGCACCAGAGCACCAAGGCCAGGGTTGTGGAGTGGGTGACTCGACGGGCGAAGCTCATGGCCGGCTGCCCCCCGAGCCCTCGTGGCGGTGAAAGACAATTGCCCGGTCGGTTTTACAAGCCTCCACCCAACCCGGAGGGGGCGATGGAGTCGGTCCGTCGGCGAAGAAGGAAAGCAGCAAGTCCGCCTGGTCGAGATCCTGGGGTTCGACCACTGGAATCACGTCCTGCTCGGGCAGGCTGAAGGCGAGCCACATGAACACGTAATGCTCCTGACCCAGCCATTCAGGGGGACCTTGGACCGCCACTCGATCTCCGGCCCGCAAGCACGGCAGCTCGGCGGGCAGATGGCCCAAGGCTTGAGCGTGACGACCGACCACCGGCCATTGGACGGGGCTTTCGAGGGCCCAAGGATCCACTTTCCAGTAGCGGTAGGCCCACAAGCTGTCGTGCAGGGCATGAACGCCGAACCAAAGGGTGGCGGCGAGCAGCACCACGACCGTGGCCCGGCGCCGGGCGGTCGAAGCACGCAGCTCGTTCCACAGGGCAGTTCCCTCGTTCCGGAGCGTCTGAATTGGGTTTGGCGAAGAACTCACCGTCTCAGTTTAGCCGCAAAGAGGAGTGTTCTTGGAAGCGCTTAGGCGTCTAGGTTCGGCTTCAGCCAACACCACAACAGCTGATGATTGCCGGCCCGAGCACCGACTCCGTCGAGCAAACCCCGGTTTTCGGCAGCACTAATTCCACCCGTCGGGCGGCAGTTCGTTTTCGGGACCGCAGGTGGACCTGCAGTTGCCGGGCTGAGGTGGGCCTTTATCCATGATCGTAATTTTACGATGAAGCGTCTGCGGCGTTAACCCATCTATCCATCAACCCATCTATCCATCAACCCATCTATCCATCGGACCCTGGAAAGAGATGTCCCATCCGCCGACTTGAATCCGTGTAATAAAGAAGCGAGTTGTGGCTGTGCGCCGAAAAGAGCACATCGCACTTGAAAAGATATGGCTTCCAACGTGACCGCCTGCCTTCGATTCCCTCACTTCTTTGGAGATAAAGCAGCATGCCTTCGACCCTCCTGCGATTTGTCGCCGTCTCGTTCCTGCTGAGCACTAGCTTCCTTTGGGCGACCCCGATATTGGCCGGCTCCCACGTGGAGCTGATCTTGGACGCCTCTGGATCCATGTGGAATCGGCTCGACGATGGCCGGTTCCGCATCACCGCCGCCAAGGAGGCCTTGGACGGTTTTATCGATGGTTTGCCCGAGGAAAACATGGAAGTCGGTCTGCGGATCTACGGCGCATCGGTGAAAGCCGGAGAGCCTGGGGCGTGTGAGGACTCACGTTTAGTGGTGCCCTTGCAGGGTGTCGACAGGAGTGCTTTGCGCTCGGCGGTCAAAGACGCCCAAGCGCTCGGCTCGACGCCGATCGCCCTGTCGCTCGAGAAAGCGGCCGCAGACTTTCCTGCCGACGCCACCGACAAGCTGATCGTCCTGGTGACAGATGGTGAGGAAGCTTGCGGCGGTGACGTACGAGCGGCGATTGAGGGCTTGAAGGGCATTGATTTACGCATCATCGGCTTTGATTTGGATCCCGATGACGCTCGCGTATTCAAGCAATTGGGCGCGTTTGAAAACGCGGCGGACGCCAAAGCTCTGGCCGGGGCCCTCGGCCGGGCGGTGGCCGATAGGGTGCCGCCCTTGGGAGAAGCGACTCTGAAAGCGCCGGAGGAGGTGGCCGCGTCTACCTCATTCGAGGTCCATTGGAGTGGCGAGGCCAACCCCCAGGACTACATCACGTTGGTACCGGCGACCGCCAAAGACGGAACCTATAAAGACTGGGAATGGGTCAAGGACGGCAACCCGCTCACCTTCCTGGCCCCGCTAAAACCGGGTGATTACGAGCTGCGGTATCAATCGGATCGAGTGCCGGGCGTGGCGGCTCGCCGGGTGGTGAAGGTGACGCCGGTGAAATTTGCCGTCAGTCCGCCGACCAAGATCCAAGCGGGGACCGTCTTTGAGGTGCCCTGGCAAGGACCCAACGGCGCCGGCGACTACCTCACTATCGTCAAGAAGGGTTCCCCGGCCGGGGCCTACATGTCGTATTTCTACACCCGCGACGGCTCACCGGCTACTTTGAGCGCGCCGCTCGAGGTGGGGGAGTTCGAGGTGCGATACCAAAGCGAAAACGAAGAAGGCATCTTCGCTTCGGTGGTGGTGGAGCTGGTGCCGGTGGAGGTGGTGCTCGAAGCTCCGGCTTCGGTGGCCGCCGGCTCGACCTTCGAAGTGCGGTGGAGCGGTCCCGGCAACGATCAAGATTGGATCACGATCGTCAAAGTCGAAGCCAAGGACGGCGCCTACCTTTCCTACGGTTACGCCCGCGACGGTAGCCCGACCACCCTGACGGCGCCCGACGAGCCGGGTGCCTACGAGATCCGTTACGCCTCCGATCGAGTGCGTGGCACCTTTGCCCGCCGTCCGATCCGAGTCGAATAAACGTCTTTGGGTGTGGTCGAAGCGGCCCCGCCCGCGTTGGATCAGTATTCGCGACGAATCAGTATTCGACGACGGCGCGGGCTGCTTCCAAAATCTTGTCGAGGGTCGGCAAGAGCACCTGTTCCAGGTTTTTGGCGTAGGGCACCGGTCGATCCTCGTAGGCCACTCGTTTGACCGGGGCGTCGAGCCAGGAGAAGGCTCGCTCGGCGATTCGAGCGGCGATTTCACCGCCGAATCCGCTGGTCAGCTGGGCTTCGTGCACAATCACGACCCGGCCGGTTTTTTGCACCGACGCGAGCACGGTTTCTTCGTCGAACGGCACGAGGGTGCGCAGATCGATCACCTCGGCTTCGATGCCTTCTTCGGCCAATCGATCCGCCGCTTCCGAGCAGGTCCAGACCTGGGCGCCGTAGGTGACGAAGGTGAGATCCGTGCCTTGACGGCGGACTTTCGCTCGGCCCAGGACCGGCACGTCGTTCGATTCGGGCAGCACGGTTTTGATCCGGCGATAAAGGTATTTGTGCTCGCAGAAAATGACCGGATTGGGGTCGCGGATCGCCGCCTGCAAGAGGGCCTGAGCGTCTTCGGCGGTGGCCGGGCAGACCACCTTGAGGCCGGCGGTGTGGGTGAACCACGCTTCCGGGTTTTGGGAGTGGAACGGCCCCGCTCCCACGCCGCCACCGGCGGGCAGGCGAATCACCAGGGGGCACGGACGCTGCCAGCGATAAAAGACTTTAGCGATCATGTTGACGGTTTGGTTGAAACCGCAGGTGATGAAGTCGCCGAATTGCATCTCGACGATCGGCCGATAACCGAGCATGGCGGCGCCGGCGGCGATGCCGAGGGTGCCGCTTTCGGCGATCGGGGTATCGCGCACCCGATCGGGCCAGCGTTCGTGCATGCCTTTCGTGATCCGGAAGGCGCCCTCAAAAACGGCAATGTCTTGACCCATGATGAAGGTCTTATCGTCCGCCTCCATTTCGCGCCACAGAGCCCGATGAATGCCCTCGACGTAAGTCAGAGCTTCCCCTTCCCGCGGCTGGTCGAGAGCCTCGTCTAGGCGTTGGTCGGCCGCGAGATCCACCTCGACGGGCACCAGGGCCGGTCGCATGGCCACCTCGTCGTCGGGCGCAGGGTTCTCCAAGGCTCGCTGCAAGGCGGTTTCCACCAGCTCTGAAATTCGAGCCTCCAAACCTTCTTGGATTTCCCCCTGGAGCTCGCCGCTTTCCCACAGCCGACGGGCGTAGGTCGGCACGGGATCCTCGGACATGTAGACGTCGAGCTCTTCCTTAGGAACGACTTTCAAAGAATCGTCGCCCTCGCTGTGGCCGCGCATTCGGCCGAGCATGGCCTCGATCAGGGTCGGACCCTGGCCCGCTCGGGCTCGGCTGACGGCTTTTTCCATGGCTTCGGACATGGCCATCGGATCGTTACCGTCGACGGTTTCTCCGGCCATGCCGTAACCGAGAGCCCGGTCGGACAAGCGCTCGCAGGCGAATTGATCTCGGGTCGGGGTGGCGAAAGCGTAGCGGTTGTTGTGGATCACCAGAACCAGGGGCAGCTTCCACACCGCGGCCATGTTGAGGCCTTCGTGGAAGTCGCCGGTGGAGGTGCCACCATCACCGATGAAATTGATCGCCACGCGATCGGAGCCGTCCTGTTTGAGGGCGTAGGCGGCTCCGGCAGCCACCGGGATCATGGAGCCCAAGTGGCTGATCATGCCGATGTGGTTGATGCCGTGGTCGGGATCGAAATAACCGTAGTGGAAGGATCGCTCCACACCGTTGGAAAAACCGTCGGCTCGCCCCAACAATTGACAGGCGAGGCGATATAGCACCTCGTCCGGGTCCGGGCGAATACCGTCAGGCTCGCCGAATCCGAATCCGGGGAAGGCTCGGGCGGGGTCGAGATAGTAGGCGAGGATCGCCCCCAGGTCTCGATGCAAGGTGCATAGGACGTCGCCTTTTTCCAGGGCTAAGCCCGCGGCGACGGTGGTCGCTTCGCTGCCGATTTGGCTGTACCACTTGGCCAGCCGACCGGTCTTCAGCAGCATGGTGTAGCGGGTATCGAAGTCCCGCGCGAATTTCATGAAGGCGTAGTGGAGCAAACGATGGGATTTGAGATCTCTCATGGCCGCGAGAGCATAGGGGAGGCGCAGGGCCCTACGCAAGCCTTGAGGCGTCCCCCTTCGCACCGCTTGGGGCTCTGATCGACGCTCAGCTGCCCTTGGGGATGTTTTCCGGCCACTGGAAAGGATCGGGGTGCAAGGCGCTTAGGGGTTTGATCACCCGATCGCCGTCCAGGTTGGCCATCAGCACGGGAGTTTCACCGTCGCAGAACTCGGTCAGGGTCTCGCGACACATGCCGCAAGGGGAGGCGGGCGGCGAAGTGTCCGTCACCACGGCGACGGCCCGAAAAGACCGCTGGCCCGAAGCCACTGCGGTGGCGATGGCCGTGCGTTCGGCGCAGATGCACAATCCGTAGGACCGGTTCTCCACATTGCATCCGACCACGATCTCTCCGCCGTCGGTCAATAGGGCTGCGCCGACCCAAAACGTCGAATAGGGGGCATAGGCCTTCAGACGCGCGTCCCGTGCAGCTTCGAATAAACGGTTCCAGTCGATTTCCGCCTCACTCATCTCGGTGCCTCCGAAAAAATGTGGGCCGACTCGGGCGAGGTTTCAAAATTTCTTGAGATAAGACCCAGAATCGCCCCCGGCGCCATGTAGACCGCGAACCTTAACACGCGGGTTGGATTCGAACTTAACGCCGATTGGCTATTCGGGCTCGCTTCTCCACCAAGCGCAACATTCGGTCGGGGCGATCGGTGAAGATGGCGTTGACCCCCCGATTGAGCAGATATCTCATTCGCCAAGTCCAATTCACGGTGTAGACCGAAACCGGCAGGTCGTGGGTGCGAGCGTCGGCCAACATGGACGAAGTCAGATACATCTGACTTACGTTGAAGGCCGACGATTGGGCTGCCGCGGTGATTTCGGACGGTAAGAGTGGACCGTGGAGGTCGCGGTTATAAAGCGAGGCGGTCCGGATCTCCGGGGCCCCGTGGTAAAGGTGCGCCAAAACCCTGGGATTGAATGACGACACGATCACTTCGTTTTCCATGCCGCGACGGCCCACCTCTTCGGCCACTTTCTCCGCGATGCCTCCTCTGGGCTCGTCGTCTACGGCTTCGGGTTTGATCTCGACGTTGATCAAGATGCGCCCTTTCACCAGATCGAGCACCTCGCCCAGAGTCGGCACGGGTTCCCCGGCGAAGCGACGGTGATACCAAGAACCCGCGTCGAGGGCTCGAATCTCTGAGAACGTTTTCTCGCGGACGACACCCGCTCCATCGGTGGTGCGGTCGAGGGTTTCGTCGTGAAAAACGACGACGAAGCCGTCCGAGGTTAAGGTCACGTCGACTTCTACCATGTCGGCGCCCAGCTCCATGGCCAAGCGAACCGCGGTCAAGGTGTTTTCGGGTGCCCGCCCTGAAAACCCGCGATGGGCGATCACCATCGGGCGTTGGGCCTCGAGGAAATCGTCAATCCGTTCGGGTCGCGGCAACAGCATGCTTTTTGAACTCATGGCAGGGACGACTCTTCTAACCAAGTATAGCTTTTGCGTTGGGTTTACCTGCAGCCTGTGACTGAAGCTCGGCACCGGTGAGCAGGATGCGATTTGAACAAATGCTCTTTGCATGGAGGGGTTTTTCGACTTCCTTCGCATGAGCTGTGTGAAGGCCAACGAGGAGCCGAACATTCAGGCGGACGCAAAGCAACGTCGCCATCTTCGACTCCACCGCGGCCGAAAAATTTTGTTGCATCCAATCTGTTGTTGTTCTCAGCAGCGAAAAATTCTCAACCAGGAGGTCGTCATGACCCGGAAAACCCAGCTCGTCTTTGCCGCCGCCCTCACCTTCGCCCTTATCGCCATGCCCGCCTCGGCCGGTGACTATTTCATCCAAGAAGCCGGTGGAGAAATGGCTTGGTCCCTCACCAAATCCTACGGAACCGCCCACCTGGTGGTCTCCGGTCCGGACGACTTCTACTTCGCTCGCACCTTTTCCGCCGGCGAGACCCCTTCCTTCGCAGTCTACGACGAACTCGGTGAACTCGCCGACGGGGGTTACTCTTGGACCTTAACCGTCACCTCAAAGGTCGACGATTCTTTGCGCGGTGAGATGGAAGCCGCCCGCGCCGCCGGCGATGCCGCCTATCTCGAAAACCTGAAGGCCCGGGGTTTGTTCTCGTCCAACGTGCACAACGGCCACTTCGTGAAACGAAACGGCTCCTTGATCATCCCTGAGATGAACCCCGCGGCCGAAGGCGATGCCGACTTCGCGTTACCGACCAAAGACCAAGTGATCGCCGACGACTTGATCGTCGACGGCAGCGCCTGTGTGGGTACTGATTGCGCCAGCGGAGAAAACTTCGGCTTCGATACCATTCGCTTGAAAGAGAACAACGTGCGAATCAAATTCGAGGACACCTCCAACGCCTCTGGTAGCTTCCCGAGCACCGATTGGCAGCTGATCGCCAACGACTCCAACAACGGTGGAGCCAATCGTTTCTCGGTCGAAGACGTCACCGACAGTAAGACTCCGTTCACCATCGAGGGAGGCACGCCCAACAACACCCTCTACGTGGATTCCAACGGGCGTATCGGCGTCAAGACCTCCAGCCCGGTGGTGGACATCCACGTGGTCGAAGGCAACACCCCGACCCTGCGCTTGGAGCAAGACGGTTCCGATGGTTTCACTTCGCAGATCTGGGACTTGGGCGGCAACGAGACGAACTTCTTTCTTCGCGACATTACCAACAGCTCCTTGTTGCCCTTCCGGGTGAAGCCCAACGCTGCCAAGAACAGCCTCTTCGTCGATGAAGAAGGTCGTACGGGTTTCGGTGTGACGGATAGCGGTCCCGAACAAGACCTGCACCTGCGCAGCACCGACGGCGACGCCCAGCTGTTGATTGAAGAGACCAACGCCACCGTGATCCAGCGGGTGCTGCTGAAGCTTGAAAACACCGGCATCCCGTCCTTCCAATTGGAAGATACTGACAGCGAAGACAAATGGGCCTTCAGTGTCAAGAACGGTGGCTTTGAGATGTCTAAAGGCGGCTCCGGTGTCTCCGAAATGTTCATCAGTGAAGACGGCGACCTGACGATCACCGGTTCGCTGACCACCGCCGGCGATACCTATCCCGACTACGTCTTCCGCGATGGCTACGAGCTCCTGTCCTTGGACGCGGTGGAAGCCTTCATCGACGCCAACGGTCACCTGCCCAACGTCAAGTCCGAAGAGGACGTGGAATATGGCCGACGCATCAACATGACCGAGCTGAGCATCAGCCTGCTGGAGAAAGTTGAGGAGCTGACCCTCTACGCCATCGGCGAGCACAAAACGAACCGCAGCCAACAGCAAACGATCGAGATGCAAAATGAGCTGATCCGTCAGCTGGAAGCACGATTGGCCTCCCTCGAAGCGACCGTTCGCTGATCCGCTGATCAAGTCTCGTCACAGAAATCCCGCAGTCCACCTGGGCTGCGGGATTTTTCATGCGTTCGGCCAGCATGTGGCTCGTTGAACTGGACCCGGATGGGGGAAACCCATCGACCCTGCTGGAATCCTAGGCAAAAACTCTGGACTTGAGGTGATTCCGGCATTTCATGCGCATGGGTTAAGTGAAGGCAAGCAATGAGGGCGAGTTGCCCAGCAGACGCAACTACACGTCGCGAGCATCGACTCACTTGTCAGCCACAAAAAACTCTAAAGCCTTGAGTGTCAGTTGTTTTCAAGGGTGGGCACGGTCCACCAAACGGTCGAGGTGCATCCAAATGGGGTGGACGCCTCGGTCGGCCTCGATGAATATAATCCGAACCAGGAGGTCGTAATGACCAAGAAAACCCAGCTTGTATTGGCTACCGCTCTCAGCTTCGCATTGATCGCCATTCCTGCCACCGCCGGTGACTACGTCATCAGCGAAGCCGGTGGAGAGATGGCTTGGTCCCTTGGAAAAGCCTACGGAAACGCTCATCTCGTCGTTTCCGGACCGAATGATTTCCACTTCTCCCGCACCTTCGCCGATGGCGAGACCCCTTCCTTCTCCGTGTACGACGATCTCGGTGAGCTCGCCGACGGCGCGTACACCTGGTCCCTGACCGTGACTTCCAAGGTCAGCGATTCCCTGCGGGCCGACATGGAAGCCGCCCGCGCGGCCGGTGACGCAGCCTATTTGGAGAGCTTGAAAGCCGAAGGGTTCTTCTCCTCCAACGTGCACACCGGGCACTTTGTGAAACAGAACGGCAGCCTGGTCGTGCCCGAGCTGACCGACGTTTCCGAGAGCGACAGCGACGTTGCCGGATCCGCCAAAGCACTGCCGACCAAGGCGCAAACCTTCGCCACCGACCTGATCGTTCAGGGCAGTGCGTGCGTGGGCGTCGATTGCACCAGCAGCGAGAACTTCGGTTTCGACACGCTCCGTTTGAAAGAGAACAACCTGCGGATCAAATTCGACGACACTTCCAGCAGCGCTTCTTTCCCGAAAAACGATTGGCAGCTGACCGCCAACGACTCCGGTAATGGCGGCGCTGAGAAATTCGCGGTCGACGACATCACCAACAGCAAGACCCCCTTCACCATTGAAGGCAACTCGCCGAACCACACCCTCTACGTTGACAACGCCGGCCGCATCGGTGTCAAAACCAACAGCCCGGTGGTCGACATCCACGTGGTCGAAGGCAACACCCCGACCCTGCGCCTGGAGCAAGACGGCTCCGACGGCTTCACTGCGCAAACCTGGGATTTGGCCGGTAACGAGACCAACTTCTTCCTGCGCGACGTCACCAACGGCTCCAAGCTGCCCTTCCGTGTGAAACCCGGTGCTCCCAAAAACAGCATCTTCATCGGAGCTGATGGCGCTACGGGTTTTGGTGTCAAGGACAGCGGCCCCGAGCAAGATCTGCACTTGCTCAGCACCGACAGCGACGGCCAACTCCTGATCCAAGAGAAGGGCGAGACCGGTGAATCCAATGGCGCGGTCCAGCGGGTGCTCGTGAAGCTCGAGAACAACGGCTTCCCCTCCTTCCAAATGGAAGACACGAATTCCACTGAGAAATGGGCATTCAGTGTCAAGTCCAACGAGTTCGAGATCTCCAAAGGCGGTACGGGAGTCTCGGAATTCCGCTTGGACGGTAGCGGCAACCTGGTCATCCTCGGTTCCCTAACCGCCGCAGGTAGCACCTATCCCGATTACGTCTTCCGCGACGGTTACGAGCTGATGTCCCTAGACGCCGTGGAAGCCTTCATCGAGTCCAACGGCCACCTGCCCAACGTCAAGTCCGAAGAGGACGCTGAATTCGGCAAAAGCATCAACATGACCGAGTTGAGCATCAGCCTGCTGGAGAAAGTCGAAGAGCTGACCCTCTACACCATCGACCAACACAAAACCATCGGCAGCCAACAGCAGACCCTCACCCAACAGAACGAGCTGATCCGTCAGCTGGAAGCCCGCCTGTCGGCCCTCGAAGCGAGCGCCCGCTGATCGGCTGATCCCAAAGCCCCGCTCTCTACTCTCATAGAGCACAAAACCCGCGGCCCATTCGGCCGCGGGTTTTGTGCGTTTGGGGGGTATGTGGGTGCCTAGTTGAACTTAGCGGGCTACGCCCACAAACCTCCGGATGTAGGGGCGGGGCTTGTCCCCGCCCGGGTGAGGCGAAGCCGAGCCGCTTCTCAAGAGAGAGCGGGAGGGGGCAAGCCCCGGGCAAGCCCATCCCCTACATCAAGTCATTTATAATCAATGGTTTGTGAAAATTCCGAAACGTCTAGTTAACTAAACCTCCGACTTCAACGCCGGCAACAGCTCCGCCTTCAGGGCCCCGCGGGCGGCGATCCAGCAGGCGATCCAGCCGACGAGCAAGATGGCGCCGAGGGTGGAGAGGATGGCGATCCAGGGCACGGCTGAGACTTGGTGCAGGACGTGGGATCCGGCGGTGGCTAGGGCGGCGACGGTGCCGATGGTGAGGCCCACGGCCAAGAGGGTGAGGTTTTCGATCAACACTAGGAGCCGCAGGGTTGCTTTGCGGAAGCCGAAGGCGCGTAGGGCGGCCAGTTCGCGGCGGCGTTCCATGACGTTGCGGACTAGGACCACTGCCATGCCGAGGGTGCCGAGCAGCAGGCCCAGGCCGCCGAGGGAGCGGAAGGTGGATAGGTAGGTGTTTTGCACGGCGTGGAAGGATTCGAGCTTTTCGCCGGTGGTGACGGCGTCGAATCCGTAGGACGAGAGGCCGGATTCGAGGGTCTCCAGTACCTCTTGGCTTTCGCCTTCCGGGGTTTGGATCAGGAAATACGGAAAGCCGCCTTGGTTGGGGAAATGCTCCAAAAAGTGTTGCTCGGAGATCAAGAGCTCGCTTTGGAAGACGGAGGTTTTGAGGCTTGCCACCAGGCGCAGACGGATCGGCTCGCCGCGCTCATTTTCGAGGGCCAGGTCACCGCCCAGGGGCAGCTTGAGGATCCATTGGGTGGAGTTGAAATCACCGATCGCCGGGATCACGCCGTCTTCGAGCTTTTGGTTGAGCAGGGTCCAGGGATTCTCCAGGTCGTCGCTGGTTTGTTGGAAGGTGAATCCGCCACGTTCGATTTGGATCTCGGGCACGCCGAGGATCCTAGGCTGCTCGGGTTGGTAGAGATTCAGGCAGCTGGTGTCGTCACCGGGCAGCAGACGGAAGGGCATGATCTCGGTCTTTTCGAGCAGCTCCTCCGAGTCGTCGGGCAACCCGAGCTCGAAACGGCCGTCGGGGTCGCCGAGATCTTGGTGCAGGGGCACGTCGGCTTGGGCGACGAGTTGGTAGCCGCCGGCGCCGGAGTCGAGCCCCAGCTCCATGTCGGAGAAGTCTTCCTGGTAGGCCGCCACGGTGACGATCAGAAAAGCTGCGAAGGCCACGAGCGTGGTCGAGAGCAGGCTCCGTCCTCGGTGGCGACGGCTGTTGATCACTGCCATGCGCACATACGCGCCCCACCCGGGACGGGATAACGCGCCCGCGTGGGGACGGTCGATCCAGACGGCGAAGAAGGCCAACAGGCCCACCAACAAACTAGGCCCCGCGATGCCGAAAACCACCGGGCTGTCGAGCTTGCCGGCGATCACCGCGTAGGCCAAGGCGCCAAACGCCAGGCTCAGGGCGATCCAGGCGGTGAGTCGGGCGGCTTTGCCGGTGCGAGACGCTCGATCGGCGACTTGGCCGCGCAGCAGTTGGGGCGTGGGGGTGCGGCCGGCTTTGCGCACGGTGAGGAAGATCGTCAACCAAACGACGATCAGCGAGGCGAAGAATCCGCCGATCAGGGTCGCAGGGCTGACATGCAGGCTCAGGCGAGAGGTGCCCACCGCCGGCAGCCACCAAGTGCGCAGGCCGAGCATCATCAAGTGGGCGTAGGCCACCGCTCCCGCCAGTCCCACCAGGGAGCCGATGGCGGCCAGCAGACCGCCCTGGCGCAACAACATATTCCGCACTTGTTTCGGCCGGTAACCCACCGCCAAGCGCAAGCCGATCTCGCGCGCTCGCTGCTCGGTGGCCAGGCCGAACAGCAGGGACACCAAAAGCGCTGCCGAGACGATGACGAATTGGCTCAGGCCGATGAACAGCCCGCCGAAGTCGGTGGCTCCGCCGGAAGCGCCCAAACCCAGAGATTTCACCGGTTGGAAGCCGAGGCCGAAGGCGGCCATGGGCAATCGGCCGGCGGCGTCGCGGGCGAAGGAATCGGCGTAGGTTTGAAGGTCTTCGCCGTCCGTGGCGGCGATGCGCATGGAGGTCAGGTCGCCCCAGCGGTTGCCCCACAGCTCGCGGCCGGTTTCCAGGGCGACGAAGGCCTTGGGCGTGCCGCGATAGTCGTCCCAATAGTTTTCGTCCTCGGCGCCGATCTTGCTCAAATCGACGGGAAAGGGTGGGTCCCAATCGGACATATTGGTGCTGCCGGCGATGCCTGGATATTCCTGGGTCAGGGTCGGATCCGCGGCCAAGCCTTCCATGGCCAGGACGCCGCGTACGGTGAAAGTCCGGCTTGCTTCGAAGAGATCTTCCCGGGGCCCGACGACGAAGTACTCGAGGGTCAGGGAGTCGCCCACCTGAGCCGCCAAGCGTTGGGCGGTCCAGGCGTTGAGCAGGATGTCGCTCTCGCCGAGCTTGGGCACCGGCTCGCCGTCGACGAGACGCAAGGGGCCGAAAACGTCCGAGGTAGGGGTCGGCAAGGCGCCGACCGTGGAATAGGGCACCTCTCGGTCGCCCACCCGCAGGGCGTTGGCGAGATAGCTGAGCACCGCCATCCGTTCGACACCCCGTTGCTGCGCTTCGGCTTGCAGGGCTTCGGCGACCGGCGGTTTGAGAATGAACTCGTCCGATTCGAGGGTGAAGAATCCTTCACGGGCGGTGACCAACAGGCCCAGCTCTTCGGGGCTCAGGTGCTTTTGCAAGAGGGTGTCGAGCAGCTCGGCTTCGGCGCGTGCGTCTTCGGCCGCGGCTTCGGGGTGGCGGGAAGACACCACCAAGGCGTTGATCGCCCCTTCCTGATCGAGGGCTTTTTGCAGGGCGTCGAGGGGCACGAAGGCGTTGTAGGAGGAGCTTTGGTGCACGGCCAAACCGAAAGCCCCGAGGTGCCGGTCTTCGATCACATCGTGGATTTGCAGGCGGATGGTTTTGACCACGCTGGCGGTATCGTCGCGGGCCAGCAAGGAGCCACTCGGCACTTGGGTGAAGCGTTGCAGGGAGACCAGGATCGAGTCTCCGACCTGGGCGCTCAAGGCGTTGGCGAGTCCCTCATTGACCACCACCGGCGGGAAGACCCCGCCTAACGCGCCGTCGAAGAGGGCAGGGCCGTCACTAGGCTTGCCAGGGTCACCGGTGCCCGGGTCGCCGGCGCCGGCAAAGAGCTCGACGAAGCGGGAATCCACGCCCTGGAGCCCGACCTGGGACGCCCGAGTCTTTTTCTCCGCGTGCTCCACGGAGCCTTGGAGCAAGATCGCCGGGGCGATGGCCTTGAACGAGGCCTCCAGCTCGGGGTCGGCGGCCAGTCGGTCCGCCACGTCGGTGGGCAAGAATCGCTGCCCGGTGACCGCGTGATCGATGCCCCCCAATCGTTCGAGGGTCAGATCCCGCAGGCTGCCGCGCACGGACTCGCCGACGATCAACGCGCCCGTGAGCACCGCCGAAGCCACGGCGGCACCGGCGGTGACCGCCAAGCTCATGCGCCAGTAATAGCTCAGATCTCGACGCATAACCCCTCCTGGAGGTCGAAGCGGCGATCGAAGCGCGCGGCCAGCTCCATACTGTGGGTGACCGCGATCAGGATCGTTTTTTCCGCGGCGTGGAGGTCGAGCAGCAAATCGCTGATCTTGGTGGCGGTTTTGGGATCCAAGGATCCCGTGGGCTCGTCGCAGAGCAGCAGGCTCGGCTGGTTGACCAAGGCCCGGGCGACCGCGACCCGTTGGCGCTCACCCCCGGAAAGCTCCGCCGGTCGATGGCCGAGGCGATGGCTCAGTCCCACTTTTTCGAGCAGCTCTTCGGCCCGCTGCTCGGAGCCGGCGGGAGGGTCGGTGAAGGCCAGGGTGGGAATCAGAACGTTTTCGAGCACCGAATATTGGGGCAGCAAGTGGTGTTCCTGAAAAATGAAACCCACATTGCGATTGCGAAAGCGAGCGAGCTGATCGTCGTCGAGCTCGAAGGGGCGGAGCCCCTCGACTTCGACGCTACCGGAGGTCGGGGAGTCCAGGGTGCCGATAATTTGCAAAAGGGTGGATTTTCCCGAGCCCGACGGTCCGGTGATCACCAAATTGCTGCCCTTATTCATGCTGAAGCTCGCGCCTCGCAGGACTTCGACCTCGTCGGCCCCTGGGGCAGCACGGTAGGTTTTTCGCAGGTCCGTCACGAGCAGGGTTGGAGCGTCTGAGGTCATGATTGAGCTTCTCCTTGGCTATCCTCTGGTTCCCTCTTCCCCGTCGCGGGGTCGGAATGGTCCTAGATTCTAGCTCGGTGCTTCTTCCAATTGGTCCGCTAGGAATGGCGGGATGGCGACGGCTTCGAGCTTTGGGCCGCCGACTCGGCAGCAGATGCAGGTGATCTGCCCGGTGGCGACGGCCCGCCCTTCGGTTGAAATGTCGAATCCCCAGGTGATGCTTTTGGTGCCTTTGCGGCGCACGAAAACACGAATGTCTAGAATGTCGCCGAGCTTGGCGGGGCTGCGGTATTCGCAGCTGGTGGCCACCCGAGGCCAGCCGATTTCGTGGCCTTCGTGCTCGAAGTGAACCTGGCGACCGTCGCCCAGCAGGGTGCGCAAGAATTCGTGCTCGGCCGCCTCCATGAACGAGAAAAAGCGCGCGAAATGAACGATGCGCGCCATGTCGGTATCGGCGAATTCTACCCGCCGCTGGGTGTGAAACTCATGCATGGATCGAAGGCTCCATCGGGGTCGATCACGGTCGGCAGGTCTGGGCTCAGCCGGTCGCTTCACCCGCGGCTTCGCCCGTCGGGCCCTGCCCGGTGACTCGATGGTAGACGTTCAAGGTCTCCTGCGCCATCTTTCCGGGATTGAAGTGGTCGCGAACGGCTGCTTGGCCGGTTTCCGCCAGGTGATGCCGTTGGTTGGGGTGTTGCAGCAGCTGGTCGAGGGTGTCGGCCAAGTCCGTCGGGGAATCGGGCTCGAAGAGCAGCCCGCCACCGGTGTGCTCGATCCATTCCGGGAAGGCCCCGTGGCGTGGTAGCACCACGGGCACGCCACAGGCGAGGGCTTCGGGCACGAAGCGGCCCTTGGGCTCGTGGTAAACCGTGGGCACGGAGAAGACATCAAGGCTGTTCAAAAAGTCGAGCTTGCCTTGACGATCCACCTCGCCCACCCAATCCACCCGGGAATCCAGACCCCGCTCGCGCACTCGCTGGTGGAGGCCTTCGACATAGGCTTGATCCTTGGGCCCAAGGAAGCCGGCGACCCGCAGGCTCAAGCGGTCGGCGGGATATTTTTCGGCCAGGAGCTCAAAAGCTTCCACCAGGTGGTGCAGGCCTTTTTCAGGGCATTGGCGGGCCAAATAACCGACCACCAACGAATCCTCATGGGGCGGTTTGATTTTCGACGAAGCGATCAATGCCTCGCTGTCGATCGACAACCGGGTGATGTGCACGCGATCCCGCGGAATTCCATAACGCTCGGCCATGAAGTCGGCGTAGTAGAGGCAAGGGGCGGTGAAGGCGTCGATTTCCGCGCAACGCGCTTTGACTTCTTTCTCCACCTGGGATTTGAACGGCTCGACCAGGTCCTCGAAGAAAAGATCCTCACCTTGCAACGCGCAAACCACAGGGATATTCAGCCGTTGGCGGATGCGGCGGGCGAATCCCGCAAAGAGGGTGAACGACAAATGCACCACGTCGGGTTTGACGATCTGCTCGAGGAAGTCGACCAATTTGTCGAGTTCGCGGGCTTGGTGGCCTTTTTCTCCTTCGAGCATTGAGAGGGTCAGAGCCCCGAGATCGGCGGCGTCGGTGGACGCTTTGCCCGCCAACTTGCCGACCCAGCGCAGCAGCGTCCGGTTGTCGAGTAGGCCGTCGAGGAATCGGCTGCGACGAAAGAGACCCATATTTTGTTGCAGGTAAACGTTGAGGGCGCCAAAGAAAATATGCTCGTCGGCGACGTTCTTTTCGTCGGTCCGAGTTGGGGTATAGGTCGGCAAGAGGCTGACTTCATGACCGCTGTCGATCAACGCCGTGGCCAACGAGTTGTCCTGCATGCAGGTGCCGCAATACATGCCGGCCGCACCCGCGGTGATGTAGGCAATCCTCATGGCAACATCCTCAGGCGAACGAGGTCACGGATGGAGAGTCTGCGGAGTCGGTCGGCCCGGCTTGGTGGCCTTCCTCAGGCAGATCGACCATGGAGTCGAGGTCGCGATAAAGGGCCGAGAAATCCCGATCAAAGACGTCGCCCACCAGAATTTTGACCACCGGAATCCGATGTTCCGGGAAAGCGTTGAGGAACCGTCCGAAGCTGAATTCCGGGTGGTAGAAGGCGTAAACGAGTTTGCGAAAAGCCGACATGCCCGACATCAACCGTGGAGCGAAGGCTTCCAGCCGGCCGCGTGAAAGATCGTTGTCTTTCAGGGCGCCGTCCAGGGTGTCGGCCACCATTTCGCCCGAGCGCAGGGCCAGCAGCACGCCAGTGCTGTACATGGGGTCGAGGAATCCGAAGGCGTCGCCGGCCATGACCCAACCGTCACCGGCGCCTTGGCGGGTCATGTACGAGAATTCATTCAACACCTGAGCGGGCATCAATTGGCGTGCTCCTTCGACTCGGGGCACGAGGGCAGGGCACTGGCTGAGTTCTTGGTCGAAGATGTCTTGGGGATCTCCCTGGCGTCCGCGAATCAGGTGGTCGATGCCACCGACCACGCCCACAGACGCGACGTTGTCGGGCAAAGGGATGAACCAAAACCAAGATTTCTTGGACGCGGTCTGCAGGATCAGGGTCGCCCCTTCGTCGATGCCTTCGTCTCGTACGGCGCCTTGGAAATGGGTGAAAATCGAAGCTTGGCGTAGGTTGGGGTCCGTGGTGCGGAGCTTGAGCTGGCGCGAGAGCAGGGCCCGTTGGCCGGTGGCGTCGACCACCACGCGGGACTGAATCTCCCGAATCTGGCCGTCGAATTCGGCCCGCACACCCATCGCGCGATCGCCGTCGAAGATCACTTCCTTGACTCCCACTCCCTGGTGGGCGTGCACCCCCAGCTCAAGGGCGTTGTCGAACATCAGGGTGTCGAATTCGGAGCGCAAGACCTGCCAGGTTTGGCTTTGCTCGGGCGGTTCTGTTTCGCCGAAGTAAAAGGGCGAGCTGGCCTTTCCGGAGCCGGAGAAGAATTGCACGCTGTATTTCTTGGGGAAGGTGCTGGCTTCCATGCGCTCGATGATGCCCAGTCGGCGTAGGACTCCAACCGTCGCCGGGATCAAGGATTCGCCGATTTTGAAACGGGGAAAACGATCCCGTTCCAACAACAACACGCTGTGGCCTTGTTGGGCGAGCAATCCGGCGACGGTGGTGCCGGCGGGCCCGCCACCGACCACGATCACATCGTAGGATGAGCGGACTTCAACCGGCTCACCGACCGGCTCATCGGGGGCGGAGGTGTCTCGGCTATTTGTATTGAGCGCTGGGCTCATGAAAATCTCCTTGCAGGCGTGCAGACAAACATCAGGCTGTGCTTCAGCGCCCTTCGGTGGTTCCTTGCACGGGAGCTTGGGGCGGAGTTGGCGGCTCGGGCGGTTTCGGCGGCCCGAGGGGGCCGAGTTCGAAAGCCATCAGCTCTTTCTGATTGCGAACCAACAACCTGCCGCGATGGAACGTGGGTGCCGTCCAATGTTTGCCCCGGGAAATCTGGGCGCTGGCCTTTTCTCGATAACGATCGGGAGCGGCTTCGACGATCGCCAATCGTCCGCTGTCGCTGAGCACCGCCAGATGACCGTCTGCGTAGAGCAGCGAGCCGTGGCCGAGGCCGGTCTTACGCCAGCGGGTTTTGCCGTCGTCGACGCCGATACATTTAAAGTGTTCGTTGTCGAAGCCGTATAGATGTCCGTCATGATAAATTGACGAGCTAAATTGATTCTTCATCTCCCGAGTCCGCCAAATCTCTTCGGCACTCAGCTGACCCGCCTGATTCTTGATTTGCAGAAGCGCGGCGCCGGTGTCGTAACCGGACGAAATGAAGAGGCGATCAGGGGGCACGAAGACCGGCGCGGCAGCGTTGACGTCGTAGGCGGTTTTCCAAGACAGCTGCCATAGGCTGTTGCCGGTTTTGGGTTCGACGGAGATCAGCTCGGTGCCGGTGAAGAAGATGCTTTGCTCAACGCCCCCCAAGGTGGCGGTGAGAGGCAGGGAGTAGCCGGGAAGGCCCGTGGAGGCATTCCAACGCACCTCACCGGTTTTTTTGTCGAAGGCCATCAGGGAGTGTCCGGCGCGACCTCCGACATTGAACAGCAACAGATCTTGGAAAACGATCGGCGAGGCGGAGACCCCCCAGGTGGGCACCACCGCACCGAATTCTTTGCGCAGATCCCGATCCCAGTGCACCTCGCCGGAATGCCGATCCGCGCACCAAAGATGACCCAAGGCCGACACCGCGTATACCCGATTCTGATCCACGGTGGGCGTGGAGCGCGGGCCGTCACCGAAGCTGTCCCGTCGTTTGGCGTCGGTGCGAAGTTGCCACAGCTGCCGACCGTCGCGGGCGTCGAAGGCCACCAAGAGTTCGTCGGAGCCGGCGGAGATCAAGGTATAAAGCTTGGTGCCGACGGCGGCAATTCCGGAATAACCCCCGCCGAGTGGCACGCTCCACAGCTCGGCGGGACCGCCGTCGGGCCAGGGAAGCTGGAGAGCTGCAAACTCGGCCCGTCCGTTACCGTTGGGGCCGCGGAATTGGGGCCAATCCCCGGGTTGTATCGACTCCGGAGCAGCCGGCGGGTTTTCGGCGAGGGCGACCGAGCCCCCCGCAACGAGGGCTGAGACTGCCAGGAGGAGCCCGGCGATGCCCGCGGCCCATGAGAGCCCGACGGTCGGCTTGGGCCGGGGGCCGCAGTTTGGTTGCTGGTACAGCCGTTCCATGGTTAGTTGATTCAAAGGTAGCTGGGTCAAGGGTAGCCGTTTCAAGTGTAACGGGCGTTTTGGTAAGCGCTGTCGTAGAACTTCGGCAGCAGCGTGTCCACCTGCAGCAAGCCCTTAGAGGAGAGCTTTACGCCTTCGGCAGACACCGAATCGACCATCTGCTGGTTTTTTAGGCTCTGCCACACGTCCTTCCAATTTTCAAAGGGGTCGACACCGAACTTTTCGCGGAAGTAGTCGAAGCTCAAATGGCCGAGCTTCATCTGCAAAATCAGCTCACGGGTGAACCGTTCGCTGTCGGAAATCGGGAACGCACGACCGAGGGGTAGGCGCCCCTCGTCGAGGGAGGCCAGATAATCGTGCCAGCTGGAGACGTTTTGGATGTGCACGCCTTTCATGTGGCCGAAGGAGGCAATGCCGGTCCCCAACATGTCGGAGCCGCGCCAAAGGGCGTCACGGTAGACGAATCGACCTTGTCCGCTCTTGCGTCCCGAGGATTTCACCAGGGTGTAGGCGCTCGACACCTCATAACCGGCGGCGCACATTTCTTCGATGGCGTATTGATTCCAAGCTCGCTTGGTCTGCCAATTGGCCACCGGCGACTCTTGGCCTTCTTCCAACATGCCGCGGGAATAAACCGTATTGAAGGGCAGCTCCATCTGATAGATCGTGACGCTGTCGGGATCCATGTCGATGGTTTTTTGGACCGTGTCTTTCCACGAATCCCAAGTTTCGCCCACCATGCCGGCGATCAGATCCATGTTGAGCTGCTCGAAGCCGGCTTCGCGGATCCACGGCAGGCAGCGGTGGATCTCCTTGACCTCGTGGGCCCGACCGTTTTCTCGCAGGATGGTCTCGTTCCAATTTTCGACCCCGAGTGACAGCCGGGTCACGCCCATCTCGCGGTAATGTTTGACCTTCGGCTCCGTGAGCGTGCCCGGCTCGCATTCGAAGGTCACTTCTTCCACCGAATCCCACGGGATGGCTTTTTGCACCCGTTGAACCAGCTCTTTGAGATGTTTGACCGCCACGTAGGAGGGGGTGCCGCCGCCGAAATAAACGAATTTCAGGGGACGCTCGGAGACCGCGGGAAATTCGGAGTAGAGTTCTACCTCGCGCGCCAGGTTGTCGAGATAGTGCTGGATTTGGCCGGCGTTCTTGTCGACGTAAACCCTGAAGTAGCAAAATTTGCAACGTTTGCGGCAGAACGGAATGTGCATGTAGAGGCCGAGCGGGCTGCCCGGATCGGGAGAGGTCTGCAAGCGTTTCTTGAATTCGGGCAGGTTATCGTCGCGCCAGAAAGAGAACGGCGGGTAGTTGGACACGAAAACACTGCCGACTTCGGTGCCCGGCACATTCGGGCCCTTGGTGCCCGGCACGTTGGGGCCCTTCGTTTTTGGGTCGGCGGTTTGGGAATCGCCTTCGGAGGCGCAGGAGCCTTCGGAGGCAACGGGCTCGTGGGTCATATCGGTCATGGATTCCTCCGGAATCTAGGCTTCGAAAGCGGCGTTACTGCGGTGTGTGAACTCGAGATTGAACCGAGCTTCGTGCATCGGGGGCGGCCAGGGCGCGCCGCTCGCCACGGAATAAATTCCGAGGCTACCCTTGCCTGGTCCCTGGCGGGACGGCCCGGAACATGAATGCAGGGCAATCCCGTTGGGGGCACGGCTGTCGTAACCCCGGGTTCCAGCACTTGGCGGACAGCGGCGAAAGCGCTGTGTATCTCGGGTGAAAAAAGAATTCATTTCTTGGCCCTGGTTTTGACACCCGAGAAGGCGTAGACGGTGCCGTCAGCGGCGGCGATGACCAGGTATCCGTCGGCGACCGCCGGGGAGCCGATGAAGGCTTCGCTCGCTTGGAATTCCCACACGACTTTGCCGTCGGCCAGTGAAAGGGCCAGCAGGACGCCGGCTTGGTCGGCGATGTAGACGCGATCGGAGACCACCACCGGCGAGGCGTCGATGCGGGCACGGCGACTGTGGATCCAGTGGGATTTGCCGGTGTTGCGGTCGAGGGCGTGGATCATTTTGTCCCGGCCGCCGAGGATCACCAGCTTGTCGGTGACGGCGGGGGATGAGTAGAAGGGGAATTCGCGTTTCGGATGTTTGTAGCGCCAGGCGACCTCGCCTTTGGCCAAGTCGACTTTCACCACCTCGTTGTCGAAAGTACCGACGAAGAGTTCGTCGCCGTCGATCGCCGGGCTGGCGGCCACATAGCTGCCGATCGCCAATTTTGCGCTTTCCTTGCCGGTTTTGCCGTCGACGGTGCGCAGCAGGCCGTCACATCCGGACGAGACGATCTGGTGGCCCGACGAGATGGCGGGAGAGCCGTGAACATAACCTTCGGTTTCCACTCGCCACTTGCTCTTGCCGGTTTTGGCATCGATGCAGTAGATCGAGTTGTCGTAGGAGCCGACCACCAGGCAGCCGTCGGGCCCGGGAATCAGGTTGGGCGGCGCGGTGACCGAACTCTCCGCTTCGAAGGTCCAAACCTCGGTGCCCTTTTCCGCGTCGAGCGCCCGTAGACGGCCGTATTCGTCGCCGAAAAAAACCGTGCCGCCGTGCACCAACGCCGAAGATTTGATTTCTTCCTCGACCTCGATTTTCCAAAGCTCTTTGCCGGTTTTGAGGTCCAAGGCAGCGAAAGTGCCCGAGAGCCCGCCGATGAAAACCCGGCCGTCGACGATCGCAGGGGTGGTTTCGGCCCCTTCGGCCAGGGAGTAGGTCCACACCGGCTCGAGCTTCAGGGGCAGGTCCGACCCGGCGATGCCCAGCTGTTGCGGTGTTCCTCGAAATTGGGGCCAGTCGTCGGCCAAGGCGACCGGGCTGTGCATAAACGCCAGAGCGGTCAACACCATAAGGGTGCTCGAGAGCGCCCTTAGATTAGATTCCATCCAGGATTGCTCCATGGGTCGGCGCGGCGTCCAGCGGCTCGGCTTCGCCTCGCCCGGGCGGGGGCAAGCCCCGCCCCTACATCTGAAGGTTTGGCGCGTGGTTGGACGATTCGGGGCGGCGTCTATTGCACGTCGTTTTGAATGGCTAAAAATCATTGCTCCTCCTCCATGTCGCTCAAAAGGCGGCTTCGTAGAGGTCTTGGAACGATTTCACGTCCATGGTTCGCGGGTTGAAGCCGGCGGTCCACTGATCGGCGGCTTCGGAGGCCAATTGGGAAAGCTTGTCGCGCTCGACCCCACAGGCTTGCAGGCGACTCTGTAACCCGGAGGCCGCGAGCAGCTCCACCAGTCGATCGCTCAAGGCGTCGACGCCGTGGAGCCCGGCGTTTTTTCCCAACTCGGCGTAGAGCTGGGCCACGGACGAGCCGTTGAAACGCACCACGTGGGGCAGCATCAAACCCACGGCTTGGCCGTGCACCATGCCGTAGTGGGCGGTCAAAGGATTGGCGCAGGAATGGGCGGCGCCGAGCATGGAGGCTTCGATGGCGGCACCGGCGAGGTGGGCCCCCAACAACATGTCGCCTCGGGGACCCGGCTGCTCGGGATCGGCCAAATATTTTTCGAAACTCCGTTCGATCAGCCGAAATGCGTCACCCGCGAAGAGTTGGGAGATGGGATTTCGCCGGGTGGTGACAAAGCTCTCCACCGCGTGGGAAAGGGCGTCGATGCCGGTGACCGCGGCCACGTCGCGGGGCACGGTTTGGATCAAAGTCGGGTCGAGGATGACCGTGCGAAAGCGTGCTTTTCGGTCACCGCAGGCCATTTTGCGATGGTCGTCCGTGCGTGAGATGAGCGCGAATCGTTGCGCTTCGCTGCCCGTGCCGGCGGTGGTCGGAATGCCGAGGGTCGGCAGCATGGGTTTCGTCGCCTTTTCGACGCCCCAATAATCCTCGATCTCGCCGCCTTGGGTGTGCAGGAAGTTGATGCCCTTGGCGCAATCCATGGAGCTGCCTCCGCCGAGGCCGATCAGGAGGTGCGGCTGGTGATCGGCGGCCATTTGCGCACCGCGGCGGACGTGCTCGGTGGTGGGGTTCTCGGCGGCGCCGTCGAATACGGCGGCGTCGAAGCCGGCGGCGCTCAATCGCTCGACGGCGTGGCCCACATGGCCCGCGGCCACCAATCCGGGATCGGTGACGATCAGCACCCTTCCGGCGCTGCCGTTGGCGGCATGGGGCACGATTTCTGCCGCTCTCTCGCCGATGCCGTCGAGGGCGCCGTCGCCGAAGACCACGTGCACGCCGCCTAAGTCAACGGCCCAATGGCCTTCTGGTAAAGGTGTATAGCTCACATCAAAGTCCCGAAAGTGAAGTAAAACGGCGGGTGGTCCTCGGCGGACCGCCAATCGGACGGCTGGGCCGTCCATGGGCTCACTGCCTGGAGCCCACCGTCTTACGAATTTGTCTAATCGCTCGTCGAATCGTGGGTGCGACGCTGGATCATGACGCGATCTGAAACGCTCGCTGGTGATAGAGGTGATCGAAGAGGTTGCCTTCGTGGGGTTGATCCCATGAGATCTTGTACGTGGGAATCGGTCCCAAGTTGAGGCGGTCGATGTGCGGGCATGCCAGGGCCTGATTGAGGAATTCCTGGTCTTCGGAGATCACGCTGCCGATCAGCGTCGGGCCGATGGCCTCGAACATGCGGTCTTGTGGGCAGTCGACCACACCGACGAAGGGGAACATCAGCTCCGCCTCGGCGATGGGGTGGTCCGGGTCGGTGACGTGAATCACCGTCGGCCGCAAGAAGGTGCATCCCCCCGCTTCGGCGACTCGTCCGCCGGAGCGATATTTGGCGGTTAGATCCTCGGCCCCAGGGGTGGAGAGTTGATCGTCGATCATGTCGGAGATCAGACGGGCCACCTCGGGATCCGGGAAGGCCGCCAAACGCGCGTCCGGGTGATCGAGCGGCAAGGCGTCGATCTCCGCCAGCTTTCTGGCCATGGCGTCGGCGATCTCGCGACCGTTTTTCGGCGTCCAAACCCCCGAGCAGTTGATGCACGAGCGGCCGCCGTTGACGGCCACGGAGGAGGTCAGCATGTCCAGGTGCTCTTGCCAAGAATCTGCTGACCCTTGGTCGAAGATCACCTTCGACCATCCTGGGCCGTGAAGCTGAACCTTGCCGGTGCCTTTCCAGGCTTCGACGGTGCTTTGATCGCCGAAGAACATGCTGCGCCCGGTGCCGACCAAAATTGCCGGCACGGCGCCGTGACCCGACGGATAGAGGCTGAAGGCTTGGGGCGGCGCACCCGCTTCGATCATCGCCATGGTCATGCGATAGGGCGTCCACGGCTCGGAGCTGCCGGTTCGCAGCACCAACTTTACCTTCAGCGGAATGGCCGGCAGCCACAAGTTGTGAACTCCGGGGGAGTTGTTGGGCAAGATGCCGCCGAGGGTGGAGGTCAAACGTTGGTAGCTCAGGCGCCGGCCACCGTCCATGCCCCAGCCACCGTCGAGCACCGACAGATCCAAACCTCGGGTCAGACCGTCGAGCACGCCCTCGATGCCCGCCATGACCCCGGATATTTTCTCCAAATTCATTTGACCCAGCGCCATCGGCATGCCGGTGGTGGCGGAGAGATGCTGCAGGTATTGTTCCGGGGAAAAAGTCACTTCGGAGCCCGGATAAAGCGGTAGATCCGCTTCGCCGAAGAGCTTCGCGGCTTTGTGGGTGATTTCGATCAGCTCGGTGACGGAAAAGGCGTCCAAGCTGCGGCGGTTCTGCTCGGCTTGCTGCAGATCGCGGGTGATCATGCCCGGAATCGCTTGGCTCACGGTGCCCAGGGGCTCGCCCGTGCGCACGTCGGTGAGCGGAGCGGAATCGAGAGTTTGATAGGGCTTGCCCGCGCGCAGGAGGGGAAGATGTAGATCGTGCTTGGGTTGGTTCATCAGTACACCCCCACCGCGACCTTCTTGGCGAAGCGCGAGAAGAGTCGAAGGTTCGAAACCCCGTCCCAGGGCGTGCCCGGCACCGGTGCGGCCCGTTCGCCCTCGTCCCGTTCGGCGAATCGGGGCATGAAGAATTCTTTGGTCAGGGTGGTCAGGAGAACCCGACCGGTTTCGCCGTAGGGCACGATCTCGTCGAGGTCGTCGGGGTTGACGATTTCAAACACCGCCCGCGGGTGGGGCGGGTAGTAGGTGATGGTGTAATCACCCACCGCGGGATCGAATTCCTGGGCTCGCGCCAGGCCCATCAAGGTGTTGCCGTAGACCGGCACGAAGTCGGCGCCGGGCACCAGCTCCTCGCGGGCGAAGCGATGGAAGTCGGCGTTCATCTCCGTTCCGCCGCAGAAGATGCCGGTAATGCCGTATTTCACCAAGTCGATTTTTCCGGCGAGGTGTTCGAGCAACTTCGGCGTGGTGAAGATGCAGCTGATCTCGTGGGACCGCAGGATCTTCAGGGCCTGGCTGGAGACGTGCTCTTTGTAGGCCTCGAGTTCATCCCAACGTTTGTTCTTCACCAGGCGGGTGACCCAGCGAGGGTCCAAATCCACGTGGAAGGAAATGCCGCCTCGATGGTGGGCCAAATGCTCGATCGCCAGACGCAGCCGACGGGGGCCGGTGGGGCCGAGCATCAGCCAATCGGAGCCCGGCGGGAAAGTGTCGTCGGACAAGCCGTCGCCGAAATTCGAGTAGTCGATCTCGAAATCGTGCATGTTGATCCGGCTCTTGGGCACACCGGTGGTGCCACCGGTTTCAAATACGTAGATGGGCTCGCCGGCCAAACCTTTGGGTACCCATCGGCGCACCGGGCCGCCGCGCAGCCATTCGTCCTGAAAATGACCGAAAAGCTTGAGGTCGTTGTAGGTCTGGACATCTTTCAAGGGATCGAAATCGAAAGATTTCGCCTTTTCGAGCCAAAACGAGCAGCCTGTTTCCGGGCTGAAATGCCACTGCACGATCTCGCGCACATGGGCGTCGAGGCGTTCTTTGGATTCAGCGGCGGCTTGTTGAAGGTTGGGGTCCTGCTCGCTCAGGGCGTTGGCTGTGACACTCACGGGTGGCTCCTCGACGGGCTATGAACCGGCTCCGGCCGGTTGTTGGGAACGACGGCGATGGCCGTCGGAAGGCGCTATGAATGAATTCGTCGGCCAGGCTCGGGCGGATTCTGGAGCAGAGTGGATGGCTGCTATTTTTTTGTGCTGCCGCCCGCTTTGGGTCCTACGCGAACTCGGATGCCGACGGGAGAGCCGAGCCGCGGAACGGAGCACGACCCGGAAGCTCCGGATCGTGCTTCGAGGGAACGATCTAGGTGCCGGTTTTTTTGGCGGCCTTTTTTGCGGCTTTCTTTTCGGTCTCTTTCGCGGCGGGTTTATCCTCAAAGGCCCACAGCTTGTTGCGGGCGAGGATGAACAGGGTGCCGTTGTGGGCCACCGGGGTGGTGTAAACCGCGGCTCCGAGGTTGTTCTCCGCCAACACGACCTCTTTGGTTCCGGTCTTCAACACGGCGATATCGCCGTCTTCATCACCCAAATAGACTTTGCCGTCGGCCACGTAGGGCGAGCCCCAGACCGCAGCGAAGGCGTCGTAAGTGAAGTGATGCTTACCGGTTTCGGCGTCGAGGGCGTAGAGGAAACCGGAGAGATCGGTGATGTAGACGATGCCGTCGTAGATGGCCGCGGTGGAGATCGTGCGATTGAAGTCCTCACCGCCGCGATGCCAAACCAAACCGGATTTGGTGATGTCGCCCCGTTTGGTGGCGTCGATCACCCAGAAATTACCGGGCGCCTCGCCGTGCTCGGGGTCTTGACCCACGCCGATATAAACCTTGTCGTCGTGGATCACGCCCATGCTGATGATGTTGTTCTTGGTGCCGGAGCCACCCAGACGCCAGACGGAGCCTTCGGGATTGGCATTGAACTTCCACAGCAGCTCACCGTTTTCGGGTTTGAATGCATAAACCCAGCCGTCACCGCCGGGGAAGATCACTTGGCCTTGACCTTTGATCTCCGCGTACGACGGGTTGGACCAGGTGCCGTGCAGGATGTGCTCGCCGGGCATGTTGTTTTCCCACGCCACCTCACCGGTCTTTTTGTTGACGGCAACGAAGCTCGGGGCCAGGGGTGAAGGCACGTTGACGTGGCCTTCGTCGACCCCGTTGCCGGTGGTGATGAAGATCAAGTCGCCGACGATGATCGGCGAGGAAACCGCCAGGTTGTGGGGGAAGACATCGAGTTCGTCCATGGTGTCGAGCATCCACAGAATGTCACCGGCAAACTCGTCGGTCAGCGTTTCGTCTTTGTACGGGCCGTCATTCTCGCCGTCGCGGAAGCCTTTCAGGTCCGCGGCCACGAGTTGGGCACGATTAGAGACGTAGTACAGGGTGTCACCTTCGATGGTGGGCGTGGAGCAGACGCCTTGCAGCGGCCAATCGTGGAGCTTGGTCTCCGGCAGCTTGTCGTGGATGATCTGCCACAAGAACTCACCGGTCTTTTCGTCAAAGGCCATGATGTTGCCTTTGTCACCCTTGACGTTGGGGTTGCGCAGGCCTTCGTTGTTGGTGCCGACCAAGACCACGCCATTGGCGATTACGGGACCAGCGTAGCTCTGGGAGCCGACGGGCTGAGACCATTTGAGATTCTTGCTGTCGGGGCCGAATTCCACCGGCAAACCGGTTTCGTCGGAGATCATGTTGCGGGTGCGGTCGTAGCCGAATTGGACCAAATCCTCGGCGGACACCGTGGCGGCAAACGGCGCGGCCACCAAAAGGGCGCCGAGCAACCAAGCCGTCGGGCGGGATGACTTCTTGTATTCCATAAAAGATTTACCTTCTTTTCTTGCTTTTCGTAGGGACTGGAACGTTTCTAAAGCGTGTTTAAGAGGACGGTTCAGTCGTTCGGGATCACCCGTTCGGGATCACCCGTTCGGGATCACCCGTTCGGGGTCACCCGTTCGGGGTCACTCGTTTGGGGTCACCCTTACATTGTCGAAATAAGCTTCGACGGGCGCAAAGGTGTAAAGCCCCGGAGAGCCGCTATCGATCGGCAGCGGATCTTCCACCGTCACAGTCCAATCGGCGGGCTCGTCCTCACCGCGCTTCCAAACCTTACCCCGGATCAACGCCTTGTCGTCGTCCACATCGACCCGTAGCTTTAGGGTATACCAGGAGCCAATTTCCCACTCAAAGGGGAATTGCTTCATCATACGCCGCTCGGAAGTCCAGCTCTCGACCTGAATGCGCTGGTGGGCGCCTTGTAAGTCCATGGTGTAACCGCCATTGACCACGCCCAGGTCGGTGATTCGGCGGCCGCTCTTGTTGGCGTTGCCTTTGACGTCGGCTTGCACCGTATAACCGGTCATATCCGACGGTCCGAAGAACATCGTCGCCCTGGGTGCGCCACGAGGTGCCTTGGGTTGAACGAGGATGTTGCTGTCTTCGCTTTCTTGGACCGCAGCGCCTTTGCCGACACCCATCCAGCCCATCGGCGGTTTGCCGATCGGATTGGACTCGAAGTCGAAGCTCCATGGCAGAGGGCCGGCCACGCGCACATTGGCAACGCCCGAGACCTCACCGACCTTGGCGGTGATCTTGACGTTTTGGGTGCCTTTGATCTTCGAGCCGTCGAAGGTCACCTTGCCGTTTTCGATGGTGGCGCCGGGGCCGTCAGCGGACCATTGCACGTCGCCGGCCGGGCCCAAGGGCCGGCCCTTGGCGTCAAACGTGTGCACGGAGTAGGTCACGCTCTCGTCGCTGTGAGTCACCGCCACGTTGGGAATGACCTGCACAGTGGCGACCGGTCCTTCGCCCTTCGGCGGCTCGGCCGCTTTGCTCTTGGCGGCTTTTTGGTAAGGCTTGGATTTGTCGCCCAGGCAGTAGATGCCCTCCTCGGAGGTGAAGTACAGGCGGCCGCCCGAGATCGCGAACGAGCCGTAGGTTTCGGCGTAACGGTCCTCGTTGGGCATGTCGATGTGTGCTTCGTGGATCACCTTGCCGGAGGTTTCACCGGGTTCGATGATCCGGATGTTGCCGTTCACCTCGGTGACGTAAATCTTGCCGTCGGCCACGACCGGCGAGCCCTTGCCCACGGTGCCGTAGTTGACGTGCCAGAGACTCTCGCCGGTTTTAGCGTCGATCGCGAAGAGATTGGCGGAGTTGTCGGCGATGTAGACACGACCGTCGAACACGGCCGGTGAAACATAACCTGCTTGCAGCTCCTCCACGCGCCACAGCTCGTGGGTGGTGGTGATGTCGCCGGAGGCTCCCTTGATGTTGAACGCCACCACTCGGCCCATGACACCGGTATCGACATTCTCTTCACTGTGGGCGGCGAAAACCACACCGTCGGCGACCGCGGGGGAACTGTTGAGACCCCGCTGGCTGAGGTGGAACTTCCACAAGGTCTCGCCGGTGCGGGCGTCGAGACCGTAGAGATAACCGTCGGCGCCACCGCCGATCATCTGCCGTCGACCGTCGACCTCCGCGATCACCGGGGAGGAGTAGGTGTTGAGATCTTTGAGGGCTGAGCCCTTGTCGGAAACCCAGAGCACGTCGCCGGTTTTTTTGTCGAAGGCCACCCAGCGATCTCCGCCGCCGACGTTGGTGCCCCAGGACGCGGAGATCACGTGAGCGATCACCCGATTTTCGTCGACCACCGGGGTGTTGGTGCGGCCGCCGTAACCGGAGAATCGTCCGAAGTCTTCTCCGAGGCGCCATTCCCAAACCGTATTGCCTTCGGCGTCAAAGGCGCCGAAGCGTCCATTCACGAATTGGACGTAGACATATCCGGTTTCGGAATCAGCGGCGATATCGCCCCAACCGACCCGATTCCATGGCACGGCAGTGTGGTAAACGTTGAATCCACGCTTCCACAGCTGCTCTCCGGTGTCGGCATCCCAACAAGCCACGGCTTCCTGGCGGTGGATGCCTTCGCCCATGCGACCGTTGGCGCAGACTCGACCGTCGACCACCACGGGGGTCGAGCGGCCGACGAAATCGCTTCGCCAGATCAGGTTCGTGCCGTCCTTGGACCAGGAGTCGATCAAGTCGGTCTCGGCGGACACGCCGGTTTGGTCCGGACCCCGCCAATGGGTCCACTCCCCGGCAGAAGCCGCGGTGGCAAGCAAGAGAGCCGCCAGGATCACCAAGGTTCCTACCGTGGCAATGTCGGCGACTCGAAGAGCTTTTCTTCCTCTCATGAAATTGTCTTCCTCACTCTGTGTCGTCACTGTGATTCGTCTCTGTGATTCGTCTCTGTGTGTCGTCTCTGTGATTCGTTGATGGGTCGATTCTTCGATCAGTCGTTTGTTGGATGCTTAACCTGCGAGTCGGGTCGACGAATTCGTTTGAATCGTCGATGAATTCTCGGCCGCTCGAGATGGATCTTTCGGCTCTGTCCATGATTACGGATCCTTTGATCCGAGGTCTGAAGAGTGCTGTAAAATCAGTGTAAATCGGGGGTTTCAGCCTCTGCAAACCGATCAAAACCCGGCAAAAACCAGAATCAGTCGAAACTCTCCGGTCTGTGGACCCTGCTCGAGGTCGATCCACCAACAATCCAATCTGCGGGCTGATCCGTCACGGGCGCGTCCCGGAAGCCGGCCCATCCAATTGCGCCCCTCGCGGGTCGCGAGTTTGGCGGCGGTGAGTTCCGGGCTGACCTCGAAAATCGAGCCGAAAGCGGTGGATTGGCTCGTCCCATTTCCGGGGCAGGCTAGACTTCTATCCGCCGCCGGATTGGAAAAGACGATCCGGCCTAGGGCATCGACCACCATGGCGGGAGTTTCACAGCCGTTCAATAGCTCTCGCTGCTTCCGGCGATCGAGACGTAAGTCTTCGATGCGCGATAGATCCGTGCAAATGGCAACGTAACAATCCTGTTCGTCGACCCTTAGGCATTCGGCGGAGAAGAGTACGGTGTGCCGGCGTTGCCTACGGTCGATCAGTTCGAGCTCAAAATCCTTAACGTTTCCGTGGCGCCGCATATTTCGGTCCAGGGCGCGCCAGCGGTCGTGCTCATGCTCGTCTGCCAGGAGATCGGGAAAGCGTATGTGGCTCAAGTCTCGGGCATCCAAACCGAGCATATTCAAATATTGTTCGTTGGCTTCTAGGTGACGACCGTCTCGCCGGCTCATGATGGCCAGGGCGTAAGGGCAAGTGCGGAAGGCCTTGGCGTATTTTTCCCGCGAATAATAGATGGCTTCGTCCGCTTGCTTGCGCTCGCTGACCATCTTTAGACGTCGATCTCCGGCGGCTAAGGTTTTATGAATGCGCTTTTGCTCGGTCAGGATCGAAAGCAGGCGTCCGACGGTGATCTGTTGTTGCGCAAAGGCCAAACCGCCCAAGGTGAGAGCCCAGAAAAGCATCCAAATTTCGCGCACTTCCTCGTAGGCGGGAGAAAAAGGACCGGTGTAAGAACCCCAGCTACCGTAACCGACAAAATGCAAGAGGGGCACACCGAGGGCCAAAAGCAGAGTCCGAAACTCGAGGCCGAGTCGACTGTCTTCCACCGGGTCGGCAACGGGTTCCTGACCGGGATGCGCGGGTTTCCAATCCGAGGGAAAGGGATGGTCACGGAGTTGGACGGCGACCACCAATAGGGCAGAGGCGGTGACCGTGAGCAAGGAAAGGAAAGTGGCTACGCTGTTGGTTAGATCCACGCTGCGGAATCCGTGCAATACCATTTGGCAGCAAGCCGCCAAGGCAATGGCGCGGTAGATGGATCGCCACTTGAGTTCGTGGGTGGCGAAGATCAGGGAGAAGAAGCGCACGCACAGCAGCCCGGCGAGGATGGTGAAGAGAAATGTGGTCGGCAGCTCGGCGTTTTCCAACCTGCCGTCGATGGCCGCCGGTGCGACGGCGAAGTAGCCGAAGAGCCCAAGCCCCAATAGGCTGACCGTCAGCAGGCTCAGGCGACGTTCGAGCTGTTCCGAGCGCCAAAAACCCTCGCGGTGGGGTTGCATTTCCGACGCCAACAACATCATGGCGTAACCGACGAAGAGCAAGGCCCGGCCGGCAAAGAGAATCCACGGCGAGCCGGCGCCCGCGAAGGAGGGCAGGTTGACCACCAAGGAGCCCAAGAGAAAGTAGACCGCGACTTGTAGGTCGCGCCAAAATCGGTGCTCGAACCGATCACCGACCCGTGCGGTGCCCGCCCTCAGGGCGGAGCCGACCGTGGTGAGCAACACGATGGGCAAGGCGGAGCTGAGCAAGAAATGGGTGACCGCAGGCGGTAGGCCTAGGAGAGGCGTCGTCATCGCTCCGAGCCAAGCCAGGCCGGCGACCTGGAGGTGCGCGTCGGTGGGCAAGCGGTCCAGGACCGCGTCCATCATCGGAAAACGCGACGGCTGAGGGTGTCTGCCGATGGGTTGACCGGGGGTCATAAAAGTCTGTGGCTCTCGGAGTGGGACCGCGGCTCCTTGCGCGACGGGCTGGCGAATGTAATCTGGCCTGACGCGGGACCTTGCGGGACCTCGTTGTTTGAGCTTTTTTCGTTTGAAGTCTCGTCCTGCGGATCTTCCTCCCAACCGGCCGTGAAGCACGTCAAGCGCAAGGGCCGCCCGTCCATGGTGGTCGCCCGTCCGCGGTAGATCAATTTGGCGTCGTTCGAGGCTGCCCGTCCGTGGGCCGGCAGCGGCAAGCTCAAGTCTTCGGCCGGCTCGCCCAAAACCGAGTCTTCGTCATAGCCGAAAAGCGCGCCCGCGGACCGGCTCCAAAATAAGACCCTGCCGTTGTCGTCAGTGGCGAAGACCGCCGTGTTGCTGGGGCTCAGGAGATCGATTTCCGAGACCGGGCTATAGGTCGAAGCATCTCGGATGATGGTCAAGACCAGGCGCTCATTGCCGGTTTGAATCAGCTCGAAAGAAGCGTAGAGGGGGCGAGACTCGCCCCCGAGGGCCGACGGTGACCAAGGGAGATCGCGCAAGCCCCCGCGGGTCAGAACGGACTTCAGGACCGAATCCCGTTGCTCTTCGTCGGCCCAATAGCCGAGTTCCAGGGTGTTGCGGCCGATCAACGACTCCGGGTCGCTGTTGAAAAAGGCACAAAACGTGTCGTTGACGTCTACCACCGTGCCCTCCTGCACGGTGCTGATCAGCATGCCGTCGGGACTGAGGCGAAAGGCGATGGCGAATTTCTTCTCCGATTGCTCGAGTTCGCGGAAGCCCCGTTGCCTTTCCACCAAGACCCGCAAGTCTTGCTCGCTGGATTGCAACTCCTCGGCCATGGCCCGATGTTTTTGCCAGAGATCGACGGTTTCGAGTTCGACCCAATACCGCTGGACAATGGCATAAGCACTGAGCACCGTGACGGCGATCAGCACCAAAAGCTCCCTGGGCTCGCGATTGGCTGCCGGCAACACCCCCAAGCGGTGGAGAATCACGTGCAGGAAAGGCAAGGTCAGAGCCCACAGGAGGGTCGTGCTGCGGTGGGCGCTGCTGAGATCGAGATGCACCGGCGAGCCGATTTTCCGGCTACCGCTGCCGGCAAAAACCAGCCGGTTGAGCCCGGCGGCGATCATCAAACACCAAGAGGCGAAGGTAAAGGCAAGCAATTTGATCCAATCGGGACCGTCAATGCCGAGAATCGGCAACCAATCTCCCACCAAAATGGCCGCAAAAGCCGCGGCCAAGGCACCGTATTGCAGGCGCCAACGAAGAGAGCCGGTTTCGAAGCTGAAGAGGATGAATCGTCCGGCGAGGAAAGCCGCGAGGGTGGAGTACAACAGCAGGGTTTGAGTCTGGTGCTCAACGTTGCCGGCTTGTTGCCCCTGCCAATGGGAGATGCCGGGAAAATAGATCAGCAGGCTGATGACGAAGAGGGCGGCGGCGGGCTGAACCCAAAGCAGGTCGAGGCGGGTGGTGGCCGCGGACCGTCGACGATCGGGCCGCAACTCGGCGGCGCAGATAGTCAGAGCAAAAAAGACTCCCAAGCTGAGATCGGATCCCCAAGACGCCAAACCAAAGGCATCACCTTGGTCGGCCGAAGGCATCAGGAACATGGCTATCTGGGCCGATAAGAAAGCCACTTGGGCCGGCAGCATGAAGAGCCAAAATCGCCGTTCCCGTAGGTAGGTGCAACGTCGCAGGCAGGCTGCGACGGCGGGCAGGGCCAAGAGCGCTACGGCCACGACGGCAGCTCGGGCAGCCCAGGAGAGGGCTTGTCCGGAGGCCACAGCCGGGTTCGACCAGAGCAACACTAAGCCCGAGAAAAGCCCACACGCCAAACCCGCCGCAACCCACGGATCGGCCCGCAGGATCCGGTATAGGGCGTCCTGCCATGCCTCGATCCTGTGCTCGTTGGGCAAGCTCATCGGGAGTGAAAAGTACAGCGTCCTCGCTAAAGAATGGGTGAGTGGATTGTTCCAAGATCCGCTCGCAGAAGCAAGGCTCCAAGGCCTGTCGGACCGTAGATCGCGGACTCGCAGATCGCGGGCTCGCCGGATATGCTTCCAATTGTGAAGGTACAATGAAAAGCACCATCAAAGCACGGTGAAAAGCACCATCAAAGCACGGTGAAAGGCACAGGAAAGCCCTGTCGAAGAAGACTTTGACTTGATTTAAAAGGCCCAAGAGGCCTCGGGGATGACGAAACGATGAGATTTGGTGAGTCGCTGGTCGAGGCGGGCGCGTTGAATCGAGAGCAGCTGGCGAAAGCCTTGGAAATGCAGAAGATTCTCGGCGGACGGCTCGGCAGCAATATCCTGGAGCTGGGCCTTCTCGACGAAGGCACATTGCTCGACTGCCTGGGACGTTTCCGTTCGACCCAAACCGTGGACGCGATGACGTTGAAGCGCATCCCCTCCGCGGTGCTGCGTTCGATTCCTCGCAAGCTGGCGTTGAGGTATCGATTGATTCCCTATCAGGTGCGAGGCAAAACGCTCTACGTAGCCTCAAAGAATCCCGGCGACGCCCTGCAAGAGGATGAGATCTCCTTCCTGACCTCGTTCATGGTGCGGACCCACCTGGCCCTTGAGTTTCATTTAGAAGTGGCTCTGCACCGTCATTTCAAGTCCCCCCTCGATCAGCGTTTTGTGGCGTTGACGAGGCGTTTTGCCACCGGCCCGGGATCGCCGAGCGCCGTGTCGCCCCTCCCGTCGACGCCGGCGGGAGCCCGACCGTCCTCGCCGCCCGGCGCACGGTCCCCGAGCTTGCCGTCCTCGGGAGGGGCTCGATCGGCCTTGCCGGTCTCTCAAATCCGGAGTCTGCCCACGGAGTCTTCGGCGCAGTCGGAAGTGCCTGCCCATTCCAAATTCCGGAATCTCAACACCCCTGAACCGAGCATGGAATTCATCGAGCTCGATGCCGACGACCTGGCGCTGCTCCGTGGATCAGAGGGAGCTACCGCGGCTGAAGTCGCAGACGTGGCCCCCGGTCAAGTGGCTGCCGGTCAAGTTGTGGCTGCCGGTCAAGCGCCGCCCGCGTTTGGCCCTGGAATCGGCGAGCAGCCGCCCCAGGAGCCGGCCGCAAACCTGCCACCGGCAGCGGAGAACCTCGTCGCCGAAGGCCGAGCGGCCGAGCCTTTGGTTGAGACTCTCGACGAGGCCGAAGACCAGTTCGGCATGCCGGAAGATGCAGATCTCGAGACCCGATTGATTTGGGCGTCCCGGGAGCTTCAAGCGGCGGACATCCGCGACGAAATCGGCGATGTATTGTTGGAATTTGCCTCCGCCTTCTACCGTCGGCGAGCTTTGGTGATTCGCAGAAAAGAAGAGTTGGTGGGCTGGATGGCTTCCGGCGAAGGCCCGGCGGAGGGCCTAGAGGAAAGTTCGATCCGCGAGCTCAGCATGGCCGGCACGGCGCCGTCGATTTTCTTTGGGCTGCAGGAACCGGGCAGCTTTTGGTTGGGGCCATTGCCGCTCCTGCCGGCGAATCGTCAGCTGGTGGAAGCCTTGAAGGGCCCCGCGCCCAAGGATTGTCTGGTGCTACCGATCAGCTTGCGATCGAAGATAGTCGGTTACCTTTACGTAGATAACCTCGACGCCGGGGTGGCGGGCACTCCGGTGGCAGAAATGAAGCGATTGGTGGCCAAAGCCGGTTTGGCCTTCGAGGTCTACATTCTGAAAAACAAAATCCGGATGGTGTAATGACCCAACAAAAAACGAGAAAGCCCGTCACCACTGACCCATCGCCTTGGCTAGCCCTTCGCTGGCCGGCGGTTTTCGTCGTGCTCGCTCTGTTGGTTTTCTTGGCCTATCGAGAAACCCTAGACCGTGCGGGTCAGAGCGTCAGGGCGGTCGGCAACGCTGCGGGAGCGGCGGCTGACCGGGTGCAGAAAATCGCCGAAGGATTCTTCACCGGGGATGTGACCGAAAGCTTCACCTCGTCGATTTCCAAGGTCGAAGACGCGGGCACCGGTCGATTGGAGGTGGCCACCGCCGAGGTGGTCGAAAAGCTCGCCCGGTCCGAGGAACGACGATTGGCCTGGGACACCCTTTCCCTGGGCACGACCACGGTGGAAGTGGAGGTGCCGGTGACCTATCGCTATCACCTTCGGCTCGACGATCCCTGGAAGATCGAGGTCCACGGACCGGTGTGTTTGGTGTTGGCACCCGCAATCCGCCCGAGCCTGCCGCCGGCCCTGCACACCGACCGCATGCGGGCGCGTACGGATGAAAGTTGGCTGAGCTTCGACGGCGCGGAAAAAATGGCCGCCCTACAACGCAACCTAACCCCACGGCTGAGCGAACGGGCCAAGAGTCCCGGCCATATGGCGATGGTGCGCGAGCCGGCGCGTAAAACCGTCGCCAACTTCGTGCGCAGCTGGCTACTGCAACAAAACTATTGGACCGACAGCCGTTTCGCGACAGTGCGAGTGATTTTCCCCGATGAGGTGGATGGAGAGTTCAACGGCGTGGAGATCGGTCCCGTGCCGGAGATCAAGCTCAATCCAAAGAAGGTCGATCCGGGCTCCGAGCCGTGAGCTTCAAAGTGAGCGACCTGCGTCGAACCGAAGACGTCGGGTTAACGGTTTTCTTGGTGGTCATTTCCGTCTATTTGCCCTTGTTGATCGCCGGCAGTGAATCGGCCCTCGAAACCGATCCGGCGATGAGCGTATTCACCACCGTGCTCTTCCTTTCCGCTGCTTTCACCGCCGTCCGCCATCCGCTGGTGCGGCTTTGGGCCATGGCCCTGGCGATTACCGCAGTCTGCAGCCATTGGACAGCGGTTATGCGGGTGGGTATCCAATTCGACACCGTACGGCTGATGTCGGCGTTGGTGCTCTTTCTGGTCATCGCGATTTCCCTCATACAGCAAGTGTTCCGCCCCGGAAAAGTCACCGGCCATCGCATCCGCGGTGCAATCGCCGTCTACCTGCTGCTCGGCCTGCTGTGGGCCTTCGCCTACACCCTATTGGACCTTTACATTCCCGACTCATTCAGCGAAACCGTAAAAAACACCGTGCACGGAAGCCGCTTCCAACAGCTCGTTTACTTCAGCTTCGTCACCCTCACCACCGTCGGCTACGGCGACATGGCCCCCATCGCCCCGGTCTCCCGCAGCCTAGCCATCACCGAAGCCATCGTCGGTCAAATGTATTTAGCGGTGGTGTTGGCAAGAATGGTTTCTTTAGAGCTGAGTTCGCGAACGGACGATTAACTTCCGTTCCGTTCCGGGGTTTCGAGCCCAGCCGGTCGCGCTATCCCCGGGATTCCTACGCCCTGGAGTGGACCCCGCCGGGCCCGATGAATCCCAAAAAAAAGATCCCAATAAAACAAAGCACCTCGGTACCGGAGCGCTCTCCGGAGTCGAGGTGCCGAGCAGATGGCTGATGATCGAAGCGGGTGCCGTTAAACGCTCTGCAATCTGAGACTTAATTCCATCGGATGCCGTCGGTGGGCGGGGTCTGATCGGGATTGCTTTCGCAAGACACGGTGAGGATCATGTCGTAGTAATACTTGCCATTTTGGTAGTAACAACCTGTTTTGGGATCACTGGCTGAGGCTTGAGAAGCTTGGCAGTCTTCTTCTCTTTCAAAAGGGCCAACCTGCGAGCGCTCTTGGCATTTGCCTTCGCAGGGCACGGTCAAGATCATGTCGTAGTAGTACTCGCCGTCCTTGTAATAACAGCCGGTTTTGGGGTCGCTGGCGGAAGCTTGGGAGGCTTTACAATCTTCTTCCCTGACAAACGGCCCGACGGGGGAGCGCTCTTGGCAGCCTTCCGCGTCGGTGGCGACTACCGCTTCGAGAAAAGAGTGGCCCACGGTGTCCGGCGAGAAACCGAAAGTATAAGCACAATCTTGAGTAACCTCGATCTCCGCCAATTGATCGACCAGCTGAATCAGGTCCTCGTGAGCAGCAAGATCGGCGGCCCAGCAGGGGCTACACATAAAGAGCACGGCGAGCATGATGAACAGGTTCTTTTTCATGGCGATCTCCTAGGTACCGGGGTTCGAATCCAAGGGATTCAATAGAATAGACTTGAAGATAACCTATTCAAGAGCCGTGCCGGCTCCTAATGCAATCCTAAAGAACGGCACAAGCTCAGTTAAATCAACATATACGGCTGAACGCCAACTTTCGAGCCTAAAGCGAAACAAACTTGGACACAAGGAATTGTGGGTAGCGGTTTACCCAAGATGGGTATCGCCTTTCTTCATCCGAGATAAGATTTCGACCGACCCACCACCGCAGAAGCCACAGCTGCAGCATCGACTTCGGAAGACGAGAGCAGGAGTCAGACCAAAACGTGAAAAAGGCGACTCCGAAGAGTCGCCTTTTTCACAGCCTGTTAGGACCCGCTATCTAAAGGTTTAATTCAGATCACGGGCTTTCAATAGAACGGAAGCCTCAGAAGGCCGCCGTGCCCGGGGACGGGCTGCTTTGGATCTGCCAGGCGCCACCTGCGGTGGTGCGTTCGATGGAGTCGCCGGAGGGGGCGTCGCCCACGTCGGGGCTGCCGGCGCTGCCGGTTTCGTCCATCAGGTTGTTGGTGTTGTTGGATCCGTAGATCACCGCGTCCAAGGGCACCGTGGAACCGGTGACGCTGGTGCAAGCCACGGCGAAGAGGGCCATGCCGTCGGCGGTGCTGCCGCTGTTTTGGATGTCCGGTGAGAAGTCCTGCGACTGGTCGAAGGTCGGGTTGTGGTTGGTGCTGTTTGAGGTCGTGCCGCCGACCACGAAGGTGGCGCCGGCCGCGACGGTTCCCGAGAGCTGCAAGGTGCTGGTGGTGTAGTCGGAGCCACCGGAGCCGAGGCAATAGCCGGAGAGGTCGACGGAGCCGGTTCCGTTGTTCTTGAGCTCCACCCACTCGAGGCCGTTATCACTGCCGGAGGCGTCGTAGAAGACCTCGGAGAGCAGCAGGTCGCCGGTGCCACCACCGCCACCACCGCCTCCTCCGCCACCACCACCACCACCGCCCCCAGAAAGGGAAGTGGAGTTGGGGGTGGGGGTGCTTTGGGCTTGCCAAGCACCGGCCAGATCCGTGCGTTCGATGGAGCTGCCACCGGAGACGTCGGCCACCTCAGGGGTGCTGACGGATCCGGTTTCATCGATCAGGCCGTTGGTGTTGGCGCCGCCGTAAACCACCGCGTCCATGGGTACGCTGACGGCCGACAGTTGGGCGCAACGGAATCCGAAGAGGGCCACGCCGTCGGCGGTGCTACCGCTGTTCTGTAGTCCGGGTGAGATCTCGCGAACTAGGTCGAAACCCGGGTTGCCGTTGTCCGACGTCGAGTCGGGGCCGCCGATCACGAAGGTGCCATTGGCCGGGATCACGCAGCCGCCGGAGCAGCCGTCGAGGGCTGTGACGCTGCTGGTGTAATCACCGCCGCCGGCGCCGATGCACAAATCGTCGAGCAAGATGTCGCCGGAGGTGGCGTTGAAGAGCTCGATCCATTCGAGGCCTCCGTCGGCGCCGGACGGATCGTACATCACCTCGCTCAACAGCACGTCACCGGGACGCACGGTGAACGCCCGGCCGTCGATGCGCGCGCCGGGCGAGAAGAAAGCGTTATTCGAACCGGTCGCCGACTGGTGTTGCACGAACGGCGCGTTGGAGTAGTCCGGATCGCGCACGATCGACTCGTCGGAATTTGCTTCGGAGCCGTAGGTCACGGCTTGCACCGTGACGCTGCTGCCGTCCGCCAGGGTCACCGTGTCGCCGGAGTTGTTGAGGCTCAGGCTGCCGGCGGTGAACACCAGGCCGTTGGCGGCGGCGTTACCAAAGGAGCCCGTGGGCGTTCCACCGCCGAAGACCACCGCGGCTTCGCGGGCGGGCAACGTGGTGCTCGACGGGAAGGTGAATTTCAAGCCGCCGCCGTCCGAGATCGTCCAGCCGGAGATGTCGACGTCGGTATAACCGGTGTTCAAGATCTCGACGAATTCGTCCTCCGTGGCGCTGCGGGTGCCGTCACCGTTGGCGTCACCGTCGAGGCTGCCGGCCGGGTCGGCGAGGATTTCGCTGATCAGAACCTGCGGGAAGTTGACCTCGTCCGACAGGAAGTCGGCCCGTTCCCGAGGCAGGATTTGGTAACCGTCGTCGAGGGTGACCCAGGAGTCGAATTGACTCGAAATGCCGACGATGTCGAAGCTTTGGGTCGGCGTGTTGGCGCCCGGGATGTCGGTATCGCCGTCGATCCGAATGGTCACCGTCGAGGTGCCGCCGTCGTCGGTGATCGTCAAGTTACCGTTGCCGGTTTCGGGCATCGACCCACTGACGATAGACACGCCGTTGATGCGGATCAGCTCGCCTTCGGTCGCCTCACCGACTTGGGAGACCGTCACCACCTGGGCGGCCGGCACGGTGCCGGAACCGATGCGGGTGGAGCCGAAGTTGCCGTAATCCTCAGCCACGTTGAGTTCGGCTTGACCGCCGAATTGCTCGATTTCACCAATCCAAACGACCGTGTCGCCTCGGCCGATGGCACTGTCGATTTGTTTGTCGAAGACCTGTACGCCACCGGTGGAATCTTGCACGTAGGCCAAGGTCACGAAGTCGTGGAAGAGGCCGGGCTCAGCCGTCATCGTGCCTTCGACCCGCACCACACAGGTTTTTGGGATCAAGACCTCGGCGCTGTTTTGCACCCGAAAATCGGCGATGTCGGTGGTGCCGGCGTAATAACACCCTTTCTGGGAGAGTTCCGTTTGGGACGACGAATCCGTGGCCGCGACTCGGAATTCGACCTTTTTGCCGTCGGTTTGGGTCGGGATCGTGCCGGTCCAGGTGATGCCCGACGACAGGCTCATGGCGACGGCGGTTTGCGCCACGCCGTCGACGTCGTAGCGGATCTCGGCGGAGCTGGTGTCTTCGAGGGTGGCGGTCACGGTCACCGTCTGGGCGGCCGTGGGCACGCGTGGCGAATGGTCGACGCTGCGGATCGCCGGCGGATAATCGCCAATGGTGCCGACGCCTTCGTCGGCGGAAAGCGCCGTGGCGGAGATTCCGCACGCGTGGATCCGATAGCTGGTGCCGTCGGAAAGCAGGGTGATGGTGCCGGGCAGACCGATCACCTCACCGGCGGCGCTGTCGTCACAATCGGCGATGGCGTCCGCCAAGGAATTGTCGGCGCGGTTGTCGTTGGGGTCGGCGGGGTTCTGTTGGAAGAAGAGCGGAGGATTGCCGTTGGAATCGTTGGTGGCCAAAATCCGGCTGACGATGTTGGCGCGCGGATGACCGAAGGTGTTCTCGATCGAGCTCTGGTTGATCGCCACCTCGGCGGCGAGGTCGGTGAGAAAGTCCTGGGTGGAGCTGGTGTCGCTGCCGTGGTGGTTGACGGTATAAACGTCGACGTCCATCACCTCCACACCGGTGGGCGTTTCCACGTCGGCCACGCCCACGGCGGTGTTGCCGGTGAGGTCGCCGCCGATCCAGATGTCCACGTCCCCATATTCAACGACCAAGGAAACCGACACGTTGTTTTCCCATTGGGAAGCGCCGGTGGTGTCGACCGTCGGGCCGCCGCAGACCTCACCGTTGACGGTGGTAAATTTCACCGTCACACCACCGCCCAAGTCGAGATCGTAGGACGAGGTGCTGCACGCCACGGTGGTGCGGTTATAACCCGACGCGCCAAAGGAATAGTCGGAATAAGCGAAGGTCGACGGCGTGCTCGTGAAGGTGCCGCGGTCGTAGGCGATGGCGCCGCTGTTGAAGGGCACGTATTGGTAGACGTTCTCCATCCGGCCGATGTGGTCCTCATCGTAGTGAGACGCGACCGTGTAATCGATGCCGGTGATCACGCCGGCATCGATCAAGTCATTGATGAAATGCTCGATGCCTTCGTCGACGGATTTCAGACCGGTGCCGGCGTCCATCAACAGGGCCTTGCCGGTGGGCGACACCACCAGGGTGGCGCTGCCTTGCTCGATGTCGGGGTAATAAACCCGCAGCAACTGGGCTTGGGTCGGCAGGGCGACGAAGAAAAGGGCGACCGCAAGCAGCGTCGCTTGGAGGCGAGAGGGGTATTTACCGGACATGGAATCTCCTTTGGGGGCAAGGTTTGGCGAGTCGCGGACGGCCAGTCGCGGACGGCCAGTCGCGGACGGCGAGTCGCGGACGGCCAGTCGCGGACGGCCAGTCGTGGACGGCCAGTCGCGGACGGCCAGTCGCGGACGTCGAATCGCGGACGGCTGGGCTCGTCGACGGAACAATCGTCCTGGGCGACGGGAAGAGGCAAGAGGATACGCCGCATTGTGCATGCGGCGAGAAAGGGGATCTACGAGGTGGTAGATCTTAGCCCAATGGGATTCAGATCGCTAAAAGATTCCATCAAGGTCGTGTAAGGTGTGGCCGCTCTTCGTCAAATCGGCCAATTTGCCTTGGGCCGCGAATGCCAAGTCCAGACGATGTAGTCGGTCACGGGAGGGGTCAGCCCGAGTCGGCGAAGCTGCGTGGCAGCTTGAGCCCGATGGTGAGTGGTGTGCAAGCAGACCTGTATCGCCGTCACGTGAAAAGGAGTGTTCGAAGCGTCGAATTCCGGTCCTTGTGCCATGTGCTCGGCCCAAGGAATCTTCACCGCCGCCTCTAGGTCGTCGTTGGAGAGTGGATCCAAATACGACCAGAGTCTTGGGTATTGCTCTTGCGCCCAAGCCGCCAATTCCGTGCCTTTCAGCTCAGAGCCGGCGTAGCGATCGACCTCATTGCCGTGCCAAATATCGAAATATGCGTGGTGCACCAAATGGATGTGGTGCAAATTGGTCATCAGCTCCTCGTCGGCCAAAGCCGCCTCTGAGTCGAGCACGACACGCCAGATTTCCGCGTCTGCCCATTCCATATGAAGGTAAAGGTCCAACAAAAGTGTTTTGAGATCCATTGGGGTTTCCTAGGGTTAGGAGGTTGCTCAGGGAACCTGGCTCGACCACACCGAGGCATCGCCGGACTCAAAGCCGTCGGTGAAGATGGCGGCGGGGCTATCGAGCCGGTAGACGGTGGAGCCGTCGGCTAGGTAGAGTTCGCCGTTTTGGTCTTCGCCGAAGGTGATGATACCGGGCAGGGAGATGCTCAGCTCTTCGGTCGTCCAGGGGCCGCCGGAGTTGTCGGCTGCCCAGATTCGGCCGCTGCACCAATCGCCGTAGAGGTAGCGGCCGGTGAGCCCGGGCAGGTCTTGCCCGCGGTAGACGTATCCGCCGGTGATCGAGCAGTTGCCGTCGACGTTGGTGGCGTATTCGAGGACCGGCGGGGTGTAGCTCGGATCATCGCAGGAAGCGGTGGCGACGGGGCAGTTGGGGTCGATGGGATCGGGGTCGTGGCAGGTGGTGCCTTCCATGATCCGCCAGCCGTAATTTTCACCGCCGGAGCTTGCGGCGGGTTGGAAATCGATCTCCTCGCGGGTGTGCTGGCCGACGTCGGCGATGTAGAGATCCCCGGTGGAGCGATCGAAGGAGAAGCGCCAGGGTTGGCGCAAACCTAAGGCCCAGACCTCGGCCGAGGGCTCGCCCTTGCCGCCGAAGGGGTTGCCCGCCGGAATACCGTAGTGGGGCGGGGTGGAGACGTTTTGATCGACGTCGATGCGCAGAAGTTTGCCCTGGAAGCGATCCCCGGTTTGGGAGTTGCAATTGGTGTCGGTCTGGGGGCCACCGTCGCCGAATCCGATGTAAAGAAATCCATCGGGCCCAAATTGAATTTGGCCTCCACGGTGGATGTCGGTGGTTTGCTCGACGGTGATCAAAATCACGCCGCTGGCGGGGTTGGCCACGTCGGGATCCTTCGACACCGAATATCGGGCGATCACCGAATCGTCCGAGAGGTCCGAGTAATGGACGAAGAAAAAGCCGTTGGAGGCATAGTCCGGGTGGAAGGCGATGCTCTTGATGCCGCCCTCGAATCCACTGCCCATCAGGCTGCTGATGTCCAAAAACGTCGACATCGGCAAGCTGCCGTCGTAAATCAAGATTTCACCGTTTTGACGGGCGATGAAAAGCCGATCGTCGCCGGCGTGCACAATGCCCACCGCGTTGCTGACGGCGCCGATCGTCATCAGCTCCAGGTCGGGGGAGCCGAGTTGATCGGTGGACGAGGCTTGACCCGAGAGTCCATTGGCGGCCAGGGGTTCAGCGAGATGGAAGCCACTGAAGACCAGGGCGGAGAAGATCAAGACGAGAAAAGGGGGCCGAGACAGGCGGTAAGGTGTGCTCGAAGACATCGCTTCCTCCAGAGGTTGTGCTGACGAAAGCGAATGGATGAGAACGACAAGAGATGCCTCAGCATAGAGCTTGCCGCTGGTCTCTTCAAGGGGACCGGCGTCCGCACCGGCGTCCGCACCGGCGTCCGGACCGGCGTCCGCACCGGCGTCCGCACCGGCGTCCGCACCGGCGTCCGCACCGGCG
>CBDUGP010000063.1:0-55206 GCA_965366625.1 uncultured bacterium
CACCACCGCCACCACCACCGCCGCCACCGCCGCCGCCACCGTTGAGGCCGTCGACGAATTGGGTGCCGGTGCTGGACGGATCTAGCCAACCGGACAGGCCGCGGGACCAACCCACAGACATCTTGCCGTAGCAGTCATAACCGCTCGTATTGCTGCAAGAAGCGGCGCCGCCGGAAAGGTAACCCACCAACCGGTTCGTCGCTGGATCAAAAAGAGCGGAACCCGATGAACCCGGCTCCGTGGTGCCTTGCTCCCAATTGTCCACTTCCCAGTGGGTGTTCGAGCCACCCGTGCCGATGCAGCTGTTGACGGTGGTCAGGGGATCGTCGTTGAACGAAATCGCCTTCTCATCGGTGTTGGGATGGTGGATACCCACACTGCCCTGGGGTTGGGTGGACGACCGTGCGTCCCAGCCCGAGTAATAAACGTTGTAGGACGCATTGGGCACACTGTTGAGCTCGATCAGCGTCATATCGTTTTGGGAATCGGAAGCCCGGAAGGTGGCGCCCGAGGTGTTGTCACTCAGGGATCCGCCGGCCAGCTGGCCACAGGAGGGCGATTCATAATTCCAATAGACCACCACCGAAGCGGCGTTGCTCGAACTGATGCCACAGTGATTGGCGGTCAGGAAGAACGGACGACCGTCCTGGGCCACGTTGTTGATCAGGGTACCGGTGCAGAAGGTCGAGCCGTTGGTGCCGTACACACCCACCGCGCGAATTTGATCTTCCCAACCCGCCCGCTCCGGGCAAACCACATCGATATTGCAGCTGCCCTGTTTCATGGCTGCGGCCAAGCCTTGATTGAAGAGGTCGCGGTAGCCCTGGCCGACCCGGCTCAGCTGGAGCTGCGGCATCACCTTGACGCCGTGGGGAATGAACACCTCGATCAGGCCGATCTCACCGGGAATCACCGGCGTCCACAGCTGACCGTGATCTCGCTGATCGGCCCGGGTGTAGGGGCCTTGGAAATAACCTTCTCGCGGGCTGATCACGTGCAGGGTTGCTCCAGCCGGCAGACGGAATTGGCTGAATCCGAAGTTCAGATCCGTCGCGCCCGGAGCTTGGACCTCGAAACGCCAGAGCCGACCGTTTTCGAGTTCGGTCCACGTTCCGTGGGTTCTAATATCGACCTTCAAATCCACCGGCACCGCAAAACGCAACGGGGCAGGAGCCTCGCCCACATGGTTTTTTGCAAAACGGGCCGCGTCTTCGGCCAAGAGGGCCTCAGGATTAACACCTTCCAACCAAAGGGTGTCCACAGCCTGGGCCGAAAGACTTTTCTGGGCAAAAGATTGGGGAGGTGCCCCCTTCTTCGCTGCCACCGGCAAGGCCGACAGCAGACCGATCAACACGAGCATCAAAAGACAACGTTTCATTCGGCAATCTCCTATGATCTGATCGTCCCCAACCGGTCCCGAGACCTAAATGACTCGTGGCGTCCGAATTGCCGAGGGGAGGTCATAAATGGATGTGCAGTTACCTATAGCAAAGTTGATGCCGGCTCTTGAATTCTGCTCGGTTTTCCTTGGATCCAACTGAAAGTGCCGCCTATCGACCAATTAATTAGATTAGGTGCCCAATATCAACTTGAAGTAGACGGCGGCTTCTCGAAGATGAGAATCCCATTCTCAGGACTGAGATTCTGATCCCTGATGCCAACTCCCGGTCGCCAGAGAAACCCCCAAAGAAACGACCCACGATGAGAATCGCCATCCTCTCCGACATCCATGGCAACCTGGGCGCCCTACAGGCCGTGCTTCACGATCTCGAGCGACGACGCCCTGGCCTCGACCACATCGTCAACCTCGGTGATCACGCCTCCGGACCCCTCTTCCCACTTGAAACCACCCAACTCTTGATGCAACAGGACTGGCTGCACCTGGCCGGCAATCACGAACGACAGCTGCTCACCACCGACCCTACCGCCATGAATGCCTCCGACGCCTATGCCCACTGCCAACTAGGCCGGACGGAACTCGATTGGATGTCCGCCCAAACCTCGTCGGCCATGTTGCCTGGAGCCCCGGTTTTGCTCTGCCACGGTACCCCTTCGAGCGATCGGACCTACTTTTTGGAAACCGTGCGCTCAGAAGCAGTCTTTCCGGCGACACCTGAGGAAATCCAGGAACGGCTCGGCGAAACCACCGCCGAGCTGGTCGCCTGCGGACACACCCACATGCCACGCGCGGTCAGAACCTCGACCGGTCAGCTAATCCTCAATCCGGGAAGCGTCGGTTTGCCCGCCTACCATGACGATCAGCCCCACCCTCACCACATGCAGTCCGGCTCCCCCGACGCCCGATACGCGATCGTCGAGCACTTAGGGCAAGGCTGGTCCTGTGAACTCATCAGCCTGCCCTACGACTTTGAGCCCATGGCTCGAAAAGCCGAGAGAACCGGTCGCCCAGATTGGGCCCGGGCCTTGCGGACCGGGTATGCCTAGCAGGCCGTCCAGAAATCCTTTGTGCGATCCCGGAAGGCGCGGCGAGCCACCGGCTTCGGGCGAGCAGCGTCGGCAAAAAAGTAGGCCAACGGGAAACTATCCAAAAAATGATCTCGAGCTGCTCCAATCTTTACACCTCGGGTAGCGGGACTGAGCGAAGTTCCTGAGATTTCGAAGGCTCGCAGTGGCATGAGGCCTACTGAAGTGAGGCGCTTGGGATGCATTCTCTTAGCCGGCGGCTCGTCCAGCCTGTTGACTCCGGAACCTGTTGAAAGGATTTCTTGAGGACGACAGTCAGCCGCACAAAAAAGCTGATATATTTTTACTTGAAGGGTATTTCCGCTGGTCTGTGCAATTCATGAAAGATCAACTCCATATTCTCGTGGTTGACGACGACGAAGTCGACCGGATCGCCGTCAACCACGCCCTTCGCCAGTCCGGTATCGAGGCCCAGATCGATGAGGCAGATAGTCTCAAAGCAGTCCGTGAGGCCCTTGGACAGGCACCCTACGACTGCTTACTCCTGGACTATCATCTCGGAGACGGCCACGCCACGACCTTGCTGACCGAGCACAGCCCGGTGAAGGATCCCGCCATCGGCGAGCGCCGACGCCCCAATCTACCGCCCGTGATCATCCTCACCGGTTCCGGCAATGAAACGGTGGCCGTCGAGCTGATGCGGGCCGGCGCCATCGACTACATTCCGAAGGCAGAGCTGACTCCGAGCCGCATTGCTCAAAGTGTTCGAAATGCGCTGCGGGTTCATGGGAGCGAGGCTGCGGTGCGCCAAGCCCAATTGGATCTAGAATCCAAGGTCGTTGAGCGGACTGCGGCTCTGGCGGCGACCAATCAAGCGCTCGAACTGGAAATGGCCAACCGCGCTCAGGCCGAGGAACGAGCTCGACAGCACTTGGAGCAACTCGCCCACGTCGCTCGCCTGAGCACCTTAGGTGAGATGGCCGCTGAGATGGCCCACGAGCTCAATCAGCCCTTGGGAGCCATCGCCAATTACGCCCATGGCTGCAGCAGGCGCATCGGAACAGGGACTGCGGACATGGACACGATTCAGATGGTGTTCGACAACATCGCGGAGCAAGCGGAACGAGCCGGGAAGATCATTCATCGACTGCGAAGTCTAGTCGCTCGCAGAGAGCCAGAGATGGTGATCACTGATCTGAATCGCTTGATCAGGGAAGTCTTGGAACTCCACGCCTCCGAGTCGGAGCAGCGACAGATTATTCTAAAACTAGAGCTCACCCCCCAGCTGCCCCCGATTCGCGTGGATGCGATCCAAGTCCAGCAGGTGTTGCTCAACCTGATCCGCAACAGTATCGAGGCGCTCTCCGATCTACCGCAAGAACGCCGTCATCTGACCCTCTTCACACAAGAGGCCGGTGCCGACAAGCTAAAATTCTCGATCCAAGATCGCGGACCCGGATGCGATCCTGAAACGTTCCAAAGTTTGTTTGAGCCCTTCTTCACCACCAAAGAGCGAGGTATGGGCATGGGGCTGGCAATCAGCCGTTCAATCGTCGAAGCTCACGGTGGTGAGCTGTGGGTGGTGCCCAACCCCGACCAAGGCCTGACCTTTCACTTCACCATACCCACAGAAGAGGTCGCTAAATAATGGCAACGGTGGAATCGAGCACGGTGTTCGTCGTGGATGACGACCAGCCGATGCGAAAATCTCTCGAATTCCTCTTGGAATCGGTCAACCTCTCCGTGAAGTCATTCGGCTCGGCTCAAGAGTTCTTGGATGTCTATGATCCATCGGAGCCCGGCTGCCTACTGCTCGATGTCCGTATGCCGACCATGAGCGGCCTGGAGCTACAAGAACGGCTATTGCAGCAAGGCTACAACGTCTCGATCATCATGATGACTGCCTTCGCCGACGTGCCCATGGCCGTGCGCGCCATGCATCAAGGTGCCGTCGACTTCATCCAGAAACCCTTTAACGAGCAAGCCCTCTTGGAATGCATTCAGCGGGCCCTGGATCGGGATGCCAAGACCCGTGAAGGCGAAGAGTCTGCTCAGGTGATTGAGCAGCGCTTGGAAAAGCTGACCCGCCGTGAGCGAGAAGTGATGCACCTCGTCGTCCAAGGTAAGTCGAACAAACAAATCGCCTCTAACCTCAACCTCAGCGCCAAAACCGTCGAGCAGCATAGATCCAAAGCCATGGAAAAAATGGACGCCGACAGCCTCGCCGCCCTGGTACGAATGGCCGTGGAAGTAGGGTTCGTTTAGCAAACTCCTATGGATCGAAGAGGCGAGTTCGCGGCTATTCCGCTCGCAGGACCAACATTGGATTGGTTCTTAGAACTCGCCGGGCTGGTATGTAGCTAGCCACTGCAGCCACGGCAGCCAATAAAAGAGCTGCCACCGCGAACGTTGCGGGATCAGACACACTCACTCGATACAGCTGAGTGCCCAACAGGCGGGTCGTGGCAAACGCCAACGGCAGACCAATGGCAACGCCGACCGCGCCCAATAGCAATCCCCGCCGGACGACCCATCGCAACAAGATCTGAGGATCGGCACCCAGGGCCAATCGAGTCGCCATCTCCCGTTGCTGTTGACTGACCGAATAGGCGGTCACACCGTAGATACCCACTGCCGCCAGCGCCAAGGCCAGCAGAGCGAAAGAGCCCAACAAGAACATGATGAACCGGGAACGCTTGAGCGACCCCGCGACCAACTCAGCCAAAGGATGTACCTCACTGATCGGCGTGTCGCCGTCGATGGTCGAGATGGTCCCTCGCAAGGTACCCGCGAGTGCGGAAGGATCTCCCTTGGCCCGAGTCACCACCACCATCGGGCCGGTCGCCCCTTGCCCCAACGGCTGGTAGAGGGCTCCTTTGGGGCCCTCGGTGAGGCTGCCCAATTTGACGTCGTCAACGACCCCTAAAATCGTCATCCACCGGGGTGTCCGCCCAGGGAAGCTAATGCGCTTGCCCACCGCCGATTCCCCTGGCCAATGGCGCTCCGCCAAGGTCCGGCTGATCACCACGACCGATTGAGAGTCCGCCTGCTCGCTACCATCGAACCATTGCCCGGCCACCAGTGGCAGTTCGAGGGCACCGAGAAATCCCGAGCTGACCACCGCATGCAGATCCGCAAAGGGCCAGGCATCGCCACGGGGCTCCGGTCGACCCTCGATCAAGAATACCGAACCGAAAATCTCGCCGGCAAACGGCATCTGACTGCTGACCGCAGCCGTTTCCACACCGGGCAAGGCCTCTAGGCGGCTAACGATCTCACCATAGAGGTGTCGACGCGCGGTTTCATTGTCGTATCGAAACTCGGGGGGTGCAACTCTGGCGGTGAGCACCGAATCCGTCTTGAAGCCGGGGTCGACCTCTTGCTGCTTTTGAAAAGAACGTAATAAAAGACCAGCACCCACAGCCAACACCACGGTGATCGCCACCTGCCCCGCCACCAAGACATGGCTCAAGCGACGACTGTCGGAGCCGCTTCGGCTTTCCTTGAGAGAACCGATGAGGTCCGGTCGTGAGGCTCGAAGGGCCGGTAAGAGACCGAAGATCGCGCCCGTCATTAAAGCCATCGCCAGGGTGAACATCAGCACTTGACCGTCGAGATGGATGGCATCAGCCCGCGGAACGTCGGCGGGCAACCAAGCCCTGAGCTTGCTAACTCCCAAGGTGCCGAGGAGCAGACCTAGCGCACCGCCTGCCAATGCCAATAAGGTGCTTTCCGTAAGCATCTGCGCCATCAAACGACCTCGCCCGGCCCCCACCGCTGCCCGCAACGCAAGTTCGGTGCTCCGGGAGCCGGCCCGAACCAGCATCAGATTGGCAACGTTGACACAACCGATCAACAGAACGAATCCGACCGAGACCATCAAGATCCACAGAGCCGATCGTACGTTACCTGTAATGCGCTCGCGCAAGGGCACCACCGTGGCAGCGTTGCCGTAATCTTCGGGCATTGGCCAGGGATAGGCTGCGCGCACCTTGGGCATCGCGCCGCTCAACATGCTGTTGGCTTGCTGAAGTGTGACTCCATCCCGCAAGCGGCCGATCACTTCCAAAGAACCTCCGCTGCCCCAATATTGACCGGTGGCGCTCAAATCCATGGTGGCCGGAATCCACAGCTCCGTCTCAGGCGCTGGGAAGTGAAAATCCGCGGGCATCACTCCGATCACCACGCGCTCTACACCATCCAGGCGGATTGTCTGCCCAACCACCGACGGCTCAGCGTTAAATTGCTGCTGAAACAGATCGTGGCCCAGCACTACCAAACGATCGGCACCCGGTCGATCGTCCCCGGCTTGCAATAGACGGCCGTGTAAAGGGCGCGCCCCCAAGGTGGAAAAAAAATCCGCCGTCACCTCCACCCCATCCAAGCGCAATGGCTCATCCCGACCCGTGAGGCTGAAACGCTTCGGCAATGAATAACCGGCCAACTTCTCATACACCTCGTCGCCGTCAACTAGGGTTGCGAAGCCGCCGCGCTGCCAAACCCCGTCTGGCCAAAGGCTGACCAATCGCTCGGGTTGGCTAAAGGGCAGGGCGTTGAGCAAGATGCCGTTAACCACACTAAAAATCGCGGAATTCGCTCCAATGCCGAGCGCCAACGTCAACACCACGGTGGCGGTAAAACCTGGGCGACGGCGCAGGGAACGAAGCGCGAATCGTAGATCCTTCATCAGTAGGTCTCTCATGAATCCGCCTCAAGGGCGCCCTGGCGTTCTACCAACGCCGCCATATTACTCTTCAACACATCTTGGAGATTGCATTCGAAATGCTCCTCGACCGCCCGTTGGACATGGTGGCAAAGCACCATCTTGTCCAAGGGAGACAAGCCGACGCGCGCCACTAAATTGTAAAAGAGGTTTACCAGCACCCGCGGCACCTGGAACGCGAGATCTTTTTGCAGAGAGGTCAGAAAGCGATCATCCGACCAAAAAGTCCGCACAAACGAGCTGTCACGAATTAGGTTCCGCTCCATGGCCGCGCGCATCTCTCCGGCTTCTTCGTGAGTCGCCGGCTGCGAGGTGAAAGCATGCCCTGCGGCGAGCTGTCGGCGGGCGTATAGCCGATACTCGGCGATCAAATCTCGCCAGCCGGCGAGAATCGGGTCCTGATCGAGAGCCTCTTCCTGAGCCAGCTTTTGCACTTCGAGCAGCTGTTTGAAAACCGTGTCCCGATGGTCGTCATAGGCCATACGGATTCGCTCCAACAACTCAGGCGAAGAAAACGTCGCGGCAAAGCCTTCCCAATGGGACTTCCAAGACACTGAGCCGGTCTTAAGATCCCCCGTGACCAACATGGCATGCAAGAAGAAAAGACGCAGAACCGTTTCCCGTCGGGGTCGGGTATCCGCCAGAATTGCCGTGGCCAAGGGAGTGACGTCGTGGTGGAAATCTTCCATGAACATCGCGGCTTCTTGCGACTCATAGCCGCTCTGCGCCGGAGGATAGGAGCGTTCTACGACCTCATTGTTGCGATAGACCAGCTCATCGAGGGTATAAATCGCTTGCTCTTTGTCGAGCAACGCCCGCGCATGGTCTTCGGAATAATCTTGCAGGTCGGCACTCGGGCGCCGAGACATATAGTCTTTAGCCTCAGTCCGTAAGCAGTCCCCTACGCTGGACAACACTTCGGGGGCAGCCTTGAGGCGAAGACGTAAATGGGGGCCGCCGGCTGAATGACGCTCCCAGGAGCGACGCTCGAGCTGATCGCTGTGTCGTTCAAGAAACGGGGCTACGAATTCCAAGACAAGTCGATCCAAGTCCGTAGCGTGGAGGTGAAAGAGTCGCCAGGAATTCATGATGCTTCCTTTGAAAAGGGTTTGATGAGGGCCAACGTGGCAAAGGCCTCGTGCTCTTCCGCCAGGGAGAAGCCGGTCTTATTACACAACAAATGCAAGGCATGAATCGCCACGTCTCGGCCCTCGGGACCCCGTAGCCGGGCCCGTCGCAATAACTTGGTTGTCGGTTTCAGTAGGTCCAGCGGGAATCCGGAGACCACCCGAGGCCAGGCAGCCGTCACGGTTTTGGCCCATCGTCGCCCGGCCGTCTCCCCAGCCTCTTCGGGTCCGAGACCAATGGCTTGGCCGGCTCGCAACGCAAAACCACGGCACTCCTCCAGGTCTTGGGCCAAGGATTTGCGATCTGTTTGAGTTCGGGCGGTCAGCAGCAGGGATCCCAGCACGCAGGTTAAAGCAATCCAACGCTCGCCACGTCGTCCGGCGCCGAAATGTTGGAGCAATGCAAAAGAGATTCTCGACGTGGCGACATTCAACAGCTCGGCGTAGACGCTCTCCAAAGTCTCGCCAAAATAGTGTTGGGAGCGATCGTAGCCTTGAATCTCTAAGCGTGCCCCATAGGCCGATATACATTGGACCAATCCGGCCTCTATTAGTCTTGCGGATTGCTCATCATTCGGGACGGGCAATAGGCGGAGGCGCACATGGGGTCCACCTTCGCTGTAGCGAATAAAGAAATAGCGCCGCAGCCGGCCGGCGGCTTCCTGACGCTGAATCTCCGGATAAAGTTCGTTCACCAAGAAGCTATCCGCGGCGGCGCCGAGACCCTCCTCAAAATGAATGTAATAACTCTTCCAAGTCATGGTCAGACCTCGATCATCAATTCCCGCATCCGCCCTTCTAAAAGGTTTTCCGGTAGCGGGTCCAACACTGTGAAAGACAATGCAGCGGTTTTCGGCAAACGCGCCAAGCTGCGACGAAACGCTTGTACACCGAGCGGATTGCGTAAATCTAAATAGCGTGGTTTATAGGTGCCGGCGGGGCCGCCCAACGTCCGATAGAACCAACGATCCGCGGCCACATCCAGGGTGGAATGTAGCCAATCGCGGAAGTTGACGGCAAAGCGAAAGGGATCCTCGTCTGTGGGTGCTTTGCCCAGGAGATCGAAGCTCAAGGCCCAACATTCCCGGCGCAGTTTGACTCGGCCGTAACGCAGCTCGGGATCATACCGAAGGTCTCCTGGACCCGGACGACCTTCGGAGCGCAAGAATGGATTGCTGTAGGTGTCACCGTGTCCGAGCAACAACAGCTGATATTCAGCCGGCAAAAATTCCGCCAACATGAAACCGCGATAATGAAAGTTCAACAGCTGTTCGCTATCGGCCCGGCGATAGACGACAGAGTCTCCACCCGTCGGGGCGGCGGCCAAAGCAAACTCGATTTCTGCCGGTTCGATCCAATGCTCATAGCGATGGCGATAGCGCGCTTCCATGCCGGTAGCGGTAGAAAAGGCCGGCACCACAAAATTCAAATTCGGGACTGGAGGCACCGCCAGCTCCACATCAAGAGCCGTCTCCGAGATTTTCAAACCCGCCAAGCCTTGGCAGCTCGCCCGTGAGCGAGCCAGGTGGTATCGGGACACGAAATGCCCATGACCACCGAAGACATTGCTCACGGTATAAGTGCCGGTTTGAAAGTCATAAGGACCATTGAAGCACAGGCTACACTCAGCCAGATCCGACGTGCTCGCCGGCCGACGACCGACCCAATCCCGCAGTGTGTTCGATTCGATTTGTCCGTCCAAAGACGCTAGCTGATCGTGCCAAATCCTACGGCGTCGTTGATCCAAGGAAGCGTCTTCGTTCTGCTGGGGCTGATAGCGCCGCAAGATATCGTTCTTACGGCTCAGGAAATGGGTCAACACCTCAAGATAGGGAGCCGCGCCACCCCGCGTTCCTAGATAATCCTTGATGTAGGCGCTCAGAACAGTGTCATTCAGGGAGAAATTGTGACGATGAGCCGCGAAAATGGGCTTCAAATCCCAGAGATCCACCGCCACTGACTCCGCAGCTTGGTGATAGGGACTCAGTTCATCGTCGCGATAGCTATTGACGAAGTGCCGGATCCGTACGTCGGCAGGTAGCTCTCCGAGGACCGTCTCGGCATGCTCCAACTCCTCAAAGCTCACATGGGCCAAATGGTATTTGCGAGCCACAGCAACTCGCTGCCGAGTCTCCTCGTCGGCTTGCATCGCGGCTTTCGACAGAGGCGTGAGATCCGTGAGATCCGTGATCAGATAGCGGATCAGCAAACCCTGGTCCTCGAGCGCTTCCATCACGGACGCGGCTCGTTCCCGGCGTTCTGCAGGCAGACGCTCAAGGTACTGGAGCCATCCCATGAGAGTGGTGCGTCCAGGAACGAGAGAGCCCCCATAAGTCCGGGAAAAATATTCAAGAACCTGTTCTAGGCCATCACTCCAAAGACAGGAACGCACTTGTAAACCATCTTGGGTCGCCTGCCAGAATAGGCAACTCTGCCCGCTACGAGCCAAGGGAGGTAAACAGAGTTCAATGTCTTGTGGCGAAACCTCACCCTGGAGCAAATCACTTTCCAAAGCGAGCAAGCCTTCCGGCTCAAAGCTGAGTTCATGTCCTGAAAGCTGCTCTTTCCCGCCGGGAAGCTGAACCGCAGCAAAGAGGTGAAACGGATTGGCCTTGCTGAAAAGACGGGCGGCATAGCTATAGAGAGCCCGTTCAGTTGTTGAGAATCCCCTAGCCGTATCGTTCCCGGCAGAGTTCTCGTCGACAGCGGCGAAACCGCGACGGACTTCAGCGAATAAGTCGGGGCTTGCGTTGGCTAGGGCGGAAAGAAATCTACGATTCTTGACGAGAGCTGCCAGCCGTTGCCGGCTTCTGGTCAGGATTGCGGGCCGGTGGGACTCGTAGAGATGGGTCAAACGGTCAACCCTCAGCCCGTAAAGCTCCACGTCTGGGCGCAGATCCGGGGGTAGATCAGAGGGTAGGGTTCCTAATGGGCGCTGATTAAAGATATCGCGCTTTAACTTGAGTAGACGCCGTCGGGATTTCGGCTCCGTCAGGGTAGGAATCGCCTGATAAAGGGCATCCACAAGGGGGCCTCTCGAACCCTCGAGCTCTCTCAACAATCGACTCCGCTCTTCGAGTAAAAACTCGAAAGGCTCATTGCGAAGTGTTTCGTCGTCGCTGAAACACGCGCCGGCATGGCGAACGGCCGCAAGTCGTTGAGGCACAGTATCTTGTTGGGCTCGGGCGAGCATCTAAGGCTCCATCCAAATAGTTGCTTTAAACAAGGCACGGATCACCCTAACCGAGAGGCGGGGTGATCCGCGGAAAATCAAGCCTGCTCGATTTCCGGCTCGGACGAGCAGGAGCACTGGCCGCAGCTGCAATTATCGCAGCTGGAGGCAGCGAATTCAGGAAGACCCTTGGCCTCTTGGTTGAGAACCTCGACGTCGGCGATTTCGAGGTTGCTGAGGTCGATGGAAAGGGAGTCTTTTTTCATCGGAAATTCCTTGTATGGTCTAGCGAAGGTTCGGTCTGCGAACAATTCAATTTACGTTCAAAGCGACTTACAGTCGAAATAACCTACGGACGGCATGACCTTCAATCTGAATGGCCGCCTCGTCAATGTGGGTGGCCTTCTGAGGAAACCGTCAGAAACAAGGCTGAGTAGCTCCAAACGTCAGTCTGGAGCTACCCCACTATGTGGTCAAACGTCTTTGATCACCTGATCGGTCGCGCAAGAGCACGTGCCACAGCTACAGTTTGTGCAGCAGGAGGCAGCGAATTCGGGAAGGCCTTTGCCGTCTTGGTTGAGGATCTGGATGTCGGCGATCTCAAGGCTGCTCAGGTCGATGGAAAGATTCTTGGTCATGGTTTCTCCAAATGGTTTCGGGACAGGTTTCAAGGCAGGTTCGAGGCAACGTCTCCGGGACATCAGTTGTCGTGCTTTAGAAACCGTTTATGGATCGCGGTTTCGTTGGCAGTTATTGTTTCCGTCCCGTCTTGTTTCAACGATTCATAATCTAATGGAACCATTCATGGTTGGCTATCCGTAAAAACCCGGATCTTCAGTGGAAAACCCTAGGGAGATCCCGGTAAGTCACTTCTTCCAAGCAGATACTGCCCAAAACCATACCTTATATACGCCCTAAATATGCGTTGGACAGGCGCTTCCAAGGCCCCAGAACCTGATCCATCAACGGTCTATCGGAGGATTTTCGACATCCGGGAAAACCCTGATGTAACACGGGAAATCTCGGATAGGGTTGCTGACCGAGTCCAGCTATTCTTACGGCCTGAGCTTCACATTTCGACTCGGACAAGGAATATTATGAGCTGGACCCAAAATAATGAATGGCTGAAGGTAGCTGAGAACCAGGATATCCGCTGGGGTAATTTGCGGCGCTTCTTGGGTCACTACCTGACGTTTCGCACCGCTTTGATGGGCGCAGCAGCGTTCGCCCTGTTCGGCTCCATCGCGGCCTTCTTCATCCCGGTCGTATTTCGCCACGTGCAGACCGCCATGGCGGCACGAAACACAACCGCGCTGGCATGGGCGTTGGCGGGTTTCTTATTAATCACCCTCACTGAAGCTGTCGCTTCATACGGTGTTCAAAGAATCAACTCTCGGGTCGCCACGCGCCTGAATCAGAATCTCGTCTTAGATTACTATCGAAAGATTCTGAATCTTTCAGTGGAAGACTTCATTGCCTTCCGACGCCGCACCAACCTTTTCCAACGCATCATCGACGCCATGTCCATCACCGGCCAATTCACTTCGATCTTAGTGCGCGGTGGGCAATTGATCATCACAGTCTTAGTGATCGGTACGGTTGTCGCCACGGTCTCTCCGTTGGTCCTGGGCGTCCTGTGCGTCGGCGCGGTAGTGCTCTTTGCTCACGCCCTCGTCCAGGCTCGAAAGCTTGCTGTCTTGCGAGGACAAAGCCTAGGGGTGAACTATCCTCTGGTGGGCAAGATGACTGAGGTTCTCGGCGGTCTCTTCACGATCAAGGCGCTGGCTGCTTCGATCGCCGTCACCAGCGACGTTCGACATCTTGTCGAGAAAAAGACCGACGCCGACTACAACGAGCAGCTGGCTGAACTCCAGTCCAACCAGATCACTCAAGTGCTGCGGATCGTCACCCTTGTTTCCGCCCTGGGTTTGTCTTGCGCGCTGACCCTCAGCGGTCAGCTTCTGCTGGCAGAAGTTTTTGCGCTCTACCTGTTGACCAATCTATTTCTACAACCGATCACCGAACTTGCTATTTATTATCAGTTGCTCTCCCGGCTGTCGGTCACTGTCGGCAAATTCTATGAAGTCTTGGATCTTCCCGATGAAGCCGAGGCCGTTCGCATCGCCGTTGCTGCTCGTCACCAAAGAACTCTGGCCCTGCCCCAAGGTCAAATCGCCCAAAACGCCCTGCAGCATCAGGATCGCCCGCGAATCTCTCCCTCGGGACCCTCGCTGCCTCTAAGTCCTGCCTATGAGCTTCAACAGGTTAAAACACCCGGCCACATCATTTTCCAAGACGTCAACTTCGCCTACCGGGACGGCAAACAAGTACTTTCGGGGGTCAACCTCGAGATCCGCCCTGGCGAAAAGGTCAGTCTGATCGGCCGCAGCGGTGTCGGTAAAACAACCCTTATGCGACTGCTGCTCGGTTTCCTTCAACCGCAACAGGGGAGTATCCTGGTCGACGGTGTCGAAGTCACTAGCATGGAAGACAAGAATTCTTTCCGTCGTAACTTCGGTGTGGTCAGCCAGCAAGATTTCCTCTTCGGGACCAGCATCCGAGAAAATCTGACGTTTGGTTTGGAAGACGGCGTCGAAGAAGAGCGGATGATCGAGGCGCTACGCCTGGTTAATCTCTGGGACGATATCGAGCGCTTGCCGGATCAACTCGATGCCTCCTATTCGGACGACATCTTCTCCGGAGGCCAAAAACAACGATTCTTCATCGCCCGTGCCCTGCTTCGAGATCCCTCGATCGTATTGCTCGACGAGCCGACTTCGGCCCTCGACTTCGAGAGCGAGAGTCAAGTCATGAACGCCCTGGATCGTTTGGTCGGACACAACACCACCATCACCATCGCTCACCGACTGTCCACCGTGCAAAACGCCGACCGGGTGATCGTCTTGCACGATGGTCGCATCAAGTCCGTTGGCACCCATGACGATCTCTATCATCGGGACGATTACTACCGTTCTCTTTGCGATTACAACAGCTTCGTTGTTTAACAGGCTGTGGCAAAAGTCTCACCGCGCTGCGAGCGCGCCTTTTCCGCCGGCTCTTCGTTGGAAAACCTCGGCGATTCCCGAATCGCCTGCGGTTTTCACGCCTCGATTCGACGAAAAATTCGCAGCTCTCGCCGGCGGCAGACTTCCACCACAACCTGTTAAGAGGATCCAGCCATGCAAGACATCGCCCCGACATCGACCTTTGCCGACGCCGGCGCCGCTCAGGCGTTTGATCCCAGGCGCTCATATCGCTTATCCCGCTTTGCCCATTTGCGTCCCGTTGAAGGCGGCGGGCTGATCGCTGAGAGTCCGCTGTCCGGTAGCTTGCTGCCGCTGACCAACAGCACTCAGATCGCCCTGGTGATGGGCTTTCTCACGGCGTCCCAACCCCAGGAGATGGTTGAAGGTCTGGACGAAGATCGACGCGCCGCCCTGCTGGGTTTCTTCACCGAATGCCATCGATGCGGACTGCTCACCGCCGTCGACGACCAGGATCGAGGCGAGGATGAGCACGACGGGCTCGCCCATTGGGAACCGCATGACCTAATGTTTCACGCCCGCAGTCGTCGGGGCCGCACTCCTTTCACGGTGGGCGCCACGTATGCTCTGAGCCACACCCTACCGGCGGAGCCCGCACTCTCCGAGCCGACCCGCCCGCTGGCGCTCGAGCTACCGAAAGGCGATACCGACCGACGGGATGGTCGATCCTTGACGGAAGTCTTGGAATCCCGGCGTAGCCGATACAGCACCGAGCCCGTCTCGCTCGACGCCTTGGGAGAGTTCCTCTACCGCACCAGTCGGATCACCGGCCAACGACAAACTCCCGACGGCGAGACCCTGTTACAGCGGGTTTACCCGAGCGGCGGCAGCCTCCATGCCTTGGATCTTTATGTGATTCCGACCCGGTGCCCAGACTTACCTCTCGGCGTTTATCAATATCGCCCCGGAAGCCATGGCCTAGCCTTTGTCAGCGGACCCGGCCCCGATGTCAACGCCCTCTTGGAGGAGGCGCGCCGAGGCACTGGCCGGCTCAACGACGTGCCATCGATTCTCTTTGTATTCTCCGCGCGCTTTCGGCGGGTCGCGCGCAAGTATTCAGGTCTGTCGTACCGCTTGATACTTAAAGAAGTGGGGGCCGCCTATCAAACCTTCTATTTGGTCGCCACGGAGATGGGATTGTGCCCATGTGCCCTAGGAACCGGCGATTCGGATCGATTCACTGCCGCGGCGGGAACCCGCTATTTTCATGAAACCAGCGTCGGTGAATTCATCCTCGGCGGGCCCAAACCGTGAGCCTCAGCAACCTCTCCCAGGATCAGGGAACCCGATTAGTCAGCCAACCGACCCTGCCTGGATCGGTCGGTTCAGGCGTAGATCTCAATCGCCCCCTAAAGCTGCGACCCGGCGTGAAGATCGTTGGGTCCGAAGACGCCATCTATGTCGGTCGCGGCGCGATCGAAGCACATTGGGTCCGACTCTCAGGGAAGGGGATCCGACAATTACTTCAGCTCCTAGACGGGCGCCTAAACCTGGAGTCCCTGCTCGGAGCTGTGCCTGAGTCCGGCCGAGCCGCATTGAAAGCGCTGCTCGAGGAGCTGCGCCAGGCTGAGTTGTTGGAGCCTTGGGCTGATGGCAGAGTCGCCCATGCCACCGTCATTGGGCAGACGGCAGATACGCTAAAGCGTGCCGCTGAGCACGGGCCGACGATACGAGCCCTGGACAGCCTGGCCAAACGGCGGAATCTTGGAGGCTTCCATGGCCTTGCCCTCTTCGAGAGCCTGCGTCTATCGAAAGTCGGCCTGGTGGCGGATCCAGCCCTTGAGGCTCCGGTGATGGAGGCGCTTCGAGGTTACGGTATTGAGGACTGCCGTAAGGACACCCTTGGCTCCTCGACACCGGACCTAGATTTAGTCCTCGTCATTGCCACTGCCGCCACCGCAGATACCGTTTTCGGTCGGTTCGCCCGAGACATCCGGTTCCCCCAGGACAGCGCAGCCGATCAACGCCCTTGGCTGCCAGTTCTCGTCGAAGGATTAGACTGCCGCCTCGGTCCGCTCTTCATGCCTGAGCAAGGTCCCTGCTACCACTGTTATCGACATCGACGCGACGCCAACCTCAGCACCCCTGCGAGGGTCGACGCGGTGGCCATCCACCCAGAGATGAACGATGTTCCGACGCCGGGCTCGATCAGGCTATGCGCCGAACTCGTCGCGCTCGAAGTCGTCCTCACTCTCGTCGCCAGATCCCAGGGCAAGACGCCAGAGCTCCAGGGCCGGGTGAAGGATATATCCCTGCCGGACTGCTCCACGGTCATTCATACTCTCTTGCCGCTGCCGTTCTGTCCGTCCTGCAAGTGCGAGAGCAAGGCCGGGCTTGATGTCCAGCCAGATCGTCCGACGCCGCCCGCCGTACCTGGAAAGGACGTCTTCGATCCCCTGTGCGGTATCGTCAAGACGTGCTTGAGCATGCCCGTCGCGACCGACGACCCACAGGTCTTCTTTGTCGCCACAGAGGCGACCGACAGCACTCGCTTCGGCACCGGAATCCCTGAAGCGTCTCGATTCGGTTGCGGGGTCGACCTCCATGAGGAGGCCGCCAAAGGTGCCGCCATGGGCGAAATCCTAGAGCGCTATAGCGCGGCTCACTACGACCCGTCGCTGCTGCGCTATTGTAGTTTCGATCAGCTCGAGGACGAAGCCACCCGACCCGACAGCTTCGCCCTTTTCTCGGCGGATCAATACGATCGATTTTCCGGCCCTCCCCATCCCTTTACCAACGACACCGAAACCGGCTGGGTTCGGGGTCACAGCTTGGTGGATGAGCGTCCGATCTGGGTGCCCGCACCGTTCGTTTATTTGCCCTATCGCTATGGAGCTGGTGAGACCTATCTCGGCGACTGCCTCTCTACCGGTATCTCTTGCGGCTTGACTCGCGACGCGGCCATTCTCAACTCTCTCTATGAGGTGGTCGAGCGGGATACCACGTCCATTACATGGTACGCCCGCCTGGCGCCGACTCGCTTAACGCTCGATCCGGGCTCGAGGCTGGAGGACCTATACCGAAACAAGCTGTCGACTCCCGACATGGAGCTTCGTCTCCTCGACCTCACCTTGGATGCGGGTATTCCTACCATCGCCGCATTCCTATTGCACCAAGCCGGCGGCACGGTGGTCGGCTCGGCCACCCGTCTCAATCCCACTGAAGCCGCCCGAAAAGCGGTGCTCGAAGCCGTTCAAGGCCAGTTGGTGTGGAAGGAATGGTTACGGGATGGCCCGAAGCGCCGATTCGCCTCGGATTTCCATGACGTGGTCGACTACGCCGACCACCCCAGGGTGTACATGGATGCCGAGATGCGTCCACGTCTCGACTTCCTGTGGTCGTCGCCAGTGCAACGCTCCGTCGAGCAAATCGCGACCTTGCAAGGCACCTGTGTCAGCAGCCCTGAGGAACAGCTTTCAGTGTGCGTCAATGCCCTGGTCGCTGCCGGTCTGGAGCCCATCGTCGTCGACGTTACATCTCCCGACGTCCGCCAATTGGGTTATTGGGTCACGAAAGTTCTGGTTCCCGGTTTGCAACCGCTCAACGCCCGTCACGACTCACCCTACTTTGGCGGCTCGCGGCTCTACCAAGTGCCTCAACGCTTAGGCCTGCAATCCCACCGCCTGACGGAGGGGGACTTGAACTCCGATCCCCATCCCTTCCCATGACACGCTTTCTAAGGTGATCAACATGCTTCAGCCATCAACGGATAAAACCACAGGCACCGGCGACCCCCTGTTACGTCTCGACCCAGACAGCTTGATGCTCAGCGGCAAAGACAGCCTTCAGCTGATCAATCGTCGGGGGGCATTCGATCTCCACGCCAAGAATCTGCAGCATCTACATCAGCTCTTCGCTCCCCATCTGGACGGCAGCCGGCGGGAATCCGAATTGGTCTCCGCCGTCGCGGCTCACCAAACCTCAGCAGTCCGCTCGTACCTCAAGACCCTGAGGCAGTCAGGAGCTTTGGTAGAAGTCCCATCCGCACCACCCGCTGCCGGCCTATCTCTCGACGTCTTGGGAGCGGGTCATCCAGCGGGCTGTTTCCAGGTCGACGAAACCACCGTTCACATCTCCCTAAACGGCAAGCAGCAGCCGTCTAGCCTCCACTTTCTCGCGTTCATGAGCCCACTCCAAGCCACCGCTTGGTTGTCTACCTTGCGCCGAACCGAGGGTTTCGGACCGAGTCGACACCGTTGGCAGACGATCGTCGTGGCCCCGGAGCCTCAATCCAGGGAGCAGGCCCCGCAGGACTCCAAAGATCTCGACCGTCGCGCCATCATCGCCCGGTGGTTGCTCAGCAGCGCAGCCGGCCCACAAGACGGTCTCGGTCGATTGCAAATCTTCCGCCTGGCCGCTACCGGAGCCTCCCTGGAGCGACTCGCGATGATCGGCGCTGGAGCAGGCAACGGTGACGCCGGACGCGTCGACCAACAGGGGGACGGTACCGTGGGCCTGGCCACCTTGCCCGATCAGCTCGGCCTGATCACCAGCGACGATCGAGAGCAATTGCCGCTGGTGGTCGCACGAGCTCGCCGGCCCCTCTTCGATAATAGTCAAGATGCGGGTCTTCAGTTCGGCTCCACCCACTCTGAGGCCCCGGCTCGGCAATGGCGCTATGGCCTACATTTCGAAGCGGTTCGCGAAGCCCTGCTCGTCAGCCGGCTCGCCGACCTGGCTGCCCAAAGCCCAGAGCCACGTCCTTTCTATGCCGGAAAGCTCGGCGATCCCATGGCTTCCTATCGTCGGGTCGAAGGGCTGCTCGAGGGGCAACACGATCTGCCGATCTTGCACGCCCGGAACCGCCAGGAATTGCTCGTCGCCCTTCTCGAACAAAGGGAGCTCCAGAGACACGAGAGAAACCGACGCTCCGCAGGCCCGAACTCCGCAGATCTTTTGAGCTTGCCCGGTGACGATCGCATCCAATGCGTGCAGCGACTGCTGAGCTTGCGTTTCAGAACTCTGCCGGCCTATCCATCCACGACCCCGAGTGGAGCGACCGTGTGGAGGTTGGGAAACCAACGCGCCTGCTCCTTTTTCCCGGAAAGAGCGCTGCTTGAGATTCTGCTCAGAGCGCTCTACCAATCCGTCTACGCCCCCTCACCGAATGACGAGCCGGCAGCCCCGGCGGTGCCCTACGACGCCACACCAACGGACCTCGCCCGTGTGCTTGGTCGATTCCCACATGCGTCCGTCGTTTTGCGTGGTGTTTCCATTTGGGGGCGGACGATTTGGAGTGGCCAAGTGGTCGAGCAAGGAAATGAGTCATGAATCAAACCCTCGAGTCCTTTACCGATAGCGAAACCAATACCTCTCCCGAGTTACAAAACAGCCCAGCCGTCACCTTTGGCAAGGCACTTCAAGCTTCTGCCCTCGACCAGCTACGCCAACGGTTGATTGAGTTGGTCGCGGACCATCGGTCACCACAGGGGGAGCTGGGACTTCACGTCGAGATCTTACCGACCCGAGGAGGGACCACGCTGGGTTCAACGATGTCGGGCTCGCCAGAGCTCCACCTCTTCCTGGACGTTCACCGCCTCTTTCTATTCCGCCCGCTTGCCAATTCGGGCTCCACCGGGGTCGACTCTCTAATCCGCTTCCTCAGGGATGGTTACCCCATCCAGCCCCTGAAGCGACTCGAGCAATACATCGAGAACCAGGGCTACCGCTTCCTTTACCCGCTTGCTGCTCTGGATCTCTTGCCTCTCGCTTGGGCTGAGCTGAAGCCGGGTGAAGTGGCTCAACTCGACTTGATGAGCGGAGCCGTAATCCGGACGTGGGTCCCCGATCACCCCGATGTCGCGTCTTCACCTTGGGTAGACCCTTCCGAGACCCTCAGACCGCTCCAGGACCGGTGGGTCGACAACTCTTTGAGACAGAGCTTTCCGCCAAACTTGGACGGTCTGCTATCCGCCGCAAGTGTTGTCCAGAAACGCTTTAGCGTAAGGGATCGACTTTCCATGCCGTTCACCACCACGGAGGTCAGATGGTTCCAAGGACGCCGCCGGGAGTCCTGTTTCGGCAAGAGCCGACGGCAAGATCGGGCAGAAACCGTGGCCATGTGCGAAGCCCTTGAACGATTCCAAGTGGCCAACAAGGCCACATCGGAGCAATTGACCTATGCCAGCTATCAGGAAGTTCAGGATCGAGCGTTGGATCCTCACACCCTCTTTTTTGGCCGCAGTCCCCTTTCCACCCACGAAGAACTGCCGATCTTCGACCCTCAGGCTCGCTTGTATTGGACCACCGCCAGGCCGGCGGGCGGCGGTGAACCTCTCTTGGTGCCCGCACAAGAAGTTTGGTTCCAGACCGCTTTGTTGGACGGAGAGACACCCTTCATCCGTTCGACGACCAACGGCTGCGCCCTCGGGGGATCTGTCGAAGAAGCAGCTCTCTTCGGGCTGCTCGAAACGGTGGAAAGAGACGCATTCCTCACAGCTTGGTATCTACGTCGACCAGCTCAACGGATCGATCCTGACTCGATCGAGGATCCCAAATTTCACGAATTTCGATACCGTTGGCAACTCGCCTACCCGGGCTATCGATTCTGCCTCTTCGACATCACCACCGACATGGCCTTGCCGACCGTCATGGCGGTCGCAGTCCGGCGCGCGTCCGGCGACTCTCAAGCTCAGGTTGGCCCCAAGGTCTTTTTTGCCAACGCTTGCCGGCCGACCGCCGAAGCAGCTTGTCGAACCGCCCTGGAAGATCTCGCGGGTTTCGACCCCGAAATGACCGCCCAACGGAGATCCCAATTCTATGACCTGCTGGAACACCCCAAGAAGGTGTCCGGACCCGCGGAGCATTTTGGCCTCTACGCGCTCGACGAAACCTACGAACGCCTGAGTTTTCTCAATCTGGACGAAGTGGGTGACGAGCTGGGCACCGGTATCACCGCTGGGGAGATCCAAGGAAAGGCCTTAATCGAGGTGTCGGACTCCTACAATATTCGAGAGCTCCTCGGCCGTATCGACACCCATTCGCGCGCTCTTGGGGTCGGTGTCTATTTCAAAGACATCACTCACCCCTTGTCGGCCGAGCGAGGCCTCCATTGCGTAAAAGCCATTGCCCCAGGGCTCTTCCCGGTTTGGTTCGGCCACGGTAGCCAACGCTTCCTTAGGACCCGTCGCTTAGAACAATTGGCCAACGCTTGGTTCGGAGAGGATACTCAAGCCGTTCAAGAACGCCTTGACCACATCAACTTAGAGATGCATCCATTTTCGTAACCAAAGGTTGCGTCTTAGCCAGCGTGAAATGAAAAGTCGATCCAGATCCGGGTTCCGATTCCACCCAGACCCGTCCCCCCATGCGCTCAACTGCCTTGCGTACCACCGCTAAGCCGACCCCAGTGGTTTCGAATTGGTCTCGGCTGTAAACCGTCTGGAAGATGCCGAAGATTCGCTGCTGGTGCTCGGGTTCGATGCCCGGACCATTGTCGGCCACGGAAAAGCACCAACCTTCTTTGGTCTCTCCGCCGCGGACCGCAATCCAGCCCTTTCCTTGTTGGAATTTGGCCGCATTGTCGATCAGATTCTGGAACACTTGACCCAGGCGAATAGCATCGCATTGAATCCTCGGCATGTCCGAAGAGATTCTCAAATCGATCGTCTCGGGCAGGGCCAGCATCTCGCCGATTTCCCGAACCAAATTCGAGGTCTCCACCTCCATCCACCTGGGCGGATCGCCGCGGGATCGAGAGTAGCGGAGCACCCCTTCCAACAAGCCGGTCATTCGTTTGATTCGGGATCTCATCAGCTCCACGAGCCGCTGACCCTCTGAATCTAAACCACTTTGATGTTGCTCGACCAGCAGCTGGCATAGTTTTCCCACGCCCCTCAGCGGTGCCCTCAGATCGTGGGACACGATATGAGCAAAGCTATCTAGATCCTTATTGATCATTTGAAGCTCCGCGACCATGCTTTCACGCAGTTGCTTCTCTCGTTGGCTAGCCGTGACGTCCGTTTGAATGCCGACGAAGTGAGTGATCTCCTGGTTTCGATCCAGAATCGGCGACACCATCAGCTCATTCCAAAACAACGAGCCGTCTTTCCGGTAGTTGCGCAACACCGCCTGACACGGGTTGCCCGTTCTGAGCGCAGCCCGCAAGTCTTCAATGGCCGTCTGCTCGCGGTCATGCCGTTGCAAGAAGCGGCAATTCCGCCCCAAGACCTCGGCTTCTTCATAGCCGCTCAGGCGCTCGAACGCATCGTTGGCGTAAATCAAAGGGAAATCCGGAAGACGGGCGTCCGCCAACGTCACACCGCAAGACGTAAACGCCAGCGCGCTCTCTTTAAGCTTGAGATCGACTTCAAATTCGGCAGCCATCAGGAGATTCCACAACTAATATCAACCATGATCAAGGAGCCTACTAAGTTACCATAGAGAAGACCCTGCCGCAGTGCCTCTGGCTGCTAGAGCCTGCCGATGCCGACCGACCCGCCTCTTGATCCCAGATCGTCGATATCCAGTATCGTGGAAAAACAGCAAACGCAGCAGCCCTGGTCATCGAGCTTGCTCCTACCCGGTGGCCGCAACGTCAAGCAAGGTCCAGCAGCCGGCTCACCGTGCTCGACCGGGTCGGTCACTACCCCATGCTCGAAGCTCCGGACCGCTGGACCGAGGCCCGGCTCGCGCTGCTGAGACGCTAGCCACAGAGTGTATGCTTGGATACCCAAGCATCTCCCGACCGAGGTTCTTCCCATGGATACCCATTTCAGCCTGTCTCCGAGAGTGCTCGAAACCACCACCCCGCCGAGCATATTGAACGACGTCTTCGGCCCGACCATGATCGGGCCGTCGAGTTCGCACACCGGCGCCGCCTTTCGGATCGGTCGGCTGTGCTCGGACCTGCTGGGCGGCAAGATCACGCGGCTGACGGCGCGCTACAACCAGGGCACCGCCCTCGCCAATACCCATACGGGCCAGGGCACGGATCGAGGGCTCTACGGGGCCATTCTCGGTTGGGAAATCGTCGATCCCAACATGCAGAAATTCGACCACGAAATCGCGCAATGCCTGAGAGAAGCCGGTATTGAGGTCACCGTGGAATATCCCGACCTTGGACAAACCCACGCCAGCTTCTACCACCTGACCATAGGTAACGAAACCCAAGAGTTTCAGGTCGAAGCCATTTCGACCGGCGGAGGCATGTTCGAAATCCTGCGCATCGACGGCGCACCGGTGAGCATCGAAGGGGATTATTACGAGTGGCTCGTTTTCTGTGACGGAGAGGTCGGACCGCTCGAGCAATACCTCACCCAACATCTCGAAGCGGAGCGGGTGGTCGTCTGTCGTTCCGACTGTCGTTCCGAAGATACGGTCTTCATCGAAGTAAAATCGACCAAAGAACTCGATCGGCAAGTCTTGGAAGCCTTGCGAGCAAGGCCGGGAGTGCGCTCCGTCGAAACGCTGTCACCGGTGCTGCCGACACTTTCGAGGCGAGATCTGAAGGTTCCGTTTCTCACCGCTAGTGAGATGTTGAAATACCTTCGCGAGAGCGGAGAAAACCTGGAACTCTGGCGGCTGGCCCTCCGTTACGAGAGCGCCCGGGGAGGCGCCTCCGAAGGGGAAGTTTGGCGCCAAATGGAAGACGTGGCCCGGCTCATGCGGCAATCGATCGAGAACGGATTGGCGGGCACGGACTACGCCGACCGGCTCCTGGCCGCCCACGCTCCCCGGGCATCGGCGGCGATCGCACAGGGCACGGTGCCGGACGACGTGGTGACGCGAATGATTCTCTACACCACCGCCGTCATGGATACGAAGAGTGCCATGGGCGTCTTCGTGGCGGCGCCGACCGCGGGCTCCTGTGGAACCACTCCGGGAGCGATTTTCGGATTTGCGGATTTTCATCAACAATCGCAGGAACAAATCATTCGAGCCCTGCTCGCAGCGGGAATGATCGGGGTCTTCATCGCCTCCGGATCCACATTTTCAGCGGAACTCGCGGGCTGCATGGCCGAAACCGGGGCCAGCGGGGCCATGGCCGCTGCCGGCCTGGTAACCCTGATGGACGGCAACCTCCACCAAGCGCTGACCGCCGCGGGCGTGACCCTCGAAACTGGCCTGGGGCTGATCTGCGACATGGTCGCCGACCGCGTGGAAGCCCCCTGTCTGGCCAAAAACATTGCCGCAGCCACGAGAGCCCATGGCGCAGCACTGACCTCGATGATGGATTTTTCGGCGGTCATTCCGATCGACGAAACCATCCGGGCCATGGATCGGGTCGGCAAGCTGATGCCCGATAGCGTGTGCTGCACTGGAGGCGAAGGGCTGTGCGCCAGCTGCACGGGCAGGCAGCTCCATCAACAGATGCTCACACTGCCCATCGCCGAGCGACCGCCGGGAAGCCTGCTGCCCCCAACCCACGAGATCGACGATCGCAGATAGGCAATCTGCGGATGCCCCGGGCGAGGCGAAGCCGAGCCGCGGGCTCCGCCCGCAAACCTCCGGATGTAGGGGCGGGCCTTGCCCCCGCCCGGGTCCAGGGGTACTCAGAATCCCAGACTTTGAGGTTGTTTTCGATCGTATTCTTCACATCTCGGCTCGCGGATTGACCTGTAAAGTATGCAAGATTTCCGGAGCCGGACCTTACCATTTGAAGGGTGCGTATATGTCTTGAGGCCGTATACGCTTGGAGCAGGGCTGATACCAGCAATCTGAACACTATTTTCGGCAAGCCCTGAGCCGGCAGAGCGACAAGTCCACGGAACCCGGCCGGACCACCGAGGCTCTGAGCGGTCTTGCGCTTGCTCTGCCGGTCAGAAACGTTTAAGAAGTTCGCTGGGAATTGAGAGCAGGTCGGCCCGACGAACCCTAGCAGCCTGCTAAGCTCGCCGGGCCTGGTTCTTTCTCGGCGACGGTTGCGTCACCGCAGTAGCGCGTAACTAGGGCCCATCCAGAAATGGATTCTCGGTGGGTCGGCGCGGCGACCTGCGCGCGTCGCTCCGAACTCGCGCCACCGCTGCGATACTGTCGCAAATTGCTGATGTGTAGGAGCTTAAGCCGATCTATGTGCTGTATCGCTCAGACACGCTCACTTTCCGCGCGCGGAGCGCCGCGCCTTCCAGACCTTCGAAAAGGCCAAAACTGGACGGCCCTAACTAAGAATCTTCGTTGGTAGCAATGAAATTGAAACCCCTGTTCTCCAATGATCCGCTCGGTGTCTTGATCGTTACGGTGAGCCCTTTCGATGTCGAATCGCTGACACACACCGCATCTGCCTGTGTTCCGCTGCCGAGAACCGTCACGACGACAATGGGTTCGCTTGGGAAAGCGTCTTCATAGGTGAGGGTGTAGATTCCCGTGCTCGGGCGACCTGCTGAAAATAAGCTAGAACCTATTGTCGGGAGCCCGGAGCTGTCGACCTGTCCAAGTATCTGAGTCATGGCTGTCCTCCTTGCATTGGTGGATGATTCTGTTGGACGCTCTTCGTGGGGTTCATCGTCAACATCAGCGGCCAAAATGCACTGACTCTTGACGTTGCTATGTCGCAGCCCTTTCACCCCTTTCCAGTTGGCACGACGGTTGTTTGTTGAACCGCATCCGGCGTCATTGTTTGGTTAGTGGGACAGGCCGTTCAGTTATCTCACCTGGTTTCCATTCGCGCGCTAAGTAGGTTCCATCCAGAAATGGATTCCGGTGGGTCGGCGCGGCGCCCTGCGCGCGTCGCTCCGAACTCGCGCCACCGCTGCGCTGCCGTCGCAAATTACTTATGTGTAAGATCTTAAGCCGATCTATACGTTGTATCGCTCAGACACGCTCGCTTTCCGTGCTCGGAGCGCCGCGCCTTCTAGATCCTCGAAACGGTAACACTGGACGGAACCTAACTAGATTTTTAGGAATTTCCACAAACCCGAAACGTTTAGGTAGAGCAAACAGCTGCCACGAGCCGATCCATACCATTACTGCATTGAAATGTCGGCACGACGTCGGAGAACTCCAACCTCTTCAACCTCAGCCAGACGCTCTTCGGCCTTTGCCCTTAAATCCCCGAGATTCGAGGCGTTTTTCTGATTGTCGATCGTTTCCAGGGCTCCACGGAGCGTGACGGCCGCCTCTTCAAAGCGATCCAGGTCGAGTAGGCAGCCGGCCAGCACGATGTGAGCGGCGAGGACTCGTCGATGATGGGGTGGGTAGTTGGGCGGCTGTAGGACTTCGAGACCGATTCGAATCGCTTCGAGGGCCTGCGGAGCCTGATTCAGCTTCCGGTGCAGCTTGGCTTCGGAGATGTAGGTGGCGGCGAGGAATGACATTTGCTCGGGCCGATCCCCGATCGCTCGGCGGGCCTGCAAAAGTAGATCTAAGGCTCGCCGATATTGATGCTGATCTTCCGCCGCATCGGAAAGCTGTTTGAGGCAAAAAGCGTAGAACGGATGCTCTGGCCCGAGGGCATTTTTGAGGATGGCCTCGGCTCTTTTCAAATAAGCCTCCGCTTCTTGAGACTTACCCTGATTCAGCAGCACCGCGCCGAGATTGTTGTACCCCAATCCGAGGTCACGATGCCCGGGTTCGAGTTTCGCCTTGCGAATCTCGACCACCTCTCGAAGCATCTGCTCCGCCTCTTCATACCGCCCCTGCTTCTTGATCAACGAGGCCAAGTTGTTGAGACTCGTCGCCACCCGGGGATGGGAGCTGCCGAGCATTTCACGCCTTAAATCCAAAGCTTCGCGGAGCAATTGCTCCGCCTCCTCGGGCTGGTTCAAATTAGCCAGGGTGTTGCCCAGGTCGTTCAGAAGGTATGCCACTTTCGGATGCCTACCCAAGCTCGACCGGAAGACCCTCAGGGCCTCCCGATATCGGGGTTCCGCCCGCTCCGGCCGGCCTGTATACCAGAACAAGCCGGCCAAATCGCTGTGTCCCTCCGCCACCCTCGGATCCGAGGCTCCCCAAGTGCTGATGCGCAGGGCCGAAGATTCTCTAAACGCTTCCTCGGCCGCCGAATAATCCCCTTGATGTTGCAGAGCAAGCGCAAGGCCGCTCAGAGCCTCGGTGGTCCGGCCGGGATCCGTGGAACCGTCGCTCTGCCGGCTCAGGGCTTGCCGAAAGTAGCGTTCAGATTCCTCGTATCGGCCCTGCTCCAAGCGTAGACGACCCATCAGCTGATGACTGTGGGCAATGGCGGCGGCGTCCTGATCCGGCATGGCAAGCCGGATGACCAAAGCCTTTTCCAATAATTCTTCCGCTTTTTCGTATCGGCCCAGCTCGTTGTAGGTATTTCCGAGGATCGCCAGCAACTCCGCTTTGGCCCGGGGTTGATCCGCCAGCCGAAATTGCAGCAGACGCTCACCTTCGTCGAGAATCTCCTGAGCAGTCACGAACGGTCCCTTGCCGACTTTCGGGTTGGCGACTTCGAAGAGCTGGGTCAAGAAATCCCGAACCTCCCGGGCTTGTGCCCAACCCAACCGAGCATGGTCACGCTCCGCCGCGACCTCTTTTTGATGCCACACCAACGCCGTGCAAAAACCGATCAGGGTCAACAGCAGGAGCGCCGACAAACCGACCACCAGCCGATGCCGTCGAACCAGCTTGGTCAGCCGATAGCCCGCCTGTCGACCGGAGGCGGCGACCTCATGGTGGCTGAGGAATGCCTTCAGATCCGCGGCCAGTTTTTCTACCGACGAATAGCGGCGCTGGGGCTCCCGTCGCATGGCCATGGCTACAATGTTGTCGAGATCACCCTGCAAACGCTTGCTGAGCCGTTTGGGCTCAGGCCCGGGTTGCTTACCGGATTCGCCTTCTACCGCGTCGTTCAATACCGCGTCGCTCAATACCGCGTCGCTCATGAGCTCGGGCCCGGACGGCTCGATGGCGCGTAGCCAATTGACCGAGCTATCACCTTCCTGGAACGGGCGGCAACCGGACAACAGCTCGTAAAGCAAAATACCCAAAGCGTAGACATCGGAAGCTGTGGATATCGGCTCTCCGAGGATTTGCTCCGGGCTGGCGTATTCGGGAGTCATAACCGTGGTTTCCCGATCCTCGCCCTGGGCAGACGAGAACTCCGGCTTGAGCAACTTGGCAATGCCGAAGTCCAGCAATTTGGGGACTCCGTCTGCCGTTACGAGAATGTTGCGGGGTTTTAGGTCACGGTGCACGATCAAATTCTGGTGCGCGTAATGCACAGCCGAGCAGATGGGCAAAAAGAGTTCGATGCGCTCCCTGATCGACAGCCGCCTGGATCGACAGAACTCGTCGATCGACTGACCTTCCACATATTCCATCACCAGATACGGTAAGCCCTCCTCGGTCTCGCCGCCGTCTAAAAGACGGGCAATATTCGGATGATTGAGGCCCGCCAAGATCTGTCGCTCCAGGTGAAAGCGACGCGTCATCTCGCGATCTACCGACAGCCCGGCCACCACCTTGATCGCCACCCGCATTCGAAAGCTCTGATCCGCCCTCCTCGCCACATAAACCGCCCCCATTCCCCCGCGACCGATCAAGCGTTGGGCCTCGTAAGGTCCGAACATTCGACCGACCAGAAGATCCTCTTCCGGCTCGACCTCGGTCTCGGGATCGGAGCCCAAGAGAAAAGACCGGGTTCGCTGGTGGGCGGCGAGCAACGACACCACCTCTCGCTGAAGCTCGGTGTCTTGCGCTACGGCTTTTTCCAGGTACCTCGCCCGCTGCGCCTCCGGCTGCTGGAGAGCGTTTTTGAAGATCTCTCGAATTTCTTCGTAGCGGCTTGGATTCACGGCCTTTCTTCCTCCTCCAGCCGCCGCCGAAGCCAAGCCTTGGCCATGGCCCAATCCAATTTCACCGTGGCTTTCGACACGCCCAAGGCGTCCGCGGTTTCGGCAATGGTCAAACCCCCGAAGTAACGCAGCTCGACGATCGCGCTCTGGCGAGCGTGCAACTGGTCCAGCTCTTGTAGGGCCTCGTCGAGCGCGATCACACCGATATCGAGCGGCTCGCCGATCTTCTCCTCTTCCAAAGGAATACAGCGCACCCCGCCTCCACGTTTCTGTGCCGCGCGCGCCCTTGCGTGGTCCACCAAAACTTGTCGCATCAGGCGAGATATCGCGGCACGAAAATGCGCTCGGTCAATCCAATCCGCACTTTGCGGGGACAAACGTTGGCGAGACAAACGCAAATAAACCTCGTTGACCAACGCCGTCGGCTGCAGGGTGTGATCACTCCGTTCGTTTCTCATGGCCGAGCGGGCCTGGCGATGGAGCAAGGGATACACGCGATCCATGAGTTTTTCGAAAGCGGGATCCTGCCGGCCCAGCGACAACAAACGGGTGATCTCGTGGTGGTCGTCCGTGGGATTCATAACCATCTTAGCCTTTTCCGGATCGTTTTCCGCACTACCCATCAAAGCCACCGTGCTGGTCAAAGCCACCGTGCTGGTCAAAGCCGCCGTGCTGGTCAAAGCCACCGTGCGGCCCGTCATTGACCGGCTTCACTTCGTGCTGAACAAGCTGGAGAGCCTATTGACAAGCTACCAGACATGAAAATCCCAGACAAGGTGCCCGTGGACCGAAGCTCTCGCTGAGGGGTGCGCACACGGGCCCCCTCAGCCTAGTTTTTAGAACGCTTTTTCCAAGACACCTTTTAAACCACATTTCTCCAACCAAAGCTCAGGAGGTTTCTATGAACTCTCATCAACCGAATCCATTGAAAAATATTTCGAAAAGTCGTATTTCATGGCCGGCCTTGCTCGGTCTCGCGATCCTCGGGATCGGGCCGTGGATCGGATCGCCCGCCCACGCTTCCGAGAACGATCACGGCTTGGTGTACGTGGTTCAGCTGACGGAGCCGGGCGACGGTGATCCGGTACCGCCACCCCTGACCAGCGGGGACCAGGTCCGTTATTGCGCCATCGCGGAAGAATGGTCTCGTCGAATATGGGAGGTCACCGACGGCTCTCACCTTATCTACCAAGTTCACTTTTACAGTGGATACGAAGAGCCTTTGCCCCAAGCCGGTGTCCAATGGCGACGTTGGCAGGGGCTGCCGAATGCCGGCCTAGGCAGTCACCGCTTTAGAATGTTCGACTATGATCAAGGCTGCGCCAAGGTATATCGAGTCGAGAATGGAGAACTCCTGGCCGGCCTGGAATGCTTGGAGCCCGGCCAGGTTTGCAGCTCCCATGATCCGGACGACTTGAGGTCCGCCACGTGCTCGGAGGCCGGGGTCGTGGTCAAACCCACCAACGAGGAGCTGGGATGGGTCATGGCCCACGAAAATTCCCACTCCCACTACGATCTAAATGACGAGTACATTGGAGCCCCCAATCGAGCCACCCACGGCTTCCATGTTTGCGTCGGTACCGAGGACAACCGAGGCACCGAACATACCTCGATGATGGCCAAGCGGGATCGCAATCATTGGTGCGACGGCTCAACCCATGTGACCGAGCGACCCGTGCGCGGTCGAAACGGCGAGGTGCTGCTGGACGATCAAGGCGATCCGTTCTTGGAGTCCATTTCGGCCCATCCCGCCGGGGCTTGGAAAGTGGCCCTAGAAAGCGGTTGGCAAAAACAGCCGCTCGAATATTCGGGTGATTACAGCTCGGTTGCCCCCTTTCCGGGTCTGCCCATTCCCCATTTGAGCACCGGTAATCCCGTTCCTTTCTGTGTTTGGCATTTTGAAGGGGACGGCCGGCCGACCAATGATCTGCTCCTGTTGTTAGACAAATCCGGCAGCATGGGCTTTGAGCACCCGGCGTTTGAAAACGGTTCCAACGCTCTGGACGCGGCAGTTCAAAGCGCTGTTTCGCTCTACAACAGTGCCAGGTCGGATCGCCTGGTCGGGGTAACGGCCTTCGATACCGCACTCCACAGCTTGGAGCCCTACGAACTCAAGGGTCCGGATCTTGATGGGTTAGAGGTCGAACCGGGAGGTGGAACCGACCTCTGCGCGGCGATCGCCGGGGGCGCAGACGCGATCAAGGCCGCGGGTCCGTCGGCGGATTTCGGCAAGGGGCAACAAATCCTGCTCTCCGACGGTCGCCCCACGGTGTCGAGCTGCGCGTCCGATGGCGCGGTTTTACAAGCGGCGGTGGATGCCTGCGACGGCGGCGCGGAGGGTTTCGGGGTCAAAACCCACACCCTCGCTTTCGGAGACGCAGATCGGGAGCTTCTCCGCCGAATTGCCGACGCCTGTGGAGGTCAAACGACCGCCCTCCAGGTGCCGACCACGTCCCTGAGGATCGACGGTGCGATCGAACCCCGCTCGACACCGCTGCAAATCGGCTCGGCGTTGACCCGAGCGGGTATCCGGGCCAGGGAGTCGTTGGAGATTCAATACAACGACCAAACCTTGGCGCCGCAACGAGACGATGCCCTGTGGGTTCCGCCGGGTACCGCCGAGCTGGTGGTCGAGTGGCAAGGGGATGGTTTCAAACATCTCGAGGTCGTCGTGGGTCGGTCCCCGGAGACCGACGAAGATTCCAACGCCGGCGGCGGGGGCGAATCCGAGGCCAAGGGTCCCATCGTCGCCGATTGCCGTTTCGGCACCCTTCAATTTCAGCTCGTTCGACCCGACGGCAGTATCCTGTACGTACCCGCCGAAACCGATCCCGGGGATCCGGAGCCGTTGGTTCGAGTCGCGAGGGTCACCGCGCCCGAAGCGGGCCCTTGGCAGGCTCGCATCGTGGCGGACCATCCCTTCGTCTGCTATCCGGGTTACGGCGGTGAGCATTCCTGGGGAGATTACGACCCGCGCGTCGCGGTCGTCGCCTCGATCGTCAATACCGGGTTGAGCCCGTTTCTCAAGGTCACACCGACCTTGGCCCCGCGGGATACGCCGATCACCCTGGTCGCGGGGGTCGATCAATCGCCCGGCGCTCGCTGGACCGATCTCCAGGTGAGAGCTTCCCTCTACCACCAACAAGGTGCCGCCTACCATCTGGCGCTCTGGGACAACGGTGAGCATGGTGACGAGCAAGCCGGGGATGGTCTGTACACGGCGGTCTTCAACGCTCAGGCCATCGCCCTGGAGTCGGGCGGATATCGCGTGGCAGTCACCTTGACCTCGTCGGAGCAGGGATCGCGCCCGGTGTGGGTCGCTGATGACGCCCTCGACGCCGCGTCCGGGCCGTTGCCGGCCGTGCCGAGCGCCAGATTCGTGCTCGAAGACACCTTCGTCTACGAGCGTTGTCGTCGCGACGAAAGCGTGGGAGGCTCCACTTGCCTACCGCTGGTGGCGACCCCCGTCCATCCCTCCGCCGAGGATCCGTGCGCCATATCCGTGCCGCCCGGGCAGAGCTTGACCGACGTGAAAGTCGCCACCCAGGGGCTTCCCTTGGGTGAGCGAGGCGTGCAGGTCACCGCCGGCACCGGCGTTGCCGTTCGCAACATTCGCACCTTGAGCTACGACGGCGATACCCGATCGGGGCTGGTGAGCTTCGACATCACGGCGTCGCCCGCGGCGGACCCGGGACCTCGTTTCCTGCGGGTCGCCTTTGCTGATCGAGCGGTTTCCTCCCAAGGCTGCTACACCGCGCCGGCACCTTTCAACGACTGCAATCGCAACGGCGTCGACGACTTGCTCGACATCGAAAACCACAGTTCCCAGGACATCAACCTGAACGATATTCCGGACGAGTGCGAAATCGGGTCCGTATCGTGGTTCTTCAGCGGTGTCGCCCAGGGGGGCACCATCACCACCACCATCGAAGGCTTCTTCGCCACCTGCACCGTGGGGATCACCACGACCCCGGGCCAAACCGGGATCCAAGTGGCCGAGGCCTTTGCCGCCGCCCTCCAGGCTGACCCTTGTTTAGCGGGTCAAAACATCACCGCTTCCGTGGACGGCAACGGCGTGATCCTCACCGGTTTCGAGCTCAGCCACGACCGCGTCTTCGACGTCATCAACGACCCCGGAATCGAGCACACCATGCCGGTGGTTTCGATTCCGACCCTATCGCTGCCGGCTTTGGGGCTGATGGTACTGATTTTGATGTTGGCGGGGGCTCGCCGAGTGGCCCGCCGGTGATCCTGGATCAAAAGGTGTAGCTATATCCAAGAGCGACCCCGCTTCAAATGGTAAGGTCCGGCTCCGGAAATCTTGCTTACTTTTACAGGTCAATCGGCGAGCCGAGATGTGAAGAATACGATCGAAAACAACCTCAAAGTCTGGGATTCTGAGTATCCCTGGACCCGGGACGGCGATGAGTGGGACGGACAGGCCCGCCTTTGCGGACAGCCCTACGAGGCCTGGAAGCGGTCAATCGTCGAGACTTTCATCACCCCTCATATCTCGGCATCCAGCAGGGTTCTCGAGATCGGGCCAGGCCACGGGCGCTGGTCCAAGGAAATGGTCGACCGCTGCCAAGAACTCGTGCTGGCCGATCTCAGCCCCGCGTGTATCGAATATTGCAAAGGACTATTCAAGGACCGTGAGCATGTCGCCTACCAGGTGACCGATGGGCGATCACTGCCCGATCTGGCCGATGGGTCGATCGATTTCGTATGGTCGTATGATGTTTTCGTGCATATGGAGGTGGCGGCCGTCGCGGCCTATTTGGCCGAGATGCACAGAGTCCTCAGTGCCGGCGGTCGAGCGATCGTCCACCACGCCGGCCGACGCCACGCCGGCCTACCTTTCCGATTCCTGCGGCGCTTCGGCCAGGGTGGAACGAAGCTCTATAACCTTCTCAGTTTGGGGCAAACCGGGGATGACGACGGTTGGCGATCCGATATCTCTCGGTCACTATTTAGAAAGCTGGCGCTGCGCCGAGGTTTGAGCGTCTTGAAGCAAATCGATCGCTGGGGAGAGCACGAGGAATTCGGCGTTCCAAGGTATCGTGACGCGATCACTCTTCTCAGCAAATCTTAACTTGACCTCACTCCGAGCGGCTCAAACACGGCCGGCGGAAAGAACTAGATCGACTCGAACGAGGTGCCGGGCACCTGATCACTCCGCCTCGAACGAGGTGCCGGGCACCTATTCCTCCAACCGTGCTTTCAAGGCGTCTACCCGTCCGCCCCGGGCTTCGACGACCTGCGCCAGCACCTCGAGCACATCGTGGACCCGCCGTGGGTCTGGGGAGCTTTGGGCGTCTAGATAGCCCGCCGCATCAGGTCCTCGGCTCGGTCGAGGTTACCCGCTCGGACCCCAAAGCTCGTGGAGCTGCTCGAAAGCACTCCGCAATCGAGTTTCCGCCTCGTCGTAGCGGCCGTCCTCCCGCAGCAGCATGCCCATATTCCACAGCAGCTCCGCCCGCTCCCGACCTCCGGGGGCGGACAGATCGTAGGCTTTTTGGAACAGTGGCTCCGCCTTCCGGAAGCGCCCACGCCGCTGCTCGGCATGGGCCGACCGGGTCGAAGCGAGGCTCTCCTCCCGCGGGCCGACCGCTAGCTCCAGGGCGGATCCGGCGCCTTTTCCAACCCGGTTCTACTCGGCCGATTTGAGGTGATGGTGAAGCCAGGCCTTAGCGAGCTTATATTGGCGGGTGACCGTCGGACGAGAAATCCCCATCACCTCGGCGGTTTCCTCTTGGGTCAACCCACCGAAAATTCGTAGCTCGATGATTTTCGCCCGTTGGGGGTCGAGACGCGCCAGATCTTCTAGAGCGTCGTCCAAGGCGACGAATTCTTCGCTGCGGGCCTCGAACGCATCCAACGCCTCGTTGATCGGTACCTTCTCGTCCCGACCTCCTCGCTTCCAGCTCGACCGAGCGCGGGCGTGATCGACGATCACCCGCCGCATGATCCGCACCGCCACGGCGAAAAAGTGTCCGCGGTCCTGAAATTTCAGGCGTTTCTGGTCCACCAAGCGGAGGAACGCTTCATGCACTAAGGCCGTGGGCTGGAGCGTCCCGGGCCGCTCGCCGGCCATCAACCCGCCGGCGATGCGCCGCATCTCACCGTAGACCATGGGGACCAACTGCTCGGCGCCGTCGGAGCCCCCGTGCCAACCCTGAAGCCAACGGGTCACCGTACGCCCGTCCACCGACGGCGCCTCGTCAAAGGCCAGCAGACGGGCCACACCTGCTCCGAGGGTCTCCTCAGGGCTCGGCCGGCCGGGCCCTGCGTCACGATCGTCAGATGCCATTCCTCTACCCCTTTCACGGTTCTTGATGTAATTCAAGCCGCATCTGGCATCCGTGCCTGGCCGCCTGCGCTCGGAGCTGCGGACCGAGCTGGTGGCCGGCAACGGCAACACCACCACGATCCTCGATTTCGAGAGCAGCAGAACGGGGGACGCCCTGGGCCAAACCGTGTCGTCTACCTTCCCCGACTGTCAGGCGTCGTTCACCGCTTTGGATCGGCCCAAACCCGGGAAATGGGGATCGCTGGATTCACTTCGAGGCCGAGCCCCAGCTCTTCGGCCTTTTCAAGGGCGAAAAGCGCGATCGCCGTATCTTGAGCTCCCGTGCCCGTCAGATCGCAGACGGTGATTTGATCCGCCGCGGTTCGACCCGCCTTTCGACCGCTGACCAAATCTCCCAGCTCCCCGTAGACAACACCTTGGCGAAGCTCCTGCTCCACGTGCTGCAGCTCCCCGAGACGCTCGCATTGACTCAAACGATCCGCCACGTAGAGGTCTGCACCATGCAGCACGTCCTTGGGACCTTCAGTCGGAGTGTTTTGACTAGCTTGGACAAGCATATCTAACGTCTCTAAGATAACCCCATGGACATCGAAGAATTTAAGTTAGAGCGTCTGCAATCCCTGTGGGAAAACGAGGTCGAGATCAACCTGACCGAGAGCGGAGTGCACCCGCTCACCTTGAGAGAGCTGATGAGCGACGGGGAGATCCAAGAGCTCTTGAACCTTCGCCTCACCTACGGTTGGACCAACGGCTCTCCGAGTCTGCGGGACGCGGTTCGCCAATACTATCCAGACACCTCCCGCGACCAAATTCTGATCACCAGCGGCTCGGCGGAAGCCAATTTCTTGGCCATGTGGACCCTGTTGGAGGCCGGCGACGAAATCGCCCTGATGTTGCCCAATTACATGCAGATTTGGGGATTGGCCCGCTCCCTCGGAGTAACGGTGAAACCCTTCCACCTGCGTCCGAACGGGGATCGCTGGGCCCTTGACTTGGACGAGCTGGAGCAAGCCATCACCCCCAAGACCAAAGCCGTCGTGGTGTGCCATCCCAACAACCCCACGGGCGCCACCTTGACCGAAGGGGAAATGGACCGCATCGTGGAGCTGGCGGAATCCGTGGACGCTTGGGTTTACGCCGACGAGGTCTACAAGGGCGTGGAGCTGGACGGACGGGAGCGCCCGAGCTTCTTCGGCCGGAGCGAAAAGGTCGCCGTGGCTTCGGGCCTGAGCAAAGCCTTGGCCCACCCCGGCCTGCGCATCGGTTGGATGGTGGCACCGGAGCCCCTGATCGCCCAGGCCTGGCACCGCAACGACTACACCACCATCACCACCAGCGTGTTGAGCGAGAAGGTGGCCGAAAAAGTTCTGGAGCCGCAAACCCGTCGTCAACTGCTGGATCGTAATCGCGACATGTTGCAAAACAACCTGGATGTGTTGGTCCAATGGATCGCGCAACGGCCCGACCGATTCAGCCTAATTCCACCTCAGGCGGGCGGCATGGCCTTCATGCAATACCGCTACAACATCGGCTCCACCGAGTTTTCCACCCGCCTGCGGCAGGAAAAGAGCGTCTTCGTGCTGCCCGGCGACGTCTACGGCATGGACCACTACCTGCGCTTGGGCATCGGCGAAACGTCCGACAAGCTGACCCGCGGCCTCGACGCTCTGGCTGAATTCTGTGACGGGCTGAGGACTCCGGGCTACTAACCCCCTCACGGCAAGCCGACAGGAGCCGGCTGCGCCAGAAGCGTCGTCGGCAGGCCCATCAGAGTGGCGAGCAGGAGCGTCATCAGTGCTAGCAGGACAACGAAACGGCTTCATCGCGAACCTTTCTGGTCATTGAAGGCGGAGACTATCAACGGCCGGCAACCCACAGCTGGTTGCCGGCTCACCTACTCTTGCGTAAGAAGTCGCGGCGCAGCCCCACGGTTTTCGCCGATCGACACTGCTTTTTTTCCTCGTCTGGCCCTTCGGGGTCCTGTTCGGAGGATTCAGTCTCTGAAATGGTCGGCAGATCGTTGGCTACGACGGGAGCTGGAACTCTTCGGAAAAGCGACGATGGAGCCACAAACCCCCTTGGGGTTCCGGAATCAAGCTCAGACATTTATTTGTATCTGGGCACCTTTCAACCAGCGAAAGTGGGTCATTTCCCACCAGCGTTGAGCCGAAAGCATTGCCGGTCGGCGCTGAGTTGGCCTAGCGGGAGCGATTAACCAATCGTTGCATTTTTGTTCGGCCGTTAACAGCATAAAAAGAGGCGAAGCAAGTATCACCCGCTTCGCCTAAACCCATGTGCTGCTAACCCCGTCTGGGCCTAGCTTCGAGAATGCTTAGTTTGGCTTCTCTTGATCGGCCCAATTCAGTAATCGGAGCATGACAAGATTTAATGCTTCGCCAGAGCCGCCCGTCTTCACTATCCGCCCTTGGGCCAAGGCGATGATCGATTCGAGTGATTCGATATCGATTTCGTGGGTCCCATCGGGATCGAGAATCTCGGCGGGATCTTTCCATTGACGCCCTTGGGCTACTGCCTCAATAAGCTGGTCAAGTTGCTGTTCTGCCAAGAATACGACCATGGGCATCCGTGCCGCCCGTTCAATAAGGTTATTCTTGTCGCCCAAATACCCGATATTTCCTAATTCATCGGCAAGCGCAAAAAGACGTATCAAGTGCTTTTTTGAGCCGTCGCTCTTGCTGGCGAGCGACAGCACTGTTGGCACTTCTGTTATTCCGGCGTCTTCGAGCAGCTGAGCAAGTGTTTGCTGTTTAGGTCTCCATTCATGGAGAAGTGCTTCTTCAAGCTCTGGATGCTGATGCAAGGCCTTCCAGATAAACCAGAAGAAGAGGCGGAGCGAGTCCGGACTTTCTGATCGTGCAAGGACCTCCAAAAGTTGATCAAGTTTGTGGAATTGAGTTTTCTCGACATGACGCTCGTCGAGGTCCTCGAGGAATGTGGTCAACGTAGGGTCCTGGGTCATGGGGCTCCATCCGAAGAAAAAAAATCGGGGCTTGCGGGAGTTACCCGCGCAAGCCCCCACGTGTTGATGGAATGAGACCGAAGAGGCTTCTTCCTGCCATAGAGGCAAGGTGACCTGGCACGAGTGGTGGTACCAGGCAAGTTCGGATGATTGCTAGGCCGGCACTTTTTTTCGAGCCGGCGTATGGTCAGATACACAAAGTAGGTGGACCGCTCAAGCGTGAGCCGCCAAGCTGTAATGGCTTGAACGGATCCACATAGCAACAAACAAAGGAGGGCACGCCTAACGAGCGCACCAAAAAAACTGCCTTTCTACTTTCCAAAACCTGTCCGCGTAAACCGCGGATGCTTTTGCCTGCGCGAATTTCTTTGTCGGCTCACTTTTCGTGTGAACCAGCTTGACTGAGCGCAGGATAGAAGAGCCAGCGTATTACGCCAAGAAGGCGGAATCTGGAGGCCATCATCGACAAAAGGTTTCAGAGTGGCTTTCTGGCTCACACTGTCGTGAAACGCGAAAAGGAGATCGAAATGAAGAAGATCGTACAGGTAGCAGTTTATCTAGCCTGCCTCATGGCATTCTCTGGGCCTGGATGGGCAGCCGAACGTGAGGTAGAGCATTCTGCAAGTCCAGTTTTGATCGTTGCCCGGGTACTGGACACAGTCTTGGGTACTGCGAAACAAGTCGGAAACTATCTCTCAGAGGTAATTTTAGGCACTGAAGAGGAAGAGCCTCCTCAGCAAGCGTTTCCAATGGGGGATCCGTTGGGCCTAGAGGACGAAGGACCCACGGAAGAAGGATTTCCTATGGGCGACCCACTCGGCTAGGTCATACGAACTCGCCAAGGGCGCTCGATCTCGTCGCAGACCAAGTGGATACTAGCGATGGTCAGCTTCCCTTGGCGAACAATGTGTCGCAGGTGAATAAGAGCGGATACAACAAGCTTGTTGTCGGGGTCTGCCCACGAAAGCTCTTCGAGGCTCCGAGCTTCCTTGAGAGCTTCTAATGGCCGTCCTGCGAGCAAAAGGTACTCGGTGTAATACAGGCCCCAGAGGAGGCGATCAACAACGGCTCCGTGTTTGTCAAAGAAATGCTTTGACTCTTCGAAGTATGCTTGGGCCTCGTTCAACTTTCCGGTTTGGAGGGCCAGAGCACCATGGACGAACGCGATATGCCCTTCGGTACCAGGGACCTCCAGACATTCAGCTCGTATAAGCGCAGCTTCTGATTCCGCAAAGTTGCCGAGTTTGAGATGTACATACGCCAAGCCATGATGGATCCAGACGGTGAACGTCTTTGGAAGCTCGGCCACCCTAAGACTTCCATTCAAGAGCCAAGCAGCTTCTTGGAGGCGGCCAGAGAGGGCTTCAAGCCAGCCGAGGTTATATAGAGCCTGAGCAGTTCCTACAGCGTCTGCGTTGAGAAGTGCACAGTTGAGGGCTCTGACCGTGAATATATGGGCTTCTTCGAAGGCTCCAATGTCACGAAGCAAGTACATCGAGAGTCGATAGAGTTGCGTGCGAACCCGAGGTGAAGGTGCTCTCGCTTCGAGATCGAAAGCAGCCACAAATAGTTTATAGGCGCCGTCGAGATTGCTCGCAAGTCGAAATCGATGAGCAGTGGCAGCCAACGCCAGAATGTGCCGCGCGAAATCCTTGCGGGTAATGTTCGGGTCCTCTGAAAGATCCTGGGCGAGTTTCTCGGCTTCGGAGTTCGTTGGGAAAGAGATTGGAATCTCATCTGCCGGAAGAGATCGAGGCACTCTTATAGTTTGAAGCGACTCGATGTACTCCACGAAAGGCTGCGGGATGCCTTCTCCAGCCAGGTGGCCAGGAACAGCGAGGCGAAGCGCAAAACTTCCTGCGGGCGGCGAAAATGGTGTTCGAAATGCTCGCCGTTCTACTCCTCGAGTAACGAACTGTGCTTCAAATGTCGTCCATCGTTCAAGTGTGAAAATGGATCGCAGCTTGCCACGCATGAGTCGGTCAAATGCTCGGGGTCGTCCTAGCGGTTCATCGAGTACATCTCGGCTAACTGACGCAAGTGACGCTCGTCGCTCGTCAGCTGCGTTCTGCAACAAACAGGTGGTTGCATCCGACGGTGACTCATGCCGGAAACAGTCTCGAAGTCGTTCTTGAATTTCGTGCCAGTTTCCGCGGCCAAGTGTGAGCATGAGCGACTCAACGGCACACCATTTAGCGTCTCTCGGAAATCCGAGGCCGAGGAGCGACTTGGATGCTAGGTGGAACGATTTCGCCCGCAAATCCAACGCTTTGATTCGTGATTCAAGTCCGAAGCCAAGATCAAGGAAATCGAGTGCTCGGCCATACCTGTGATGCTCGTTGGAGAGCTCGGCCATTTTGTTGAGAGCATCCACCAAACTGTAGGCGGAAGATCTAGAAACGGAATCGGGCCGTCGGTTGGCGAGAATCGATAAGAGTGTATGCCCGAATTGTTCTTCCTCGTCCGCTCCTTCAAGACCAAGCAGTTTCGTATATCCCTTGAGTTCAAAGCCCAGATGATCACCAGTCGGATCAATCCCTACTTCGGCAACCCATTCTGTGAGTTCGAAACATACCCGAATTGGCTTGTTTCTGCGGTCTTTTGCACGCCTGCTTTGAAGAAACCAAGGTGGCATTGCTTCGAAAGTCTGTCGGCGTGACTGAATTCGGTCGAAATACTCGCCAGGCTGAAACCCGAGGATCTCGATTGCCCGATATACTTCGTCCATTCGAAGGGGACGTTTCCCTCGCAGACCGCTAGCGAAATATCCAGTTGAAACCCCCAGCGCCTCGTCGAATTCTCGGAATCGTCCCTTAAAGCATCGCGCTCGATCATCTCGTAATTGGGCTATGAGCCGCTTGAGATCTTCGGAGCGATTCGAACGGGGCATCCAGATTCCTCGATTTACTGGCCATGAGGGGGTGACCTGAGGATTGTATCCCAATGAGCCAGACTCTCTGGAGCATTTCAACTGTGGAGCGCAATTTCGTCGGTAAAGGCCGGAGCGAACCCGGCCAGTCGGCAAGACGAAGTAAATCGTGATGGCAGACGGTCGGATCTCCTCGCAGGAAGATCCTCATTTCGCCGGAGGTTTCTTGGCCTACCCACTGTCGTCGTTGTTTCGTTACCGTGTGGCTAAATAGGTTTCGTCCACGACCGACGATTTCAGCACTGCCACCTGGGCCGAAAAATTCGCTCCAAAAAAATCTGAAATCACCTGGTCCCTAATCAGACTCCTTTTCGCATGCGGGAATAGAAGCGCGATTTTGATCCGGTGACGTGCCGGTCGACGCGTTTCGTTCTTCATCGGGGCTCTTGCCGCACCATGGCGGGTCCCGCGAATTTCAAGGAGTCGACCATGAAAAAAATTCTCTTTGCCTGTTTGCTCGCGTTCACTCTTCTTGGTGCGGGTTTGTTCTACGCCGAAGATGCCGATGCCAGCGGCGTGACGTTGAATTACTCGTTCCTCGGATGTGACGGTCAAGTGGCGGACTTCGATCTGATCGCGACTTCGCCGACCGGTGGTCAAATTTCTTGGAGCTACGGCGTGACGCCGGTGTCGGCGCCGACGGATAACCCGAACTATGCCATGACCTCGGCCGTGACCTGGAAAAAAATGGTTTCGGTCACCCTTGTCACCAAAATGGGGACCTTCCGCGACAACGCAGTCATGCTCAATCCGTGCATTGAGGATCCCGAAGAGCGTTGATCCTTCGTTCCTAGCTTCCCCCTGGACCACGATCTACCGTGGTCCACTCTGTTCGCGTTTCTTTCAGACCCTAAAAACCGTCCGTATCCATGACGGCCTTTCCCAGGTCGGAGGGGATTCCTGTCCGGACAAATTTACTTTATTGGATCTACTGATTAAGTGATCCAAAGGAGATGTTATGTTTTTCCAACTCCTTCCTGGGCGACGTCATCGCCCGATTCCGCGCGCGGTCGGCACATTGACCGCCCTGCTCGCTGTTGCCGCATGCGCAGTGTCGGCAGCGGCTCAAACGGGCGGTTATACGCCCATCGAACCGATTCAATCCCGTTCGAGCACCTCCGGTTTGATCGACCAGGCCGCCAACGTGACCTATGACGAATACAGCGGCAATCTGACCGTGGACCTTTCCGTGGGGGTGCGCGGCCTGTCGGTGCCCGTGCATCTGTCGTCCGTGAGAAGCACGGTGGCCAGTTACTATCCCATGCCGTCGAGCTCACTGCTGAGCGTCGGTTACGGGGCGCTCGGCGCGTTGACGCCCGAACCGCTCGAGATCTCTGAGATGCCCCAGAACGCTCCGCCGACGAATTATCAGAAAGTATTATTGCGCGAAGTGGGCGGCATCGAGACCGAATTCGTGCCCGATCTTTTCTTCCAGCAAGTGCCGTCCGGCGACGGCTGGTACAACTACCACCACATTGATACCCGCCTGCGGCGGCTCGAGCGCACCATCGACCCGGCGCAACCGTCCGCCCACACCCTCGGCGTGTATACCTTGCTCGGGCGTGACGGATCGCGCACGATCTACCGTCCGCGATCCGCGGCCGGCCCCGGCACTTTTTATCCCACGGAGATGGAAGCGCCGAACGGTCGCATGACGCTGCTGACCTATCGCGACTCCGGCGGAGTTTTTCCCGATCGTGGCAAAGGGGAGCCCGGCGACCCGGTGCTCGCCGGTAGCCCGGAGCCTTTGCTCGAATCCATCGAAGACGAGTGGGGTCGACGCTTGCGTCTGCACTACGAGCTACGGTCGACGGGGGTTCGGGTGGTCCAACGGATCAGCCTCGAAGCGCCGGGACAGAGCTCTCAAGACTTGGCGACCTTTGTTTATGCCGAGCTGCCGTTAGTGAACGGTGAGCAAACCGTGATTTCCAAGAGAATCACTGCCGAGGGGCACGCCCACGAGCTGACCTACGCCCCTGGACCCTCGGGACTGCCGAACTCTTGGGTGCTCGATCGGGTCGTGCTGCCCACCGGTGGGGCCGTGGAACTCGATTGGAAATCGGTAGACCAACCCTTCTGCCCTTACCAATACTTCGGCAATACGTCACAGACCGTCGAGCTCAGCGGTGTGCGCTTGCTGCGCCTCGAATCCTTGAGCTACGCCGGCCAAACCTATGCCTATAGCTATCAGACCGGCGAGGATGTTTCCGAGCTTCACGACGGCTCTTGGGTCGTGCATCGGACGAGCTTTGCCGTCCCCGGTGAAAACCATGAACGGCTTACCCAATACCACCATGAGCGGACCTACGCCGTGGGCTCCCCGCCTTCGTTGTCCAACGAATGCCAGCCCCTTGCCTTTCCCAAGCTGAAAGCACAGCTCGCCGGTCGACCGATCCGGCGCCTGACCTCCCACGGAGGCCCGGTGGGTTCGATCGTGCACACCAGCTCGGGCAACTTCACCTTTCAGCCGGGTGGCACGCACCGACGTCAAGAGTGGGCCCACATCACGGTTCCCCTGAGGCGAAACGGGAACCCAGTGGATTTGCGCGCGGACATTGTGCCGAAGGTGGCCGTGGAGCTCGAATACAGCGAGAAGCGGGACGGCCGGGTTTGGACCACCCACACGGATCGTGGGCCGTCCGATAACGCGTTCACGGCTCCTGCCTACGATCTGCCGACGCGCGTGACCACCTATCGGGCCGATCAATCGGCCCAGCGCAGCGTACAGACCTTCGAGCACGAGAGCCGAGTGGTCGATGGTCATAATCACACCACCACCATCGCCGACCAGCCTCACGTGATCGGGCTGGTGACTCATACGGAGAACGGGCTTGAAGAGGTAGGGAACTTGCACGTCGTGGCTCGCCAGGAATACGGCTACGCTTCGGGTCGGCATCCCCTTCTCATCTACCGTTCGAATTTCACCGGCCCGGAATCGAAGCAGGAAGAAACTTGGAGCCATTTCTCGTCCGGCCCGTGGCACGGGCTGGTTCAGCATCACGACCGAGGGGCCACGGGAACCGGCTTCATCCGTCAGGTTCGTACCGAGATCGAGGCCTATGCATTCGGCGAGGCGAGCCGGATCCAGCCCCCTCAGGGGCCACCGATTCTGCGTCAGGTCCGAGCCGACGGCCCCTTCGCTTCCGTGACCGAAAACGGTGTGCGACGGGACTACGACTATGACGGGGATCAGCGCCTGATTCGCGTTCGATGGCCCGGTAGCTCCCAGGTCGACGAGGTGACGGAGTGGAGCGCGCCGGGGCAACCACCGGCCCGCAGTCGCCGCATGGGCGATCGTCTGATCGAGGAAGCGAGCTTCGACCCGTGGGGGCGTCCCGCGACGACCCAGGTGTTTATCGACCCGTCGACGACCGCCGAGACCGCAACCACCTACGATTCCTTGGGTCGCATCTCCTCCGAGTCGAATGCGAGCGGTGCCCGGCGTCACTACACTTACGACATGCTCGGCCGCGTCCGCACCGAGCGCGTTCACCAAGGTAGTCTCAGCGGTGCCCTGCTCGAAAGCATCGACCACCGCTACACGGCGCCGACCGGCGGCCTCGAACGGACGACGACCACTTTTTTTCGAGTCGACGGATCGGGTTCAACGATCCAGGAACAAGATGTCGATTTCTTCGGTCGTCGGGTGCGATCGGCAACCACCAAGGACGGTGAAACCCATCAAACCCTTCAGAGCCGGCGATTTGTCGACGGTTTCGAGCGCACCCTCGTGCAGCCAGAAGGCGGAACCGACTGGGCCGCCGAGCACGCACCTCGGCTGGCCGTGCGCGATTGGTTGGATCGAGTCACCCTCGAATGCCATCCCGAGTTTCTCTGTTCTGTAGACGTGGCGACTTTCGAGCCCGTGGACGGGAGCCGCGCCGTGGCCTACACCTTCGACGACCTCGGTCGTATGATCGCGTCCGAAGGCCCGGGTTCGGAGCGATCGGTTTTCGGCTACGACGCTTTGGATCGGCTGGTGTTTCGATCCGACGCCGTGGGTGACGGCTCAGCGGGCACCACCCTGGTGGAGACCGCCCGTTTCACCTACGATCCCGCAACCAATCAGCAGATCCGCGCCGAATCCCAGGCGGCAGGGCCGTCCAACGTGGTCACGGACCAGAATCGCGACTTTGACGAGCTCAATCGTCCCACCAAGCTGACCGTGCACATTCCCGAAGCCGCGCCGGCGCCTTACGAACTCGCGCCGTCGAAGTACTGGCTCTACGGTAACCGGATGACGTTCTCGTGGACCGAGGCCGTGTTCGTGGACCGCTATCGTTTGGAGTTCCAGCGCCTTGGTTCGGTGTCACCGGGTGTGATGACGCCGGCTCTGGCTTTCGAGGTAATTCCCGATGGCCAGGGTGAGGTCGAATTCGAGCTCAGGGAAGCACAGGTTCGAGCGGCCGTCGCCGCTTTGGGCGATTTGCCCGGCGCATCACTTTATCTCTCCGACTTGGACGCGGACCCCGACTTCCTGCTCAATCCGTCCGACGATCTGGGTTATCGCTGGCGCGTTTACGGTTGGCGCGACGACGACCTTTACGGCAGCGAGCCGACGTTGGCCTCGGCCTGGACCGTGCTCGACCATGCCATTGGTCCCGACGACTGCCACTTCGAGCACTTCCGCGTGCGCGACGGGGTCAGCGAAGGGGCGTCCGTGGAATGGCGGACAGTGAATTGTCCGGAACAAGGGCCGTTCGAGGTCAGGATGTCGGCCACCGTCGAGCATCCGACCGAGGGTTGCTCGTTAGAGGACGCGCTCTTTACCACCGCCAAAAACGGGCCGAAACGGGCCTACTTCATGGTCACCGGCTGGGATATGGAAGACGGCGCGCCAAAGCTGCCGACCGATCCCAACGCGCCACAATGCGCGCCGGTGGAAGAAGCCTCGTTCCGCGGCGCGATCACCGATTCGGAGGGCGTGGAGATCCACACCGTGGGTCCGAGCATCGGACGGGTGATCGAAGGCGGCGTGTGTGACGTGCGCAACGTCAACGTTATCGACGGCCTCGGCGGCACGGCACCGGCCGTGCGATGGCAGACCCAAGATTGTGAGGACCACCTCGTCGAGCTGGTGGCGACCGCAATCACCGACGAATCCAACGCTGATGTCTGTAGCGACGTCGGGGTGCTCGGCGAGGGCGTGTCCGGTCAGGTCTTGGCAAGCTTCATGTTGGAAGGTTACCAGGGCAGTGACGGTGTCTCCTGTCCGCCCGTGGAGCGAGCGCTTTTCCACGTTCGCACCACCAGCCCGGAGGGTTGGATCTTTGAGTCGACCCCGGTGTCGGCCTTCGTCGAGCCCGACGGCGGACTGATCGAAGGGTGTTATACGCGCCTGTTCACCGAAGCTACGGCGCCCGGCCTGGTGCCGATCATCGGCTGGGAGACCCGCGGTTGTGAAGGTTATGGGGTGGAGCTCACACGCAGCACCGTAGGCCTGCCCCAGGACCTGCGTTGCATCCTGCGTGACGAGCTGTGGCAGACCGCCGGTTACGGAGCCCGCGACGCGAGCTTCATGGTCTACGGCTACCCCGGCGCCGACGGTGTGTTCTGCGATCCGGTGGCCGACATGGTCGACGCCGGACGGGATCGGGTGGAATTCGATTTCGCCATCAACCTGCGGGATCCTCAGACGGGCGCCTGGGTCGAGCCCCAAGCACTGATCAAGAAGACCCTGCGCGCGACCTACACCCTACCGCCGGCGGGGTCGCCCGACGGCCCGTGCCGGATCGATTATTTCGGGGTGCAGAACGGTCTCCACGGACGGTTGCCGCAGGCGGCTTGGGGAACATCCGGAGAGTGCAGCGAGGTGCGTCTGCGGGTCTACACGGACGATACCGTGCAGCCCGCCTCATGCCGCCTCAACGGCCAAATCTGGAGCTACGAGCCGGACGGCCCCAACGCCCTGATGTTCATGGTCGGCGGTTATGACGTCGGTTTGACGGACAACTACGACGGCGTGATGGATTGTCGTGGCGAGCCCGGAGGCAATGGAACATACGGACAAGCTTTGCGTCAAGCGGGTTTGGTGCTCGAAGCCATAGGGTCCGACGGCACCATGGTGCGCCTGCCGGAAACCAGTACCGAGCCGGTGATCAATCACAACGATCAAATTCATCCGGACCAACCGGGCCCGTCCGACCCTTGCGAGATCCTGGATTTCGGCATGTACCAACCGCCGATTCCCGGTCTGCAACCCACGGACAGCTTGCCCATCGTGTCCTGGTCGACCAATTGCGCGGCGGAAAGTCGCTACTCGGTACAGCTCTTGGTGTCGACCCATTCCATCGACCATGACCCCTATTGCCGACTGGACAATCGCTTGATGTCGTCGAGCAACAACGGTCCGCTGCCGTTGCGTTTCTTGCACACCGGATGGTGGGACGAGGTGATCGGCGAGCGGATCTGTTTGGGTCGTGAGGCGACGGTGAATCTGCACTTAGTGGATACCCAGACCGGCGAGATCGTGCCGGGGCAGATTCGGGGTCCTCAACATGTGACCTATAGCGGTCCGATTTCCGGACAACCCCCGGTTCCGGCTTGCGCCCACGGCTGCACCGGCACCGGCACCGGCTGCTCGAATCCGATCCCGACTTTCCCGGGGCTCGATTCGGCGCCCCAGGCCGGAGCCGATTGTCGCGCGACCCTCGGGTGGCAGCCGGCCACGTCCCATTGCGGCGGCTCGTTCACCTACGACATCTACCGCGGGGCCCATCCCGGTGTGGAGGCTGATGAAGCCTTCCGCATCGCCACGGGTGTGGTGGGTACGTCGTTTGAGGACGACACCATCGTGCCCGGCGGCTCCTACTACTATGTGGCTACCGCCATCGACAGCGCCAGCGGCGTCGAGTCTCCTGCGGCGCCGGCCCGGCGGCTCGAAGGCAGCTGTGCGGCCGCCGGCGGCTCGCCCTTCCGCGTGGAGCCGTCGACCATCACCCCCGGGCAGTCGGCGACCCTCAGCTGGGACTTCCCGGCGGCGGAGGAAATCCTGATTGTGGGCATCGGAGACCTGCCGCCCACCGGTCAGCTGACGGTGAGTCCTCAGCACAGCACGGCCTACCAAGCCTACGTCAGCTACTTCGACACGACGTCCTCGTACCGAGTGGATCTGACGGTGAGCGGTTCGCAGGGAGATCCGCCGGTGCCCGGTGGGCCCTGTAATCGTTCGTGCAGCGACAGCGTGGTGATCGACGGCCAGGAATACTACTGCCGTGGCTTCGGTGCCTGGGACGGCGATTATGAGATCGATCAACCGCCGGTCTGGCTCGCCGTGGAGCAGTGGGGCGACTACGTGCACGACGGACTGGGACGTCCGATCTCGCCCTATTGCTTGAAAGCGGTCTGTGGCGGCGGTGAGGTTCCCCCCAATCCGTGGCACGAGCCCCACAATGAGCCCTACATCTGGAATAGCGACGAGTCGCTCGCCCTATATGGTCTGGAGCTGGCCGGTGACGGCTGGGACAACGACTGTGATCTGGAAATCGACGAATACGGCGAATGACGGGGACCTCGGTACTCGAAACCGACTTCGAGTCGGCAACCCATAAATTAAAAGGAAAAGATAATGCAACGATATAAATCAAGGTTCCCCGCCGTTTCGTCGGTGGTCACGGGAGCTCTCATCCTGTTGGTCGGGGTCTCGGCCTCACACGGTGAGATCACAGCGGACATCGACGTAGGTTACGACACCTACGGTCACATGAATCAGGTGCAGTCCCCTTTCGGCGGCACCCAGGTCACCGAATACAACAATTTGGGCAAACCCACCGCCGTTCGTTGGCAAGGATCCCAGGTTATCGACAACGCGGTTTACGGCGAGCACGGTCGATTAGAGAGCTTCGATTATGCGGGGCTCGCCGGCCAAGCCGCACGCCGGGCGGACTTCACCTACGACACCCTCCAAAGACTCGAATCCATGGCCCTGTCGACCGACGGCGTCGCCGGCTTTGACTACCTGGCCGAGGCTTTGCACTACGACGAGCGGGGTTTCTTGCTCGGCCTGGATCGGGCGGATCGTGCCGTCGGCTCGGCCCAGGTCCAATACGGCTATTCGCCCCAGGGGCAGCTCAGCTCCTTCGAGTGGGGCGGCTCGCGCATCGACTACACCTACGACCCGCGCGGCAACCTGACGGCTCGCTCCGGGGCGTTGGGGGTGCCGTCGATGGCGACGGCCCATTACGATCTGTCGAATCGGCGTGCCGGCTGGAGCTACGACGACGCCGGTCGATTGCTCGAAGACGAAACCTATCGCTACGACTACGATGCGGCCGGCCGTTTACGCTTGGTGTTGGATCGCCACACGGGCAGCTTTGTCGCCCACTACCTCTACGATGCCTCCGGGCATCGAGCACGGACTCTCGAACCCGATGGGGTTACCTATAGCTTGCGCGGTAGAGACAGCATCGTCGCCGAAATCGACTACGACCGTGCTCTCGAATTCGAGCAGAGCCGGGAGCATGTGACATTCGCCGGTCGTGAGGTCTTGCAGGCTACCCACACGCCCGATTCCACCGAGCTTCGGCTGCAATTCACCGACCGTCTCGGCCATCCCGCCGTCTCTTGGGCGGACGGCGGAACCACCGTGCACGAGGTTTCGCCCTATGGCCTGCCTCTCAGTGTCGCCGGGGCGAAACCCCACCAGGGTGCCTACGGCTTCACCGGTCACGAGGACGACGGGACCGGTTTGGTGTACATGCAAGCCCGCTATTTCGACCCGGCTTCGGCACGTTTTACGCGACCGGATCCGGCTCGGGATTGGAGCCCATTGCTGCCCGCCACCGCGAATCTCTATGCCTACGCCTACGGCAACCCGATCGCCTACCACGATCCCTTTGGGTTGGAAACAGAGGTCGGCGGCCACTGGGAAAACGCCCTTTGGGCGGCACGGGAAGCGATTCACAATCCCCCGCCTTACGCCAAAAATCTCCGGCGCTTCGGCTTCGGCTTGTTGACCGTCGCTCTCGGCGGATACGCCATAAAGGGAGCCGCAAGCGCTTTGGGAGGTAGCCGTGGCGCCCAATTCTGGTGGTCGTTCGCCAAATACAGCAACGGCGGCTCCCGAACGGCGGCCTTCATCGACGAGGGTCTGAAGGTGCTCTATTTCGGCGGCAATGGGCCGCTATACCGCGTACTCTTTCTCTACGGGCCGATCTCTGTGGGCCATGGCGCCGTGAAAATCGGCGAGGGCATCTACGGGGGTACCGGTGAGCCGGTCTCGTTCTATGCCGCCTTGACCCGCCCCCTCGGAGTCACACCCAGGGAAGCCGGCGCTTATGAAATTCGCCTCGAAGCTGCGCTCAACCTACTTTCGGCTGCCGGCATTCGCGATTGGGTTGCATGGCTGGCGGAATTCTGGCTGACCGGCAACTACGATGAAGCGGAGGAATTAAAGCCTAAAGTTACTCTGAGCATCGAGAAGCTCGAAGCCCAGCAGCCCGCCAGATAACCCTACGGAGCCTATTCGGAAAGCGCGTCGAGCCAGGATTGCACCTGCTCGGCGCGCTTTCTATTTTCGTCCCCTACCAGCTTTTCGAGGGCGCCTCGGAATTGACTCCTCGCCCCTTCGACATCGCCCTGGAGAATTCGGGCCCGTCCCAGACCAGCGTTCGCCATGGCGATCCGCCAATGGCCCAGGGGATGGGAGCGGGTCAGTTCTTCGAGGGCCCAGCGCAGAACGTTTTCGGCTTGCTCACCTCGGCCCCTTTCGAGCAAAAGGTCGGCCAAAGCCAGGCTCGGATAGCTGATCGCGCGATGGCCTTCCGGCAGGCCTCTAGCCGTTTCAGCGGCCTTTTCGTAGGCATTTTGAGCTTCGTCGAGGCGGCCTTGGCGACGCAGCAGGTGGCCTAAGGTCAGATGGGTCTGGCCGACCAGAGGATGGTCGGCCCCGAGGGCCTCGGCGCGGATCGCCAGCGCTTCTCGAAATAGGGTTTCGGCCTCGTCGAGCTCGGCAATGTGGGTCAAATAGACCGCGAGGTTACTCGCATTGGTGGCGTATTCCGTGGATTTTCCGGTCAGCTCCTCGCAGGTTTCGACCGCCTCCCGCAGCATGTCTACGGCCTCTGCATGGCGGCCGGTCTCCCCGAGCAGAAGGGCGAGATCATTTTTGAGGCTGACGACTTCGAGGTGACGCTCACCGTAGACGGTGCGACGGCTCTCTAGGGCCTCGCGGTAAAGGGATTCGGATCTCCCGAAGTCGTTGCGGAATTTTGCCAGGGAACCGAGTCTCTCCAGACTGTCGGCGACGGCAGGGTGGGTCGGGCCGAACAACCGGCGGTGAAGCTCCAAGGATTCGGTGTAAGCGAGTTCTGCGCCGTCCAATCGGCCTTGTTCCTGGAGCAAGAATCCGTAATCGAGCAGGGTCTTCGCCAGCTCCGAGGCCTGCTCCTCGCCGAGACTGCGGCGCACGTCCAGCGCGGCCCGAAACGCATCACCCGCTTCGTCGTAGCGATATTGTAGGCGCCTGACCAAGGCTTCGGTTTCCAGGGCACCGGCATAGGCCGCGACCTCCCTGCCTTTGAGGGTGGCGCCGTGTTCGAGGGCTTCCTGAAGGAATTCATCCGCCCGGTCGAGCCGTCCCGTATTGGCTTCGATCATCGCCAGATGACAGAGACTCTCCACCAGATCGGCGATGGCGCCGGGCAGGCTACGCCGGGTTTCGAGCCCTTGAGCGACCAGCAGTCGCGCGGGCTCGAATAAGCCGATTTGGTGATAAATCTGTCCCATGGCGTCGAGCACCGAAGCCTGGATGTCGGGCTCCTCGCGCAGCTCCGAAGCGATGCGCCGAGCGCCTTCGTCGAGCAGAGCGCGGGCGGTCACGGTCTCGCCGATCGATGCCTCCGGATCCGAGACCGCGAAGGTGCCGGTGAGAAATTCCACCAGGCGTTCGGCCTTGATTTTTTCCTTTTCGGTGCGCTCTACCTGAGCCAAGAGCGCCAGGACAAAGGTGGTCGCCAACGCGATCAGCACCAATGCCGCCGAGCCGGCGACAATCACCGCCGCCCGATGGCGCCGGCTGAATTTTTTCAAGCGGTCGAGCGCGCCGGGAGAACCTGCCGAGATCGGACGGTTTTCCAGATAGCGGGTGAGATCTTCCGCCAACTCGTAGGCCGACGGATAGCGGTTCTCAGGCTCCCGTCGAAGGGCCTTGAGCAGGATCGTGTCGAGGTCCCCTTCGAGCATCCTGGCCAGACCCCGCGGGGTCGTCGACCTAGCCTTCCCATGGGCCGCTGCCGAGTCGTCCCCGTTCGTGGCCAGCTTGGCAACGGCTTGGCTCGGGCGAGCCGGCTCCGACTCGGTGATGCGTTGCATCAAGCCATAAGGGGTGGAGTCGCTGCTGTCGCCGAACGGGTGCAACCCCGTCAGCAATTCGTAGAGCACTACACCCAGGCAGTAGACGTCACTGGCGGTGGTGATCGTTTCTCCGAGCACTTGCTCCGGACTGGCGTGGGAAAGCGTCAGCGGGCTCTGATTCTCGGCTGTGGTCCGCAGCTCGTCCAGGGAGGCTTCGGCTCCCAGCAACTTAGCGATGCCGAAGTCCAGCAGCTTAGGGCGGCCCGTGGTGTCGACCAGGATGTTGGAGGGTTTCAAGTCGCGATGCACCACCAGATTACGATGGGCGTAGTCGACCGCGCCGCAGACTTCGATCAGCAACCGAATGCGACCGACGAGGCTTGCGCAGCGTCGATCGCAATAAGCATCGATGGGCTCGCCGTCAACGTATTCGAGCACCAAGTAGGGTTGCCCGTCCTCGGTGCGCCCGCCGTCGTAAAGCCGCGCGATGCTCGGGTGCTCGAGGTTGGCGAGGATCTGGCGCTCGCGGTAGAAACGCCAAGGATTCCGCGCCGCCGGTCCGCCTTCGGTGACGAATTTGATCGCGACCCGACGCTCAAATTCCTCGTCGTCCCGACCGGCCAAATAAACCGTACCCATGCCGCCGCGCCCCAACATCCGGTCGAGGCGATAAGGCCCGAGCCGGGCGCCGGGCCCGAGCTTCTGCCCCATGGGCGTGGGCGCGTCGACGAAGGGAGGCGGCCGGTCCAGGAGACCCGTGCCGCCGAGATCGTGCTCAATCCAGCGCTCGACTTCCCTGCGCAGGGTAGGGTCGTCGCAAGCGGAATCAAGGAAGGCGTCGCGCTCGTCCTCGGGCAGGTCCATGGCCCGATCGAAAAGCTCTCCGGCGAGTTGGTGGAGTTCGGCCTCGTTCATGGTTTGTCGGCTGCGAGTTCGGCGTGCAGCCAAGCTCGGGCCCGTCGCCAGTGGCGCTTGACCGAAGTCGGCGAGATGTCGAGGCATTCCGCCGTCTCCTCGACCGAGAGGCCGCCGAAGAATCGAGCTTCCACAACCCGGGCTTGGATCGTGTCCCGCTCTGCCAATCGTTTAAGGGCGTGATCGAGGGCGACCACTTGGTCGGGATCCACGGCTTGAGCGTAAAGCTCTTGGGGCAAAGTGACACGCAGGCGATCGCCACCCCGCTTTTGGGCGCCCCGTTCCCGGCAGTGGTCGACCAGAACCTGTCGCATAACCCGCGCCGCCACACCGAAGAAGTGACACCGACTCTGCCAGCCCATGTCCTGGCCGTCCAGGAGCCGCAAACAGGCTTCGTGGACCAAGGCCGTCGGTTGTAACGTATGGCCCACCCGCTCGCTCCGAAAAACACCGGCCGCGGTGCGCTTCAACTCCCAATAAACCAGCTCAAAAACAACCGGACGCGCCGCCTCGTCGCCCGCGTCCCACCGTTTGAGCCAAGTGGTCATGTCATCGCTGCCGGGATCTCTCTGCGCGCTCGAATTCATTTCCACACCTTTCCTGTGACATGGCGAGATTTTACTCGGATGGGTCGAATTTGGCCTGAATTTGGGGCGTATCGCCGGTTCCTGGGTCGTTTCGGCTGGCTGTGGGGTTGTGGGGTTGTGGGGTTGTGGGTTTGTGGGGCGTAGGCTCGACCAGCGCAGGGATTTAAGAAAAATTTAAGAATTGGTGCCAGGAGAATACAAAGGGAGGGTAAAGGGAAGGAACGAAGGGATGATGTCAACGTCAATTCAGGTTGGTCGAAGACAGACCTCCCCCCTCCCCAAGCACTGAGTCATTCACGTTCCAAGAATGTAAGGCCACGGGCGACAGACAAACTAAAGTTATCCAGGCTCCGGTGGCTTCAGGGTATGACCAATTTAAGAATTGGTGCCAGGAGAATACAAAGGGAGGGTCAAGGGAAGGAACGAAGGGATGATGTCAACGTCAATTCAGGTTGGTCGAAGACAGACCTCCCCCCTCCCCAAGCACTGAGTCATTCACGTTCCAAGAATGTAAGGCCACGGGCGACAGACAAATTAAAAGTTATCCAGGCTCCGGTGGCTTCAGGGTATGACCCGACGCAGCCCAGGCCGGCTCAACGAACGGTAGGCCCGGCGGAAAGGTATTTTCGGGAAAGACGACATCGCGGTCACCGGCCCGTAGACGCTCTGCAGCCTCATAGTAGGCCGCGACCAAGAGCAGGAGAGCCTCTCGCATTCCCTGGCGAACCTTCTTGCGGAAAGCGTGGAAATGGGGTTGTGGAGACTTCTTCAGTTTGGCCGGATAGTAGTGAGGATCGCCGGCAAGCACCGCTGCCGCACCCAAGGGTGACGTGCCATTTTCAGCGTGACGTGCTGCGGTTTCTTCTTCGATATCCCTAATGATTTCCAACACTTGATCACGACGGGTCGCGGTGTCCAGGTGAGCCCAACAGGGTAGCGGGGCGATGGGCAGCTCCAGGTGCTCAGTGAAATCATCGAGGGTCACGTCGTCGCCCCGTTGACAGGCT
>CBDUGP010000064.1:0-54980 GCA_965366625.1 uncultured bacterium
TTCTTCTATTTTGGCCGAATTTCTTCAGGAGCTATGCGCTTCTGTTGGGACTAGAGGCTTCATCAGCTTGCTAGGGCCTATCCAGAAATGGATTCTCGGTGGGTCGGCGCGGCGACCTGCGGCCTGGGCGGCCCCCACGTGCTCCGAACTCGCGCCACCGCTGCGATACCGCCGCAAAGTGCTGATGTGTAGGAGCTTAAGCCGATCTATGTGCTGTGTCGCTCAGACACGCTCGCTTTCCGTGCTCAGAGCGCCGCGCCTTCCAGACCTTCGAAAAGGCCAAAACTGGACGGGCCCTTGCTAGGGCCTGGCGGTCCATCGGCGGTCGATGAAGCCGCCCTGAGGCATTTTTGGTAGGGTTGCGCCCCGGCCGGTTGGCGGCCTCTCTATTTGGCTAAAGGGAGTTTCCACAGCATATGTTTAACCAATTTACTGGTACGGCCGATTATTTGGCCTCGCCCGAACTCCGTGATTCCGTCAATGTGGCGATTGCGCTCGAAAAGCCGTTGTTGATCAAGGGCGAGCCCGGCACGGGCAAGACGCGATTGGCGGAGGCGATTGCTCAGGAACTCGACACGCAGCTGTTGATTTGGAACGTGAAGTCCACGTCCAAAGCCCGTGACGGTCTCTATGTGTACGACACCGTGCAGCGTTTGAACGACGCGCGATTCGGCGACAACGATATTTCCGATATTCGCAAGTACATCAAATTCGGGCCGATGGGCGAGTCGTTCCGGCAGGATAAGCGGATCGTTTTGTTGATCGACGAGATCGACAAGGCCGATATGGAGTTTCCCAACGATTTGTTGCACGAGCTGGATCGCATGAGCTTCCTGGTCGACGAAACCGGCGAAACCGTCGCCGCCGACCAACGGCCGATCGTGGTGGTGACCTCAAATAACGAGAAAGAGCTGCCCGACGCGTTCTTGCGCAGATGCGTGTTCCACTACATCGCATTTCCCGATGAAGAGCTGATGGCTGACATCGTCAAGGTTCATCATCCGGATCTCGAAGAAGAGCTTTTGCGTCAGGTGTTGATCGCTTTTTATTGGCTGCGCGAGCAAACCGAGGTGCGCAAACGCCCTTCCACCAGCGAGTTGATCGATTGGATCGCCGCCCTACGACGAGCCGGCATTTCCAAGACGAGCATGGAAGAGAAGCTTCCTTTCCTCGGCGTGTTGCTCAAACGCGAGCAAGATCTGGAATCGGTGAGCGAGCGGTCGGTGCGCGGCGCCGGACGGCGTCGTATCGGCGTTCACTGATCCACTGGGGCTGATCCACTGAGGCTGATCCACTGAGAGCGGACGGAAGCAGGAGATATTGTGTTTGGCGGATTTTTTTACCACCTGAGGGCGCGCGGTCTGAAGGTAACCTTGACCGAGTGGCTGACCCTGATGCGGGCCCTGGCCGAGGGACACTCGCGCGCGGATCTTTCGCATTTTTATCACTTAGCCCGGGCCTTGTTGATCAAACGCGAAACCCAATATGACCTGTACGACCAGGCTTTTGCCGAGCACTTTCGAGGCCTGGAAACCCATTTCGACATCACCGACGAGCTGTTGGAATGGTTGGCGGATCCCGAGCTGCCCCGAAACCTTTCCGAAGAGGAGATGGCGGCCCTCAAAGCCCTGGATTTGGACGAGCTGCGCAAGCAATTCGAGGAGCGTCTGAAGGAACAGGACGAGGCCCATCACGGGGGCAGCAAATGGGTCGGCACCGGCGGAACCTCGCCTTTCGGCCACGGGGGTTTCAACCCCGCGGGAGTCCGGGTCGGTGGGCAGGGGCGCAACCGCTCGGCGGTCCAGGTGGCCACCGATCGAAGGTTCAAGAATTTGCGCAGCGATCGGGTGCTCGATACCCGGCAGATCGGCATGGCCTTGCGCCGTCTGCGCAAGCTGGGCAAGTCCGGGCCGGAGATCCTGGACCTCGACGCCACCATCGACGCCTGCGCCAAGAATGCCGGCGAGATCGATCTGATTTTCGGCCCGGAGCGCAAGAATCGAATCAAATTGTTGCTGCTGATGGACGTCGGCGGCTCGATGGATCCCCACAGCATGCTTTGCGAGCGTTTATTCTCCGCAGCTCATGCGGCCAGCCACTTCAAAGCGTTTGAGAGCCGGATGTTCCACAATTGCCCCTACGAATACCTTTTCACCGACATTTACTATCGCAAAGGCGAGGCCACCCACGAGGTGCTCAAACGCATCGACGACTCTTGGTCGGTGGTTTTCGTCGGTGATGCCTGGATGAGCCCTTACGAACTCACCCACGTGGGCGGGGCGGTCGATCTCTTCCACAACAATCGCGATACGGGTATCGATTGGTTGCGCCGGTTCCGGGAGAAGTGCCCAGGCTCAGTGTGGCTGAACCCGGAGCCGAAACGCATTTGGAACGCCCCTTCGATCCGCATGGTCCGTAGTCTCTTCCCCATGTTCGAGTTGACCCTCGACGGCCTAAAAGACGCCGTCGATACCCTCGGTGGACGACGGGCCAACGAGCCCGGTCTGACAAATTGAGACTCTGCCTTGTTGAGTTCGGGGAGCCCGTTTCGGTCCCCGATCGCCCTCGGATTGCCCTACCTACCCCTCTCCCTTCCCTTCCGTCCGGATCCGGTTCCTGACCGCATAAGTCGAATCGGCTAGTGATTTAGACCCTGCGGAAAGGGTCGGCCGATAGCGCTTCCACTAGAGAGAAGCCGTCGGTTCGCGGATGCCCGATTGGGATCGCCGAAAGTGGAAAATTCGGCCTACACGACAGCTTCCTTTCTTGTTGCCCCAACCACCGGGTCTGATGCGGTGGAATGGAGTCTCGTATTTTCTTAGCCGTCCAAACCGCTCTTCCCTAAAAGTTTGTCAATTGATTGAGGACGCGTATGTTTTTAAAGTCGACACTGATTCAACGGAATCTCAGCATCTGCGCGGCTGTAGCGCTGGCCGCCCTTCCGATCCTTGCTTTCGATCCTCCCGAAGAGGGTCCCTTGCGTAACAAGACCTACACCCAGGCGGACCTCTACATCGGCTCTGCCGTGTTGTCCGAGGCTCAGATCGTGGCCCGTGGCGAGAACGGCCGCCTGGCGTCTCTGAGCGCCCTAGGCGTCGACAACGGCGGTGCTTACATGGATCCGCGCAGCGGTCGGTGGGCGACTCTGATGCCCACGACACCGCTGCTGCCCGGCATCGCCAACACGCTGACCTGGGCAGACGCCGGCAAGGCCGCTCCTGCCGCCGACCGCGAGCTCAAAGACATCGTGTGGGACGCCTACCGAGGCTGGCTCGAGGCCAACGCCGGCGACCTCGGGCTCGATCTTTCCGAGCTCGGTCAGGCCAAAATCACCACCCACCGCGGTAGCGAGCTGATCCAGATCCACGTGCCGCGGGTGAAGAACGGCCTGCGGGTCCGTGACAGCTTCCTCCACGCGGTCATCAACCATGGCAATCTGGTGCTTTGGGGCGCCGTTAAGTGGGGTGACATCGAGGTTGCCTCTACTCCCGTGGCCGGTCGCAATGCCGCTTTGCAGACGGCCCGCAGCCATCTGGCCGGTGTTGATCCCGACCTCCGCTGGCACAAGACCGAGCTGATGTACGTGCCCATGGCCAAGGGCTCGGATCCACGCGCGGTGACGTTCGGTGAGGGCTATTACTACCGCCTGGCTTGGTCCATGCGGGCGGAGAGCCCTAACGAAGTGGGCGAGTGGGAGGCGTTGGTCGATGCCCATGACGGCAGCCTGTTGGCCTTCGCCGATCGCGCCAATTACGCCGAAGATCCGTCCAAGATCGGCGCCGCCTCTACCCGTGAGCTCATCGGTGGCGTCTACCCGGTCAGCAACGACGGCGCGATGCCCGACGGCATCAACCAGGCCTACCCAATTCCGTTCGCGACCGTCACCGACGGCGCCGGAACCTACGTGACCGACAGCGGTGGCAACGTGCCGGTATGTGTGGACGGCGCCCTGTCGACCGATCTCGTCGGCCCTTACGTCGACCTGACCGATAACTGCGGTCCGTTCAGCGAGTCCAGCTCGGCTGCGGTTTTTGATCTCGGCACCAGCGGCGGCATCGACTGCACAGTGCCCGGCGGCGCTTCCGCCGGCAACACCCACTCCAGCCGTTCCGGCTTCTACGAGATCAATCGGGCGATGGAGATCGGCCGTTCTTATTTGCCGGACAACGAGTGGCTGACCCGTCCGTTGCCGGTCGAAATGAACATCAATCTGACCTGCAACGCCACCGGCGGTCCCGGCGGCCTGCGCTTCTACCGCTCCGGCGGCGGCTGCTCCAACACCGGCGAGATCGCCGGTGTGTTCGTGCACGAGTGGGGCCACGGCATGGACGGCGCCGACGCCACCCCGGGTATTTCCAATCCGGGTGAAGCGATCGCCGACATCTATGCGGCCTTGCGGTTGAATACCTCTTGCATGGGCCGCAACTTCCGGGCCACCAACTGCTCCCTCGGTGGCGACGCCTGTACGAGTTGCACCGGTGTGCGCGATATCGACTATCTAAAGCACAGCTCCGGCAATCCGCACGACATCGCCTTCATCGACACCGCATGTGAATTCGCCAATGATGGCAACGCGGCGCCCTGCTCCGGCGGCGTGCATTGCGAGAGTTCGGTGGTCACCGAGTCCGTGTGGGACTTTTGGAAGCGGGACCTGCCGAGCTCCGGCGTCGACGACGAGACCGCCTACCGCCTGACCACCCAGCTGACCTTCGAAGGCGCCGGTGCCGTGGGCACTTGGTACAACTGCACCAACAACGCCGGTATCGGCGACGGCTGTAATGCCGACGGTGGTTACCTCAACTACCTGGCAGCTGACGACGACGATGGCAACTTGAGCAACGGCACGCCCCACATGGCGTCCCTGTTCGCGGCCTTCGATCGTCACGACGTGGCTTGCGCCACCCCGACGGTACAGGAGAGCGGCTGCGCTGATACCCCATCGACGGCGCCCAACGTTGTCGCGACGCCGTTCGACCGCGGTATGACCCTGACCTGGGGCGCGGTGGCCGACGCCGATATCTATCGGGTCTACCGGACCGAAGGTGTGTTCGGCTGTGACTTCGGCAAGGTCTATATCGGCGAGACCTCCGGACTGACGATGAGCGATTTCAACCTGAAGAACGGCAACGAGTACTACTACGTCGTGGTGCCCGTGGGTGCCGCCGGCGCCTCCTGCATGGGCCCGGCCTCGAGCTGCACTGCGGCGACGCCGGTCGCCGGCGCCAACATGGTGTTTAACGAGGGCACGGAGAGCCTGAGCATCACCACCGGTGACGGCGACGTATTCCTCGACAGCTGTGAGCAGGCAACCCTGAGCTTCGATGTTTCCAACAACGGCACCGGCGGCTTGACCAATGCTCGTATCGTCAGTGTTAAGTCACCGAGCCATCCCGGTATCGACTTCACCGTCAGTGGTTTCACCATCGACAACTCGTCGCTGGGCACCTGTGGTGTCGGTGTTGCCGGCTTCAACTTCACCGCCGTAGACGTGGCGTTCGCCGACACCATTGTCTTCGAGGTGGAGATGACCAGCGATGAGCTGTCGCCGCGCACCGTCATCGGCACGCTGCGGGTCAGTGATCTGGAGAGTGATTTCCAGACCTTCGCCTCCAAGACCTTCGACTTCGAGTCGAATCTCGAGGGATGGGTGGTGAACAGCGGGACCTTCAACCGCTCCGCTGCGGTGGGTGGTGCCGGGGGCTCGACAAACGCGATGAATTCGTCGACCTTGCTCGACGGCCAGTGTGATCGCATCCGTTCGCCGATCTTCGTACCGACAGCGGCAACGACGCTCAACGCCTCCACCAACTACCAAATCGAGGACTTTGGTGGCCAGTGGTGGGATCGTGCCAACCTGTCCACCATTGACGCCTCGGGCACCCGTGCGGTGCGCACGCCGTCCGGTGGTCGCGCCTATGATGCGGCCGGTGATAACTACGGCGGCTGCAACTCGGACGAGGTAGGTTGGGCGGGTACCGCCAGCGGAAACTCTTGGGCCGCCAGCACCTGGACGGCCGGGGCCTTGGGCTCAGCCGGTTTGTCCGGACAGCAGTCCCGTTTGGAGTTTGTCTACAGCACCGATGGCGCTGCGGTGGAGCGGGGTTTCGCTTTCGACCGAGTGATCCTCACCAACATCGATCTTCAGGTGGAAGACGGGCAAGCCAATTGCGCGATGTTGCCGATCTTCACCGACGGATTCGAAAGCGGTGACGTCTCCGGGTGGTCGAGCAGTGTCGGTTTTGTAGCGGAATAGGACGCTTCGAGCCGGCTCCAAGCCGGCGCCGAGACCGACGTCAAGATCGGCAAAGGCCCGTCACCCATTTACGGGGGGCGGGCCTTTTGCATTTGATTGACCAGGGCCGCCGACGAGGGGCCCGGTGATATCGTGCTGCCACGAGAGGACCTAAATGTTGGACGAGCAAGCGGTGGATGGATTGAGCGAGGCTGCGCTCGCGTCGGTTCTGCAACGCATGGAGCAGGCGGTTCGGGGCATGTGTCCGTCTTGGATGGCGGATCGCCGGGACGACTTGGTCCAGGTGGCGGTGATGCGGGTGATGGAGATTTCCCGCAGAGATGAGAAATCCCGTGACTTCAATGCGTCTTATCTCTGGCGCGCGGCTCACTCCGCGATGATCGATGAGATCCGCCGCTTGCGCCGCAGGAACGAAGTGGAACTCGAAGACGGTTCCACATCCGACGATCCCCATTGGGTCAGCGATCAGGCGAACCCCGAACGACGCGCGGAAAGTCGATATTTGGCGGCCGAGCTGAAGGGATGCCTCGGAGCGCTCGCCGGGTCGAGAAAGCAAGCGGTGACATTGCATCTCCAAGGTTATTCGCCGGCGGAATCCGCCCCCCTTTTAGGTTGGCCGACCAAGAAGGTGTACAACCTCGTGCATCGAGGCCTACAGGATCTGAGAGATTGCCTCCTGGGCAAGGGGATCCGTCCATGACCGATCGAACTGATCACGACCAGCCACTTTCCGAGGGGGCCGGGCTTCCTGAAGATGCCTGGCCCGAAGCCTTCCAAAGCCTCGGAGATAGACCGCCTCGGGGGGATTGTCCGTCCGCGGAGCGGCTGTGGCAAGCAGTGGCCGGAGAGCTGGAGCCTGAAGCTTTCCGGCAGGTCGTCGAGCACACGGCGCGCTGTTCCGCCTGTGCGGAAGACTTCCGGCTGACCCGGACCCTGGTTGAGCAGACCCGGGTCGAGCAGAGCGCTTCGGCGATCCGAGATGAGGGTACGGCCGGCCGCGCCCAGGGTGAGCTGGTGCCTTTCCCCCTTCCTGCGGTGCGTCGATTGGCGCCGGGTTTGGCGATCGCCGCCGCCCTGATCCTGGTGGTGCTCAGCTGGCGACTCCGGGTCGATCCGCCCATCGAGGCTCCAGATCCCACCTATCGCAGCGCTCCGTCGACGGCGTTGGTATCCGAGCTGAAGGACGGTGCCCCTTTGCCCCGTGATCGTGCGCTGTTGGATTGGTCCGGCCCGGACGGCGCTCGCTACGACTTGGTGGTCACCACCGACGATTTGGAGGTGGTGGCCGAAGCCCGCGGCCTTTCGGAATCGGAATTCGTGATTCCGAGCGAGCGCTTGAAAGGCTTTGCCCCCGGCACGATCTTGATTTGGCAAGTAGATGCCACCTTGAAGGGCGGCGAACGGCTGTCCTCCATTGGATTTAGAGCCGAACTCGTGGATTCGTTCACTTCGAGTGAGTAATCGCTACTCGCTGGGCGTTCTGTTGATGCCGCGGCGATGCTGGAATCCCCGGCCCTCGAGGAGACATCATGAGAAAAGAAATGAAGAAATACGTCCACAGCTTGATCGCAGCTTTCGTTTTGGCTTCGGGGTTTGTTCTGGTGGCGCCGGGCGCTTGGGCTCAGCCGGCGGGCGGGCCCGGGGATATGGCGGATCAGCCCCCCAGCCAGCCAAAGAATTACTTCACGGTGATCTGGCGCGAGGGCGTGCCCGAGACTCGCATTCAAAGAGTCGACGAGCTGGAGGAACTCGAAGCTCCCACGGGATTCGTCTTGGTGGATCTCGAAATCTCGGGCCTCGGCTCTGACCGTCAATACGCCGGGGTTTATCGCGAAGGTAGCGGGGTCTCACGGCTCCATACGGAAATGTCCCTCGGTGCGTTGGCGATCAAGAACCAAGCCCTCGAATCAGACGGTTTTTGCCTCCGGGGCATTGAAACGACCGGCAAGGACAATCAGATTCGATTCGCCGGCATATGGCGTCCGGGGTGCTCTGGTGCGGTGTTGGAAAACGATTTGAGCCCAATAGATTTTGCCGATCGGTTGCAGGAGCTGGGAGAGAGTTTTCACTTGGTGGATTTCGAAACGTCGATCAAGGAAGGACTGCTACGGGTGACCGGTCTGTGGCATCCCGGTGCAGAAACCCGGCGGATTTGGAGCTCCATCGGCCTGGATTGGTTCACTTTCCATGACCAAATTCACCAACGGTCCGGCGAGGGGCTCGAGTTGGACCATCTCGACGTGCAGATTAAATCCACCATTCAGGAGGAAGGTCTCGATCCGGTGCTGAATCCTAAAGATTGGCCCGCCATGTCCGGTGTCTGGCGCCAAAGGCCTCTCGGTAGCAAGGTGCAGGGGCAGGACTGGCTTGGATCCGACTACGCTTGGAGTCAGGTGGAATGGGTCGACGAGCAGCTCGATTCGGGAGAAGGGGTAGCCGCTTTGGACCACCCCGGCGATGAAGATGCTGATCCGAACGAAACCTTATCGATCGACCGGATCTATCTCAACATCGCGGCGATCGAGATGACCCCGAGACGGGTTTATTTGGATCCGTGCCGGATGCACTCTGGACCCCTGCACGACAGTGGTACGGCGGGCCCTCCGTGAGACTCGGATGAGCCGTAAATCGCCAGGTCTCTCGGCGTTCGCGTTGGAGGTCTTGGCGTTCGGTAGTCTGGCGCTCGGCAGCCTGGTGCTCGGCAGTCTGGTTACGGTGGCTGCGGCCTCGGAGCCGGGCGCCTTTGCCGAATGCGAATCGGCTTATGCGGATCCCTTGGAGAACGGTTCAGAGGAGGCCGCAGACCTTTCCGATTGGAATGGCTGCGGCTGTTTTTATGCCGTTGGAACCGGACGAGGCTTGATTCCGGAAGCCACCGCCAAACTCCAAGACCTGTTGGAAAAGCACGGGGACGATGCCTGCTTGCGGTTCAATCTGGGCCGGTTGCGCATGCTCGTCGGCAGCGCGGAGGCCGAGCAGCTGCTGGCCTCGGCCGCCTCGGGTTACGCCGAGCACGGAAGCGCGCCGGGCGAGGTTTACGCGCGCATCAATCTCAGCCGAGTTCTGGGCTCCAAGGGCAAGGATGAACTCGCCCGGTCTCAGCTCGAGCTGGCTCGACGGGTGGCGCGCACAGCCGGGGATGCCCTGTTGGAAGCCCAAGTGGATCTGCAGCAGGCCAGGGCGGACTTGGCCCGCGGTCGGCAGCTCGAAGAGGTGGAATGTCGGTTCTTGGGGTTGGCGCAGCGCACTGCCGGGATGGAGCTGCCGTCCCTTTCGCGGGAAACTTGGTTGGGGCTCGGCAATGTTCGTTACCAGCTCGGGTGGTACGAAGAGGCGGAAGCCGCCTACCAACGTACGGCGGAAATCTGCTTGCAAGCCGGGGATCCATACGGCCGGGCAACGGCTTTGCAGAACGCCGTGATCGCTTTGGTCGCTCAAAGCGCGGCGCGACAAGTGGATAGGAGTCGAATCGAAGAACTCCTACGACAGGCTCTCGACGCCGCAGTCGAAGCAGGACAACCTTTTGCCGAGGCCGATGCGAGCCTGCGCTTGGGCCGGATGGTGGGCGGTGACGAAGGGCGAATGCTGGTACGACGGAGCTTGGAGCTGGCAGAGCAGCTCGAGTTTTCGTCGGTGCGGACCCGGGCTTTGGCGGCCCTCGCGGTTTGGCAGCTGGAATCGAATTCCGAGCCTACTTCCGAATTGGAAGCCGCCCGACTGGCGGAGCAAAGCCGACATTTTGCCTTGGCCTCACCCCACTTCGGTGACGGGGTGGACGGTTGGGCGGATCGCTTGGAGGTTTCTTGGCAGCTCGCGGCGCGGCAACAGCTGATGGCCGAGATGGATGCGGCCTTGGGTCGCATCGAGCAATGGCGTGACCAACAAGGGCAAGACTTCGGCCGGGCCCAGGTTTTTGCGCCCTGGACCGAGGTCTATTACGCCCTTTCGGGACGCCTACTGAGGGCCTCTCAGCAGGCGGATCCGGACCCCCTCGACTTAGAGCGCGCTTTCGGAATCCTAGAACGTATGCGGGCGCGGGTGCTGTTGGAAAGCCTCACCGCGTCCGGGGTCCACCAACCCCAGGGCGAAACGTTCGACCCAGACAGGGTCGAGCTGGAGCGTTTACAAGCAAGCCTGAGCGAGCGGCAGGTTCTGCTTTCCTTTCAAGTCGCGCCCCAGACCGACGCCTACGGACGTTTTGCGGGCGGGTCTTGGTTGGTGGCCGTGACCCGCGAAGCCATCCGCCTTTACCCCATCCCGGATCGCCGACGGCTGACGGTTCAGGTGCGCTCTTTTCTGCGCCTCTTTCCCCGGCGCGATGGTTCGCAGACCCAAGCGGCCCAGCGGCTCCACGGTGAACTCTTGTCGGCAGCCATGGCGGATCTGCCGCAGTCGGTGGAACATTTGGTGGTGGTGCCCGATGGTCCGCTTCATCGCCTGCCGTTTCCGGCCTTGGTGGACGAAGGGGAGCGATTTCTGATCGAGAGTTTCGAGCTGAGCGTGGTGCCCTCTGCCACGTTGTGGAAATGGTGGCAAGAGGGTCGCCGCCCAGCGGCAGCCGGCCGGACGATGAGCGCCTTGGTGCTGGCCGACCCCGAGCTCAACTCCCGCCTCGATCCCGAACTCGACCCCGACGCCGGCTCGCAGCTGCCGACTTTGCCCTATGCGCGTCGAGAGGGGCGGTCGGTGCTTCGCAGCACGGCCCCAGGGAGCCGCCTGTGGGTGGGTGCCGAGGCGAGTCGGCGTCCCCTGGTGAGCGAAGACTTATCGCCCTTCGGGGTCGTTCACTTGGCTGCCCATGCGGTGATCGACGAGCGTCGACCGGAGCGTTCGGCGGTGATCTTGGCGTCTGAGCAAGGATTCGACGCTAGGTTGAATCCTGCCGAAATTGCGTCGTTGGATTTGCGCCAGAAGTTGGTGGTGTTATCCGCTTGCCAAAGCACGAGTGGGGTCGTTTTCGCCGGCGAGGGAACCATGAGCCTTGCCCGGGCTTTCTTCAAAGCTGGAGCCTCGGCGGTGGTGGGCAGTCTTTGGCCGGTTCGAGATCGCGACAGCGCGGAGTTCTTTGATCACTTCTATCGTCACCTCGGACGAGGGACGACCGTGGCCGAGGCCTTGGCTGCGACTCAAAGAGACCATGCCGGTCGCGGCCTGCCGGCGGAGCATTGGGCGGGTTGGGTGGTTTTGGGCGACGGCGCCCTGGCGTTTGCTTCCCTAGGCCCGTTGGAATCGCTGTGGGCGAAGCTGAAGCCGACTTCGCCTGCGTTGGCAATAGGGATCGTTGCAGTTGTTGTAGCCGTGTTTCTGGGGCTGCTGGGGCTCGCTCGGCGCCGATCCCGCTGAATCGCTATTCCATGGCGAGAGTCGTGTGCCGGGGCTGCTCGGGTGCCTCGATCGAATCACTCGAGACTTGCTCGGTTTCTTGGTCGAGCACTTCCACCGTGCGCTCGAAGAGTTCGTCCGCTTGCTCGGGGGAATCGCCGATCGACACCACCCCTACTTTTCCGTGCTCCGAAAGGGCACCCATCATGTGAAAAAGCACGCCGGTTTGGGTTGCCGGCGAGAAGCGCAAAGCTTGGGTCTCGAGAATTTCCACCAGATCCTCGGGCAGCAGGCCGTGGTAAGCCGGGGAATGCAAGGCATCGGTGGCTCGGTAGAATTTACGTTGACCGTCAGGGCAACTGAATTGACCGCTGTCCGCTTCGAGGCGACCCCCGGTGAGGAATTGCAGGGCCAGGAAAGGCACGGTGGTACCGCCCATGCGCAGATTGATTTCGATCGCCCACGGCTGCCAGATTCCCTGGTCGTCTTGGGTCACTACGAAATCCACTGCGAAGCGGCTGATCACCCCGTAGCGGGCGAGCACTCGGCCCACTTTGAGGGCTTCGGTCGTGATCACGGCGCGATAAGCCTCGGACGCCGGGAATCGACATCCCGAATAGGTCTGCCCGGTGGCCCCACCGAGGATTTGATCGTGGCTGGAAACCACTTCGAGCTCGCCGGTGGGGTTGACGCGCATTTGCACGCTCGGAGAAAGCACCTGCGGCCCTTGGACCATTTCTTCAACAATGCCGCCCATCTCCTCCAACTTGGCAAAAAACTGTCGATGGCTTTGGCCGACTTCGGTGAATCTCAAACCGGAAATCGCGGATTCCAGGATCCGTTTGCGGGCCTTGGGCTCCTCGGGTAAATCCTGGGGATAGGTGAACAGGGCATTGCCGGCGCCGGCGAAGCTGTCGTTGAGCTTGATCACCGCACGGTGGAGACCGGGATGCCAGAGGGAAGCCAACCCATCGATCACCTCGTCCTTGGATCGCAGATCCTCGAAACCCTTTGGAAAGGGCACTCCGGCTTCGGCGAAGACTTTGCGCGAGCCGGATTTGGTGCCCAGGAAAAGCAACGACGGATCGACCCCGTTCAAGGGCACGCCCAACTTCTCAGCCAGAGTTTTTTCCAAACGGGTGGAGTTGAAGCAGGTGAGGTAAGCGTTTTCCGGTGAGCCGATCGCTTCCCGGATGCGATTTACCAATCGAGGTCGCTCCAAAATCTTTTCGGTCAAGGGTCGTGTGCTGCGGTCGAAGGTGCAGAAGAGTTGGAGCCTCTTGCGCGCGCTGGTGGCGGAAACACCCTCCAGGTTGTCGAGATAATAGTCGACGATATCCGGGTGAATCGGCTGGCTGGAGACGAAAATAACTCGAGCCCGGGGGTCTCGCAGCCGAGCGAGGATGAAAAGCAGACGCTCTTCGTAATAGCCGACACCTGGAATTTTCGAAAGCTCCTCGGCATCGAAGCTCAGGGAGGGCACCACGATCGAGGTGGTGGCGAGCGGCTCGCCGCTTTTCAAGGCCTGGAAAAGATGCGCTAAACGGGGATCCATAGTCGCTCCAAGTTGACGGGCTCAAGGGAGAGATCTTACAGATGTTTTTTAGCACAAAAAAACCGTGCCCGGGTGGGCACGGTGGGGGAGGCGGAGGTTTGAAATCCTCAGCTACTCAGTAGCCATCAGTGGGCCTGCTCGCTCCAGGGGTGCGGACGAAGCTTCACGCGGGTGGTGGAGCTGGTCAGACCTTGGCCACCGGTCGGGCAGGTATTCTCGAAGAATTGGGCGGTCGGGCTGAGGGTGAAGATCGCGGCGCAAGACAGGGTCTCGGCGGCTTCCACGGTGCCCTCACCTTGCAGGCGCACAGAGCCCAGGCTCACCTCACGGCCAAAGGCCAGGACGTCGGAGCCGCTCAGCTCGGAGTCGCGGATGTCCATCTCACCGTATTGACTCAAGAAGACGGCGGAACCGGGTGCGTCGGCTTCAAAGGTGCTGCCTTGACCTTCTAAACGCATCGAGCCATCGCGGACGGCGCCGTTGTCTTGGGCGTTGCGAGCGATGATTAAGCTGTCCACGATCTCCAAGGTGCCACCGGCACCACTTGCGTTGTAGTTGTAGATACCGAAGGCTTCCTGGCCACCAGCGACAAAGATCTCGGTGTCGTCGATCACCACGGGCAGGCCACCGTCACGATTGAAGATACCGGCGTTGTGCATTTGGCCGTCGGCAGCGGTGATCTCGGCGCGACGAACGGTCGGGTACGAAGAGATCGAGCTGACCATTCCATAGTTGTTCAAGGTTCCGTGCATGGAGATCTTGACGTTTTCGACATTGGGCGAGGAGAACGAGTTGCGGATGCCCCAATGGCTGCCGTAGCCCTCGGACTCAATGCTCAGCTCGCTCAGCTCCGGGGAAGCTCCGTTGTTCACGATGTGGATGCAGGCTCCCTGTTGCAGGGCTTCGTCAGGAAGGCAGCGCAAGGTCAGCCGTTTTAAGCTGCTGTGGTCCGCGCCTTTGACCAGTCCGTGATTCAGGTCGAAGTTGTTGATGTCTTGCGCGTTGCCTTGAATGACCGTAGTACCGATGCCCGATCCTTGGACCGAAAGATAAGGTTTGAGGTTCAGCGATTGATTGCCGAGGTCGTACACTCCGGGCTCCACCCAAATCAGCAGCCGGCGTTCGGCGTCGGGTTTGGCTTGCTCCACGGCGCCTACCAGGGCGTTGCCATTGGCCGTTGCATCGCCGATTGGGCTGACCAAGATCGTGCTCTTAAAACCGTCCGGCGCAAAGGCCCGTTGTTGGCCCAAACTAGGGGCGGCAACCAGCGACAGCAGTGCGATCGAGGTCAGAGTGGTGTTTATCGAGAAAGACTTGAATGTAGGTGCGAATTTCATAATGCCTCCTGAGCTTTTGGGTGGCAACCCATGTTTCTGAGTTACATCACTTATCAAATGCATGGGTTGTGCCGGCTTTCACGGGAAGGCGAGAAATTTTAATAAGTTGTTTGGAATCATCTAGATACGAAAATGCGCTGAGTGCGGCATGAACCCCCAGGCGGTAGAATTTGTAAAAGCTACAACTTCTGTCCGGTTTCACAGCCTATTCTTGCAAAGCGCAAAGCGGATTTTTTAGCGACTCTCGACCACGCGGGTTTCAACGACCGGCGCAGCGCGCTCGTCGCGACGAATGGCCCAGAGGTGTCGGTACTAGGTCGGACTGTATTGGTCGGGATCGATCGGATGGATCGGATCGTCGGATCGATTGGGCGGTGTTATCGCAGGAGCGCGAGCAGTCGGTCGAGCTGCACGGGTTTTGCGAGGTGGCAGTCGAAACCCGCGAGCTCGGCCTTGGAACGGGTTTTGGCGTCCACATAACCGCTGAGGGCGATCAAGAGCAGGTCGTCGCCGGCCGTTCGACGAAGGGTCCTGGCCACTTCGAAACCGTCGACAATCGGTAAACCGAGGTCGCAGACCACAGCAGCCGGATTCACGATATCCAAGCTTTCGAGGGCTTCACGGCCTCCGTGGAACACCACGACCTCTAACCCTTCGAGCCTTAGTAGCTCCGCCAAACCTTCGGCGGAAGCTTGGTGATCGTCGATCAACATGATTCGGCCTTTGGAAGCCGAGCCCTTGGGAGGCGTCGAAGAGCTGGATGCGGGTGTCGGGTCGATTGAAGCAGCCGATCGGGTGTCTTGGGTTTCCGCTACCGCAGCGCCGCCTCGAAAGGGATCCATGGTTTCCGTCGGCTCAAGAGCCTGGATGCGCGGCGTGGCCGGCTGCGGCGGGCTCGGGCTGCCCAAAGCAGCCACGTACATGGCTCCGGTCTCAGAGGCCCAGGGCACGGCCTGCTCGGTCATCGGAAGGCTGAGGGTGAAACAGGAGCCGTGTCCCGTGCCCTCGCTGGAGGCGACTAAATCACCGCCGTGGGCCCTGGCCAAACCCCTGACGATCGGCAAACCCAATCCCAATCCGCCGGTCATCAACTCGCGCGCTTTTTCGCTTTGCTCAAAAGCGTCAAATAAGCGTTCGATTTCCGCCGGGTCCATGCCGCAGCCCGTGTCTTGCACGCTCAGAATGGCCTGGTTGCCCTCGGTGCTGAGCCGTACGGTAATTCTTCCGCCCGCCTGCGTGAACTTGCGCGCATTCGACAACAGGTTGCCGACCATCTGGCGCAGACGGGTTCGGTCGGCCTCCACGGCCACCGGTTGATGGGCGACGGTTTCGAACACTTCCGGCACTTGGGGACCTTCGAGCACCAGCTCTAGGCCGGCTGAGGTCAGCTCCGGACGCCAGCTCTCGATCAATCGATAGGTTTCGAGCCGTAGATCCAAGGCTTCCGGTTTAAGCTGTAACTTACCCGCATCGATTCGAGAGGCATCGAGTAGATCTTCGGCCAGCCGGCTCATATCCTCTACTTGTCGATGGGCGATTTTCAGCTGTCGACGTCGTACGTCCGCATCGGGGTGCCGCTCGATCAACTCGAGCGCATTGCGCAGGGCGCCCAGCGGATTTCGCATTTCGTGACCCAGCAGAGCCAGAAAGTGATCTTTGTCGCGAATCGCCTGCGAATCGGATTTCGGCCGCTCGTCCATGACTGCAAGTCTATCCGTAAGGTCGACGAGATGTTGAAGTGCTTAGGGGATAATGCATAGAGAATAGGGCCCGGTCGATGCGACTGTCCCCACCGGTCGGAATCTAGCCGGAACGTAGGAGCGACCCGAACGTGTCTCGACAAACCACCCCCAGAGTCGGCGGCTCCCAAGAGCCTAAGACCCCAGAATCTGCCTCCCGCGAGCAGAACCCGAAAATCTCGCAGGAAGATCTGCAGGTACCTGCGGCCGACGGATTCCCCCTGGCCGTGACTCTCTTTCAGCCCGCCCAATCCAATGGGCATATGGTTCAAATTCACCCCGCGACCGCCGTGCAGCGGGGGATTTACGTCAATTACGCCCGCTTCCTCGCCGCCGAGGGATTCGTGGTGCTGACCCTCGACTATCGCGGCACCGGAGGTTCATTGCCGGGCAGCCTGCGCTCGTTCAAGGGCCGGATGCGGGATTGGGGGGAGCTCGACCTGGTGGGTATGACCCAATTCATGGCCGAGCGATTTCCCACCTTGCGACATCACGCGGTGGCTCACTCCGTAGGTGGCCAGCTCTTGGGGCTGATGCCCAACGCGGATCGTCTGGAGTCGGTTTGGGCGGTGGCGGCCCAATGGGGAGCTTGGCGTCTGTGGCCGGCGCCGCGCCGTTACCTACACAAGGGTTTTTCTTGGCTGACCCCAGGGCTGGTCGCAACCTTCGGTTATTTTCCCGGCCGCTTGTTGGGCATGGGAGATCTGCCGGCCGGCATCGGGGCCGAATGGATGCGTTGGTGCGGCAGTGATTTCTACATCGTCGACGATCGCGGAGAGCCCTATCGTCCCCATTTCGATCGCCTGCGGGCGCGGGTGAAGTGGAATGCCTTTGCCGACGACTTGATCTTGGGTCCCAAAAAAGCAGTGGCCCACATGGCGAACCTCTACCCCAACGCGCGCTCCGAGTTCCAGCTCATCGAGCCGAAACGCGTCGATAGCAGCATCGGCCACTTCGGTTTCTTCCGCAGCCGGTTCCGCGACAACCTTTGGCGTGAAAGCCGAGATTGGTTGTTGGGCTGCTAAGGTCGTTCGTCGTTTCGATACATTGTTTACTCACTGTGAACAATGTATACTATGAGCAAGGACTGGGCGCTCCCGGTCGACGCTTGACCTCGGTTGCGACCGGGGTCTTTCGTTTTTATGGGAAAATCTTAAGGCCGAATCCTTTTATTCGGTCCGGTTCACCCTTCTTGTGCCGGAACTTTGCCCTGATGATGTCAAAGGCTCGGTTTGTTTGTTGCGGATTCAGTACGTTGCGGCCAATCGGCCGCGCAACAAGATCCGCGATCTGCATGCCACAGCTGTTGGCAGCTTTCGAAGCGAAGATTGGCTCAAAAGGAAGGGTTGGCGCATTGCCAAGCGGGTTTTTCCCTCCACAGACCCGGCGAAACTGTAACTCAAGATCATTGTCTTCTCGGGATCCACGCCGCTCGAAAATAACGTGCACTCCGCGATCTCCGGCCGAGCGATCCTTTAGGAGAAGGAATAAACGTTCGAGACAGAAAGCCAGAGCAAGGTTGTAGGGGTTTTGTGGGTACGGGTACCGCGATTGCAAGACATCTTTGCGAATGACCGAGGCAATGACCGTGAATTCCGCCTGCTCTACGAGGCTGTTGAGATCGGCCATGAAACTCGTCTCGAGGTCCTTGCTTGACAAGGTTCGAAATGCTCCAGACCGCTTCCGAATTTCACGTTCATGCAGGACGACCATGTCGTGCCCGAAGTGATCGAATTTGAAACTCTGAAAGGCCGGCACAATGTCGCGAATGTATCTTTGCTTCTCGAAGACACAGAAGGCTAGGACGAAGACGGGATAGTACGGGTCGATGTTCTTTAGGCCGTGGTCTCCGCTCTCGTCAACGTAGACGATGTAGTCACTGAAATCTTGCATGATTTGGCAATACTACTTTGGGAAAGTGAAGAGATTCTAGGCGAATGCCCCGCCCGCAAGATACGCAGTGTCGACCCTTGCCGAGCTAAAGTTCAGAGGCTCTTTCAGCGATACTGTGGTTTTAGGTTGAAGCCGACGACCCAATAACTGCTCTGGATAGTGATTGGCGATGGTCGATATCGACCCCGATTGGCTGTGGCAAAAGTCTTGCCCGCCAAGGCTTGGCCGTTCGAAGGTGTTATTTCGGGCGCAACACGATCGCCGGGTCGGTTCTTACTGCCCTTCTTGCCGGCCAATAGTGGGCGGCTGTGATCACCAGACTGAGTGAGAGCAGGGAGAAGAGGAACGGCTCGAAGCTCCAGGGATCGACCTGAAAGAGGTCTTTGGAGATGCGATAGGCCACGGCCAGGGCTCCGGCGACTCCGAGAGCCGTGCCCGCAGCAGCGCGTTTGGCGCCGTGGCGCAATACCCAAACCACGAGCGATCCGGGGCTGCCGCCGAGGGCCGAGCGGATGCCGATTTCGGCCCGACGGCTTTCGACGAAGAAGGAAACCACGCCGAAGATGCCGGACGCCACCAAGAGCACCCCGAAGAATCCATAGATTCCCAACAGCACGGTGGAGAAGCGATCCGGCAACATGGTGGTTTCGAGCTCGCTTTCGAGGGTGCCGATGGATTGGATGCCGAGATTCGGGTCGACGTTCCAAACCGCTTGACGGAGAGAAGCGATGGCGGTTTCGGGATCCCCTTGAACCCGGGCCAGCAGACGGATCCGATCCATAGGGATCTGGGCGAAAGGCACGAAAATCGCGGGTTCGGTTTCCCTCTTCAATCCCCCTTGGGGCAGATCGGCCGTCAGGCCGACGATGGTGTGCCGCAGATCGGGCCAGGGGGTGAGGATCAAGGTTTGGCCGATGGGGTCGCGGTCCGGGAAGAATTGCTCGGCCAAGGTTCGGCTGACCACCACCACCGGAGCACCTTCCGCATGGTCGCTTTCGTCAATGCCGCGTCCGCGCAGGATGGGCACCTTGAGGCTGGATAGGTAACCCGGATCCACGGCATGGAACGTGGCGGGATGGCTTTCTTCTTGGTCGGCGCCGTCCAGGTGGAACCAGACACCGCCTGGCGCGTCGACCACGGGCAAGCGCAGGCCGAGGCCGGCGGAGGTCACCGACGGCAAAGCTGAGATTTCCGACACCACTCGGTCGGAAAATAACCGTAGGGAAGGGTCGTCGGGATAACGCTCCCAAGGCAGGGTCAGGTTGACGGCCACCACGCCTTCCGGAGAAAAGCCCAGAGGCACGGCGCGCAGCTTGGAGTAGCTATCCAACATCATGTAGGTGGTGTGGACCAAGATCACTACCAAGGCCAGCTGGGCGATCAACATGCCGTCTTGGATCCAGCGTTGACCGCGACCCACGCTTTGGGCCCTGCCCCCTTCGGTCAAACGGCGCGGCAGGGAGCCCGGGCGGGAAAGATAGATCGAAGGTGCAGCGCCGACGATGCCGCCGGCGATCAAACCCAGCAGCACGGAAAAGATCAAGCTGTCGAGGTCGAGGCTGATCGTGCGACCGGCGAAAAGCTCCGGGGGCGAAGCGGCGAGCAAGAATCCCAACAAGCTCCAAGCGGTCAGCAATCCGAGCACCGTCGCCACCAGCGCGAGGGTCAAGCTCTCAGCCAGGAAACGCTTGGCGATATCTCCACGACCGGCACCGAGGGCCAAACGCACCGCCACGTCTTGGTGTCGCTCGAGGCCCCGGGCCATGAACAGCTGGGCCGAGTTGGCGGCCACCAGCAGCAAGATCAATGCGCTGATGCCGAACAGCAGCCAAAGGCCGAGGTCCAGGTCCTCGACCAGATGCTCTTTGAGGGAGAGGAGCCTCAAACCGATGTCGGAATTGGATCTCGGGGCGAGCTCGCGCAGGGTCTGGGCAAAGACTGCCGCCTCGGCGTCGGCCGCCTTCAAGGTCGCGCCGTCCGCGAGACGGGCGAGGGTTTCCAAATAATAACCCCCACGATCTCGGGCCGCGATCTCACCGAATCCCAAGGGCAGGAACACTTCGACCTCGGCGGGGAAGTCGAATCCCTCCGGCATCACACCGACGATTTCCAGAGGACGGTCGTTGACCATCAGGGTTTCGCCGATCACGGTTTGGCGCGCGCCGAAGCGGGTGCGCCACAGGGTGTTGCTCAGAATGGTGTAGGCGCCGTGGTCCAAGATGGTTTCGGCCGGCTCGGGCACGCGGGTCATGTCTTCGGTGAAAGGACGACCGAGGGACGGCATGGTTTCGAGCACCTGGAAGAAAGTAGGGGACACGCGGGCGGCGTCGACGGTGATGGGATCCCCCAGACCGACCACTGTGACATCGAGGCGTTGAAAAGCGCCGACGCTCGACAACGCGCCGTTCGGCCCGGCCAGATTGGAATCCACCAAGTCGAGGTAGTTGGCGGGGGACAACCTGAGGGTGGTGTCCTCCGTGGTGCTGTGGCGGATGCTGATCAGCTGATCGGATTGGGGGAAGTCGAGCGGCGCGAGCAACACCTCCTGCACCACGGTATAGGTGGTCACCGTGGCCCCGATGCCCAAAGCTAAAGGCACGATCATCATCGCCGAGAGCATTTTGCGCTGCCATAGGCCGCGCCAGGCCAATTTGGATTCGTGCAGGAAGCTCGAGAAATTCATGCCACGGCCTCCTGTCGAGAGTCGTCGGCCTCAACGGCGCGGAGCCGGCTTTCACCATGGCCGTGCCCTCGAAAGTGCTGCTCAACCAGCCGGGAATACAAGCCGTTGCGGTAGATCAGCTCCGAGTGGCTGCCGAATTCCACCACCCGTCCGTCTTCGAGCACCAGGATTTTGTCGGCTTCGAGAATGGTCGACAACCTGTGGGCGGCGATCAGGGTGGTCCGGTTGGAGCGCAGGCGATCCAAAGCGTCTTGGATTTTGGCTTCCGATTCAGAGTCCACCGACGAGGTCGCTTCATCGAGAATCAGAATCGGGGCGTCGCGCAGCAGCGCGCGGGCGATGGAGATCCGTTGCCGTTGGCCGCCTGAGAGGTTCACACCCCGCTCGCCGACCATGGTGTCGTAACCCTCGGGCAGATCGTCGATGAAGTCGGCGACCCGGGCGGCGCGGGCGGCGGCTTCTACCTCTTCGTCGGTGGCGTCGAGCCGGCCGTAGCGAATGTTCTCCCGCACGGTTGTGGCGAAGAGCTGGACCTCTTGGGAGACCACCGCCAGCTTCGAGCGAACCGATTCCAGCTCGAGTTCACGAAGATCCTGGCCGTCCAACAAAATGCGGCCTTCGGTGGGGTCGAAGAGACGGGGCAACAAGCGAAGCAGAGACGATTTGCCGGCGCCGGAGGGGCCCACCAAAGCCACGGTTTGGCCGGGCTCGACACTAAAGCTGACCTCGCGCAAGACCGGCTCGCGTCCGGGATAGCCGAAGGTCACGTCCTGGAGGTCCAGACGCCCCTCGACGTCGGTCGCTGGGCGGGCGTCGGCAGCGTTGGCGACTAGAGGAGTCGTGTCCAAGAGCTCGAAGACCCGCTCCGAAGAGCCGATCATGCGGCTGATGCCGCCGGAAAGCTCCGCCAGAACACCGATGCTTTGGGTGACCATCTGGGAGTAGAAGAGAAACGCCACCACGTCACCAACCTGCAGCTGCCCTTGAAGCACCTGGCTGCCGCCGTACCAAAAGATGGCGATGGTTGAGAGCACCGACATCAAACCCACCAACGAAACGAAGAGTGAGTGGGCGTGCACCTCTTTTTTGGCACCCTCGAAGTAGGCTTCGAGGCTACGCTCGTAACGGGCGTTTTCATGCTCGCCGCGAGCGTAGGTTTGGACCAATTGAATCGAGGACAAAGTCTCTTGGGCGACGCTGGTGGCGTCCGCCTGGCGCTCGTGCAGCAATCTGGCCATTTGGCGCAGGATCTTGCCGAAGAAGCGAGACAGAAGGGTCGCCGCCGGAGCCATCACGAGAACCAAGAGGCTCAGGCGGACATCCAGGGCGACCATCAAAGCCACCGCACCGATCATTTTGAAACCGTTGACCGCCGCCGACGACACCAAGCTCGAAATGGTCTGCTGAATGGAGTCGGTGTCGTTGTCCAAACGTGAGACCAAGTCCCCGATCCGATGTCCGTGGAAGAAATTCAGATCAAGGGATTGGTAATGACGGTAGAGCTTCTGACGCAGGTCGACGACCATCCGCTCGCCGGCGGTTTGCAGTACGACAGTGGCCACGTAGGAGGTGACCGCGTTGATCAGAAAGAGCACGAAGAGGCCCAAACCCAAGTTGTGCAACAGGGTTCGATTGCCCTCGGTGAGCGCGTCGTCGAGCAGCATCTTGATGCCCAAGGGCAGCAAGAGGGCGATACCCGCGCTCACCAAGGTCAATGCCAAGGCGGTGGCCAATCGTCCACGGTAGGGCACGGAAAAAGCGAGGATTCGCTTCAACACGGCCCATTGGCTGGAGGAATTGGGGTTGGAGCTGGTCATGGTCTAATCTCCGGCGCAGGATCAAGCAACGGCGGTGTGGATCACGGACTGTTGGATCGCCGATTCGGCGGGTTTGGGCTCGGCTTTGAGCAGCAGGTCGTCCAAGAGCAGGAATCGACGGGTACCGGGGTTGACCAAGCGATGGAGGAAGATGCCGACACCCGCCATGCCCGAAGCGAAATCCGTGCTGATCCGAACCAGCTCCTCGGCCGGGAAGGCGATGCCTTCTTTCCGTTGGAGGCGGTAGGGCATCAAGGCTTCCGCCAAGTAGAAGGCGTTGTTGCGGTAGTTCTCGTCGCCGGTGAAGTCGTACATGTCGAGCAGCAGCTCACCGTAACCGGCCAGGCCGTAGTCGTGCCAGAGCTTGTTGGTTCCGCGGCAGGAGACGCTCAGGGCGCAGACGTCGGCGAATTTGCGCAAGCGATCCTCGCCGGTCGCGGCCCAGGCGCGCAGCACTGCCGTGCCGACGCCGGCGCTGCCGTGGCGCATGTGGGGCGATTTCGGCGAGCCGCCCGAGGCGCCCACGTGGGGGAACCAAAGCACCTCGTCGTCGAGCTGTTGACGATGGGCGATCTCGAAGTCGACGGCCGCAATGGCCGCTTCGAGGAATCCGTGGCCGGGTTGGATCTCGTTGAGGTAGAGCAAGAAGGTCGCCGGTCCGCTCTGGCCGTGGCCGAAGCCCAACGGAATGCCGGCCTCGACCTCCCAATAACCACCGTTGTCGTCGTGCTTTTGGGTTTTGAGCAAATACTCGCCGGCTTCCATGGCGTGGGAGAGGTAGGACCCTTCTCCGAAGTGACGGTGGAAGTGGAGGTTGGCCAATCCCCAGCCCGAGGCCCCGGCGCGCATTTCAGCCCGCTGCAAACGAATCGGAGATTGATTGGCTCCTTCCATCACCATTCGGGCGGTGTCTTCGTCGCCCAGCTCGAGGAAGGATAGGGCGATGCCCGAAAGACCGGTGAAAAGGCCGGGGGCGATGTGCTCGAGATCGATGGATTTGCGCATCCATTCGAGAGCTTCGTCGGAAACTGGGCTGCCCACTCGATGTAGGAACACGGCCGTGCCGGCGGCGCCGTAAGCGAGTTGGAGCGCGTTGCTTTGGTAGATGTCGGGTCCACCGGGCCACAGGCGATCTTTACGATTCGGGGTCGTATGGTGCTGGATGAAGCGCGCCATTTCGGTCAAGGTGCCGTCGATTTCCGTGACCAGCTCCAGGTCCGGGGTCGGTCGCTGCGGCGGGCAAGTTCCCACAGGCACCACGGTGACGTCGGCGGTGGGCAGCTCCGCGGTCTGGATGTGATTGATCATCCGTTCCAGGCTCCAGCGCTTTTCTTTGTCCTCTTCGAGGGCCCCGGCGATGATTTCGTAGAGCTGGTGGGGCAAGTGGTAATCCTCGACCGTCATGCGGAAGGAATCGAGAATTCCCTGTCGGTTCAAGGATAGGCCCGGAGCGGTGAAAGCCAACATGTCGATGATCAGCGCGCCGAGGCTGTAGACGTCCTCGCCGGGATGGGGTTTTTCGTTGCGCAGCTGCTCGGGTGAGGAATAACCTTCGGTATAACCGGGAATCGAGGGGTCGTCGCGATCGAGCTCGTAGGAGAACTCAAAATCGATGAATCGCATTTCCTCGGTATCGTGGGTGACCAGAATATTCGTCCGGGTGATGTCGCGCAGCACGATGCCGTGGGAGTGAATAGTTTGGAGACCTTTAGCAATCTTTAGGAATGTTTCCCGTAAACGATCGAAGATAAAGGAGGGACGAATATCTTTCGATCCATGACTGAAACCAATCGAATACCCCCACAAGGTGTCGGCATCGACTTTTTCTTGCACCAAGAAAAAGTGCTCCCATTCTTGGAATAGGTCGACCAATTTGGGGGCGAGCCCGTCGGGACCGAGCTTCTCGAGAATCCGCGCTTCCTTTTCCAACAATAAAAAGCCTTCTTCCCGCTCCTCGTCCGATCCACGATGCACCGGCCGGGCTTCGCGGATGATCACCGGCTGATCGGTGTGGGTATCGACACCGGCATAGACCGCGCCGGTGGCGTGGAATCGCAGGGCGGACTCCACCCGGTAGCGATCTTTCAGCATCACGGCGCCTTCTTTGGGCGGCTCAACGGGTTGCCAGCCATCGAAGGGATCCTCGATCCAATCGGGCAAATAAAAATAGGCTCGACGTTCGTCGGAAATCCAATTTCCGTCCGGATCCTGGATCCCGGCTTGCCGCCGGCCGTCGACGTCCACCCGGTCGGAGCCGTGGTGCTCGCCGTAGCGATAAAAAACCACTTTACTATCTTTATAGGGTCGATCCGTGAGCAAGAAGGGCCCGCGGAAATCGATCGTCGCCTGATGGATCTCTTCGATAATTTCCTTAAAGCTTTCCAAGTCCGGCGGATAAACCGTAATGAACTTGCCGGCGGCGGTGCGTGCGGCATTCTTATTGAGCGAGATATCCACAACGTTTTCGTCGGAAAGGAATTTGAACCCGACGCGATGACGCTCGAAAATGGGAACCACCGTCTCCAAGAGCTTTTTTGCGGTTCGTTGGGAAGCGGAGAGGTGAATCTTCCAGCCCTGAATCAGCTTGGCATCGGTTTCGTGGGCCACATAGGTCCAATAACCACCGACGAGCATTCTCCAACCCGCTTCTTTGGGAATGAAGCGGTAGACCACGCCGGACAGCTCCGACCCGGGCTCGTTGACTTCAATGGATTCGTAGAAATCCGAATCGATGATGGAGTTGAGGAAAGCTGCGTGTAGGTCCATGGCCTGGCTCCTTGGCTGCGAGGTAGTTGGGATTAAAATTGATCGTCAGATCTCTCTAAAGCAAGGTGCGTGCCAATGGTATGAAATCTATTGAACTGAGCATAAACTGCTGAAAATAAGAATGTTAAGGATCGTGTTGAGATGTGAACACTCCGGCGAAGTGGTCAGCAGTTGCCCAGCCTGAGAATCGATTTACCCAGGTGGGTAAGGGGGGTACACATGAAAAAAAGACGCCGGGTTTGATGGCACAGGTCTAATGGTTCAAGTCCAAATTTTGGAGCCCACGGCAAAGCCTCCGAGCCCAGAAGGACACGGAGGCAATATTCGACGCCTCGGCAAGGCAGACCCGCTGAGACGGGACCGTTCCACCGAGGGATCTAAGGGTTGCCCGGTCCGAAGGCGCGCCGCGTGAATTCGCGCCGCGCCGCCGGATCGGCAACTCGCTAGCCCGGATCAGAAAGTGGCGAGGGCCTTGCTGCGGCGGGAGATGCAGGAAGCGGCAGAGGTGCAGCTCACGGCGGAGGAGCAAGCGTCGGTGGCGTTGTTCACGGCGGGCAGGGTTTGGAGCGAAAGAACGTTGGTCATGATAGATCCTCGTGTTTAAAGGCGTATGTTTGGTTCGTTGAGGCCGTGTAAAAGCTCTCTCGATGAAAGCCTCTACAAAACTAAAACTGTGCAATCTGGATTCGGGCGATGTAGCTCGAGGGCTGATCACCGCCCGAATCCAACGGATCAGAAGGCGGCGAGGGCCTTGCTGCGACGGGACACGCAGGAGGCGGACGAGGTGCAGCTCACGGCGGAGGAGCAAGCGTCGGTGGCGTTGTTCACGGCGGGCAAGGTTTGGAGCGAAAGAACGTTGATCATGGTTCTACTTCCTTTTTGGGCTCGGTTGCCGGCTGCCCCGAACGAAACCAACACGGTGTCGTTACAGAGACGGCGAGCAATCCGGATTAGGGGTTCAACTGGCGTTTACACTTGGGGATCGAAGACCTGGGGTCGATTTTCTTTCCCCACAACTGCACCCCATGATCTTTACGACCAAGGGGTTAACTAAAAATCAAAACGCGGCGAGAGCCTTGCTACGACGGGACACGCAGCTGGCGGTCGAGACACAGCTGACGGAGGAGCTGCTGCAGGCATCGGCGGCGCTGGTGGTGGTGGGCAGGGTTTGCAGAGAGAGGACGTTAATCATTTTGGCTTCTCCTAATTCAAGATGTGAAAGATGTCTGCGATGTGCATGACAATCTTGGGTTCTCCCTCTCTAAAAGCAATGGCCGTGCCGGCTTTTGAGATCCGTATGAAAGATCTTTTTAGAATGATGCAAGGCATTTGTTTTAAGTGGTTTATGGGGTGTTAAGCGGTAAATGATCCCATTTTTTGGAATGTCTCAGGAGGAAATCAGGCTCTCAGATCTCGGTTTGGGGAAATGGTTTTCACAGCAGCGGGTAAAAGGTTTCTCAAGCGAATTTAGATGAGAAATTTTTTACCCGCTGAATATCAAATTTGTGAAAATCTTTTCCCGGGTATTTCGAACTTAGCGGTCTACGCCCGCAAACCTCCGGAGGTAGGGAGGGGCTTGCCCCGGGCAAGCCCCTCCCCTACTTCAAATCAGAACGGGTTGCCGAAGCTGAGGAAGAAAACGGGGGAATTGTCTTCGAAGGGTTGGGGGTCGAGCTTCCAGCCGATTTCCAGCCGGATCGGTCCGACGGGAGAGGCGTATCGGGCCCCGAGGCCAATGCCGGGGCGCAGCTCGCCCAGGTCGAGGTCGCGCCAATCGGCCCAGACGTTGCCCAGGTCGAGGAAGGTGACCCCTTCCACCGGGCCGGAGATGGGGAAGCGGTAGTCGAGGTTGAGCAAGAGCAGTCCGTTGCCGCCGGCTTCGAGCAGGCGTCCGTCGTCGCTGCGCAATAGGCTCTCGCCGAGAATGCCCAGGCGATCCCGCTGGTAGGTCCGGTGGGTGGTGCGTCCGCCGGCGAAGAATCGCTCGGAGATCGGCACACGGCTGGACGCGAAGTCGTCGGGCACCATGGGGTCGGGCTCGGTCGGTGTGCTCAGGGGTTCGATCAAGCCCAGCCGGAAGCTGCCCGCCAGGGTGCCCCAACGATCCAGATCTCGATATTGGGTCTGCTGCCAGAAGAGCTTGAGCAGCTCGGTTTCGGCGGTGAAGAGGGGAAAGGCGTATTCGAGCTGGAGAGCGGTGCTCCAACCCACGCCGGGGTCGACGGGATCGTCCCGTCGGTCGATGAAGAGGTTGGGCGCGAGGCTCGAAATTTCGACCTCACTATCCAGCCGCTCGACGGTGGTGGGGTCGAGCACGTCTTCCGACAGCTCGACAAAGCGGTAATCGTAAACCAGCCCCAGGCGCAGGCGATCGAGGTCGCGGGTCAGGGAGACGCGGGTACCGGTTTCCGTGACCTCATAGGACTCTCGCAGCTCGAAGCGGTTGAAGAGGGTGTAGGTCACCGGCAGGCGCCAGGGACCCAAAGAGGGTTGATCGTAGATCAGGCGCAGGCGCTGGTCGTTGGCGCTGGCCCGGAGATCCAGCTGCAGACGTTCGCCCCGGCCACGTAAGTTACTGCGGGTCAATCCGAACAGGCCGCCGATGCCGTCGTCCGAATGGTAGGAAACACCATAGGCCAATCGCCAACGGCGACCTTCCCGCAGGCGAATGCGCACGTCCCGTTTGGAAGAAAGGGCCACCGAAGGAGCCAAGTCGACGTCGACCTCGGAAAAGATGCCCAGGCGGTAGAGGTCCCGCTCCGCTTTGAGCAGCCGCCGCCGACTGAGCACGTCTCCGCTTTCGAGATTGGCGAAACGACGGACGAGCTCGGGATGGGTTTGCTCTAACCCGCGCAAGACCAGGCGATCCAAGACCCTCCTCGGCCCGGGGTCGACGGTCAGCACGATATCCACTAACAGACCGTTCGGACCCCAATCGAGCTGGGGCTCTACCACGGCGGAGGCATATCCCTCTTCTTCATAGAGGGTTTTGATCAAGTTGATCGCGTCTTCGAGCAGCAGGGGGTGGAAGCCCCTTCCCGGCCGTAAGGGCAAGCGGCCCAGCAAATCTTGCTCGGCAAACCCCTCAGCGCCCTTGAGTTCGAGGCTCACCACTTGGCGACGGGGCCCTTCCTCGATCGGGATGTCGACGTGCAGTTCTTTTCCGACCTCCAGAATCCGAGCCGGGCCCACTTGCGCCTGGGAGAAACCCTCCAACAAGTAGTAGGAAAGCACCCGTTCCAGGTCGGCGTCGAGTTCTTCGCCGATCAATCGTCCGCTGCCGGGGGACCACCACGAGCCGGGTGCGGTGCCGACCAAGGATTCGAGTTGGAGCTGAGAGACCCGTTCGGCGCCCGGGAACCGAACGGAGCCGACCTCAAAGGTAGTGCCCGGATCGAGGGTGAAGCTCACCTTTCGTGGGTCCTCGGATTCAGGGGCGACCCGACATTCGATGTCCGCCCGGTAATACCCTTGGGTCTGATAGTAGCGGCGCAGTCGAGCGCAGCTTTGGGTCAGCAGCACGGAATCGAAGGGGCGTTCGTCGAGAAACGGCAGAAAGCCTTTTCGTTTGAGCTTGCGCTGTTTGGCTCCGACGATTTCGAGTTCGAAAGCCGGCCCTGTTTCGAGGGAGAATTCGAGGCTCACGGTATCGGTTTCGGGCTCGTAGACTCGCCGCGGTGTTTCGACCGTGGCTTGGAAGAAACCTCGTTTCACCAGAAATCGGCGCAAGCGCTCGGCATCGTCCTCAGAGCGCTCGTTTTTGAAGGTTTCGCCGCTGGTGGAGCGCAGCGCTCGGCGCAGGTCGGCGGCATCGAATGGGCCGGTGTCGCCGTCGAAGGTCAGGCTGCCGATGCGCGCTTTGGGGCCGCTCTCGATGTGGAAGAAGAGGTCGTTCCACGGGGTCTTGCCGGGTTTCAGCTGCCAGCGGACTCGGGCCTCGAAATAACCTTCCTGCTTGAAGAGCTGGACCAAGGCGTCTTGCGATTCCCGAACCCATTGGAGATCTAGAACCGCGCTTTCCTTCTGCCGTAGGACGCGGCGCAGCCGGCGTTCGGGGATCGGCGGGTCGTGTGGAAATTCGATGTCACGAACCCGGGGATGGGGTTCCAAGACCAGGATCCCTTCGATGCATTGGCCGTTGGACGGATCCGGGCGCGACCACCAGCTAACGTCGCGGAACCAGCCCGTGGCGTGGCAATTGGCCAGGGTGCGCCGCACCGCCGCCGGATGGGGGTGCAGGCCCGGCCGAAGCTCGATGAGGGACTCCAGCTCCAACCTCGAGGAGCGGTCCACCGTGCGCACTTCGAGCGAACACAGGACCGGCTGTTGGGCTTGTTGGGCTTGTTGGGCTTCCGCCGTGCTCGCCGGGACCGGCGTCGCCGTCGAGGGCAGCGCCCAAATCGCGAGGACTAGGCACGCGAGGCGACCCGGGCCGGGTCGGATAAGCCGGTTAGGTCGGATAAGCCGGTTAGGCCGGATAAGCCGGTTAGAAGGTGTTTTCCCAGCGGGCATCTGCGGAAAAAGAATCGTCTCCGTTCTGCGTTAGGACCAGGACGAGGGTGTCCGTCAGCTGCCACTCTACTCGAATCCGTTGGTTGTCGGACGAAGAGGGGTCCACGGAGTAGGTTAGAAAAACGTCTTTCGACAATCGCTTGCCGACGGTGACACGGGCGGTGGAGAGGTTGTCTCCACTACCGGTCAGTGGGTCGATGCGGAATTTGTCGAAGCCGAAGAGGGTGTTGACGCGGTCGCCGATGGCGCTTGCCGCCTGACCGTAGAGGAAGGTGGCGGCGCTATTCTCGCGTTCTTCGTCCAATTGGTTGGAGCGGTCCGGAACCAGCTCCGTTTGGTCGACATAGGCGTCACCGCCGGCCAAGAGCCGTAAGACCTCGACGTCGGGCAGGGGTGGCTCGGAGGAAAAGCGGGCTTCCAATCGGTCCAAGGGGCCGGACAACGAGAGGGTGACGTCGAAATCTCGCACCTTGGTGGTGGCCACCAAATCCACTTCCGGATCCAAGCGGTAGGGGTCGGCGAAAACCAGCCGTCCACGTTTGAGCCGATAGTCCTCGCTGTTGTAGACCATCGTGCCTCCGCGGTCCATCACCAGCTCGCCGAATAGAATGGGCTGCGCCAAATTGCCGCGTACTTGAAGATCGGCGCTGCCCGTGAGTTCGGCGATGTTGTTGCGCAGGGAGACGGTTTCGTCGGCTCGAATCCGCACCCCGAGCTGGATGCTCGAACGGAACGAGTCGGCGGTTTCGACCTCCAGGCGACGGCCGCGCAGCAGCTCTTGCACAATTTGCGCGAAGTCGAAGCGAATATCTTCGCGATAGTCGAGCTGAGTCAGGTCGGCGGTGCCGGAAAGCAAATGCCCCTCGGGCACCGAGCGCAAGGCCAGGGCGGCGTCGCCCGATAGACGCCAACCTTCCACCGAAGGCAGCACGACTCCCTGGGCGTCCAAGTCCAACCGGTAGCTCGGCGGGCCTTGCTCTTGCCAACGCAGCTCGCCCGTGACCACCGCCGTGCCGCCGGATAGGTTGCCGGCCAGGTGGTCGAGGCTGATGTGGTCGCCGTGGAAGCGCAGCGCGCCGTTCAAACCCTCGAAACCTTGGTCGAGGCCGGGCACCTGCAGGTTACCCTGTTCGAGGCTGCCGCTTCCCACCAGAGTCGGGTGGTCGAGGCTGCCGGTGACCCGGCCTTCCAATCCCAGCCGACCGTCCACCTGAAGATCGGGTAAGGCGACCCGCAGCCAGGCTCCGTCGAGTTCGGCCCGGGTTTGGAGGTCCACGTCGGCCCCGAGGTGGTATCCGAGCTTCCCCTGCACCTCGATCCGGCTGTCGGAAGCGGGTTCTTCCAGGAGTAGGCGCTCGATGGTCCAAGAGTCGGCGGCAAAGGCGAGGCGCAAGGGCGGCTGTGCCACCAACCGGCGGCCATCGAGGGTGACATCGAGGGCGTCCAGTTCGAGGCCCGCGTCCAAAGGACGTGCTTGCGAGAAGTCCCCGGCGAGGGTGAGTCGACCGTTCAAGCTGCCCCCGACCCGGTGCTCGGTCGGGCTGAGCAATTGGATGATGCGTGATAAATCCCTGGATTCGAGTTCAAATTCGAGATCGGCGATCGGTGGTTCGAGACGACCTCCACCTTCGATCGACGCTCCGTCGAGCAAATAACCCCCGAGCTCCAGCTTGCCGGAGCTCCAAAAGGCGTCGAGACGACCCGGGGATCCAGCGATCTCGCGCGAGCCCACGGTCAGCCGGTCCGCTTCCACGGTGATGTTGCAGCTGGGATCGTCCAGCCGCCCGGCCAGGTGTGCATCGACCACCAAGGTTGTGTGCACGTCCGGCCTGGGTAAGAACCGTTGTAGGGGCGCAAGGCCGATGTCCAGGTTGTCGGAGTGGAGCCTCAAATCCATCTCCCCGGAAGGCCATTGAAAGTGCCCCCGGGCGGTGAGTTCGCCGGCTTCGGCAAAGGCGCTGATCCGTTCAATGTCGACTTTCGAGTCGTCCCAGCTCAGATCGGCGACCAAATGCCCCAAAGGTACCGGCTCCTGGGTCAAGCCGGTGGCGAAAGCCGGGGTCAGAGACGCCGACAGCTCGCCCTGTTGGGAGTCGCCGTCCAGCTCGAGATCCAAGCGGCCCGTGACCTTGCCGTCCAGGGGCAGGTGGAAGGGGATCCATGGATGAACTTTTTCCATCGGCCATTCGCTGGCGTCGAAGGTCAGGCGGGTCAGCCCGGCGGCGCCGGACCAGGGCATCCGACCCCTCACCACGATTTGCTGCTCGGGTTTTTCTAGGTTGTGGCGCAGGTCCAGATGTAGGTTTTCGAGCGCCCAGGGGGTGACATCGAGGCGTCCGGATATACGGCCCAAAGGCATGCTCGGCGTCTGCACGGCCCCAAGGTCCAGGGAGAGGGTGTTGTAGGCGAAACCCGACTCCAGTTGCAACGTGCCGGCCAAAGTTCCCCGACCGCCGGTCGGGAAATAAGACGGAGGTTCGCCGTCGAAAGGCAGCAAGGGCACCAATTCGGAGACGTCGGCGGTGGCCAACTCGTAATCGAATCGACCGCGAGAAAGGTCGAGGTGGTAGGCGCCCACGGCGAGCAGGCTCTGGCGTTCCGACGCCACATCCGCGGAGTCCGCCAAAATCCAGCCGTCGACGATGCGCAAGGGAAAGGAGCCTGCTACCGGCAGGCCTGGATCGACCGGGTCAGGGCGTAGATCCACCTCCGCCCGGCCGTTGCCGATCAAGCCTTGGCGCAAGTCACAGGTGTAGAGCAAGTGACCGTCTACCCGCGCGGCCAATCCCTGGACCGGAATATTCTGATCCGCCAGAAGGGTGTCGAGATGGAGATCCCGCACCTCCAGATCCGCGGTGATCGGATCTCCGGGTGCTTCCAGGTCCGCAACCACCCGCCCCGCTAAGGTGCCGCCGGAATATTCCACCTGGTCCAGGTCGAGCTCGACCCGAAAACGATCTGCCGACAGGCTGCCTTGCAAACGCCGCAGCCGACGGCCCCACAGCAACACATCGTCCGCTTGGACCTGTCCTCGCCAGCCCACGGCGCCGGGCCGCCAGGCAAAGACACCGTCGTAGGTAAAACCACCGATCAGCGAGCGAAAATAACCCAGGTCCCGCAGTGCCGCCCCACGACCGTCACCCCGGGTTTGGAAGGTGCAGTTGCGGAATTGCCAACGATCACGGCGCCATTCGCAATCACCGGTCACGCTGGCGTGGATGGAGCGATGGGTGATCCGAGCATGTTCTACTTTGAGCTGATCCCGCTCCAGAATGCCCGAGGCGGACACCGCCACACGGATGGTTTTGGATTCGGGCAGGCGAACGGCGACCTCGGGGCTGGTCAGGTTGCCGGCGAGTCGAAAGCCGCCCAGCCCGCGTAGCCGGGTCCTCAGGTGATAGGCGTCGACGGTGATCCGTGCCCGCTCGTGATCCAAATCCAGCGCTGCCCGCTCAATTTCCACCTGATCGATCCAGAGCTCGAAAAGCTCAGGAGCTTCGGCGTTAACCATGGTGGAAATCAAATTGTCGCTGCCGTCGGGATAGAAGCGCAGATCGATTTCAGGTCGCTCCAGACGCAACAGCTGAAGATGGATTTTCCGATTCTGCAGGGCATCCAAATCCGCTTCGATATAAGCGTAGGGAATCCGCAGGAAGGCGTTTTCAAGCTCGGTCGTGCGATCCGTTCCGGGCCCGGGACGACCCCCGATCACCAAATCCCACAACTCGATGTGAAATGGCAGGAGGTTGAAACGGACCCCCTGAAGGCTGACGGGACGACCCACGTATTCGCTCAGCTGCTGCACCAGGAATTGGCGCGCTCGTTCCCGGGCCGGTGGGGTGTCGACCCACAGCTGCAAGAGAAAAGCGAGGGTGGCGATCACTGCTAGACCCCAGAAAATCGGCCGTAGAACCCAACGGCGGAAGCGTCCGGGTCGCGCCTTTCCCTTTTTTCGGCGTCGAGGGCCTTCGGAGGCTGGATCTAGGTCGGAGCGATCTAGGCCAGAGTGATTTAGGCCAGAGCGATCTAGGCCGGAGTCAGGCTCCTGGAGGGGGTTTTCCTTGGAGCTGCTGTGATTCGAAGTCGTGCGCTTGCCGGGAGCCAAGTCAGCTGCCCCAATTGAGCTTGTCCCGCAGGCTGTCGTAGAAAGTGCGGTCGGATAGACGAACCAGCCGGGCGAAGACTTCAGAACGTTTCAACACCACCGTATCTTTGTAGGCGAGGTGGCCGCCTTCCTGGCCGTCGACGGTCAGGAAGACTTCTTGGCGCTGGGTCACTAGGGTGACTTCGATGGCGTCGGTGTCGGGCACGACGATCGGTCTCATGGTCAGGGCGTGGGGGCAAATCGGCGTCAGCATGGCGACCGGTAGATCGGGATAAACGATCGGGCCACCGGCCGAGAGGTTGTAAGCGGTGGAGCCGTTGGGGGTCGAAATGATCAGGCCGTCGGCGCGATAGTTGGCCATGGGCTTGCCGTTGATCTGCAATTGCAGCTCGATGATTTGCGCCAAGGCGCTCTTGGCAATGACGGCGTCGTTGAAGGCCCGGAATCGTGCTTGCTCGCGGCCCTGACGAAAAACCGTCACGTCGAGCATCGAGCGTTCTTGCAAGGTCAGCTCACCGGAAAGGATGCGCACCATGCTCGGGTAGAGTTCGAATCGAGAAAGTTCGGTGAGGAAACCCAGGCGTCCCAGGTTGACGCCGAGGATCGGTACGCCGGGGTGCACGCTGCGGGCGACCGAAAGCAGGGTGCCGTCACCGCCCAGCACCACCACCAGGTCGCGCGGTTCGTCGAGTTCAAAGATCGGCAGGTGTTTGAGGTTGCGCGCCCGGCGAGTCGCTTCGTCCACCGCCACTTCGAGGCCTCGACGACGTAACCAATCCGCCAGCTCGGCGGCGGTGCGGATGGCGTCTCGGGTTTCCCGACGGGCGACGATGCCGATTCGTCGGATGGTATAACTCGAAGGATCCAAGGCAGTGGGTTTGGACGGATTGTGGTCGGGTTGGTCGGGTTCCGCGTCGGCGGTTGCCAGGCCCGGTGTCAATCTGTCGGGGGAGTGGTCTTCGGAACTCATCCTTAGACTCTACAGTGTGCCTTGTGCCGCCGGGAGCTCTTGCGTCTCGGCGATTCGGTTTCCGAGCCGAAAAAGGGCGAATGCCTCACGATTTCCTTCCATGCCCGGGACTTCCGAGTCGACCACCTCGATTAAATCGAGGCCGAGCGCGCCCAGCTCTTCGACCCTTTGCTCGATCACCTGTCGGCGAATCTCCACATCGCGCACGATGCCGCCTTTGCCCACGTGCTGCCGACCGACCTCGAATTGAGGTTTGATCATCGGCAGCACCCATCCGCCTGCTTTGACGAAGCCCAAGGTCGGCGGGACCACCAAGAGCAATGAAATGAACGACACGTCGAAGGTCACCAAGTCGAACGTGCGGTCGGGCAGGTCGCTGGCTTTGAGATGTCGGGCATTGGTCCGTTCCATCACCACCACCCTCGGATCTTGCCGAAGTTGATGCACCAATTGGTTATAACCCACGTCCACGGCATGAACCCTACGCGCTCCCCTTTGCAGCATGCAGTCGGTGAATCCTCCGGTGGAGGCGCCGACGTCGAGACATTCCATGTCCCGGGGATCGAGCCCAAAGTGGTCCAGGGCCGCCGCCAGTTTGCGTCCGGCTCTCGATACGTAGGGCTCCTTTTGGTGTAGCAGCCGAATCTCCACCCCATCGCGCACGGCAGTGCCGGGTTTGTCGATCTTTTGGCCGTCCACCAGCACACCGCCGGCCATGACCGCGCGGCGCGCCTTTTCCCGACTGGGAAAAAGACCCCGTTGGTGCAGGAGCTGGTCGAGGCGCCGGCTTTTGGAGGTCATAGGCTCTCGGTCGCCGGCGAGTTGCGGATCAGCGATCCCGGGTGGAGAGAAATTGGATCAACGATGGGAACAGCCCCCCTTGGTCGGGCAGTCGGCTCGCCACTTGTAACGCTTGATCCTTGGTGGCGTCCAACAAGGCTTTGGCCTTCGGCAGGCCGAATAGACCGGGATAGGTCAGCTTGCGCGCATCGGCGTCCTTGCCGGCCGTTTTGCCGAGGGTGCCGGAAGTGCCTTCCACATCCAGAATATCATCGGCGATTTGGAACATCATGCCGATCAAATCTCCGAGCTGACTCAGGCGAATGTCGCGGTCCGGATCGACGCCGGCGTAGATGCCGGCCAAACGCACACTGGCGGTGAGCAAGGCGCCGGTTTTGCGGCGGTGGATAGCTTCGAGCACCGCTTCCGCGTCGTCTGGCCATTGATCCTCGGCCGCCAGGTCGTCCACTTGGCCACCGATCATTCCCAAGGTGCCGATCGCATGGCCGACCATCTCCACCGCCGCTCGCCGCCGGTCGCCTTCGACGCCGACGGGCTCGGCGGCCAGGGTGGTCAAACCGAGGGTCAACAATGCATCCCCCGCCAAAATCGCCGTCGCCTCATCGAATTGGCGATGGCACGTCGGCCTTCCCCGGCGAAGATCGTCGTTGTCGAGAGACGGCAGATCGTCGTGAATCAAACTGTAGGTGTGAATCATTTCGAGCGCGCAGCCCCCGGGAAGCAAAGCGCTGTCGTCGAGGCCCAAGGCGCGGCCGGTGAGCACCGTCAGGGCAGGGCGGATGCGTTTTCCACCGGCGAAGAGGGAGTAGCGAACCGCCTGGTGAATGCGCTGGGGGGCGACGTCCTCCGGTGGGATCAAACGATCCAGGGTCGCGTCGATTTGCGGTCGAATGTCTTTTAGGAAGCGAGCAAAGTCGCTAGCGCTGGGGCTCATTTACGGTTTCCTCTTCATTCGAATCAGAACGAGCGTTCGAGTCGAGAAGGTGTGGGTCGGGTTCGAAATCGGATCGATTCGACAAGCTGCGATCGGACAAGCACAGGGGCACGGCGAGCACGAAGAGCACGAGGCGTCGGACCTCGGTATCGCGCCAATTGTCCTCAAATAGACCGGCAACGTTAAAACCCACCAACACCAGGAAAACTGCCAAGTAGAGGTCGGCCCGAGGGCCGGAGATGCCCCCGTCACGTCGAAAATCTCTCCAAGCCAGTGCTAGACCGGCGAGCATCAGCATCAAATAAGCCCCGAGCCCCATCAACCCTTGCTCGGCAGCCCGCTGTAAAAACGTGTTGTGCAAATGGGGGATAGACATGCGGGGCGCGGTGGGATGGCGGTAGATCGAATAACGCTCGCCGACTATCTCCGGGCCAATGCCGAAGAGCGGCCGCTCGGCGATCATGAAGGTGGCGGCTTCGGCCATGCACAGGCGGTCGTAATTGGATTTGTCTCCGAGGTCGGTGATCGACTGCCAGCGCTCGGTCCAAGAATCCGGAGCGAGGAAGGAGAAGAACAGCACCAGGCCAATGCCGCCGACGAAGAAATATTTCCGCGCCCGGACCCAAGTCAGGATCGCTAGGGTCACGGCGGCGGCGACCCAGGCTCCCCGGGTCAAGGAGAGCTGCAGGGTCCAGGTGATGATTCCGAGGGCAATCCAATATCCGGGCCGACGCCAACCGTCGACCGCGAGGCGGGCGGCCAAAATCAGGGTGCCGATCAACAACACTCCGGCAAAAGTTTGATAATGGGAAAACAGCCCGACGATCCGCTGGTGCAGATCTCCGTAGTCGGTGAGGTAGTACTGAAAGATGCCGTGGACCGCGAGCAGCAAGGTCATGGCCAGCATCAGGTCGAATAACCGTCGGACGGCGTTTTCGCCCCGAATCAACACCGGCGCGAGCCCCAAGGTGATCCACGACAGCAGGTCCCGCAGCTCGCCCATACTGGTTCGTGGCTCGAGGGAGGTGGCCACGGAAACGACGAAGAATATGGCGTAGATACCTGCGGGAGCGAAAAGCGGTGCGTCGCGGCGCCAGCTCCAATTCAAGCGATGGCGATTCTTGAGGCTCCACAAAGCGACCCACGCCATTAGGGCATTGGATAGGGCGAGCCCCCAAATCGTCAGCAGGTGGCCCGCGAAGAGCCAATAGCCGGTCAGATGGGGGCTGGGCGTGCCGTCATCGGCAGTGGGAGCGAATCGTCTCCAGAGCGATTTCATGAAAAAAGGAGCATTGCGCGGAGATCTCGCGCGGTCGGGCCGTTCGGGCCTTGGACCCTGAGCCGTCGCAGACCCCCGGTCCCGGTCGGATCGATAGTGCGCCGTTTCAACCTCGGGGATTCCGAGGGATCGTCCGGCTGAATACGCAGCCCGGTCGAAATAGGGCGGTCGGCTGTGCGGGTCTCGTCGCCTGCGGCGGGCCACGCCCCGTGCCGCCATGCTAGCATTCGCCGGCCGGAGAAAGCTGTCCGGTGATCAAAGCCGATCCCAAATTCTGCCCCGGCCACGGGTGCCGCCATTTCGGCCATCGCGTGGCCATAGCGATTGAGATTTTCATGACCCAGTTTTCCTGTCGATTCTGCTCTACGCCGTTGGAGCACACCTTCGTCGATCTCGGCATGTCGCCGTTGGCCAACTCCTATCGGCGTCCCGAGGACGAAGGTAAATCAGAGGCGTTCTTCCCGTTGCACACCTATGTGTGCCCGGAGTGTTTTCTGGTCCAGCTTCCGGAGTGGGAGAGCCCAGAGGCCATTTTCAGGGACTACGCCTACTTTTCTTCCTTCTCCGATTCCTGGCTGCGCCACGCCGAGAATTACACGGAGCTGATGATCGAGCGCTTCGGTTTCGACTCCGACTCGCTGGTGGTCGAGGTGGCGTCGAACGATGGTTATCTGCTCCAGTATTTCCAGCAGCGTGGAATTCCGGTCCTGGGCATCGAGCCGGCCCTCAACGTGGCCGAGGAAGCGCGAAAGCTCGGTATTGAGACCATTGCCGAGTTCTTCGGCACCGAGCTCGCGGGTCAGCTGAGGCAGCAAGGGCGTCGAGCGGACTTGCTCTTGGGCAATAACGTGTTGGCCCACACTCCCTATTTGAATGACTTCGTCGCCGGGCTTAAGACCCTTTTGGCGGACGAGGGGGTCGTGACCCTGGAATTTCCCCACTTGGTCCAGTTGATGGCCGAGAATCAATTCGACACGATCTATCATGAGCATTTCTCGTATTTCTCCTTCACCACGGTTTCGAAGGTGTTGGAATCCCACGGTTTGACGGTCTTCGACGTCGACCAGCTGCCGACCCACGGCGGCTCGTTGCGGGTCTTTGCACGTCACGCCGAGCACCATGTTTTGTCCGTCAGCGAGCAGGTCGGCACGTTGTTCGATTATGAGCAAGAGTTGGGTCTGACCGATCTCGATGCCTATCGTGATTTTTCGGAGCGGGTTCGCGCCACCAAACGTAAGCTGTTGAGCTTCTTGATCGCGGCTAAAGAAGACGGCAAAACGCTGGTGGGTTATGGCGCTCCTGCCAAGGGCAATACCCTGCTCAACTACTGCGGGGTGCGCACCGACTTCCTCGACTTCACCGTCGATCGCAGCCCGCACAAACAAGGGTGTGGGCTGCCCGGGGTGCACATTCCGATTTTCGCTCCCGACAAGATTCGCGAGGTCCGTCCGGACTACGTCTTGATCTTGCCGTGGAATCTGAAGACCGAGATTATGGAGCAGATGGCGGACATCTCCGATTGGGGTGGACGTTTCCTGGTGGCGATTCCCGAAGTCGAGGTGCTCGGCCCGCCGGGCGAGGAGGGTGGGCGATGATCTTCCGCCAATTGGAGCTGCCGGGTGTTTTTGTTCTGGAGCCGGAGCGCAAGGCGGATAGCCGAGGTTTCTTCGCCCGCACCTATTGTCGGCAGGAGTTGGAAGATCACGGGCTCGATCCCACCGTGGTGCAATGCAATGTGTCGGTGAACCACAAGAAAGGCACGGTGCGGGGCATGCATTGGCAAGCCGCACCCTATGAGGAAATCAAGTTGGTTCGCTGCACTAACGGGGCCGTGTACGACGTGGTTTTAGATCTGCGCCCCGATTCACCGACGTTTTTGAATCACGTCGGCGTGGAGCTGACCCGGGACAATCGCAACGCCATCTACATCCCAGCCGGCTGTGCCCACGGTTTCCAAACCCTGGAAGACGAGACCGAGGTCTTCTACCAGATGTCGGAGCTTTATTACCCGGACGCTGCCCGCGGTGTGCGTTGGAATGACCCCTCCTTCGACATTTCTTGGCCTTTGCCCATTTCGAAAATCGCCGACAAGGATTTGGCTTTCGAGGATTTCGATCCCAGCTCGATGACCGGCTGATCAGGGCTCCAAACCAGCAACCCAGGCGGCCGACCTACGCGGCCCGGGATCGGCCCGACAGCTCAGGTCTGCGGGAACCCACCATGGCCTACCCCAACAACCCTCCAACGCTCCGTTTGTTGCTCACCGTCTACACGGTGGTGGCTTCTGCGTGGGCGGTTTTGGTGGCGCGTTTTGTCGCGTGGGATCTGCGCTTCGAAGACGCCATGATCGTCTTACGTTACGCCCGTAACCTGATTTCCGGCGAGGGTTTCGTGTTCAACCCCGGAGAAAAAGTCCTGGGAGTGACCACGCCTCTGCACACCCTGATCAGCACGCTCTACGTGGGCCTAGGGGGCGATTCGGCACCGGTGCTTCAAAATTTGGCGGGGGTCGCGGCTCTGGCTTTGCAAGGCGGCCTTTTGTTGGTGCTGCTCGTGCTTCTGGGTCGTCCGTGGGCGGCCTTGCCGGCCGCCCTGTGCGTTTTGGGCTCCTACAACCTGAGTTGGCTCTACTTCGGCATGGAAACCCATCTCTTCGTCGCCCTGGCGTTGGCAGTGCTTGTGCTGAATCTCGACCCTGAGAAAGCCGAGGGCCGCCGCACCGAGGGTCGAACCGAGGGTCGAACCGTGGCGCGCTCGGTGGGATTGGGAGCGTTGTTGGGAGCGTGTTTTTTGCTGCGCTACGACGCGGCTTTGTTGGCGGCCCTGGTGGGTTTCGATCGATGGATTCGCCATCGCCGTTTCCCCTGGCGAATGACTCTGACGTTTTTTCTCGTCGTCAGCCCTTGGTTGATCTTCGCCCAAATTTACTTCGGCTCGATTTTGCCCGAGCCCTTGCGGGCCAAACAGGGTTACGCCGGCTCCAGTGCCTATTTCGAGACCTTGTACGGCTACTATCGGCAGACGTTCGAGCGTTTGTTGCTCGCCTTTTCCCCTTCCACCCGGGCGGCGATCTATAGCTCGTTCGCGCTGCCCCTGGTGTTGATTTGGGGAGCCGTGAGCGCGGTGTGGAGCGATCGCAGAATGTGGCTGATCGCGACTTATCCAGTCCTACACGTGACGGTTTACGCCGTTCTCGGATCGGACCCCAACTTCACTTGGCATCACTATTTATTGAATCCGTTCGGATTCGCGTGGATCGTCCTAGCGGCCGACGATCTAGTGCGCCGTTTGCTGCGCGCGGCTTGGGTCCAGGATCGATTGGACCGGGTGTCCTGGTTGGCGGCTCGGCCCAAGCTCTGGGCCGGCGCGCTTCTGGCGTTGGCCTGTTTACCCCTGGTGTTACATCTGGGTCGCCATGCGATTCGGCCGTATCAGCCCGATCCGCTGACCGCCCAGCTGCACGCCATGGGGGATTGGCTCAAGCAGCACTACCCGCCGGACACGTCGTTCTTGCAACCGGCGATCGGCATTTTGGGTTGGAGATCGGGATTGCGCATGGTCGATCACGCGGGATTGATCACGCCCGGGCTCTATTTCTACAACGACCAGGAATGCACGCCCTTGGCGGAGGTGGTCGAGAAACACCGACCCGACCTGATCTTGCACAGCCCGTGGGCGGTGGGTGATCCGGCAGAGCTGGGCTATGTGGAAGTCCACAATTTCGAGCAGCCCTTTGCCTATCGGGTGTTCGAGCTAGAGGATCGCTAGGCGAAAGGGGCCCTCTTTCCCTTCTTTTAAGGGGGGTGCCAACCACCTAGAGAGAAGACCTACCACTTAGGGAGATGGGGCCTAAGATTCTTGGGCAACAGGTCGAAATGGACCTTCACACGGCTTTTCAAGACACACCTCCTCCTAGTCGGACGAATTGGCCGACGATTCCCGGGTGTCAAAGATTCTCGGGGCCGAGTCGGGGCGCTTCCGGCAGAGCCTACCGACTCAAGGCCTCATCACGGTCGACCGCGGGTCGTAGCCTGCACGGTTTCAAGGCTAAAGGGGACGAACGGCAGCGCGGGCGGAAACGTGCCTTCGGGGAAGGCAACGTTTCGGACGCCCGCGCGCAGGTCTTCCGACGCCTCGCGGAAGCATCGAATGACTTCACTCCAAACCTCGATCATCGCTCGTAAGACCTTTGGGTCACGGGCGTGGAATCGGGGTTTCGGAGATTTTTCGACATGGTCTGGGCGACGTTCTGGATCTTCGGTCAAGATGTTGGTGACGCCGAGGCTGGTTTTGTTGAGATCCCGGCGTTTCACGGCCGCTTCGCGGTCGATTTCGTTGACTAAATCCGCCACGGCCCGCCGCCACTTCGCTTCCGGCATGTTTTGCCAGCAGGGGAGGGGAGAGATCACGACCCGCTCTTCGGACCCAAACTCTTCGGCCTGGACCTCCGTCTCGCCCCGGCGGATGCGGGCATTGTATTCCGCGGTGCGATCGATCCACTGCCCGATCATGTCCCTGCCTTCAACGGTCGGCATCGCGCTGTGGACGCCCGGCCATTCCTTGACGGTATCAACCAAAAATTCTTTGGGGCCGTGGCTGAGGAGGTACCGAAACACGCCCACTTGATCGGCCTCGTCGTCGGAAACGGGAGTCAGGTGGTAGCGGTCGTCGAAGAAGCTGCCCTGCCAACCTCGATGACGCCTACCGATTTCTTTGGCGATGTTGGTCTTTAGGAAACACATGAAGGTGGCCAAGTGGGCGCCGTCTCTGGGTCGTAGCAAATAGTGAATATGTGAGGACATTGCGACCACAGCGCAGATGGGCATGTCGTACTTCTTTTGCGCCCTTCCGAGAATCCCGAGAAACAGCTGATTGACCTCGCTGGATGGGCTCAGAAGCCTGCGATTCTGAAATATGACGTCCGTCACGTGCTGCAGGCTGTTGGGTGGAATGTACCTTGGATTTCGACCCATGTTCTTACCTCCAAAAAGCTAGTGGTTGCCGCGAGATAGATTTCTCGCATTCAACTAATGCTTAGACGTAAGAAAGCTCGCCGATTCTGCACGTGCTGATTTTTTCTTCGGCCCCCATCGCTTCCTTCAAGGTTGCCCATCTAAGTTTTTTCGAAGGATTTCCCGTTCTGGACTCTCTAATGGAAGATGGGCAAGAATCCTGTACATATGCACGACGATCTCAACCGGGCTCGACGCATTCTCGACGGTGACCGCACCGCCTTCGAAGGTTTCTTCGAGCAATATTTTGATCCCCTCTATCGTTTTGCCCTGAGCCGGGTGGGCGATGAGTCCTTGGCCAAAGACTTGGTGCAGTCGACCTTTTGTATCGCGATCGACAAGCTCGAAAGCTATCGCGGCGAGGCCGCCCTGCTCAGTTGGATGTGCAGCATTTGCCGCAACGAGATCCATGCGGTGGTGAAGAGGGACCGGCGCGAAGCCAGCTTGGACTTGGTGGAAGAATCACCCGAGATCCGTGCGGTCCTGGAGGTTTTAGCCGCCGGGGAAGCCACGGCCGAAGACGAAACCTTACGTTCGGAAATGACTCGCCGGGTCCATTTGACCTTGGATCACCTGCCCCAGCACTACGGCCAAGCCTTGGAATGGAAGTACTTTGAAGGCTTGTCGGTGGCGGAGATCGCAACCCGGCTGGATATGGGCACCAAAGCGGCTGAGTCCATGCTCACCCGAGCCCGTGACGCTTTTCGTTTGGCCTTCAAAACGGTCGGCCAAGATATGGCATCAAAGGCTCGACCCCACCGTCTCGTTTCATCGGTGAGCCACCTATGAGCAGCGACCGCACCTCGAAAAAACTCGACTCGGCGGGAAATCGACCCGTTTCCTCGGCCGACGACGGTCTCGACATCCTTTTCAAACACGTGGGTCCCCGCAAGTCGGCGCCGGATTCGGTGAAGGCCGAGGTTTTTGCGAAAGTCGATCAGGTTTGGCAAGACAAGTTGAATCGACGCCGCCGCGCACGGCAGATTTGGGCCTTGGCCGCTTCGCTTTTGGTCGTGGCAGGGTTGGGATGGGTGGTGGGGTGGTTTTCGAGTCCTCAGCCCAAGGGACCGACCGTCGCAGCCACGGAACGGCCTGTGGCGACCGTGCAAGCCTGGTTCAGCCAGGGCGCGGTGCATCCCTTCGAGACCGGTGCTTCGCTCGTCGCCGGCACAGAGGTGTCGACGGTGGAGGGAGAGCGGGCCGCCCTCAAGCTGAATAGCGGAGTGTCTCTGCGCCTGGGTCCTTCGAGCCGTGTGCGGCTGACCGCTTCCGACAGCGTTGAGCTATTGACCGGGGTGGTCTATGTTGATTCCGGGCCGGGTTCCCAAGGCCCCCAGGACGCCCGAATCGGAGACGGGCCGAAGATCGAAATTCGTACCCATTTCGGACACGCCACAGACATTGGCACCCAATTCGAGCTGCGACTCGACTCCGAGCGGTTGAGGGTGCAAGTGCGAGAAGGCATTGTGCGGCTGGGCGTCGAGGGTGAATCCCACGACGCCCAGGCGGGAACAGGGATTTCGATCGACTCCGCCGGCGAAGTACGACGAGAAGCCTTGCCGTCCTCACAGGATTGGGCCTGGGCGATCGAAACGGCTCCTCCCTTTGAGCTGGAAGGGGCTACCCTGGCCCAAGCCTTACGCTGGGTAGCCAGGGAAACCGGCTGGAGCTTGCGGTTCGAAGACGCGGCTCTCGAAGAGGAAGCTGAGACCATCACCACCCACGGCTCCCTGGAAGGCCTGACGCCCAGGCAAGCTCCCGAACTGGTGGTGCCTACTGCGGGATTGGCCTACACCCTCGACCAGGGCGTGCTTTCAATTCACAGGCCCTGAACCTTCTGCCTAGAACCTCCAGCGCAGGCCGAAGGTGGGAATGGTACCGCCCCAGGTTTCCGGCTCCAGTTCGACGTCCACCGTGCCGTCCGGTCCCAGCTCGAGCTGAGGTTGGTAGCCCCGTAGGTTGCGCCGCCCAAGTGCATTTTGGATCATCAAATAGAATTCGACCTCGGTTCGAGTCAGCTGCCAATTGCGGGAGATCCGTAGGTCGAGTCGGTGGTAGTTGGGCAAGCGCTCGCCGTTCAACGGGCCGAGCTCGGGCACGATGACCGTCTCACCGTCGATGGTTTCCGATCGGGCGTCCAGCGCAGTAGTGGGACGTCCTGTATGGCTATGCCAAGCCATTTGTGCGTCCCAATCCCAAGGGCTGTGCCAGATCAGATCGAGACGCAGGGTGTGGGTTTGATCGTTCAAGCGAGGGACCTGCCGACCGTCGATTCGATCGTAGGTTTCGGCGTAGACATACGACGCGAAACCGTCGAGATATCGGCCCATGGCGCTGCCGAGAAAGAACTCCAAACCCTGGGCCACCGAGCGGTCCGCAAACCAGGCGACGCGATCCGCCTCGAGCTCCGGCACTTTGGAAATAGGGTCGAAAAGATTCTCGAATCGCGGTCGCGGATTGCCCACCTGCCGTCGATAGAGTTCCGCCCGCAGGGTCGGCGGCCGACGTCGAAAGCTGATGCCCTCGCCGGGAAAAGTGGTTTCGAGCCCCAAGCTGCTGTAGACGGCTTCTTCCGTGGGGAAGAATTCGGTGATGCCGTCTTCCACCTGCAGCTCGTAAAGCCGTTGGCTTTGGGAGTATTCGCCCCAGGCTCCGTGCAATCGTGTGTTGGGGCTCAGCTCGTAGTCGAGGCTCAGCCGTGGATGCAGAGTCCGATTGTCGTCGAGCACGGTATTACGGTCGAAGCGCAGGCCCAGCTCGAGACCCAGCCGTGGGCTGAATCGGATGCGGTCACTGACGTAGGCGGACATTTGCCAGCCGTCGAAGTCACGTTGGAGGGCGGTCGGCACGTCCCGATGGCGAATTCGCCCCAAGGGATCGACGATTTGGCTTTGGCGGCTGTAATCATAGGACGATTCCAACCTTCGCCCGGAGGCTCCCCAGCGCAGGAGGTGTTTCTCGCCCCATTGCTTGCTCCAATCCTGGGCCAGGCCGAAGCTCAGCAGGCGGCGATCGTCCTGCAGCTCGAAATCGCTTCCCGGGTTTTGTTGCCGACCGATGCGATCTCGCTCGATACCCACGGCGATGAGCCGCGTTTCAAAAAACAGCGAGTCGTCGACCAAGACGTGGTCCGCGGCCCAAAGGTAAGCGTTGCGGTATCGAGTGCGGAAAACTTCCGTTTCTTCATCGGCGATCTCGGAGAATTTCAAACGGTCCGCAGAGAGCAGGCCGCCCAAGCGAAAGCTTCGTCGTGGATCGCGGTCTTTGTCCGCTTTGGCAAAGAGGTCGGCGAAAATCGGCCGCTCCTGCTCGTCGGCAATACGAAAGGGCAGCTCCAGGGTGCCTCCGCGCGCGCTGATCAAGAAGCGGCTTTCCTCGTTTCCCGCTGAGATCGAAGCCCGCGCGTCCAGAGGGCTCAGGCTGAGTTCGCGGCGCAGGGCCCAATCCGGCCGCACACTGGTTAAATCCAAGACCCCTGACATGCGGTCTCCGTAGGGAGCGGGAAAGCCGCCAGTGATCAGCTCCGCCCGATCGATGATCTGGGGCGAAAAGATGCTCAGGAAGTTGTTGAAGTCCTTGAGATGGTAGGGCTCCAAGATTTCGATCCCGTCCAAGCGCAGAAGCAGGCCGTCATTCCTGCCGCCCCGGATGCTGAGCTGGGCCGAGGCATCGTCGGAAGAGGCTCCCGGTAATAAGGTCAGCCCGCGCAAGACATCGTCACCCACCTGGGGTAGGGCGAGCAGGTCCTGCTGCTGCAGGGTCAAGGACGACAGGCCTTCACCCAAGATCCAAGGTCGGCTTGCCCGGATCTCCAGGTCTTCTCCGCGAACCGAAACAGGTTCGAGACGCAGGCGAAAATCGCCGCCTTCGGCCGGTGGCGTGAAGCTCCGGGGTTCGAAACCCGGTGCGATGATCGTCCACGGGGTAGAAGGCCAGGGCGTGGAGCTTGGCCCCGTGCCGAACTCGATTCGAAATTGGCCGTCCGCGGACGTTTGAGCGAGCCGCTTCTCGCCCGAGTTGATCTCGGCCTGGGCCACCGGCACACCGTCGACCGCCGATTCCACCGTTCCTGAAACCACCACTAGCGGAACCTTGACCACCCGAAATCGTCCGCCGATCGCCGGCTCGGCCCGCAGGCCGTGGGGCCGCAACAATTCGTTGAGCAAGATGGCCGGATCGTCGCCTGCCGGCTCCGTCTCAACGCGCATGTGGGGCTGAACTAAGCGATCGGTGAAAATCACCGGAATCCCGGACTCCACCAGCTTGGACAAGGCATCGGCCAAGGTCAGCCCGCGCAAGCTCGCCATGGGCCGCGCGTCGAGGGGCAGCGAGACACAAAAGGTGGCGAAGGCCAAGGCCAGCAGCAAGGCGGCCGAACGGGTTCGGATGGCGGTTCTTTCCACCGGCGGAGATTAACAGCCCGAGGCGAAGGTCTCACCGGCGAGATCACATTTTACGGACCAAATTGTGGATCACCGGCCTTGCTCCGGTTCCCTGGACAAGGCCGCCGAGCGGGCCGGCACTCTTTCTTGACAGGGGGCCTATCGGTCTCAAATCCCAGCTTTTGACAGTGCTGAGTAAAGCTCGGCCAATGCGTTGGCTCGTTCCTCGTTGCCGATTAGCTGATAGAAGTTTTTCGCCTGGCCGACGAGGCCCGAATAAGCTTCGGTGGTCATGGCTTCGGGGTGGTGGCCGTAGATTGCAAGAGCTTCGCTGTAAAGCGCTTCAGCACGTTTTACGTCAGCATGGGGGTTTTTGCGACCCGGCGAGGTGGCAGGAGTTAAGAGATACGCAAGATTCGCCAACTGCTCGGCGCGTTCTGCTGACTCGTTCCCGTGTAGGCGCCCAGCTATGTCGATCGCACGCTCCATGAGATCGATCCCTTCCTCAGGGTTGTCGTCATCCCATGCATACATCGCTGCGCCGACCAGAAACGGCACGACTGCGTCCGTCTCCTCGTGGTGGTCGATCGCACTGATCGCAGCGACCGCGTCAGAATAGATGTCGCGCTTCCGGCTTCCGGGGGTGGCAGTGTCCCATGCGTCTCTTGCCTCAAAAGCAACCGCTAGTAGGCGGGCAGCATCAGCGGGATTTTCCGTTACTTTCGCTTGCTGCTCGCAGTCCGCGATGATCTGTTCCAAGTCTTTGATGCCCTGCTTCTTACCTTCTAGCCACCTCTCCTTGACGGCATCGGCCTCTTGCTGAGTACCCCCTCCGGATTGTCCAAATTCGAGCATTTGCGCCATGTAGGTTCCATAGTGGGTCAATTCCTTGGCAGCCTCTAGGCGCTGCCGGCAGGTTTCTTCGGCAATCGAAGGATTGCCGACCATCAAGAACGCACCTATCATCAAGCTGAGTGCCGACTTCTTCTTCGTATTCATCTTGATCTCCATCAAAGCACGGGAAGGTTACAGGCGTCGGCCACTACAAATGAAATACTGAGGGAGTTGGGATAATTTCCGGGTCCTGCGGTTTCGGTCCAATCCTCACCTTGTCCTGACACGTGCAGGGCCTCGTGAATTAGCAGCGTAGCCACTGCCTCATCCCGAAAGTCTCTGATTGCGTCACAGACGTAGATCTGCGGGACGTGCTTGCCTGGGCTCGCATAATACGCCGGACGGCCGTCAGGCTCGTCACATCTGTTGAAAGGCTGAATATGTTGGCCATCGAGCCACATAATCTTATTGAGCACCGTCACGCCGTCGAGCGGAAGGGGTGAGTTTTCAAACAATGCGGCGCATTCTGGGATATCCCGAAGTGCGTCAAGAGCCTTGTTCTTGGCATTATTGATCTTCGTCATCTGCCTTTGAGATGCCAATCCCGCCTGTGGGGTGGCTCCAGCAAGACGACCATTGCCCCTAAAGCTACCACCCGGGTCGATGATATCCGGAGGCCCGCCGGTTGGGCTACGGCGAGCCCATCCGTTACCACCTGATCCTTCGTCCGGGCACCGTATCTCGAACGTTGTGCCGTTGTTCCACGTCCACTCGATACAGGTGCACCGAGGATCAAAGCTGCACCTGACCGCCTCCACTGCCTCGACAGGCAAAGCAAACAACAACCATATCGCGCCGAGACCCAAGACTTTCCATATGTGTATTCCGGCGAGCTGAGCGCTCGCTGTGGCCTGAACCATGAGGTTTCCTCTCAACGTTTTCATTTATGGTAACGGAAAAATGAGTCGTCCAAACACCGAGAATCTCGTGCTGGGACGGCTAGCCATGTGCTACGCAACGCGAGGCGCCTGATTCACGGCTTAACCCCGCCGGAATTTCTTAGGGAGACACAAAAGGTGGCGAAGGCCAAGGCCGGCAGAACGCGGCCGAACGGGTTCGGATGGCGGTTCTTTCCACCGGCGGAGATTAACAGCCCGAGCAGGCAGTGGGGGAAGTCTCACCGACGAGGTCAAAGTAGGCATGATCAAAAAAAGGCTGGCTAAAACTTCTTCTACATTTTTTCGAAGGATTTGACGCCAGGCTGCCTCTAACCTTCGCCGCGGTCTTAAAGCCGTAGGTGTGTCTTTTTAGATTTCGGTATGTCTAGAGATCGTTGACGTGAAATTGGGTTGGAGAACAGTTTGAAACTTAGGCGATTATCGAAACGAATTCCCGGTGCCCAGCTTTTGACGCGGGTGCCTTTTGGGACGGCTGGCCGGCTCGTCATAGGGCTCCTGGCTCTGGTCGTCGCCGGATTGAACCCTGCCGCCGCTGCGACCCACAAGTCCACCAGCGCCAAGATGGGTTCGCCCTTCAGCATTACGGCGGTCGCTGACGATGAGGAGTCGGCGCGGGCTGCGGTGGACGCTGCTTTCGCGGAAATCGATCGCATTGAGGCCCGCATCTCGAGTTGGCGCGAGGATTCCGAGACTTCGGCTCTCAATCGACATGCGGGTCAGGGGCCGAAAGTCGTTTCCGACGAACTCTTCGGTCTGATCCGTCGTAGCTTATCCGTCTCCGAACTCACCGACGGCGCGTTTGACATCACTTTTGCGGGCGCCGGCAAGCTGTGGGACTTCAAAGCCAAACCGCCCGTCTTGCCGGATCCCGAAGCCCTGCGGCGCGGGTTGGAGTCCGTGGGTTACGGCCACGTGAAGCTCAACGCCGACAAGAAAACCGTCGAGCTGGTGAAGGCAGGCAGTCGTATTGGTTTCGGCGCCATCGGCAAAGGGTATGCCGCCAACCGAGCCGTCCACGTGATGAAGGAGCTGGGCATCCCTAGTGGCCTGATCAACGCTGGGGGGGACCTGGTGGCCTTCGGACGCCAGGAAAACGGCGAGCTGTGGACCATCGGTCTCGCCGATCCCTTGCAACCCGATACGATTTTCGCTCGCTTGGATCTGACCGATCAGGCGATTGTGACCTCCGGCGATTACGAAAGATTTATTGAAATCGAAGGCATTCGATACGCCCACATCCTAGACCCCCGCACCGGTTGGCCGGTCCGAGGCATTCGCAGCGTGACCGTGGTGTGTCCCGACGGCGAGCTGGCGGACGCTTTGGCGACCTCGGTTTTTGTGCTCGGGATCGAAAAAGGGTTGCTGTTGATCAACCGCCTGCGGGGTGTGGAAGCCCTGGTGATCGACGAAAGCGGTCGGTTACATCCATCGAGTTCGTTTCAAACCCTGGTGGTGACTGAAAAGCAGCCGCCGGAAAACCAAGATCCATCTTGATCTACCTATGCCCATCTTAAACCTGGAGATTCCATTGCCGATTCATGACTCGACTCACAGCTCGATCCACGACTCGTTTCACAAGGAGTTGTCTCACCCTTCGCGACCCACCGAAGCTCAAAGTGGTCGGTCCGCCCGTTTTGCGCTCCTGTTGGGTACCTTGCTGCTTTCTGCCTTTGCCCTCGCCGGCACCGGTTGCGCCACGGTCCAGCCTTGGGAACGGGGCGAGCTGGCGGGCGAGGCCATGCAATCCGACGTGTCCGTCTGCCATCGTTTCGAGCACAACAACGAGGTCTACCGCGAAGGTGCGGTCGGAGCCAATGGCGGCAAATCCGGAGGAGGCTGCGGATGCACCTGAGACATCGAACGACTCACGTGGGTGCCGGGCTTTTCTTCGGCCTGCTTTTTTTCAGCTTGGCGCTTGCCTCGGCGCTTCCCCTCGCAGCCCAGGAGGGTTTCCAGAGCGTGGGCGACATCGACGTGGACTTCTTATTCAACTACTACCAACAAGACGGTGAAAACTCACCCGTGACCGGCGGCATCGGCACCGAAGACATGGACGTCATCTCGCCGGTGATCGCGGTGACCTGGAAGGTCGACGACAAGTGGACGTTGCGCAGTGATTTTGGCATCGACGGCATCACGTCCGCGTCTGTGGACGCTATGGATACGGAGGTGTCGAGCGCGTCCCGTCAAGACAATCGGACCTTCCTCACGGTCACCGGCTCTCGGCAGCTGGCGAAGCAAACCCTCAATCTAATCGCCGGAATTTCCACCGAATACGACTATCAATCCGCGATGGTGGGTTTGGGTTGGGCGAAGGACTTCAACCAGCGCAACACCACGGTGTCGGCGCAAGTGCGGCATTTTTCCGACACCTTGGACCTCTACGATATCGACGGTGTCAACCAAGGGGATGATGATCGCACCACCACCGATCTGACCCTCGGCCTGACCCAAGTGCTCGGTCCGCGCACGGTTTTTTCCGGCGAGCTGTATTTCAATAATCAGAGCGGTTATCTCGGCACGCCGTTCCACGAGGTGATCCTGCAAGACGGCTCTCGGGTGACCGAGCGTCTGCCGGAGGATCGCACCCGTTCGGCTCTCGGCTTGTGGCTGAATCACGCGTTCACCGATCGGTTCGTGGGTCGGATTCACTATCGTTTCTACGACGACGATTGGGGTATTCAAGCCCACACCATCGAACTCGAGCCGCAATTCAAGATCGGCGAGCGATCGTGGATTTTCCCGATTCTGCGTTTTCACTCCCAAGACGGCGCCGACTATTTCGGCCTGCCGTTCTCTTTCGACGGCTCCGAGGATTTCATCACCGCCGATCGTGATCTTTCGGAATTCACCTCGGAGAAATTCGGCATCGGCTATCGCACCACCTTTGCCCCGGGGCGCCAAGGATGGACCCGGCGAATGCGCAGCTTCGAAACCCGAATCAGCGTTTACAATCGTGAGGACGGCTTGGAGTCGACCTCCGCGTCGTTCGCTTGGGGATGGAGGTTTTGATGGCAGGCATCGGCAAAATCTGGATTCGGTCCGTGGTGTTGGCTTTGGGGCTCGCCCTGGCAGGCTTGCCGGTGGGCCTGTGGGCTGAGTCCCCGGAGTCCCCGGAGGCCGCTGAGCCGGGCGTTCCCGGCTTGGCCGGCGCTCGGACTTCCGTGGATCAACACGGCAACGTGCACCGTTGGACCGCCGAAGCCGGCGCTGTCACGATTGTGGATTTCGCCGCTTCGTGGTGTGGTCCTTGCCGTCACACCTTGCCCAAGCTCCAAGCCTTTGCCGACGAACATCCCGAGGTGCGGGTGTTGGTGATCAGCGTGGATGACAAGGAAGCAGGGCGCGATGCTCTGGTGAATGAACTCGGCCTCACCGTGCCCGTGTTGTGGGACCAAAACCACCGGGCCGCGGAAAGCTACCGGCCCGAGGCCATGCCGGCGACCTTTGTGTTCGATGCCGCCGGCAAAGCCGTGCTCTCCTATTCCGGCTCGAACTCTGAGGATTGGCAGACGCTGACCCAAACCGTTGGGCGGTTGCTGTCGTCTCGCGCTCCCTGACCCGCGCTGACGATCTGACGATCCAGTCATTCCCCTCAGCGGCACGAATCCCGTATTCTCTTAGGATCAGACACCGCGGGCTTGCTCGCGGCCTTCCTATGGAAACGCGAATTCGGGAGAGATGTGGTGGCCTACCGGGGAAAGCTGAGTCAGTGGAACGATGAAAAAGGTTTTGGTTTTATTACCCCTGAAGACGGTGGACAGCGCGTTTTCGTGCACATCAAGTCCTTCGTCGATCGTCGACAGAGGCCCGTCGGCGGCGAAGATCTGTCGTATGCGCTCAAGCTTCGAGAAGGGCGAATCCAGGCCGACGAGGTCGAGATGCTCGGTGATGACCGAGCGGAAGCTGCGTCCACGGCGCAGCCCATAAGGGGGACGCCTGCTCGGTCTGCCCCTCGGCCCCGGTCCGCTCCTCGGCCTCGGTCTGCCCCTCGGCCCCGGTCCGCCCCTCGGCCCCGGTCCGCTCCTCGGCCTCGGAATCGACCCAACTACAAGGGGCTTCTGCTGCCGACCGTTTTTCTGCTGGGGGTCGCTTGGGCGGTCTACATCGGCGAGCTGCCCATAGATCTCTTGTGGTTTTACGGCATCGCCAGTGTGGTGACCTTCATGGCCTATGCGTTGGATAAGTCAGCTGCCCGTAGGGGTGGTTGGCGCACCCAAGAAAGCACCTTGCATCTTTTCGCCCTGGCGTGCGGTTGGCCGGGCGCCGTTTTTGCCCAGCAGATCCTTCGCCATAAATCCAAGAAGGAGTCGTTTCGCGTTCTTTTCTGGATTACCGTGATGCTCAATGTCGGCGCTCTCGGCTGGCTTCTCTTCAGCGCTACCGGCCGTGCGTCTCTTGGCTGAGGCCTTGCAGTGATCACAAGGCGAAACCCCGCGAAAAGAAAAAGGGCCTCGGCCTTTATCCCGTGCGCCCGTGGCACCCGTCAATGCCGTCAATGCCGTTTACTGAGACTCGCGAAGCTCGAAATCAAGCGGTGGTTTCGAGCTCAGTCTTAGGACCAGCGTTAGGACCAGCCTTGGGACCAGTGTCGGCGGATCTCACCTTGAACGGTTGGTAGAAGGCGTTACGACGCACGGAGCAGGTTTCGCAGGTTCCTTTAGGTTTGCCGCAGCGCAGGCCGTCGCGGATTTCGTCGATACCGACGTCGATTTGCGCCGCCGTTTGGTCGGGCAGGAAACCCATGGGCTCGCCTTCCCAGAAAATGCAGGGAGACACAGCGCCGTTGGGGCGAATGACGTAGGTGCGTTTGGGGTAGGCGCAGCCATCCATGCGTTTCTGCCATTCGTAGCGGAAGTATTCGCCGCGGTAGAGGCCGGCTTTGCGACGCCAAAGGGCGCGTTTGAGACGGATCAAGGGGTGGCGTCGCAGATCTTCGGGGGTTTGGAAGGAAGGGAAGTAGGCCAGCTTGATGCCGCGGGAGACGGCGTCTTCCGCCATCGACGCGAGCGCGGCGTCGAGCGTGGTTTGCCCTTCATCGCCGAGCAGCTCGGGGGTCACGTCCACGCCGGTGGTCGGAGTGACATACCGCACGTCCAAGTCGTGGACGCCGTATTTCTCGGCGAAAGCGGGCAGATTCTGTAGGTCGTGCCGATTGGATTTCATCCAGGTGAAGATGATCCGCAGCTTGGTCTTGCTGCCCTTGCGCACCTCGTTGAGCATTTCGAGGCGTTTCACGAACATGTCCCACTTGCCGCCGACCCGGATTTTCTCGTAGACGTCACCGGTGGTGCCATCCATGGAAACCGCCACCGTGTTGACCCCCGCGTTGACGATCGCCTCGGCTTTTTTCTGGGTCAACGCCAGGAGGTTGGTGGGGAACCAAAGATCCTCGATTTTGTACTTGCCGGCGATCTTCAAGATCTCGTCGAATTTCGAGTGGATCATGGGCTCGGCCGCGCAGCCCAACGAAACCCGCCATGCTTTGGCGAAATACCGCTCCGCCACCTGCTCGAAAACCTCCAGCGGCATGTTGCCGTTGTCCGAAAGCTCACGGTCAAAGGGCTGGAAACGCAGCCGATCGACGTTCGAGAAGTAGCACATGACACACCGCAGATTGCAGCGCTCCGTCACGTCCATGACGAGGGTGAGGGGTCTAGACACGTTCAAGCTCCGGGAATTGGCGTCGGGCGGTCGGGGATGCCCGGCAAGGGCCGCAGCGGCGGCGGCGACTATTTGAGACTAGCATAGACGCCCACGGAAGGCGTGCCGTGGTAAACGCCTGGGAAACGCACCCCGGAAGCCGTACTACCCCAGCGATTGAGAT
>CBDUGP010000065.1:0-54354 GCA_965366625.1 uncultured bacterium
TCGGCCCGCTGACCTGCGGGCGGCGCTCCTAACGCTGCGGTTCTGATCTAAGGTACTGATGAGTAAGGCCTTACGCCGGATCACTGGCTGTGCCGCTCAGGCAAGCTCGCTTTCGTCCTCGGCTCAGAGGGCCTTTCTGATCCTCGAAAACCCCATTCCTGGATGGAACCGAGCTGAGTGCGGCCCTCGGCATTTGTGGATGTTCAATTAATCTTCGCCTCGATAGGGCACTCCTTCGGTCATCCAGGCCGGAGCGGGTGCCCTTTTTAGGTAGTGGTCGAAGTACTGCTTCATTTTGATCGAATAGTCGAGCTTGTTGGCGTATTGCTGGAGGTGGTGGGGTTCACCCCGATATTGCAAGAAGATCGATTCCTTATCGAGACGACGAAGGGCTAGGTAGAGTTCAACCCCTTGGGTCCACGGCACGGCCTCGTCGGCGTCGCCGAATTGGATCAGCAGGGGAGTTTGGATTCGGTCGGCATAGAAAAGCGGTGAATTTTCGATGTAGAGATCCCGACCTTCCCACAGGGATTTGCCGAGCCGGCTTTGGGATTGCTCATATTGGAATTGTCGCGCCAAGCCGGTGCCGTAGCGAATGCCGCCGTAGGCGCTGGTCATATTTGAGACCGGAGCCCCGGCGACCGCCGCGGCAAATATGTGGGTTTGGGTCACGGCAAACGCCGTTTGATAACCCGACCACGAGTGGCCGTGCAAACCTAGGGCGTCGGGGTCGGCGATGCCCATGTCGACGAGCTTGTGCATCCCGGGCACCAAGGCTTTGACCGCCGACAGCCCGGGTCGGCCGATCTCGAATCGAACATCCGGTAAGAAGACACAATATCCATGGGAGGCGTAGACCGGAAAGCTGGGCCGGTGATTGACCTTGGGTTCGTTGAATTCGTGCAGCCGCTGGGAGAAGAATCGATAGTAATAAGTGAGCACCGGGCAAAGCTCGCCGTCAGCCAGGGTTTCGGGGCGGATCAGCACCCCCTGCAACGGCTCGCCGTCGGTGCTCTGCCATTCCACAAGCTCCGCTCGGCCCCAGGCGAAGTCGGCGATTTGTGGATTGGCTCGGCTGATTTGCTTGCGATTTTCGAAGCTCAGGTCGGAGACCCACAGATTTGGAAACTCGCGGTAGCTCTCTTGGGTAAAGAGCAGCCGGGGGCTATCTTCAGCGACTCGAATGAGTTCGAAGCGTTTTTCAGCCTCGTGGATCTTGCTCAGTCCCGATCCCTGCAAATCTAAGGACCACAGGGTGTCGTTCTTGGTCCGATCCCGATAGCCCTCAACCAGCCAGGGCCCGTCATTGGGCACGCTCTCCGACTTGGGATCCAGGTCCCAAATTCGGAATTGGGTCTGCTCGCGGCGTCCTTGGCCACCGGTCAGAATGGCCGGTTGTTGGTCCGTGGACGTGGGGAAGCTCCAGATATCGAATTTGTCGTAGACCAGAATAGCGCTGCCGTCGGCGAGAAATCCGGGTGAGCCGTAACCCGGCACCGCAGCGGGATAGTCGTGATCCTCGTCGGCAAATGAGACGTCCAAGCTTCGGGTCAAATTTCGAGTGGTGCCCGTGTCGGCATCGAAGAGAAACCAATGGTGGTCTTGGTACCAGGCTAAGCGCCGCCCGTCCGGTGAGAGCTGGGGAGTGGCATCGCCCAGCCGTTGGGCCAACAGCTTGCGCTCCCCGGTTTCCAATGAGATCCAGTAGAGGTCGCTGAAAAATCCGCTCCAGGTGCGTTCTTGGAGATAGGGGGTTTCTGCGGACGCCCAGACCCCTCGGGTGCTGTGGGTGGGATTGACGGTCCGGACCTCGGGATCCGCGAGCTGGACGGTGCGTGAGCCGGCGAGGTGGTAAACGGCAAGGTAGATTCGGTCCTTTTCGGAGGTTTCCCACTCTTTGCGTTCGTTAGTTTTGATCAACGGATCGTCGACATGCCAGACGTCGAGATCGGTTTTGGCGAGGATGGTGTCCACATCGTAGGGGTCGAAATCTTCTTCGCTCTCATCGTCGGCGTCCTTGCTCTCGTCCCGGGGTTTGAGGCCGAAGAAGAGGCGTTGGCCGTCTCGGCTCCAGGTCAACGTATTGACCGACGGCACGTGCCAACCTTCCGGTGCAGCGGTGGTGGTCGCGATCTCGCGCCCTTCACGGGTGGCTCCTTGCCACAGCCACACGGTTGCGTCTCCCGGCTCGCCCTCGGAATCGTCGACTGCGGCCACGAATGCAAGGTCGGGGCTCGGCTCTGACCAAGTGAGGGCTGTGTAGCGACCGAGCTTGTGGGTGGTGACCGGTAGGGTGTTGTCGGGGGAGACGTCCGGGCCGGTCAAGGGTAAGACGAAGAGGCCGTTTACCCCTTCCGGGGCAGCCACCGCATAGGCCAAGAAGTCTGAAGTTTCGGCAATGGCGGCGGATTCGACATGGGGGATCTCGACTTCTGCTCCAGACACCAGGTGACGAATCCTCAGGGTGGATCCGAGCCGTTCTTCCTCGGCCTCCGGCTCCTCGGAGGGGGAAGTCGGCTCAGTGGCGACGACCTCGCCGATTTCGGAACCTTCGAAACCCTCGGTGGCCGGGTTTCCCGTTTCAGGGCTTTCCTGTGCCGGCCCCGTTTCCTCGCCACCCGTTTCCTCGCCACCCGTTTCCTCGCCACCCGGTTTCTCTCCACCCGTTCCCTCCCCACCTGCTTCTGAATCTTCATCTTCAGGGGCAGCCGGCTCTTTGGTGTGGTGGATCCACAACCATTGGCCGTCCGACGAAAACCGAAAGCTCTCCACTCGCTCGAAGTCGGTCCTTGCTCCTGATTTTGTGTCGAGCAATGCAAGGCCGTTCTTGGGAGCCGCGTCGGGGTCGTCCTCGGGCGCTTTTTCCGTTTCCTCGAGGGTCGGAACCACGAGCGCGGCGACCCACGAACCCTGAGCTGTGAGGGCGGGAGCACGGCCACGGTCGATGGTGTGGACCTTCTTGCCGTCGTTGGATCGGGCCTCCACCAGGCCGTCGCCTCGATCCGGCCGCAGCTCGTAGGCGCTCCAATTCCCGTCGTCGGAGATCACCGGGTCGACGAGGGTGTGAAGCTTCATCAGGTCCACAAATTCCAGTGGCTTGCCGACGCCGGGCTCTTTGGCCTGAGAAACCGTAGAGGAGGCTAAGATGGAGAATAGGATCAGGCCAATGGCCTGCTGGAATTTTGCGATCGAATGGGGCAAAAGTTGCTGCATGGAAACATCCTGATGGGGAAATGGGTTGGATCTCCGGCTAAGCTTCCTACGAGCATTGGATTGTAGTGGATTCTAGCCATTGCCGAGTCGATCAACTATTTGCGGGGAGTTCGAGAGTGAAGCTGAGACAGATCGTTGCGTTCTTCCTAGTGTTTTGGATTCCGGCTGGGTTGGGCTGGGTGCTTGCCACACCTTCGTTTGCCCAGACGGGCGACGCCGAGCGAGCTGGGGGAGCGACCCCTGTGACGACCTCAATGGAGTCCCCAATGGCTGAGCAGGAGTTGCCGTATTTATTGGTGTTGGGTGTAGCCCAAGACGGTGGAGTGCCCCAAGCGGGGACTCGGATCCGTCCTCGCTGGCAGTCTCCTACTTTTCGACGACTGGCTACGTCGTTGGCGGTGGTGGATCCGGCGGGACCGTCTCGCCTGATTTTTGACGCCACGCCCGATTTCAGAGAGCAGTTGGCGACCCTGGATCGGCTCGCTCCGGTCTCCGTCTCCCCGGGGTTGGACGGCGTTTTTTTGACCCATGCCCACATGGGGCATTACACGGGTTTGATGTTCTTGGGCTTCGAGTCCATGGGGGCGTCGGGGGTCCCGGTTTTCGCCATGCCGAAGATGGCCGAATATTTACGCTCGAACGGCCCGTGGAGTCAGTTGGTGGGTTACGGCAATATCGAGTTGAAACCGATGCTCGACCGCAAACCCGTCGAGGTGACTCCCAGGATTCACGTGACGGCCATGTTGGTGCCCCATCGCCAAGAATTCTCAGAGGTTGTGGGTTTCAAGATTCAAGGTCCCCGGCGTTCGGTGTTGTTTATTCCGGACATCGATAGCTGGACGGAGTGGGAGCAAGCCGGGATTCGGATCGAGGACGAAATCGCCGCAGTCGACATCGCCTACCTCGACGGTACGTTTTTCGCCAACGGTGAGATTCCGGGGCGGGATATGAGCGGCTTCCCGCATCCGTTCATCAGCCATTCCATGGACCGTTTTCGCGACCTGCCGTCCGCCGAGAAGCGAAAGATTCGTTTCATCCATCTCAACCACACCAATCCTGCTCTAAATCCCCACGGTGAAGTCAGACGACAAATCGAAGCGGCTGGTTTTGTCGTCGCGGAGGAGGGCGAGCGTCAGGAGCTTTGATCGGCGTTAGCCGGACGCTGCCGTGCGCAACAGCTGCTCGAGGGCAGGCAAGATCGGAATGTCGGCTTCAGCCCAATCCAGGGCTCGGATCTGATCGGCGCGCACCCAGCGGATGGCGTCGTGGTCCCGCAGCTGTGGACGACCCCGGAGAAGTCGAGCGGAATAGACATCTAGCAGGATCCGTCGGCCGCCGGCTAGGCAGGTGCCCCTTCCCAAGAAGGAATCAACTCCGATATCGATTCCCAACTCTTCAAAGATCTCCCTGATCAGTGCTTCTCGAGGCGATTCGTGGGCCTCGACCTTGCCACCCGGGAATTCCCAACGTCCGGGACTTGAAACGTGCGCCGCTCGCCGGGCGACCAGGCATTGGTGCCAGCGTAGGATAGCGGCGCCAACCACATGGATTTCGCGGATTTCATCCATCGAATCGGGGCTTTCTACGTTGCAAGGCTGAGCCGGGTTGGCTAAGGTGTGACGGTTCGTTCGACTGTGTTGGATTCTACTGTGGGTCGAGTTCCGTGTGCGCACGGACCGTTCCCACTCCGTTCTCGAGGGTTTCAGAGGGCTACGATGGCAATTTCGTCGGATCAGTTTCGCGACACGCTTAGGATGTTTCCTGCCGGTGTGACGTTGGTCACCACCCGAACCCAAGACGGAATTCGCCACGGAATGACGGCTTCTTCGTTCACCTCGGTGTCGGCAGATCCCCCGCTGATTTCGGTGGTCATCGATCGTCAAGCGACCATGAGCAACCTCTTGCTTCATGAGACGAGTGTATTCGCCGTCAGTATTCTGGCCCAAGACCAAGAAGAGCTGTCGAGCCGCTTTGCTTTCGTGCGAGGGGAGGATCGTTTCGCGATCGGCGAATGGATTGAGGCCGAGACCGGAGCGCCGATTCTAGCCAACGCCTTGACCTGGTTGGATTGCCGGATCCACTTCCGGCAACAGGCGGGCTCCCACAACATTTTTGTCGGTCAGATTCTGGCCAGTGATGTGGTTCGTCCCAATGACTTGCCTTTGCTGTATTGGAATCGAAATTATCGAACGATCCATCCGGAGCCCGAACTCGATAAGCCGGAGCCGCCGAAAAAGCCGGTCTTTGGTGAGTCCGTGGTCGACGATTCGACCGAGAGTTCCTGACCCGGCCATCCGCAGTCGATTTCGGCGCGCAGTGTGCCGGGCAAAGAGGATTCCGACGAGCATGAGCAGCAACAGATGAGCGGCAACAGATGAGCAGCAACAAAGAGGTGGCCGGACTTTTTGACCAGATGGCCTCAGGATTGGAAATCCTCGGCGCCAATCGATTCCGGGTCAACGCTTACGCCCGAGCGTCGCGAGTGGTTGAAGACTTGACCGAAGACGTGCGCGCCGTGGTCGAGCAGGACCTGGCGACGGCGGTCAAACGGTTGACGGAATTCGACGGCATCGGCAAGGGCATGGCGGAGAAAATCGTCGAGCTGATTGAAACCGGTGAGATGACCGAGCACAAGGAGCTGCTGCAGAAAGTGCCGGCGGGGGTCTTTGAGCTGCTCGAAATTCCCGGCATTGGTCCCAAAGCGGCGAAAGCATTGTGGGAAGAACTCGGCATTGCCTCGGTGGAAGATCTGAAGGCGGCGTCGGACGATGAGCTGGCGAAAGTTCCGCGCATGGGCAAAAAAACCATCGCCAATATTCGCAAGGCCATCGCCTTCAACGAGCAGTCGGGGGATAGGGTGCCGATTGGGCTCGCGGAGCCTTTGGCGATCGAGATTCGACAAGAGCTGGTCGAACTCGACGGAGTGCAGCGGGCCGAATATGCGGGCAGCCTGAGGCGTGGCCGCGAGACCATCGGCGATCTCGATTTCTTGGTGTCGTGCGAAGATCCGGAGGTCGTTCGAGAGTTTTTCGTCTCCATGCCGCGGGTGACCCAAGTGCTGGCCAAGGGAGAAACCAAATCGTCGGTGCGTGTGAAGTCCGGCGCGGTGGTGATGCAGGTAGACCTGCGGATCGTGCCCCAGAACGTTTACGGTGCGGCGTTGATGTATTTCACCGGCTCCAAAGAGCACAATGTGCGGTTGAGGGAGCTGGCGATCAAGCAGGGCAAGCGCCTGAACGAATACGGCCTTTTTTCGGGCACGGACGAACGTCCTCAGGATTCCGGTGTCGAACCCTTGGCGGCTCGGGCAGAGCAGGACATCTATGCCGATTTGGGTCTACCTTGGGTTGCCCCTGAGCTGCGGGAGGACCGCGGAGAATTCGAGAGGGGGGATAAACCCCTGATTCAGCTGTCCGATATCCGCGCCGAGCTGCACGCCCACACCACAGCGAGCGACGGTCGGCTGTCGATCGAAGAGCTGGCCCGCGAAGCGGCCGGCCGCGGATTCCACACCATTGCGGTGACCGATCATTCGAAGAGCCAGCCGATTGCCAACGGTCTTTCTGAGGATCGGCTGAAGCGCCACATCGAGGCGATCCGCGAGGCGGACGAGGCGGTCTCCGAAATCAAAATCCTGGCCGGCTCCGAGGTCGACATCCTGTCGGACGGAAGCCTGGACTACGACGACGAGCTTTTGGCAGAGCTGGATATTGTGGTGGCCTCTCCCCACGCGGCCCTGCGCCAAGATCCTGCCACCGCGACCGAGAGGTTGTTGAGGGCGATCCGCCATCCGCTGGTGCATATCATCGGTCATCCGACCGGTCGGATCATCAATCGGCGAGAAGGTCTGTCACCGGATCTGAAGGCGTTGATCGCCGCGGCTCTAGAGGCCGATACCGCCCTCGAACTGAACTCCAACTGGCACCGGCTGGATCTGCGCGATACCCACCTCAAAGCCGCCCTAGATGCCGGGGTCAAGATCGCGATCAATACCGACGCCCACGACGTGCGCCACTTCGACTTCGTGAGTTATGGAGTGTTGACCGCCCGTCGCGCGGGCATGGAGCCGGAATCCTGCATCAATACTTGGGATGCAGAGCGACTTCACGGCTGGCTGCGATCCAAGCGCTGAGCAACCCACCCGCAGAAAAATCAATAGGCAAGTCAGTAGGGATCAATAAGCGTTGTGCCAGATGCCGCTACGGAAGGTCATCCAGAGGATTTTGAGATCCAATAGGAACGACCAATTCTGGATGTAGTAGAGGTCATATTGGATGCGCTTCTTAATCGAGGTATTGCCGCGCCAACCGTGAACTTGGGCCCAACCGGTGATTCCGGCCTTCACCCGGTGGCGCAACATGTAATCGGGAATCTTGTGTTTGAACTCGTGGACAAATGTGGGCCGCTCTGGCCGCGGTCCGATGATCGACATCTCTCCCATCAGCACATTCCACAACTGGGGAAGCTCGTCGATGGACCATTGGCGCATGAAGCTGCCCCAGGCCGTGCGTCTCGAATCACCTTTGATCGCCCAAACCGGTCCGGTCGAGGACTCGGCATCGACCCGCATGGATCGGAATTTGAGAATCATGAAGCTCTTGCCGTCCAATCCCATGCGCTCTTGTTTGTAGAACAAAGGCCCGCGATCCTCGCGCCAAATGAGCCAAGCCACAATCGGGAAAAACGGCAAGAGCACGATCAGACCCGCAGCGGCGATGGCGATGTCCATGGCCCGTTTGGCGAGGCTGCTCCAGCCCTGCAAGGGCACCTGGGACAGATTGATCACGGGGGTGCCGTCGAGGTCTTCCAGGCTCGCGTGGTGTGTCGCGTACTGCAGGACGTCGGGAACCAGCTTGACCTCGACGCAATGGCGACTGACGCATTCCATGATGCGCATCATCTTGCGGTGGGCTTCGAGGGGTAGGGCCACGTAGACCTGGTCGATTCGATAGGTCTCCAAGGCCGATTCCACGTCCTTGAGGGATCCGAGCACGGGAACGTCGAGGAACCGGCGTCCCGCCTTGCCGCGATCGTCGTCTAGAAATCCGACCACTTCAAACCCCAGTTCTCGATGCCCTTGGAGCTTGCTGACGATCTCTTTGCCCAGATTTCCGGCGCCAACTACCAAGATCCGCTGCAGGTTATGGCCCGCTAAGCGCCGTCGCTGAAGTCCGTAACGGGTCAAGACCCGTGCCGCGACCACCAGGAAAAGGTCGGCAACGACGAAGATGCCGATGAAGGCCCGACTGTAGGTGAAAAGCGTGTCGGAATCGGCGGATAGGGTAGGGCGATACCAGGCTTGGACGGCAGAAATCAGGAATGTGGCGAAAAAAACCGCCAACATGATGGTCAGGGCTTCGTCGACCCGGCTGCGATCTCGACGGCTTTGGTAGAGACCGTGGAAATAGAACACCACGGGCCACACCGCGAGAACGATGGGAAGGACCTGCAAATAACGAGCAAAATCGGGAACACCTTTGGTGAGAGGTGGAATCCCGAGTTCAAAACGAATCAGCCAAGCGACAAAAAAGGCGAGAAGGGTTGCGATCAGATCGCCGGTCAAGTAGAGGAGTGCATTGCTTCTCTTTTGCTTGCGAATCATTTCCTCTCCGTGGGCTGGGCCGTGCTGCCCAATCTCTGCCTGCTTACGAGCCTGTTCCCAATCGAGGCTTCCAACTTTTGGGCGAAGCGCTCCGATGAAAACTGGGCCGCACGACTCTCCAATTCCAATGGATTGAATCGAATCTTGAGAGATTTGTCAATTGCTGCGGCGATCTGGTTGGGATTGGAGCCCTCGAATAGGACTCCGTGAACGCCGTCTTGCACAATATCCAGCACGCCACCACGGCCTTGGGCCACGACCGGCGTGCCGGCGGCCAAGGCTTCGACGGCGGCGATGCCGAAGTCTTCTATCCCTGGTTGAACAAAGAAAGAAGCCCGTTGATAGAGCCTCTGCAATTGCTCGTCGTCGACCCTGCCGAGAAGCCTGGTTCGACCCTTAGAAATTTTTTCCAATGACGATAGCTCGGGTCCGGTTCCAACAATCCTCAACTCCAAACCCGCGAGCTCACATGCCTGGATCGCAAGATCCAATTTTTTGTATGGCACGAGAGCCGACACGGCCAGGGCATATTCACCCTCAGTTTTTCCATCGGCTATTGTATATGTCCCTGTGTCATGGCTTCTACCCTCCTTTTCAGCTCCGACTGCGGCATCCGACTTGAAGGCTCGGATGTCCACCGGCGGGTGCACTACTTCGGCTCGGCGTCCGTAAAAGCGCTGTATGCGGCGCGCAACAAAGGAAGAATTGGCCCAGAAGTGGTCGACTCTTGGGCAGGAAGCGACGTCCCAAAGGCGCAATTGTGAGATCCGAAATGAGCGAAATCGGGCGATCGGCCCCTTGCGTTCAGGGAAGTATTGATGCTCTTGATCCCAGGCATAACGCATGGGGCTGTGACAATAACAAAAGTGTAAGGCATCAGGACCCGGCAATACCCCTTTGGCCACGCAATGACTCGTGGAGATGATCAAGTCGTAGCCGGTGAGGTCGAAATCCTCGATAGCCGTCGGAAAAAAAGGCAGCAGATGACGGTAATGCTTGCGCAGGAAAGGGCGGGTCCAACGGCTCTGAAGGTAAGAGGTGTGAATGGGGTGCGCCTCGAGCTTGGCGGAAACCGACCCACGGAAATGGAAGAGGGTATAGATCGGTGCAGTCGGGAAGAGGTCGGCTATGGCCTCCAGGACCTTCTCACCACCTCGCATGCCGGTGAGCCAATCGTGGATCAATGCCACCCGCAAGCCTTTGGTGGCCTGGGCGAAGGAAAGATTCGAATCCGTCATTGCCGTTTGGATTTAGGGCGGGAGTCCGACCGACCCCTGCCGGATTCGAGAGCCAGCCGATAGATGTCGAGGGTCCTCGCAGCAGCGCGACTCCAGCTGAAGTCTTGGGATCGCCTTTCCCCCACCTTGCGCAGGGAGCTGTGGTGTTCCTCGTCGGAGAGGCATTGCACGATGGCGGTGGCCATGGCTTCTACGTCCAGAGGGTTGACCAGATGGGCGTAACCCGCTGCGATCTCTTTCAACGCGGAAGTGTTGGAGGTGATCACCGGCACGCGCGAGGCCATGGCTTCGACTACCGGTAGACCGAAACCTTCGTAAAGGGTTGGGTAGAGAAAGAGGCGCGCCCCCTGGTAAATCGCCGGTAGGACTGCTTGGTCCACATGACCCAAAAGCACGATTTGATCCTGGAGGCCGAGCTGCTCGGCGCGCTGGCGAATCTTAAATTCGATGCCTGAGCGATCTCCCACGCAAACCAAGGGAGCGTCGAAATCGTAGAGTTCGCGTGCTCGGGCATAGGCCAACACCACATTGTCGAGGTTTTTGTGGGGTTTCGGATTGCCCACGAAGAGCAGGTAGCCCGGTTGGATGCCCAGCTCTGCGAGCCGGCGGTCTCGCTCGTCGTCGGCCAATTGGATCCGAAAAACATCCTCGATGCCGTTGTGCACCACCTCGATTTTTCGTCCTTGGACGCCGAAGAAGTCCCGCAGATCGGAGCGCGTATTGTGGGAGACCGTGATAATTCGGTCCCCGCGGCTGAGGCCTCGCCGGATCATTTTCTCCGCGTAGACGTAAGCGAATCGGTTGGGCAGGTATTCGGGATAGAGCAAGTGAATGATGTCGTGTATCGTAACGACCGCCTTACAAGGCACCCACAATGGCAGCACGTAATGGGTCGCGTGATAGAGGTCGACCTTGAGCCTCAAGAGGCGCCAAGACAGGGCGTAAAGCTCCCGGATCGAATAAACCGGAGCCCGGTTCAAGACGATTTCGAAATTCTCCGGTAAATCCCGCAGGGCTTCGCGACCGGCTGGACCGGTCAGTAGGAAGTAGCGATTTTCTCGGTCGAGCTGCGCGAGCTCGTTGATCAGATTCCGGACGTAAGTGCCGATACCGAAATCTGTGATTTTTCTGGCGTCAATGGCGATCCGATAAGTCACGCACAAGCTCCGAAGGCAAAGGGGAAGCAGATTCGTCTGTTGCTGGATCCGTGGCCCACGGCTAGCATGGCGCGCGCCGCTCAGGTTGCCGGAGCTACCGGTTTAATTCGAGATCGACGCTCTCAGGGCGGCGCCGGAAGCCGTGATGCTCGTCGTGATCGGGCCGGAGTCGAGCCACCGAGTCGGCCCTTAGGCGGGAGGCCGTCACGTCGAGGGGACCCGGAGGGCCCGTCGCGGTGGGGTCGAGCAGATTCCGAAGACCCGCTCGGGCAGTGTATTCGAGGCTTAGAGCCGAGTCAAAGCACAAGCTTCGAATTCGCGGGAAGCGCGCCTGAAGCACCGATCAGGGCCGGGATGGCCACAAGGGAATCGGGATGGCCACAAGGGAATAAGGTAGCCGCAAGGGGAAAGAGTTGAGTTGGGATCCGTATCGTTCCGTACGCCGTTTGCTGTCGCCCCTGCATCCCAAGAAGCTTTGGAGCAGGTTTCGGCATTTGGCCCACCTCTTGGGTTGGCACTACCTCAAGCTTTGGCTGTCGGGATTGCGTCCGGGCAGGCTGATGGCGTCTTGGAGATTCCTGAGGGGCCAACGGGCCAAGGTGCGAGCGCGCAGGAACGAGCCTCGTTTAACGGTGGCAGTGGACATCTCCCCGTTTTGGGAACCCTTGACCGGCATTGGTTGGTACCTCTACCGCTTATTGCAGGCCATGGCGGACCGCGATGACATCAGGCTGAGGCTCTATGGACCTGGTTTGGTGGATAAAGGGGATACCCCCGATCCGATGGTGGCAATTCCCGAAGGCCCTGCTCTGGAACGCGTTCGTTACCGAATACCTGAGGATTTCAGCATCGTTTGGTATTGGCTCACGGACCGCCTACGGCCCCACGAGCAGAAGTTGATCGCCTACGACCGCAACCGAGTTCTCTTTGCCCCGAATTATTTCCTCCCGGCTCGGTTCGGTAGGTGCGGAGGGCATTTGGTGGCGACGATTCACGACCTCTCCGTGCTGGTGGTGCCCGAGACCATGCGCGAGTCCACTCGCGAAGACCTGTCGAGGCAGCTGAGGGACACGGCGAAGAAGGCTGCCTTGGTGCTGACCGACAGCGAAGCGGTCAAAAAGGAGATCGTCGCGGAAGGGTTGGCAGCCGAGCAAAGGGTCCGGGCTGTTCACCTGGCACCGGGCTCAACCCTGGGGGTCGAGGCCAAAGTCCCCGCAGGGCTGCCCGACCGCTACGTGCTCTTTGTCGGCACTGTGGAGCCGCGCAAAAATCTCGAAACCCTCTTGTCGGCCTTTGCCGAGTACCGCGATCAGCTCGTGGGTCCCCGGGTCGCTCAGGGCTCTCGGACGAAGGGGCTTTCGTTGGTCCTTTGTGGTGGCTTGGGTTGGAAGACGGAACAGATCAAGGCTCAGATCGAGGACGCGGAGCAGGCGGGTTGGTGCCGCAGAATGGGATATTTGAGCGAGCAAGAGCTGGTCGGGGTCTATTCGGCGGCCCAGTGGGTAGCTTTGCCGTCGCTCTACGAAGGATTTGGGCTGCCGGCGGTGGAAGCGATGGCGGTCGGGGTGCCCTTGTTGTTGGCCGACATTCCAGTCCTGCGCGAGGTCGGTGGAGAAGCTGCCCTTTATGCTCCAAGTCGTGACGTCGGAGCTTGGCGAGATCTTTTGGCCAAGATCGACGGAGATCGAACTTTGAGGGAGAAGCTCCGGGGGATCAGCCGTCAAAGGTCGGAGGCTTTTAGTTGGCGGAAAACCTCCGATGCCACGGTCGCAGCCTGGCGTTATGCCGTCGACATGCAGGAAAATGTCGACCATGGGGCGTGATCCTAATTTGCCGGCGAGGGTGCGGAGATCGTGGCGACTGATTGCTGCGGTTTTATGCATCGCGGCTCTAGTGGGCCACTTCTACTTTTGGTACGGCGCGCGTGCTCGGCCGGCGTTGCCCAACGGAGGGTTGCCGGCCCGCTTGCTACACCATCCTGAACTCCCCTTGGCGGTTTGGATTCCCTTTCCCCACCAGAATCTAGGCGCCTTGGAAGACTTCGGTCTTGACACAGGTACCTTTCAAGCCGCCCTGCGCCTAGCCGCCTTGCCCAGCCCTGCCTTGCCCCGATTCGGTAACCTGAGGGTTCCGCCGTCGCGCTCCCTCGCGATCGCGACCGATCGAGCAGGCAAGAGATTCGTGGTGGCAGCCGACGTCTATCCAACCGCCGCTTCTTTTTTTCGCTTGGCGGGCAGATTGGCCGGCAATCCTTGGCTGGCAGGCGGGGACCTCCTGACCGACGAAGGGCGTTTATCTGTGCATTGGCACGGCAACGTCTGGACGGTCAGCTCACAGGGTGCAGTGAGCTTCGTCGAAGGCGGTACTTTTCCACCCTCATTCGGTCGTCGGGACAAGGGGCCCCTATCCAGCCCGGGTCGCCGACCGGTCCTGGTGGCGGAAGCCCGATCCACCCGCAAGCCTTTGCCGGAAGGACGCTACTACTTATTCGTCGACGATCAAGGGATCGAGTTGGTGTCCGACCTGGCCAAAAAGCGGCCACCCACGACTTCTGAGGTGATGGCCCAAGCTCGAGCACTGTTGTTGGCAGTCTCCGCCGCGGACGGGCCACTCGGCGCCGGTGGCCAAGCCATGGCGTTGATCGGTCAAGCGTCCGATCAAATCGCGGAGCTTCCCCGCGGCGCGGTGATTCACCGGCCCGGGATTGAGCGTTGGGGGTTACCGGCGGAAGGGTTGCTCAGCATGGCCGGGCGAAAACCGAGTTCCGGCTCGGTAGCCGGCCTCAAGGTGGTCGCCACCGATTCGGTAGGCCTTTCTCAGGGGCAGACCCTGGCGCCGGAGGTGGAAGCACTGCTAGGCTCACCCGCCGTCGAGGATGCTCTCGTCTTCGGCCTGTGGGTGGAGCTGTCGCCGGCGGCCGGCGAAGTGAGCAGAATCCGACGAGGATTGGAGCGAGCGCCTCTGTGGTCACGGGAGCAATTGGTCCGGTGGCGGGAAGCGGACCGATTCCTAGCCGGCCTGGCTGCACCTTGGCAGCGAATGGAGCTCGTGGTTCGAGGTGCTCCGGCCACTCTCTGGCTCCGAGTCGAATAAGGTGAGGGACCTGGCAGGGATCATCGTTGGACCACCGAGGGACAGCGCGACAAAGACCATTTCAAAGGCCGATTGACAGCGGGGCGGGGATGCCTTAACCTCTCCCATCTGGCTCGGCTTCTGGGGGAATTCTCATGGAAATTCGCCTCGATCAGCTCGGCGACCCGCGTTTCATTTGGCGGGAAACCATAGAGTTCGCCCCTGACGAGCTGGCCCACGACGATCTTCTCGACATCGGACCCATCGACTGCCGTGGCTCCATCGACGTCACGACGTCGGGTTTCGTGCTTCGCCTCACCCTCGCGTATGAGCAGACTTTGTCCTGCGTTCGCTGCCTCGGAGAGATTCATTCCGAGGTGACCCCCGAAATCGACTTCCTGATCGGAATTCAGTCGGCAGAAGGGGCCGCTGAGGTAGAGGACGAGGTGAACCTGGAACGGGAAGATCTCGGGGTTCTTATGTTAGGCACACCCCTGCTCGACACCCGGCCTTTGGTGGTCGATCAGGTCCAGCTCGGACTGCCGATGAAGCCTTTGTGCAAGACGGATTGCGCGGGTCTTTGTGGCAGCTGTGGATCGGATCTGAATCAGGGAGCGTGTCATTGTGATGCTGAGGTGGATCCCCGTTGGGCAGCGCTGAAAGGGCTGGCCAAGGGCTGACGCCTCGACGTGGCTGGTACAGGAAAGCAAGACTTCTGGAACGATTTTTCAGCTGACCGGACGAGGAAAAGACCTCCAGCTCCGGTCTATAGAAGACCGATGACCGCCTAATGGTCATCGCGATGGAGACTCTGAAACATGGCTAATCCCAAACGACGTCAATCCAAAGCCCGCCGCGACCGGCGCCGGGCTCACGATGCCCTCAGCCGTCCCGGCACCTCCAATTGCTCCAATTGTGGGGAGGCTAAGCTGCCCCATCGTGTGTGTGGTTCCTGTGGGCACTACCGGGACCGCGAAGTGATCGAGGTCCAAGGCAACTTCTGATCCGAGTAAGGCGAGGCCTGTCCTCGCCGCTACGATGGAATCAAGGCCACTGACGATCGCCGTTGACGCGATGGGCGGAGATTACGCTCCGCGTTCCGTCGTGCAAGGCGCCGTGATGGCGGCTGAAGGCGGGATTCCTGTGATCCTAGTGGGTGATCGCTCTCAGATTGAGAGCGAACTCCGGCGGGTTGCGGGCGGTGCCGCCTTGTTGGCTTCCGGGCAATGCTCGATTGAGCACGCCGATCAGGTGGTGGCGATGGAGGAGCGGCCCGTGGCGGTGCGCAAGAAGCGCAACGCATCGGTGCGCGTCAGCGCCCGATTGGTCAAAGAAGGCCGGGCCCAGGCCATGGTGACCGCGGGCAATACCGGGGCCGCCATGATCGTGGCGAAAACGGTGATTGGAACGATCCCCGGAGTTGAGCGCCCTGCCCTGGCGGGAGTTTTTCCCAATCGAAAAGGACGAACCGTAGTTCTGGACGTCGGGGCTAATCTCAGCTCGCGGGCGGCGCATTTGCGTCAGTTTGCGGTCATGGGCCATTTCTTCGCCCAAGAGATCATCGGCACCCCTTCACCGCGAATCGGTTTGATGTCGGTGGGCGAGGAAGCCTCCAAAGGCACGGATCTGACCCGCCAAGTTTTTAAGGTGCTGAAAGAAACCGGGCTGAATTTTGTCGGCAACGTTGAAGGCCGCGACGTCTTTCGGGGCACGGTCGATGTTATCGTCTGTGACGGTTTCGTCGGTAACGTGGTGTTGAAAACCTCGGAGTCCTTGGCCGGGTATTTGGGATCCTTGATCAAAAGGGAATTGGCCGGCACTTGGCGAACTCGCATCGGCTATTGGTTAGCGAAACCGGCCTTGGAATCCTACCGCCGGCAAACCGATTGGAGCGAGTTCGGCGCAGCGCCGCTACTCGGTGTGCAAGCGGGCTGTTTTATCGGCCACGGCCGATCCAACGCCAAAGCGGTCAAGAATGCCATTCGAGGTGCCCACGGATTCGCTGCCGCAGACCTGCACAACAAGATTCGTGACAAGGTTGCGGAGCTTCACGCCCAAGAAGCGGCTTTACTTCCTTGATGCTCTGTGACCCCTAAAGAAGATCTTGTGATCCCTAAAGAAATTCAGGACTCTATCGATGGCTAAGCTGGCAGTGGTTTTTCCTGGTCAAGGTTCTCAAAGTGTTGGCATGGGCCGAGATTGGGCTGAGACCCACGAGATTGCCCGACGAGCTTTTGAAGAAGCGGACGACGCCTTAGGCTTTTCTCTGTCCGACCTGTGTTGGTCGGGCCCGGCTGAGGACCTCCAACTGACCGCCAACACCCAACCGGCGATTTTGGCTTGCTCCGTGGCGATGTTTCGGGTGTTGGAAGAGGTGGCCGGTGATCAGCTTTCCGTCGTCGCCATGGCCGGACACAGCCTGGGTGAGTATTCGGCCCTGGTCGCGGCCGGGGCCCTGGAATTCGGTACCGCCTTACGATTGGTCCGGCGTCGGGGCCAATTGATGCAGGAAGCGGTTCCGGTCGGCCAAGGCGCGATGGCCGCGGTTTTGGGTCTCGATCGACCCCAGCTCGAACAGGTTTTGGCCGAGGTTGAGCAGGGCGATGAGGTCTGCACCCTCGCCAATCTCAATTCTCCTCAGCAGTTGGTGGTCGCAGGGCATACCGCGGCGGTTGAGCGGGTCGCTGCCGCTGCCAAACAAGCCGGGGCCAAGCTGGCCAAGATGCTGCCCGTCTCGGCGCCGTTCCACTCACCCCTGATGGCACCGGCTCGTGAGCAGCTGACGCCGGACCTCGAGGCCGCGCAGTTTTCAGACCCTAGGGTGCCGGTGTGGACCAATATCGATGCTCGACCCACATCCCTCGGGGCCGAAGCTCGTGACGCCTTGATCCGTCAAATCGACGGACCTGTGTATTGGACCGACACGATCCAAGGCTTGATCGCCAATGGCGTCGAGACGATCCTGGAGGTCGGTCCCGGCAAGGTGCTTCAAGGGTTGGGAAAAAGAATTGACCCCAGTGTCGACTGGCATGGGCTGCCGGAGCCGGCCAGCCTGGACGGCTTCGTGAGTTTACTCGGCACTTGATGCGACGGCACAGACCCAACGGCACAGACCCAACGGCACAGACCCAACGGCACAGACCCAACAAGTATTAAGACCCTGAATTCGACCGGCCATTTGACTCGAAAGGACGAGGTTGACATGTTTCGACTCGATGGAAAGACGGCCTTGGTGACCGGAGCGTCCCAAGGTATCGGCCGCACCATAGCTTTGCAGCTGGCACAGCGGGGGGCGCGCGTGATTCCGGCGGCTCGCTCCGTGGAAAAGTTGGAGTCGGTCGCCGATGAGATTCGTTCAGCGGGAGGCGAAGCCCAGCCTTTGGCCCTCGACATTTCTCGTCCGGCCGACATGGCCGAGCAGCTCGGGCAGCTTCCCGAGGCTTTTTCGGAGATCGATATTCTGGTCAACAACGCGGGAATCACCCGCGACGGTCTTTTTGCCCGCATGGGATTGGATCAGTGGCAAGAGGTCATCAACACCAATCTCACCGGCGCTTACGCAGTGACCCGTGAGATGGTGAGGGGTATGATGCGCAGACGTTACGGGCGGATCATCTTTGTGTCCTCGGTGGTGGGTTTGATGGGCAATCCCGGTCAAGCCAACTACGCGGCTTCCAAAGCGGGTTTGGTCGGTATGTCCAAGTCCTTGGCCAAGGAGTTGGGGGGGCGTAACATCACGGTCAATGTGGTGGCCCCTGGATTTGTCGAAACGTCGATGACCGAAGATCTCGGTGATCGGGTGCGCGAGCAGCTCGAAAAGGCCATTGTCGTGAGACGTTTCGGCAGCCCGGAAGACATTGCCGCACCGGTGATTTTCTTGGCCTCGGCAGAAGCCGGATATATTACCGGCGAAGTGCTCAACGTTTCCGGCGGCATGTACATCTAAGATTTGCATCCGCGTCGTCGCGCGGAGAGGCCCAAACGGGGGGGGGTACCCCACGCGTTGGACTCCCCGCACCCTTTATGCTAGAAACCGCGGGTCTGATTGGTTCCGACCCAAATTCCCCTGGAGGATATATAGATCATGTCCATCGAAGACAAGGTCAAGTCGATCATTGCAGACCAACTGGGCGTCGAAATTGCTGAGGTGGTGCCGAGCGCCAGCTTCACCGACGACCTAGGGGCTGATTCCCTCGATATCGTAGAGCTGGTGATGGCGTTTGAGGAGGAGTTCGACATCGAAATCCCCGACGAAGATGCCGAGAAGATTGCCAAAGTCGAGGATGCGGTCGGCTACATCGGCGAGAACGCCGAGAAAAGTTGAGTTCTCGAGCTGTCTGACTTAGGAGCCATCCTTTGAGCTTCACCACAAATCGCCGTGTGGTGGTCACCGGAGTGGGTTTGGTATCCCCGTTAGGGATTGGTACCGAGCCCACCTGGCAGGGCCTCATGGACGGCGCCAGCGGGATCGGACCCGTTACCCGATTCGATGCTTCGGACTATCCGGCCAGAATCGCCGGCGAGGTCGACGGTTTCGACCCCTTTGAATACGTGTCCAAGAAGGATGCGAAAAAGAGCGACACTTTTATCCATTACGCGATTGCCGCGTCGGATTTTGCCATGGCCGATTCGGGCCTGGAGATCGACGACAGCAACCGTGAGCGGGTAGGGGTGGTGATCGGCTCGGGCATCGGCGGCTTGCCGGTGATCGAGGCGATGCACAAGACGCTCCTAGAACGAGGCCCCAGTCGGGTCTCGCCTTTCTTCATCCCCTCCTTGATCGTCAATTTGGCGGCCGGACAGGTTTCGATTCGATTCGGAGCCCAGGGTCCGAACTCGGCCCCTGCCACCGCTTGCACCACGGGTTTGCATGCCGTGGGCGACGCGTTCCGGTTGATCCAAACCGGACGTGCGGACGCGATGATCACCGGCGGAGCAGAAAGCGTGATTACTCCGTTGGCCATGGCGGGTTTCAGCTCGATGAAAGCGTTGTCGACGCGCAACGACGAGCCCACCAAGGCTTCTCGTCCGTGGGATCGCGATCGAGATGGCTTCGTCATGGGCGAGGGGGCCGGCATCTTGGTTCTCGAGGAACTCGAGGGAGCTAAGAAACGGGGTGCCGACATCTACGCCGAAGTCGTGGGTTACGGCATGAGCGCCGACGCTTACCACATTTCTGCGCCGGATCCCTCTGGGGGCGGCGCGGCTCGGGTGATGAAGGAGGCGTTGAACGACGCGTCCTTAAACCCGGAGCAGGTCCAGTACATCAACGCCCACGGCACCTCGACTCCCCTTGGAGATCTCGGTGAGGTGAAAGCGGTGAAGTCCGTTTTCGGAGATCACGCCTACCAAATAGCTATGTCGTCGACCAAGTCGTCGACCGGCCATTTGTTGGGGGCTGCGGGTGGCCTGGAAAGCGGTATTTTGGCGCTTGCGGTCAAACATCAAGTCTTGCCGGCGACGATCAATTTGGATCATCCCGACGACGAGGCAGATCTCGACTTCGTTCCACACACTCCGCGACAGGTGGATCTCGAGGTGGCCTTAACCAATTCGTTCGGTTTCGGGGGGACCAACGGGGCGTTGATCCTCCGTCGCTTCCGAGGCTGAGTGGCCGCGGAACCGACATCCCCCGGGTCGCCCGAACCCGAGCAGTCTGGGCCCGAGTTTCCTGGGCCCGAGTCTCCTGAATCTGGGCCGGCGCCGTTGATTTCGACGCTGGCCCTTCGGGTTTTTTCCTTCTTTTTGGCCGCTTTGCTCGGCATCAGCTTTGGAGCCTCTGCCCTTGTGTCTTTGGCTCAATGGTTGGATGTGGGCGCCCTAAATCCGGCCGCGGTGCAGAGAATCTTTCAAGGCGAAGAAGAGGTCGATCCGGTGTTGGGTCTTTGGCTGCGCGCCGGGACCCTGCCCTTGATCCTCTGGATCGCTTGGTTCTTCATCGTTAAATTTGATTCGGCGAGCCCTTCGACGATCGGCCTGCGTCGACCTCGTACGGCCGGCACCGAAGCTCTGCTGGGCTGCTTGGCGGCAGCCCTGACCCTCATGGTTTGGTTCATGAGCATCACGCCGATGGTCAGCTCGAGGGTGGCTCAGTGGAACCTCGAACAGCCGCTCACCAGCGTGGATATTCCCCTAGGTGCATGGGATTTCATACACCTCGCTCTCGCCTTCCTGTTGATCTCATTTCAGGATGAGCTGATCTTTCGGGGTTATATCTACTCGACGTTCCGAGAGAGATTCTCCTGGGTTCATGCCGCAGGTTTGACCAATCTCTTGGCGGTGGCCTTATACGCCGGACACCCAGAAATCGGCAGTGTCGCGCTTCTCAACGTTTTCCTGCTGGGCCTCGCCTTGGCCGCGATGCGGGAGAAGACCGGTAGCCTGTGGATGCCGACCCTCTTCGCCGGAGCTTGGAACGTGATTCTTGGTTGTGTTCTATCCCTACCCATCTCCGGCAGCCTCTATCCCCGGCTGTTCAACCATAAGCTCGAAGGTTCGGAGGGAGTGACGGGAGGCGCCTACGGCCCCGAAGGCTCTTGGATATTGTCCGGTCTGCTTTTGGTCTTGGTGGCGGTTTCCGCTGTGTGGACCGACCGACGGAGTCTGACCGAGCTGTCCTCCGATTTGTCGAATTCCTCGAATTCCTCGGATTCCACCCCCGGTTGAGAAATCCAGCCTGCTAGAATCTGCCGACGCTCGGGGCGCGGTCCAATGACCGCTGAGATGCACCCGTCGAACCTGATCCGGATCGTGCCGGCGTAGGGAAGCGAGCAATACGCACCTCTATGAGCCGGGCGGCCCTGGCCTCACACCTAGAGGAGCGCCCCATGCCCAACTCTTCGTCCGAACTCCCGTCTCCGACTTCCCGTTGGAATCTGCCGTCCCACGGCGCCTCGGACCCTTCGTCAACCCATCAGGGCACGACTCCGGGCAGCTTTGCGCTGAAGGCCGACATCGGCGGCCCACTGACTTTTTCTTCTCCGGACACACCCGGCATGCCGTCGGCGTCGGAGAAAACCGCCTGGGACTTCAATCCCGCCGGCCGACTCGCCGGCCAAGCGGTGACCCAGCTCGAACGGGCTCGGCTGGGCGAGATTACCGATGAGATGAAACGGGTCGCCGAGCGCGAGCCCCATCTGACCGCGGTTCAGATCCGAGACGAGGTGGCCGCGGGGCGTCTGATCATTCCCGCGAATCGGGTGCACCTTGGTTATCGTCTCGACCCGATGGCGATCGGGCGCGCTTCCAAGACCAAGATCAACGCTAATCTCGGGGCTTCGCCGGTGTCGTCGGGCACCGAAGAAGAGGTCGACAAGCTGCGCTGGTCCGTGCGTTGGGGAGCCGACACGGTCATGGACCTGTCCACCGGGGGTGATCTCGACGCCTGCCGCGAGGCGATCATCCGCGATTCCACCGTGCCGATCGGCACGGTGCCGATTTACTCCATGATCATAGGGCGACGGATCGAGGACCTGAGCTACGACATTATCCTCGACCAAATTGAGCATCAGGCCAAACAAGGCGTGGACTACTTCACCGTGCATGCCGGCGTGCTCAGGGAGCATCTTCCATACGTCAAAGATCGCCTGATCGGTATCGTCAGCCGCGGCGGATCGCTGTTGGCCAAATGGATGTTGGTGCACGGCAAGCAGAATCCCATGTACGAAATGTTCGACGAGATCTGCGACATCATGCGCCAATACGACGTCAGTTTCTCTCTCGGCGACGGCCTGCGTCCGGGTGGACTGGCGGATGCCACCGACGACGCCCAGCTCGCGGAGTTGGAAACCCTGGGCGAGCTGACGGAGCGGGCCTGGGCTAAAGGAGTCCAGGTGATGGTCGAAGGACCGGGACACGTCTCTTTCGACCAAATCGAATACAACATGAAGCTACAACGGCGCATTTGCCACGGCGCACCCTTTTACGTCCTCGGACCGTTGGTGACCGACGTTTTTCCCGGTTACGACCACATGACGAGCTGCATTGGCGCCACGTCCGCGGCCTATCACGGCGCTGCAATGTTGTGTTACGTCACACCCAAGGAGCACCTGGGCCTGCCGAAGCGCGACGACGTCAAACAAGGTTGTGTGGCTTATAAGATTGCGGCACACGCTGCCGATGTGGCCTTGGGCATCCCCGGTTCGCGCGATTGGGACGACGAGCTGACCCAAGCGCGGGCGGCGCTCAATTGGGAAGAGCACTTCAACCTGGCCTTTGATACGGATACGGCACGCGCTTTCCACGACGAGGATCTCGACGTGGACACGGATTTCTGTGCGATGTGCGGGCACGATTGGTGCAGTGTCAGGATCTCGAAGGAGATCGTTGAGTTCGCATCGGGCAAGGAGCAAGCCTTTGCCTGGGACAAACCCAAGATCACCGAAGCGTTGACCGAGGAGCAGAAGGAAATCCTCCAGAAGCGCGGGGTCCTTTCACCGGAAGAAATCCATCGTCTGGCTTCCAAGACCCAAAAAGCCGTCGGTGCTTCCTCGGGCGAGAAAGCCGCTTGCCATAGCGATTTGGTGGAAGAGGCAATCGCTCAAAACCTGCAAAATGAGAGTTTGGTGCAAATCGGAAGTTGAGCCGAGCTAGAGCCCATCCGGCCGACGCCCGCGATAGCATTTCTGGAAGGACCCGATCTAGGTGGCCCCTGAGTGCCCGCACGGGGGCGTCGCCTCCGACTGACTCTACTGACCGTCTCCCTCGATCAGCAGGCCCAGCAAGTCCGACGTAGAGACAATGCCTACCAGGCTGCCGTTCTCAACCACCAGCAAGCGGTGCAGGTGGTGACGCAACATGGTCATCGCCACCTCTGAAACCCCCGCCTCGGGATCCACGGAAATAGGATCGGGTGTCATGAGGTCGCGGACCAGCGCTTCCTCGTCAACCAGACGAACCTCTTGTAGGCCGTTGATCATTCGATCCGGCACGTGCAGGTAGCTGCCGCCGCCTTCCAGCCAGTTGAGATCGCGCACGATGTCCACCATGGACACCACACCGACGACAAATCCGTCTTCGTCTTCAACGGGTGCGCCCGTGATTTCCTGCTCCGCAAGAAAAGTAGCGAGCTCGGACACCGGCCAATCCGCTTTGGCGGTCAAGACTTCAGGGCTCATTAGGTCGCGTGCCACGATCGGTCGCATGTCGACTCCTTCTGGTTCAACTGGGCTGGGCGGGTTGGTCCTATTCTGTCATCGTCGGCGTAGGATTCAAGAAGTCAGCGCCATCGATCAGATGCCGAAGCCGATCGAGGATCGGCTTGAGTTCGGCAGGCAGCGCGGTCGCTTGGGCTTCACTGACACCTTGTTCCTCGCCCCCGATGGCTCGCTGCAATGCACTGCGAGCTGCATCCCGGGGCAAACCATGGTGGCAGGTCAGAGCGTCGAGCTCGGCGGTCACATGCAGGAGTCCCTCTAGACGGTCCAATCGATCCCTTAGCTCATCGGCCCATGCGAGGGGCTCTTGCCTAAGCTCCAGCTCGTGTCGTGCAGCATCGAGTTCCTGGCCTAGACCTAGAAGGTAGGGGAATCCTGATTTGGCGATACCTGGACCTTCGTCGACCGCCCGGTGAAGGAGATGCGCTACAGCGGATTCGGCGTCTCGCAGCCGGCGAGTGAAGATGCTCCGATAGGCGAAGGAAGACACGACCACATTGATCAGCAATCCGCTCAGGGCTCCCGTGCAGACCGCCAGCGCCCGAATTCCCAGAGTAGCGATGGGCAGACCAAAGGGAACCGCTTGCACGAATAGGGCGGCAAAGCTGGCCAAGAGGTATCCCTGACCAAATCCCGCCTGGAAGCAAATCAGCACGCCCGCTGAAACCGCAGCGGGAATTCCGAGTTCCGGCGGCAGACCGGCAAGGGCTGCCAGGGTGCCACAGGTGCCACCTATGGCGCTGCCCATGACTTGATCGCGGGCTCTCCGAATGCCGATCAAGACCACGGGGGAGACGCAGACCACGGCAATAAAAGTCGAGGAAACGTGATCCGGATTGCCGGTCCAATGATCGATGGCCAAAGCTAAGCCCGCCGCCATTCCGGCCTTGACCGCCAGGAAGAGTCGGCTCCACGGATTCCTCGGCAGGGAGCTTCCCTTGGGAACCGCCCGAGCCGGCGGTCGAGGCCGGCTCAAGGGATGAAGAGCACTTGGCCGGGACGAATAAGATCCCCGGAAAGCTTGTTGGCCTTGCGCAAAGCGCTGACTGAGACTCCGTAACGCCCGGCGATTTTCGCCAAGCTCTCGCCGGAGCGAACGAGATGGGTGGACGCGCTGTCAGCTCCTGGAATGGTGAGACGCTGGCCGACGGTGATGTGATCGCCGCGCAGGCGATTGGCCGATTTGATGGTTGCGACCGACGTGCCGTAGCGGCCGGCGATGCGTGAGAGATTTTCGCCCGTCCGCACCACGTGGGTGCCCGGGGAGGTCGCTACGGCGGCGCGAGCCACCCTCGACGAGCCCGCCCGGCTGCTGGGTGGGATCAGCAGCTTTTGGCCGACACGAATGATGTGGCCGCGCAAGCGATTGGCCCGTTGTAAGGCACCCACGCTCGTTCCATATTTGCGCGCGATGGCTCCAAGGGTGTCGCCGGATCGAACTTGGTAGCGCAAACCGACTTGGTGGGCGCTCTTGAGCTGGGAAGGTAGCTCAACAAAGGCCTTCTCCACGGTTTCTTTGCTACCCGCGGGCACCCGAAGGGGGTAGCTCTTGGGAAAAAAGAGGTGACCCTCCCAAACCTCGCGCGAAAGGGCGGGGTTCATGTTCTTGAGCACGTCGGAGTCGATCGAGGCTCCCTGAGCGAGCTTGGGCAGGTTGACGTAGGTGCTGGGCAAGAATTCGTCGAATTCGAGCGGTGGAAACGGTTCGGTGCCCGGAAAATGGATCGCTCGATCTTCGTATGCACGCCAGGCGGCGACGAATTCGCTGTAGAAATTTCGCGAGGCGAAGCCGAAAGTCCGTGACCGGTATTTTTGCGAAATCGTGCCCAAATCCCGGGTGCCGAGCTTGCGAACGGCCCGTTTCATTCCGTTTCGGCCGTGATTGTAGGCGGTGAGCGCCAACGGCCAAGTTTTGAGCGCTTCGAAGTTGTCGGCCAAGAAACGAGCTGCCGCGTCGGTGGACTTGATCGGATCGTAGCGCTCGTCGAGCTCCGCATGAATCCTCAAGAATTGTCTGCCGGTCGAAGGCACGAATTGCCAGATCCCGCCGGCCGCAGCGGACGATCGAGCATGCCATTGGAATAGGGATTCCACGAAGGGAAGGCGCGTGAGTTCTAGAGGTAGGCCGCGCTCGATGAAGATTTTTTCCATGGTCGGCATGTAGATACCGGAACGCTCGATCGCCTCTGCGAATCGATTCTTCAAACAGGTCTGGGTGCGCAGCCGATTCAAAGCCGTGGAGTATTTGCTCCGCCCACCCGGGACGTCGGCGAAGAGGGCTTCCACCCGCGCTTGATCGTTGGGGTAGGTCTTGGAGGTCTTGCCCGAGGCGAGATGGGAAAGGATGTGACGGTACTTCTCTCGCGCCTTGCGAATTTCGTCTCGACGCCGCTTTCGTTTTCGGTTGTCCGAGACACCCGAGGCGTCGAGCTCACTGAAATCCAGCGCAGCATAGATGACCCCCAAATGCCATTCGTCGTGCAGCAGGACCACATGGTTGTCGTATTCGGTATAAACCTTGAACCAGAAGTCGATGTTGTCGATCAACTCGCTGGGAACGGGAAAGAGCTGTGGGTTCAGCTCAGCCCGGAGCATTTGGCGCCCTACGTCCTCAGGCGGGGGAGAAGGGGGTTCTGCTGCGTCGGGCACGGTCGATTCGGCGAAGCTGGGTGAACCGGATAGCAGAAATAGAGTCAGTGCGGTCAGTAGAGTGGATACAGTCAGAGTGGATGCAGTCAGAGTGGATGCAGTCAAAGAGGTGGCAGTCAAAGATGTGCCGAGCAGTCGCCTCACGGATCCCTCCTAATGGGTGTAGGCGGAAGTTTCGAGTCGAACGAACTTGGAGATCAGCCGAGCAGTCCGACTCGCGGTCCAAGATTATATCGCTTCCCCATAAAGGTTGGATCTCGATCTCGGGGGAAACGTGACAGAATCTCGCCGTTGATCGATGGTTTGAATCGATTTCATCGAGCACACCCCGGTAATTCAGCACACCCCGGCACAAAGGAGCCACATCATGAGCCAAATAGAAGGCCGTGGATATAGCCGCCCGGAAACTCTCGTCTCCACGGAGTGGGTGGCGGAGCACTTGAACGACCCCAAAGTACGGTTGGTGGAGTCGAATGAAGATCCACTGGTTTATCCGTCGGGACATATTCCCGGTGCCGTGGAGGTGGACTGGACCCGTGATCTCAATGATCAGATTCGGCGTGACTACTTGGATCGGGAAGGATTCGAGAGTCTGGCCAAGAGAATCGGCATCACCCGCGACACCACGGTTGTGTTTTACGGCGACAAGAACAATTGGTGGGCCTGCTACGCTTATTGGGTATTCCATCTCTTTGGCCATACCAACGCCAGGATCATGGACGGCGGTCGTTTGAAATGGCAAAAAGAAGGCCGAGACATGGTGCGCGACGTGCCTTCCTACCCAGCTACCGAATATTCCGCCCCAGAACGCGAAGACGGTGAAATTCGGGCGTTCAGGGACGAAGTCTTGACCCACGTGAAGAAAAGCCTGCCCCTGATCGATGTGCGCAGCCCTGAAGAATTCAGTGGCGAGCGGCTGCACATGGAGGCCTATCCCAATGAGGGATCCTTGCGCGGCGGACACATTCCAGGAGCGGCCAGCGTGCCTTGGGGACGGGCCGTCAACGCCGAGGACGGGACTTTTAAAAACGCTGCCGAGCTGCGTGCCATCTACGAAGATGAAAAAGGTCTGAAATCCGGCGACGACGTGGTGGTGTACTGCCGAATCGGTGAACGTTCCAGCCACACTTGGTTCGTTCTGACGCGTTTGTTGGGGTATGAAAAAGTCCGCAACTACGACGGTAGCTGGACGGAGTGGGGCAATCTAGTCGGCGTGCCCATCGAAAAATGAACGGCGAAAAGTGAGCGGATCGTGATCGATAGAAGAACGTCGGAAGACGAATCGTCTCCGGATACCAAATATCCGGAGAAGTTGCAGGACCTTGTGGATACGCTCTCTTTGGTGGATCGTACCGGGCGAATCCAGCTGTTGATCGACATCGCCGAGCGCTTTCAAGATGTGCCGGCGGAAGTGGCGGAGCGACCGTTTGGGGAAGAGCACAAGGTTCCGGCTTGCGAATCGGAAGCGTATGTTTGGGTGCGTCGTTTAGACAACGGTCGGCCCAAGTTCTATTTCGCGGTTGAAAACCCTCAGGGCATTTCGGCCAAAGCCATGGCCGTGATTCTCGACGACTGCCTTTCGGGTCAAGTCCCCGAGGACGTTGCGCGGGTCAGTAGCGATGTGGTCTACGAGGTGTTCGGCCGGGAGTTGTCCATGGGCAAGAGCATGGGGCTGATGGGCATGGTGTCGATGGTCACACTTTCCGCCAAGAAGCTTCTGGAGCAGAGTTCGTGAGTTCGAGTTCGTCCTTTGAGGGGCAGGTGGTGTTGGTGACCGGTGGCTCCGGCGGGATCGGGCGGGAGATTTGCCGCCGCTTTGCGGCCGCAGGTGCTGACGTTTGGGTCCACTACAGCGGCAACGAGTCGGCCGCCGACGAAACCTTGGCTGTAGCTTCGGCGGAAGCCGGCAGCGGCAGGTTGAGCAAAGTACGAGCCGACCTGATGGATGCGTCCGGAGTGGCGGCCATGGTGGAGCGGATCGTCGAAACCTCGGGACGGCTCGATGTGGTGGTCAACAATGCCGGCATCTTTGAGCGGCATCCGCCCTTGGAAGTCTCCTACGAGCAATGGCAAACCGCTTGGACCCGCACCCTGGGTATCAATTTGGTGGGACCGGCCAATGTTTGCCATCGAGCCGCAGAGACGATGAAAAACCAAGGCCGTGGAAAAATTATCAACATCTCCTCCCGAGGTGCCTTTCGGGGCGAGCCGGAATGTCCGGCTTATGGCGCCTCGAAAGCGGGAATCAACGCTTTGTCTCAAAGTTTGGCCTTGGCCTTAGCCGGTCACGGCATCCAAGTTTTTGCGGTGGCGCCGGGTTTTGTTGAAACCGCCATGGCGCGACCCTACCTAACGGGTGACATGGCCGAGGCGATTCGTCGCCAAAGTCCGACTGGGCGGGTCGCAAAGGTCGGGGATGTGGCATATTGGGTGCTCTGCTTAGCTGCGGAGGAAGCGTCCTTTGCCACAGGAGCTATCATCGACGTCAATGGGGCGTCGTACCTTAGGAGCTGATTTTCAGCCCCTTAGTCTGATGTCTGGCCGGAGCGCGCTCCGGTCGAGCAGATCTAGGAACGGAGAATAATTAGGTGGGCTGGTTTTCAAGCCGTCATCGTCGGAAGCGTGAGTCCGCAGGCAATATCTACGCGGGACCCCAGCGTTCGCCGGGGTTCGAGGTCATTTGCCGCTTTCTGGAAACCGAGCCGGCCTATACGGTTCTTGATTTGGGCCCCTCGTCGACCGAGAGCCTAGAATTCTTGTCCGAGCTATGCGACGACTTGGTCGTCCAAGATGTATTCCACAGCTCCGTCACGGGAACTGGAGCCCGCTCGGAGATTTTTCGCTTCGATAGCGCTAAGTCGGTCTCCCTACCCAAGCCGGCCCAGAAATACGATGTGATTCTCGTTTGGGACCTGCTGCATTATCTGGCCCCCGAAGAGCGTCGCCCTTTCATCCAACGCTTGGCCGTGCGTTGTGCTCCCAATGCCATGGTGTTGGTGATGGCCTCGTCGATCGTCGAGATTCCGCCGGAGCCGATACATTTCAAAGCCCTGAGACGAGACCGATTAGAGTATTGCCTGGGAGACGAAAGAACCGGCAGTCCGGGCATGACGACTCGGGTTGTGGAGCAGCTGATGATCGAATTCCAGCCGTTGCGTACTTTCCAATTGCGAAACGGTCTACAGGAAATGGTCTTCCAGATTCCGGAACCGCCCCCTGCGGATGAGGGCCCGAAGTCGGGGCTGGAGACTTCCAGTCGACAAGTCGAAAAGAAGGAAGAGCGATCCTCGTCCGACCAGGGCGAGGCATCTACTGCCAAAGAATCTCAGCCGTCATCCACCGACCCGGAGACGCCTCGTGATACTTCGTCCCAGGATTCATCGTCCCAGGACTCATCGTCCCAAGACTCATCGTCTCAGGACCCTTCATCTCGAGATTCTTCTTCGTCGAATCAAACCAGCTCAGAGCCTGGGGGACGCCGGTCCCGGTCACGTTCTCGCAAGCGTCACTCCAAGCGGTAAACGCCGATCCAATCCAAATCCAAGTTGCCGAGATAGAGCCGACCGTCGACTTCCTCGACCGAGGTGATGTGGGAAACGTGTCGACCGCCCGGATCGTGGAGTGAGCGGACGGCTCGGCCTTGCTCGTCCAGAGCCACCACCAAGCCGTAGGGCGCGGGTTTCGGCCAGAACATTTTGGGCAGCTTGGCCAGATTGGACTTGGCCCAAGGAGAAGGGTGCAAAGAGTCCATGAGGGGATTGCGCACCGTGAACAGAGCGACCCAGAACGTGCCTTGGCGATTCGCCGACACCCCATCGGGGAATCCGGGCAGGCGGTCGATGAAGATGTCGTCGGTGCCTGCGGAGGGGCCGGTCAGCCAATATCGGCGGATGCGATAGCGATAGGTTTCGTTCACCAACACGAAAGATTCGTCTTGGCTCAGAGCCACACCGTTGGCGAAGTAGAGATCGTCGAGCAGGGTTTCGGTGCTGCCGGTGGACGGATCCCAGCGCAGCAATCGGCCGTGGGGACGGGCTTCCAGCAGATCGTAGAGGTAAGTTTCGTGGCCGTATTTGGAGCTGGCGTCCGAGAAATAAATCCGGCCGTCGGAGGCGATGTCCAAATCGTCGGTGAAGGCGAACGGTAAGTTGTCGGCGTCTCGGCTCAAAACCTCTACTTGCCCATTGGGGTCGATCCTGAGCAAACCCTTCACCGCGTCGGCCACGACCAAGCGTTCCGCCGTGTCGAAGTGCAAGCCCAGTGGCCGGCCACCGGTGATCGCAAAGATCTCGAGATCGCCTGTCGGCCCGAGACGCACGATTTTCCCGTCTTCGGTGCCGCCGTAGATTCGCCCCTGCGAGTCGACGGCGATGTCCTCGGGCCCGTGGACCTGGCCCTGGGCTAGTTTTTCCGCTTGAGTCAAGAGCGAGTTGGGCGCCAATGGCCCCGTCAGCTCGGCCCCGGGCTCCGGTTGATAGGGGGCTGGATCTACCGGCGAGGGAAGCAGCAGCCAGGCGAGCGCGCCGGCCAACAGGATCCCTAACACCGCGCCTAGAAGTCGTAAGTAGGATTTTCTGGGATTGGACACAGTCGCTCCATCCTTAATGCTGTGATCAGAGGGCCCGCTGATTTTGGCCCGGAGGAAGAAAACACCCATCGGCGCTGTTATAGCCGGAGGGACCTATAACCGGAGGACCTATCTTCGGAGGGACCTTGCGTCTGGGGTCCTCCGAGCTTAACGTATCGGCCATGGGCAAATGGAACCCAAACGAAGAACTCTCCGGAGAGCTTTCTCTGGAGCGCAAGAAAAAATCTAAGAAGCCGAGCCGTTGGAAGGTTCTGCTTCACAACGACGACTATACGACCACCGAATTCGTGGTTGATATTTTGGTCCGTTATTTTCAAAGAGGCCCTGCGGAAGCCACTCAAATCATGTTGCAAGTGCACCACAAGGGAGTGGGAGTTGCAGGCGTATACACCAAGGACGTGGCCGAGACGAAAGTCTTTGAGGTCACACTCGAAGCCCGAGCCCAAGGCATGCCGTTGCTGCTGACCTTGGAACGGGAATAGTCGACAGAGCGAATAGCGTATTGGGCGGGTGAGACCGCGCAAACGATGAACGCGGCGAGGGAATGCATGAAGCTGTCAGAAGATCTCCAGATCTCGATCACCGTGGCCGTCTCGGAAGCGAACCGAATGGGCCACGAATACGCCACCCTAGAGCATTTGCTCTACGCCTTGACCCTCGACGACGAAACAGCGCGGGTGCTGCGTCACTCGGGGGCTCGCATCGAACGGCTCAAGGCGCGGCTCTTTACCTATCTCACCGACGAACTCGGCGCGGTGGAGCGAAAGGAAGAGGACGCCTTCTTTGAAGCACGACCGTCGATGGCCTTCCATCGCGTCCTGGCACGGGCCCAGGCTCACGTAGAAGGGGCCGGCAAGGACGAGATGGTCGGTCACGATCTGTTGGTGGCCATGTACTACGAAAGCGACTCTTGGGCCGTGCAATTCCTCGAAGACGAAGGGGTGAGCCGGCTCGACATCGTCAGCTATTTGGCCCACGGGGTGTCGAAATTCCAGCCGACCTCGCCGGCCAGGCGCGAAAGCGTCGGCGCCGACGGCGAAGAGGAAGAAGATCCCGAAGGCACCGAGGCCCTGAGCTCATTCACCCAAGACTTGGTGCAATTGGCCAAGGACGGCAAGATCGATCCCTTGATCGGACGATTGAAGGAGGTCTCGCGCACCCTCCACATCTTGCAACGTCGGCGCAAGAACAACCCTCTCTTCGTCGGCGACCCCGGGGTCGGCAAGACCGCCCTGGTGGAAGGCCTGGCTTCGCGGGTGGCCGCCGGCGAGGTGCCCGATGCTTTCAAGGATGTTCAGGTCTATCGATTGGACTTGGGCGCTTTGCTCGCCGGCACCCGCTATCGGGGTGATTTCGAGAATCGACTGAAAGCCGTGCTGGCGGAGCTCATGGCCCAGGAGAAACCGATTCTTTGCATCGACGAGATCCACACCGTGGTGGGTGCCGGCAGCGCCGGCCGCGGAACCATGGACGCCTCCAACTTGCTCAAACCCGCTTTGCAGGAAGGCCATATCCGTTTCATTGGTGCTACCACGTGGGAGGAATATCGCCAGGTCTTCCAAAAAGACGCGGCCTTGTCTCGACGGTTCCAAAAAGTCGAGGTGGACGAGCCGTCGATTGAGGAGACGGTGCAGATTTTCAAAGGCTTGCAAGATCGCTATGAAGCCCACCATTCCGTGCGCTATGTGCCCGCGGCGATCGAAACCGCTGCCATGCTCGCGGGAAGATATCTACGGGACCGCAGATTGCCCGACAAGGCGATCGACCTGCTCGACGAGGCCGGCGCGGCAGTGTCGTTGAAAGGCGAGAGTGAGGTCGACGAGGAGCAGCTGGAAAAGGTCCTGGCCACCATGGCTCAGATCCCGGAGCGACGGGTCAAGGGCGGGGACCGAGAGCGGTTGCAAATGCTCGAATCCGAGCTCAAACGTGTGGTCTTCGGCCAAGAACAGGCCATTGAGCGGTTGGTTTCGGCGATCAAAGTTTCCCGGGCAGGGCTCAGGGATCCAAACAAGCCGATCGGTGCCTTCCTGCTCACCGGGCCGACGGGTGTCGGCAAGACCGAGGTGGCGAAACAGCTGGCCGAGGTCATGGGCATTCAATTCTTGCGCTTCGACATGAGTGAATATATGGAGCAACACTCGGTGTCGAGGTTGGTTGGAGCACCTCCCGGATACGTGGGTTTCGACCGCGGTGGCCTCTTGACCGAAGCGGTCTCGAAAAATCCCCACTCGGTGGTTCTGCTCGACGAGGTGGAAAAGGCGCACCCCGACGTCTTCAACATGCTGTTGCAGGTGATGGACCACGGGACCTTGACCGACACCAACGGCAAGGCCGCGGATTTCCGCCAAACCATTCTGCTGATGACCTCCAATGTGGGGGCGCGTGAGATGTCGGGCCGGGCGGTGGGTTTCGGCGATACCCGATCGATTGCCCACGGTCGTGGCGACGAAGCGTTCGAGCGGCTCTTTAGTCCCGAGTTCCGCAATCGGCTCGACGCCCGTCTGCGATTCAATCCCTTGTCACCTGAGATCATGGGCAAGATCGTCGACAAATTCATCGACGAGATGGGCGTTCAGCTGCGGGAAAAGAAGATCAAAATCGAGCTGACCGAAGCCGGTCGGGAGCTTCTAGGCAACTTGGGCTTTGATCCGGGATTCGGCGCCCGACCTTTGGCGCGGGTGCTGGAGGAGCAGATCAAAACTCCCCTGACCGACCAAATCCTCTTCGGCGAACTGGAAGACGGCGGTACCGTCCGAGTGGACGCAGGATCCGAAAAGGCCGTGAAGCTGTCCTACGAGGCTGCGCCGCCGGAAGAGGTTCCGGCCGTGGTTGCAGCGGATTCTGAGCAGGAGCCTGAAGCCGAGCCGAAGGCAGAGAAGGCGTCTGGGCAGGAAGGCGGCAAACCGAGCCATCCGGAGGAAGCCGAGAACGAGAAGGGCCCTGACCCGAGCTAGGGCCCATCCAGGAATGGATTCTCGGTGGGTCGGCGCGGCGCCCTGCGGCCTGGGCGGCCCCCACGTGCTCCGAACTCGCGCCACCGCTGCGGTATCGCCGCAAATTGCTGATGTGTAAGATCTTAAGCCGATCTATATGTTGTATCGCTCAGACACGCTCGCTTTCCGTGCTCGGAGCGTCGCGCCTCCAGATCTTCGAAAAGGCCAAAATTGGAAGGGCCCTGGCACTAGCACTGGCCCTACCGAGAGCAAGGGCAAGAGCAAATAAGCCCGGTCAGTTCAGGGCGATCACCATGGCGGGCAGACCCTTCCTGCGCAGGGCTCTGCGCACCTCGTCTGCCTCTTCTTGCCGCGAGAATCGTCCCACGTGTACCCGATGCCAGCGACCGTCTCGGATCAGCTTGACGTCCGGATATTCAGCGGCCAGCTCAGCCCTGAGTCGCTCGGCATTGGCCGGCTCCTGGAAAGCTCCGACCTGGACCGTAAATCGTGTGGACATATTGGGGCCGGGAGGCCCCGCGCCCACCTGAACCACGGTCATTTCAACCTTGGCAGTGCCCGGTCCGACCATCGACAGCTTCTTGGCCGCAGCCAACGAGAGGTCGATGATTCGTCCTTTGACGAAAGGGCCTCGATCGTTCACCCGAACCGTGACGGTTTTTCCGTTTTTGAGGTTGCGGACCGAAACAACCGAGCCCAAGGGCAGCTCTTTGTGGGCCGCGGTGAGCTTGTGCATGTCGTATATTTCACCGCTGGCAGTCGCTCGACCGTGAAAAGGTTCGCCGTACCAGGAGGCGATTCCCCGCTGGGACGCGCCTGCTTTGGGTTTCTCAAATCGGTTGGTGGCGCAGCCCGATAAAAGAAGGGTAGCGAAGAGGGCTGCGGCGAAGGCCGGCGTGGCGGAGCTGAGTCCCAAGGCCGGTCGAGATGCTGCTCGGAAAATCACGGTGCCGTATTTTCGCCACATTTGTATTGGAAGACAACTCTCTTAAACGCAAAGGTCCGTGGTGCGACACCGATGGCCGGGAATGTCTGAGAGCCAAAAGCTGTTGAAGAAGTAAAGGCTTTGCCCTGCCGCCGGCCCGCGAGGTCTCTCTACGAAACCGTACGCCTTTCCAAGAACTGCAATTCGGGCATCCCTAGTGAATAGGGGCGATGATAGAATCGTATCCGCAGCTACCATGCCCAATTCATCACCTCATCCGACCCGGCCGAGCCGTAGATCTCGGCCGCTGACCTGAGACTTTCTCATCCATGCGAGCTTTTCCCGCCTTGAGCTTGGGTCCGCCCAGAGCCATATTCTTCAGCCTCCTTGCGATTTTTCTTGCCGTGTTGGTACCCATGCTGCCGATGACCGCCCAAGAATCCGATGTCGCGAATTCTGAGCCGTCATCGGAACCTGTTGCAGTCGAAGGCGAGACGCCGGCGACAGAAGCAACAGAAGAAGCAGCAGCAGAAGCACCAGCAGAAGCCGCTGAGCCCGCCGTCAGTGTCGAGTCGAAATCCGAGGCCTCCGGTAAGCGGGTGGTTTACGGCAAGATCGACGGCGAAATCAATATGGCGGAGAGTGCATTCGTCTCCAGGCTTTTAGATCAAGCCAATCAACAAAAAGCGGATGTCGTGTTGATCGAACTCAACACCTTCGGTGGCCGGGTGGACGCCGCCGTGGCCATTCGCGACGCCTTGATGGACGCGCCCCAAGAAACGGTCGTTTTCATCAACAAACGCGCCATTTCAGCGGGCGCTCTCATTTCCTTAGCCTGCAATCGAATCGCCATCAGCCCGGGAGCGACGATCGGTGCGGCCATGCCCGTGTCGAGCAATCCCGGTCAGGAGATGCCGGAGGCCGTCCAAGAAAAATATCTGTCCTACTTTCGGCAGGAGATGCGATCGACGGCGGAAACCCGAGGCCGTAACGGCGATATCGCAGAAGCGCTGGTGGACGAGGACAAAGAAGTTCCCGGCATTTCAGAGAAGGGCAAGCTTCTGACCTTGACCACCCGCACGGCGCTCGAGACGGGTATCGCTGATTTTGAAGCGGCATCCTTGGACGCGGTGCTGGCGGAAATCGGTGGGTCGGCGGCCGGCCTGTTGAGAGTAGACCGTTCTTGGTCGGAGTCCCTTGCGGCGTTTCTGACCAGTCAGGCGATCGCGTCGCTCTTGATGCTGGGTTTGATGCTCTTCGGTTACCTCGAATATCAAACCCCGGGATTTGGATTTTTCGGCGCCGCGGCCGTAGCCTGCTTCGTGCTGCTCTATTTCAGCCACTATCTGGTGAACTTGGCTGGTCATGAAGAGCTCCTGATTTTTGCGATTGGGGTGTTGCTGATCGCGGCCGAAGTCTTCATCGCTCCCGGCGCCGCAATTTTCGCCACCCTGGGCGCCATTTGCATTTTGGCCAGCACGGTCATGCTGCTGATGGCAGGGGATTGGTCCGACGTTACCCTCGAGAACCCCTTCACCCAAGATGCCCTGGAGCTGGTCGCCCTATCTTTGGTCGGTAGCTTCCTGGGCATGATCGCCGTGGCGCGTTTCTTCGTGCTGCCGGTCAGTGGAGAAGGCACTCGCGGCGGTTTGCTGCTGCAAGCTCAGCTGTCGAAGGACGAGGGTTATCAAAGCCATCAGCCGGATCCGGCGGCGGAGGCCTCTGTGGGTAAAAGGGGCAAGGCCTTGACTCCCTTGCGACCGGCCGGCAAGGCCAATATCGACGGACGGCGAGTCAACGTTGAAACCGAAGGCGAGTTCGTCGATAAGGGCGAGCTGGTAGAGGTCTTACGGCGGGTTGAAGGACGCCTGGTCGTGCAAAAAGCCATGGGGGAGTCGGAGGATGCCTGAAGGAATTTTGACAGTCATCGCCTTCCTCTCCCTCGGATATTTGCTCTTTGCCGTTGAGATGGTAGTCCCAGGAGGGATTCTAGGAATCCTCGGGCTGATTTCCGTGCTCTTCGGCTGCTGGCAGGCCTTCCAAATGGGATTCATCTGGGGAAGCTCGGCGATTTTTGCCAGTTTGGTGGTCTCGGCCTTATTGCTTCGATTCTTCCTCCATTCCCGGACCGGAAAGCAGCTGACCCTGAGCAACGATCAAGAGGCTCGGACCTGGAAGGCCGGTCGCGAGGAGTGGAAAGATCTAGTGGGCCGGCGGGGCATCACCCTCAGCCCCTTACGCCCGTCAGGGGTGATCAGCATCGACGGTCAACGGTTTGACGTGGTTTCCGACAACGAATTTTTGGCTGCCGATCAAGAAGTCCAAGTAGTAGAGGTGGAAGGACGCCGGATCGTGGTTGAAGCGGTCGCAGTCCTCGAAGCCGTTGAGTCGGCGGATGCCTCCGACCCGGCTGAAGAAGCCCCCCAGCCCCGCGAGAAAAGCCCCTCAACAAGAGCCCCTCAACAAGAGCCCCTGAACGACGAGCTTTCGTCAGCTAACGGAGTATAGAAATGCCTAATGTCTTGCTGATTTTCTTCGGATTCCTGGCCTTTGTTTTCCTATTCAGTTATTTGATCCCTGTCCGTTTATGGCTGGCTGCCCGCTTCAGTGGGGCTCACGTGAGCCTGTTCACCCTGATTGGAATGCGCTTCCGACGCGTGCCGCCGAAGATGGTCGTCGAGCCACGCATTGCTGCGGTGCGCGCGGGGCTTCCGCTGGACGTATCCTCGTTGGAATCTCACTTTCTGGCGGGAGGCAACGTCAACAAGGTGGTGACCGCCTTGATTTCCGCCGACAAGGCGGGCATTGAACTCTCCTTCCAACGGGCCGCGGCCATCGACTTGGCCGGACGCGACGTTTTGGAAGCGGTGAAGATGAGTGTGAACCCCAAGGTCATCACGACGCCGGTGGTTGCGGCCGTGGCCAAGGACGGCATTCAGCTCAAGGCCATTTCCCGCGTGACCGTTCGAGCGAATATCGATCGCTTGGTGGGCGGCGCCGGCGAAGAGACCATCCTGGCCCGTGTGGGTGAAGGCATCGTCACCACCATCGGCTCGGCGGCGAATCACAAGGCTGTGCTGGAAAACCCGGACATGATTTCCAAGACCGTGCTCAACAAGGGGCTGGATTCGGGCACCGCTTTCGAGATCTTGTCGATCGATATCGCCGACGTCGACGTGGGCGACAACATTGGCGCCAAGCTGCAAACCGATCAAGCGGAAGCCGACAAGCAAGTGGCGCAGGCCAAGGCGGAAGGGCGTCGCGCCATGGCGGTCGCGGTGGAGCAGGAAATGCGCGCGCGCGCCGAGGAAATGCGGGCGAAGCTGATCGAAGCAGAATCCGAGGTGCCCCAGGCCATCGCGGAGGCCTTCCGCTCCGGTAACCTAGGCATCATGGACTACTACCGCATGAGGAATATCGAGGCGGACACGGATATGCGCCAGTCGATTTCTGAAGACGACGAGCCCGGTAAGCAGGTCTGAGGGGCCGATCGTGGATGGTGAAGCCATTGGCTGGCTGCTCTTTTTGGCCGTTTGGTTCATTTCGAGCGTCGTCCAGCAAATCCGCAAGATGGGCAAGAACGTGCCGGGGCAGGGGGAGCCGCCGCCGCAGGAGCGGCAGGTGCAACCCCCTCCTATTCCCCGTGAGCAGGCGCGGCCGAGCACGCCCTTGCCGCCTCCGATCCTGAATCCGTCCCAAGACCCGATTCGCGAGCTGATGCGTCAGCTGGGGGTGGAGGTGCCGACCGAACCGGTCGAGAGACCGGTAGCTTCCGAGCATCGGGTGACCCCCTCGGAACATCGTCAGGCTCGGGCCGAGCTGATTCAAAGCACGTCGGAGTCGCTGATTACGTCTTCGGAGCATCACAGGACCCAGTCGGAAGCGCGCCGTACCATATCGGAGCATCGACAGGATGCTTCCGAGGTTCAGCGGACTTTCTCCGAGCATGTGCGCGGAGATGCTGTGGTGATCGACAAGGTGCTGTCGAAGCCGGCGATGGTTTCCCGTCGCCGCGGCTCATCCTTTTCGGGAGTGGTCCGTAGGGACCTGCGCAGAGGTCGGCGAACACTCAAACGCGCTTTGGTGCTCAAAGAAGTGTTGGATCCACCGATCGGTTTACGGGACCCCAGCTAGGTTCAGCGCGCTCGGGGTGAGCTGTCGAGCTTGTTCAGAATGAGTTCGGCGGCCATCTCGGCCCCATCCCGTTGGGGCGGTAAAGCGGGTCGGTTCAGCAAGGGCTGTATGGCTTCGAGCCAGGAGCCTTCCACTAGCTGACGGCCTTCCAATCGTAGGCAGCTGAGGTGGCTCTTGACCCAGCCTTCGAGTTCTGGGCTCTCCGGAAATCGTGGCCGGGTTATATAACCCAATCTACAGCCGGTTTGCGCCACCTCTGCCACGGTTGAATAGCCCAATTTGCCGATCACCGCGTCACTGGCCTGGACCAAGTCCGGATGGAAATGCTCTGAGCGATGGGGAATCAAATGGGCCGTTCCCAATCGGGTCGGGGTATCGGCGCCGCCGGCGATCACCAAATGCACCTCGGACCCTTCGACCTTCCGATCGCGCAAATGGGCTTCCAAATCGTCGAATCGCCACGGCACACCGCCCATGGTGACCAGCACCAGTGCTGCATCTTCGGGCACATCCAAGGCTCGGCGTACGGTCGCTCGACTTAACCTGGGGCGACGAGCCACGGGCGGCACCATCCGCATTCGTTTGGACTCCGTTGAAGGCTCGCCACAAAACGGCACCGTCCGCAAGCGCAGGCTCGCCCCGTCGAAAATCGGCTGTAGGGCGTCGGCGAAGGGCAGCAGAGCAGGCTCGGCATATCCGCGGTAGATCCAATCCCAGGTGAAATTCTCCACCAGAACGGACGGTAGTTCTAAATCTCGAGCTGCCCGCAACCCAAGGGGTGAGATGTCGGCGACCACCAGCGCGACTCGGCTTTCCCGCAGGGCGTCGGCGGCTGCCGAGATGGCCTGGGGCCTTAGAGGCAGCCATTCCTGAAGCCGTTGCACGGTGGCCTGGAGATCTTCCGCCAGGGCGGTCTCCTGCACCAAGCCGACGTCGGTTTGCCAAGGCCGATATCGGACCGTCCGCGGCAGCCGCCCGTTGAAGCTTTGCTCAAAGAACCACGGCGGGGTGCCGGCGAAGAGTTCGATGCGCAGCTCGGGCCGGAGTCGACACAGGCTGTCGATTACCGCTGCTGCGCGCGCGGCGTGTCCGAAACCGTGGGACGAAACGAAGTAGGCGAGGGTTTGGGGCAAGCTGAGATTCCGTTGAGTCCATGTGGATTGGCGTTTTGGGACGGTGCATGGTCGCCTCTTACGGGTCGTCGATCGAGCGGCAGCGTATCATCGGCCACATGGACCTAGGCGCCGACTGGATGGTAGGGACGGGCACTTTCGAGGCCATTTGGGGATTCTTGACACTCCGAAAATCGGCCGATACGATCCATCGATCCGTCAGAATCATCTCTTTTCCGTCAGTCCCTTCATGTTGAAAGGTTGGTTAAAACTATGGATTTCAAGCCATCGGATCTTAGACCGTCTGGCGTCAAGGTGGTCTTGTCGGTACTTGCGGTGCTGACCGTGATCGGCATCTTCGTTGCCACTGACGAGGTTGAGGCGCTGCCTCCCGTCTCCTTCCACCACGTGTGTTATCACAACCAGATGCCTTACATGCTCGTTACGGTTCCGTTCGAGAACAGCATTCCCGACTGCCCAGAGAACGAAGATTCCTGGTTTCAAGTCTGGGACGGTCAAGATGGTTACGATTGCGGTAGCGGCAAGGAAGGCACTTTTCCCTGTGTTAGGGAACGGCATATCGATTGTGAGTTCACGAGTGAGCCAGGCGGCCTTTGATCCTGAGTCTGAGCCCAACGCGATGCCCGCCCGAAGGGTCGGCATCCACAGCCTTCAACCGGTGTTTTTTGTCTGGCGGGGTCGTCCTGGGCTGGCTCCTGATCGCCACAGTCCCAGCTTCGGCCCAGGGCAATCCAAGATTCGACTCCCTTTGGCTGGAGGACGGTCTGCCGGACAAAACGGTACGGGCCGTGGTCCAGGATGCCCAGGGATTCGTTTGGTTCGGCACCTCTCACGGATTGGTCCGCTACGACGGCTCCAGGATGGAGACCTTTGTCGCCGATTCTGCGCGGCCGTCGTCTCTGTCCGACCGGTACGTCTTGGCCCTGCACAGGGATGCGCAGGATCGCCTCTGGGTCGCTACCCGTGACGGCCTCAATCGATATCGCCCAGAGGACCGGAGCTTTGAGGTCAGCCGCCACGATCCAGAGGATGCCGCGAGCCTGTCGTCCAGCGTCATTCTGGCCCTCGCGGACGGCACCGATGGTGCTCTCTGGGTGGGTACCCGGAAGGGATTAGATCGATTCGATCCGCGGACTGGCAAGGTCCAACGACTGGCCGAAGCTCATCCTCAACTACAGGTTGGCGACATCCGAGCGCTGCATCGGGCCGACGACGGTCGGCTTTGGATCGGCACTCGCGACGGTATTTTCGTCCGAGGTGTTTTCGTCCGAGATTCCGTTGCCGGCTCCCTTGAACGTATCCCAATGGCCGAAAGCCCGGAATCCGGACCCAGGGTCAACGCCATCGTTTCCGATTCCGCCGGGCGCGTGTGGATCGGCACCCGGGGCGATGGATTGCTGGTTTGGGATCCGACCACAGGAGTTGCGTCGCGAGTCGACGATCCTGTCGAAGACGATGTGGTCTTTTCGCTGACCATTGATTCCACTGGATCTCTTTGGGTCGGCACCCTTGGGCAAGGGCTCTACCGTAAGACGGCCGAGGGGGTTTGGAGCCAATTTCAATACGACCCCGGCGACGCGACGTCCCTGCGAGACAACGCAGTTTTGGCCTTGTACGTAGACCGGTCTGCGACATTGTGGGCGGGTAGCTTCCAGGCGGGCGTGCATCGGACGAGTCTGCGGACCCTGAAGTTCGGCCGCCACGACAACAGCAAAAACAGTCTGGGTTGCCTGCCCTCCGCGGTGACCAACGATCTACTGCCCATGGGGACGAGCCTGCTCGTGGCTACAGATCTGGGGCTGGGGGTTGTCGACCAAGGCACCGGCTTATGCTCGGTTTATACCCACGACTCCGATCGCGAAGCCTCTTTGTCCTCGAATACGGTCCTGAGCCTGCATCCGGACGACGGGGACGACGACGGGAATGACGACGGGAATGACGACGGGAACAGGGTCTGGATCGGCACCCTGGATGGATTGGATCGCCTGAATCTCGCCGACGAACAGGCCGAGCGCATTGCGGAGATCCGCAACAAAGCCGTCTACGCCATGGCCGAGTCCCCGTCGGGGGTCTTGTGGGTCGGAACCACCAACGGACTGTACTGCCGTTCCTGCCTCCGTTCCGACAGCCCTGCCGGGAGTTTCGAGTTGGTGTCGCTTCCGGACTCCGTGCCCCAGCCGTTGAAGGTCAACAGCATCGCTTTCGACAGCGAAGAGCGGGCTTGGCTGGGCACGAACCGCGGATTGCTGACTTGGTCATCGGTTTCGGGCCGTCTCGGCAGACCTCCGGCCGAGGTCGAAGATCTGTCGGATTTGGCGGCCTGGGTCGGCGCCGTGCATGTGGATCCAGCCGACCGAGTTTGGGTCGGGGTCGACGGTGTCGGTCTATTTGCCGTGTCCAGCTCCGGTGAGCCGTGGAAGCCCATGCGTCACGGCGAGGAGCTGCCCGACTTCAAGCGCTTCGGCACACTGCTTTCCGACTCCAAGGGATATCTGTGGGTGAGCAGCCCCCGGGGACTGTTGCGAATCGACACCGCCGAACGTACCGTTTCTGCCTTTCACACCGCCGACGGGCTGCAAAGCGACGATTTCATTGGCAATTCGGTCCATCGTTCTGATTCCGAGTTGTTTTTTCTCGGCGGGCGCCGGGGATTCAATGTCTTTCGCCCGGAGAGCATCTCCGTGGACGAGATCGCGCCCCAGGTCAGCCTGACCCGAATGTTCCACTTCAACGAGGTCCTGTCACCGGGCGAAGAGCACCGAGGTTTCACCCTGCCCGGGCCAATTGATCAGCTCGAAGAAGTGACCCTGACCCACCGAGACTACGTTTTCGGATTCGAGTTTGCCGCCCTGCACTTTTCCCATCCAGCGAGCAATCGCTTCGCCTATAAGCTCCATGGTTTCGATTCCGAATGGAATCAAACGGGCGCCGGCAATCCACGGGCCACGTACACTAATTTGGCGCCGGGCCGTTATGTCTTTGAGGTCAAGGCCGCGAATCCCCACGGCGTTTGGAATGAGCAGGGTGCCGGCCTAAAGGTCAGGGTGCTTCCCGCTCCCTGGGCCACTTGGTGGGCCTATACCTCCTATGCCTTGCTCGCCCTGGGGGCGATGCTGACGCTTTTTCTCTATCGGACCGCCGCCCTGCGCCGCCGAGCCACGGAGCTGGAAGCGGGAGTCCGTGAGCGAACGGCGATCATCGAAGCGTTGTTGGACCAGAAGAACGAGGAGATGGCGACGCTCTCCCACGAGTTTCGAACCCCGCTCACCTTGATTTTGGGCCCGGTGAAGAGCGTTCTGCAGTCGATCGAAGAGCCGGCCTTGCGAGAGAAGCTGTCGGTGGTTCGACGCAACGGCTTTCGACTGCTGCGCATGGTGGATCAGCTCCTGCACATGGAGCGATTCAGGGTCCAGAAGGCCTTGCCTCGACGTTCCCAGGCTGCCAAGCCGATCATCGAATCCATCGGTGAGTCCTTTCGCGAGCTGGCCCAAGAAAGCGATATTCGCGTGGTCGTGGGGCCGGTCGACGAGATCTGGCTCAGCCTAGTGCCCGATACGTTGGAAAAGATCCTGCTGAATTTGCTCTCGAACGCCGTCAAGTACACGCCTGAGGGCGGACGGGTAGAGGTTTCGGCCGTGATCGATGGAGAGCGTGACGATGATCGTCGGGCCCGGATCACGATCCGAGATACCGGCATCGGCATCCCGGCGGAGCACCAAGCGCAGATCTTTCAGCGCTATCAGCGAGTGCTGGACAAGGAGAGTGAGCGGGTGGCCGGCGCGGGCATCGGCTTGGCCTTGGTCAAAGACTTGGTCGAGGCCCACGGGGGCTCGATCGAGGTGGAGAGCGCTTCGGGCCGGGGATCGAGCTTCATGGTTGACCTGCCCCTGGCTTCAGCACCCCAAGAATCCACGCCCCAAGAAACCACGTCCCAAACCTTGGACGACGAGCTTCTCGATCTCGAGCTGCAGACCCTTGCCGAACAAAAAACGAGATTCCAAGTGCCGCACGAACCCACCGAGGCTCGGCAGCCGACCCAAGATTCAGCGAGCTTTGAAGGACCGGAGGGCAAAGCCGGGCCAGTGGGCTCCGAAGACGATCGACCCAGCGTGCTGATCATTGAGGACAATCCGGACATGTTGCGTTATATCGCCGACACCCTTTCGGTCCGTTTCACCTGTCGTACCGCGTCGAACGGCGAGCTGGGCTTGCGTCTAGCCTGGCAGGAGATTCCGGATTTGATCGTCTCCGACATCATGATGCCGAAGGTCGATGGCTACGAAGTGGTCAGAAGGCTCAAAGACGACGAGCGCAGCAGCCACATCCCCGTGATCCTGCTGACCGCCCGGGGTGATCGCAAAAGCCGACATCGCGGTTGGCAGGAGCGGGCGGACGAGTACCTCACCAAACCCTTCGACGAGCAGGAGCTGCTACTGCGGGTTGAAAACCTGCTCGAAATCCGCGAGATCCTGCGCCAACGTTTCGCCCAGGAATTTGCCCCTGGAGCCCCCAAAGCCGGTTCAGCCGGCAAGGGCTTGAATCCCAGAGACCGGGAATTCGTCGAGAAATTCCGCGCGATGATCGCCGAACGCTACGGGGATCCCGACCTTCGACTGCCTCAAATGACCGACGTCATGGCCCTCAGCGAGCGCCCGCTCCAACGCAAGCTCAAGGCGTTGATCGGCCGCACACCGATCGAGTACTTGCGAGCTTATCGGTTGGCGAAAGCCGGCGAGCTGTTGCGCGAAGGATTGTCCGTCGCCGAGGTCGCGGAGCGCACGGGATTCTCATCGCAAGCCTACTTTGCCACGTGCTTCAAAGCCCATTTCGGAGTCACCCCATCGGACTATCGAAGTGGGGCCGCCTAACCTCCTCCAAGACGCGCTAGTCCGAATCTCGGAGGATCTTTCGGCCCTGGTCTCGCCGGCCGATAGAGAGTGGGCCCTGGTCGGAGGCCTGGCCATAAAAAAAAGGATCGGACCGCGGGTAGCGTGTCCGGTCCTTTTCCGTCGAGGCTATGGATGGATCAGTTCCACCAACAATGCTCGTAGCAAGGCTCGTTGGTGCCGGTTTCCTTGCCGATCAAACAGGTGGCCTGACCGTTGGAGGCGGAACAATAGTAGCCGGCTTGGTTGATCGGATTCTGGCAGATGTTCAAGTACGGGCAGGATTCGGTCGGGTCCGGACGGGCCGAAGCGGGATCTGCGGCAAAGCCCCAAATACCGAAGCTGATGACAGCCACCAAAACGAGAGAGAAACCCAGTTTTTGAATCATGATTCGATTCCTTTTCTGGTTGATGTAGGTGTCGCCGGGGACTGTCCGAACAGACGGCAACCCCCATTGACGGGAAAAGTAAACGGCAGGAAACGGTTTCTGGATCAAGGGCTCGATCGGTGAGCGGTGGCCTTGGAGCCTTCGAACTCGGTCTGTGGAAGATCGAGGTCCGAGACGGCTCGGCCGACGTCGCCCTGGAGTCCGAAGGCGGCCAGAATCTCCCCTTGTTCCCCCTCGGACAGCACACCGGACCAAAGCCCTTCCACCTGTCCGGACGTTCCGATGTGTAGGGTCAACGGCACGGAGGAGATGCGGTACTCGCGGGCGAAAGCCTTGGGGTCGGTGGGCACAACCACGGGAAAGGGTAGATCGAGCTTGGCCCGATAGCTCCGGGTGGCATCCAGATCGTCGAGGCTGATTCCCAGAACCTGGGCGTCTTCACCCAGCCTGGCGTGGACTGTGCGCCAGGCGGTTTGGGTCTCCAGGCAGAAGGGGCAGGTGGTGGTGAACACCAAGAAGACCCGATCCATGGCCGGCTCGGCGGGGTCGATGCGATGCTCACTACCGTCGAGCCGATAAAACGAAAACGGCCCGGGAGCTTCTCCTGCCGCGAGTTGACGCGCCGGGGCATTGCGCGTTGATTCCGCCTGGGTGCTCTTGAGCTGGTGATTCTGGCGCACCAGGATCACGACGAGCACGGCAAGGACCACCAGAGCCGAGTGCAAGGCAACTTGATAGAGAGAGGGGCGACTCGTTGACACGAAGATCCTTTCAAAACAGAGTCGCAAGAGAGTAACGGAGCACGGAGACATGATCAATATTTTGAATAGAAATTGAATGAAAAGATGAGTCTTGAAGACTAGTCGGCTGGCCATCGCAGCGAGAGGTGGAGCGCTCACCACCCGTGATGTGGATGTCGCCGTGGTGGTGGAGAACGATCGCTGAGCTGAGTCTCTCGTCCGCGATCTGGCTGCTAGGGGGTCGAGGAGGACCAGGCAGTGACATCGCCGGACTCGAATCCATCGACGAAGATCTGCTGCTGTCTGAGTTCAAAATCGACCACGATTGCCGGTCCGTCCGCGCTCCGCTGCACGGCGTTGCCGTCCTCGATGGCACAGAGACCGAGGAACGCCGGTCCGGCCGGACAAGGGATGTCTTCATGGACTTGATTGACCAGCGGCTCGCCGGCGTCGGTGGCCAAGTAGTAGCTGTCGTCGGTGTCCAGGGGCAGGCGATAGCGTCCTGACCCATCGGTGACCGTGCTGAGCCACAGCTCAGGGTCGGAGACCCGTCGCAAATCGATCGCAACGCCGCTCAACGGCGCTCCCAATTCGTCGGTGACGCGCCCGCGCACGCCCGGCCCGAAGTCGAGATCCAAATCGACTCCGCCTACGATCTCGCCGAGCCCGACCGTGACCGGTGTGCCTTCGGTCACCTGGCAACCCAGCTCACAGGGCAAGCTCGCATAGATCGTATCGATGTGCAGAAAGCCGCGGGCACCGACCCTATACTCACCCGGTGACAAACCTACGAGGGTGTAGCCGCCGGTGTTTTCGTCGCTCTCGACCGTGCGCAGCTCCGTGCCGGAGGCATCAAAAAGGACCACATCTACCTCAATGCCTCCACCCTCGATCGAATCGGTGACCGTGCCGCTGATCGAGCCGTAGGCCTGCAGGGCCAGATTGATATTTTCAACCGTATGGCCGGCCGTGGTCACCACCGGATCACCGCCGGCCAGGTCGCAAATCGGCACGGGATCGAGGCTGCACGGCCGATCGTTCCACACCTCGTGCCGGTAGCCGTCGAAATGCGCCGCCACCCGTAGCTCACCGGCCGGCAGGCCCCTGATTTCGAACAAGCCGTCGCTATCGAGGTAGCCCGCGGCCAGCACCGTACCGTCCATGGTGTAGGCCTGAACCGTGCCCGGAGCGTCAAGGCCGAAGCCACTGGCCGCGTCCGTGATCTGCCCCGTGATCCGAGCCACCGGATCGAGGGTGATCGACAACGAAACGGCAGGGTCGCCGACGGCCAACGGGATCAAAGCGCCGGCCTGCCAATCACAGCCACCGGCCGGCGGGCATTGCACGTCGTCATAAACCTCGTCGACATGGGAGCCGTTGGCGCGGGTCCAGAGCCGGTAGTCGGACGTCGACAAATCGTCAAAAACGAAGCGGCCGTCGTAATTGGTTTCGACCTGGCGGAAGGTGGTGAACGGGTCGTTTCTCAAGCGCACGTCGAGGCCTTCGATCGGCTCGGCCGTCACGGAATCGACGATGCGCCCTTCGATGCGTCCCAGCCGTTCGAGGGGGAAATCGATATTTTGGACTTCCTCATCCAAGGTCACATCGATCGGAGTGGCGTTGCCGAGGTTGCATTCAAAAGTCCTGTCGCAGGTCACGCCCTGCCACAGCTCGGGCCGATAATGGGGACTGGAGTCGATTCGCACCCTATATTCGCCGGCGGACAGTCCCGTGAATCGATAGCGACCGCCGTCATCGGTCAGCTCTGATGCGACCAGCCCGCCGCCGTCGTCATAAAGCCCGACCTCCACCCCTTCGAGGCGTGAATCGTCCGCTGAATCCGTGACCGTGCCGGCGATCGTCGCCCAAGATTCGAGCGCCACGTCCGCTTCAAAAACGTCGGCTAAACCTATGGGGATCGGTGTGCCCGTAGTGGGGTCCACGGTTCCGAATTCATAGGGCATGGAATCGTAGAGCTGGGGCACCAGACGGATATCGTCCGCTTCGATGACCATGAAGTGAGTGCCGAGAAGGTCGAAGAAGGCGCCCGTTCCGTCCGGAAAGGTGGCCAGCGAATCGACGAAGTCCCCGGCTTCGTCATAGAGCGTTGCGAAGGCGAATTCCACTGGGCTGCCGTCCACCGTTCGCTGCACCGACAATTGGATTTGACCCAGCAGCTCCAGGTCGAAGTCGATGTCCGGGATCTGAGCACCCTCACTGACGACGACGGGTACGCCCGTGGTCACATCACAAGCGCCTTGATGGCAAGCGATGTCGTCGTAGAGCTCGGTCATATAACCGATCAGGGCATGGGCACGCAGATAGTAGGTGCCGGCTTCGAGCCCGCCCAAGCGATATTCACCTTGGCCGTCGACCGCTGCGTGGCGCACGTATTGACCCGCGGCGTCGAAAATCGTCACGGTCACGAAGGCCAGGGGTTGGGCGGTCTGTGAGCTGGTGACCCGGCCGCTGACCGAGCCTTTGAGCGCCAGAGCGAAGTCCACGACCGCCGTGCCGTCGAGCGCCACGTCGATCGGCGTGCCCGTCGTCGGATCGCAGCCGGCGCCGCAAGCCATGCCGTCGTAGAGCTGAGTCGCATAACCGCTCAGCTCGGCGGTCGCACGATATGAGCCGGTCGGCAAACCGGTGAAACGGTAGCGACCGGCCGCGTCCGTAAAGGCCGTTTCAACCAAGTCGCCGGCCGGATCGTAGAGAGTCACCCGGGCATTGGGAAGCCCGTCCGACGAGCCGTCGTCGACGACCCGGCCGCCGATGATCGCGCCGCCGGACAACACCACGTCCGCCGTGGCGGTCTCTTGCCCGAGCTCGAGCAACAGCGGCGAGCCGTCCGTGGGTGCGCAAGACACGGTGGCGTCACACGCGACGTCTCCCCATAGACCGTCGAGATAGCGATTGCCTCCAAACACCTTCAGATAGCTCGTTCCGTATGCTGCGGCCGACACCTCGTACTCGCCGAGCTCGTCGGTGACTGCCGCAGCATACGGCACCTCTTCATGATCGAAATAGAGATGGACTATGACGCCCGCCACCGGAGCACCCTGCGCGTCGGTCACACGACCGCTGATCCGGGTTTCGGCCATCGATCTGGCCTCCGAGGTCGCCCGCGCCATGGGATTCCAAACCGCCGAGCGGGCCGCCGCCGGATCTTCGATCGCAGCCAAAACGGCCAGCGCCCTTTGCGTCGAATCCAGCACCGATCGATAGCGTCGGCCGATCTCAGTGGACAGCTCCCCGGCGCCGGAGAACCTTCCCTCGACGTCCCGGAGATGGGCTTCTAGACGCTGCAGCTCCACTTCGGCGTGACGCAGAACCCGTTCGCTGCGGCCACATCCGGAGAGCGAGCTGACCTCGGTCGAAGCCCCTTCAGAGCAAGCGCTCAGCAGCCAAAGGGCCGACCGCCGATATCGATCCACTTGGGTCTGGACCTCCGTCAAGTGATCGACGGCCCGAGCTTTGGCCTTTGCCGAGCTTGCCTCGTCCTGGTGCGCCGGCGGCTGAGGCGTCTGAGGTGCGTGTGGCTCGGCCACCGCAGCGGTTGAAAACAAGATAAGCATCGATGAGGCAATGCCAAGGTCGATCAGCTTTCGCAGGGTGGGGATATACATAAATCCTCCGCAAGGGTTCGAGAAGCTCGAAAACGGGATGTGACTCCAGTGGGTGAGCAACGAGCGGCGCCTGTTCTGAACACAGGCATCCAAAACTAAAGGCGACATCCAGTCGTTTTTCTGATCATAGCCCGATCGCGAAAGCTCATCGTGGATTTTCCTGACAGGGCTTTGAAATTTTCGAAGCCGACCGGCGCGGTGGGGCGCTTCATAGAGCAAAACTCCGAGGGAAACCAGATCCGAGCGCAGGCCGCTCGCAGCGCGGTGATATTTTTGCCACAGCCTGCTAGGGAGGTAAAATAGACCCATGAAAATACCGGTCAAGAATCCAGAGGTGATGCGGCGCATGGAGGAAACCTTCGACCTCTGTGACGCCGCTGAAGACATGAAGGCCATGGACCTTCTGCGTAAGAATCCCGAAATGACGGAAAGTGATCTGCGGGCAGCTCTGGACTCCTGGCGCATCCATCGTCCAGGTGCGGAAATGGGCGACGCTCCCGGTCGTGTGGCCTGGGAAAGGTTCCCCGAATGGGCTCCAGACTCCTCCAAGACGCGCTAGTCCGAATCTCGGAGGATCTTTCGGCCCTGGTCTCGCCCGCCGGCAGAGGGTGGGCCTTGGTCGGAGGCCTGGCCATCGCGGCGAGAGGCGGAGCGCGCACTACCCGTGATGTGGACGTCGCCGTGGTGGTGGAGAACGATCACCAAGCTGAGTCTCTCGTCCGCGATCTGGCTGCCCGGGGTTACTCCGTGGAGCAGCCCATCGAGCAAGAAGCTACGGGAAGACTGGCCACGGTGAGGCTGGTCAGCGCCGTGGACAACTCGGTGATCGTGGATCTACTCTTTGCTTCTTCGGGTCTGGAGCCGGACATCGCGGAGATGGCCGAGCTGTTGGAGGTGCTGCCGGGTCTTCACGTCCCTGTGGCCCTTCCGGGCCACTTGATTGCGGTGAAGGTTCTCGCAGGCCGTGACCAGGACGTGATGGATATAAAGACCTTGATGCAAGCCGCGACTCTCGAGGACATCCAGTTGGCCCGCGAATCATTGGACTTGATCGAGCGCCGTGGTTATCACCGCAACAAGGATCTCCAAGCTGAGCTTGGGAAGATCCTGAATTCCTCCGGCTGATCCGTACCTGGAGCCTTCATTGCAGAGCGATCCATTTTATCGAGCGATTCGGGATGGTCTAGAGCGCAAGGCGGAATTCTCGGGCGACCAGTTCGAGGCATGCGTCTGTGACCTCTTGAAAGCCGTCTATCCGACGCTCGCGCCCATTGCAGGTGGGAAAGACGGCGGCATGGACGGAGCGATTGCCGACGGAGAGGGCGAGCCGTATCTGTTGATTTCCACGATTCAAGATCGTGTGATCGCCAACCTCGAAAAGAGCCTGGATTCATACGTGAAGAAGGGTGGAGCACGCCGGAAGGCTATCGTGGCCACTTCGGTTCGTTTGACACCGCAGAAGAGATTGGACCTGCAAGAGAAGGCGCGAGAGAAGGGTTTTACGCTCGTTCAGACCTACGAGCAACGCGCCGTGGCGACGCTGCTCTACCGGAGCTCCGCTTGGTGCAAAGAGCTGCTGAGACTCGACGGACATCCACCCGTGTTGTCTGCGATACCCCCTAACATTCGACGCCCGCTGGTCGATGTCACCCTGCGAGGACGGGAGGCGGATCTGGAGTGGCTTCAAAGCACCAAGGGAGATCGACTCGTGGTGGGGGAGCCCGGCGCGGGCAAAACCTATCTTTTGTATCGTCTCGCGACCGGTGAGGAGCCGTGGGGACTCTTTCTGACGACCGACGACGAGAGGTCGATCAGCAATGCCCTTAGGGACCAGCGTCCCTCGGTCGTGGTGGTGGACGATGCCCATATTCGAGTGGATCTCTTGGAGCGCCTTCGCGCCCTGCGGCACGGAGCTGCTCGCCCGTTCGATATTGTGGCCGCAACTTGGCCCGATGGCGTACCACACGTTCAAGAGGCGCTCGGAGTGGCTAGCAGCCGAGTCCGCAAGCTCGAGCTTTTGACCCGCCGCGAGATCCTGGAGCTCTATGGGGAGCTCGGGGTCGATGCTGCCGATCTCGGCCTGGATGGGCAACGAATCCTCGGCTCACTGGTGGACCAAGCCGCGAATCGACCGGGACTCGCGGTGACTCTGGCGACTCTGTGGCTGGAAGGAGACTACCGGCCTCTTCTTCAAGGAAAAGCGCTGCACCGACATTGGCTGGCGACTCTGAAGCGGCTCTTAGATGAGGATGAAGAAGATCTCCTGGCCACCATTTCTTTGGCCGGCCGAGCGGGAGTCGATGTGTCGAGCTTGAGTTGCAAACTCGGCTCGGATGTGCGCCGCCGCATGGCTTCGCTGAGCGCTGCCGGCGTTCTGCAGAGCCGGGGAGACGGCTTTTGGGCCGTGCAACCGCAGATGCTCAGGTCGGCGCTGCTGAGCGAGGTTTTTTTCAGCGCGGAGAGACCGTCGCGAAACTTTCGAGACGAGATGGATATCGTGTCGTCGCCGGCAGAGATAGCTTGGGAGCTCATTGCCGCCGCCTACGCGGGTGCCCAAGTCCCGCGGGAAGAGCTCCAAGCCCTTCTGTTGGAGCTGCGTCAGGATCACGATCGTCTCGGGGGTTTGCGGCCGGATGCCTGGTCTCTCTATGCCGGTTTGGGAAAGCCAGAGGCCGAATGGGCGCTCCAGAACGGGCCGGCCGGCTCGATGGGGGTTCCGGTGGCGGCGCTGGAGCACGCTCCGGAATCGGCTGTTCCCGCGTTGCTGGAGCTTGCACTGAAGGAGCAGTCACGGCACGGCTCCTATCACGGACCCGCGGCGCTTAAAGCGCTGAAGGACTGGCTTCACGAGGTCGTGAAGCCTGCGGAAGAGTCGGTCCGTCGGAGGCGGCTCTTGCTGCGCCTCGTCCGCGCTTGGGCCGATACCCCGGAGCGGCTGGAGATCGGCTTTCGAGCGGCTTGTACGGCCTTGACACCCCGGCTCGACAGCAGGGTGGACGGAGCTGATCGAGAGTCGATTCATTTCCGGCTAGGGGTGTTGCCCAAATCACAGATGCGAAAGATGGGGGCCTTTGTCGAGGACTTTGTGCACTGGATTCACGAGGTGGGTGTTCCCTCCTGGTCGGCGCTGGAAGAGGGGCTTTGGGGTTGGGTATATCCACAAAGTTTCAAGGGTCCAGTAGAACAAGAGATGTTGCAGGAAGCCCACCGTATCGCCCGCAAGGTGTTGACCGACATGGCACCTGCCATCGGCCACAGTCCGGGTCTGAAGGCGGCGAGCTATCGATTGGGCGCCAAACTGAAAGAGCCGGTCGCCGTGGAGCTAGATCCCATCTTCGAAATTCTTTATCCGGCACCGAATGAGGATGGGGAGGTGTCGCCAGGTGGACAGGAGACAGGGCTCGAAACATTGGCCCAGAAGCAAGCCGAGAAAGAGCCGTCGGAAGTGGTTGAGAATCTTCTTCATTACCATCGAGAATCCGTTTTGATCGGATATCGCCGGGAAGGAAATACCCCTCGGCTTTTGTCGAAGCTCGTCTCCCGGATGCCCTCCTTCGCCAAAACCTATTACCGCCTGCTCTTGGATGGGAAAGCTCCAGCCTCTTGGATGGATGCTCTCTTGCAGGCCACCGACCTCGGTCGATCTGAGTCGGTGCTGAGCGAGCTCTTGTCATTGGAGGCGTATCAGCGCGTGGGCCTCAAATCGGCACTCATGGCCGACAAGGCGACGACCGGGCTGAATCCCCAAGATTTGCTGGTCGCGGTGGAAGAAGCGCCGAGCCTTATGGCGGGTCCACTTCGGGAGGGAAAGAAACCCGTCCAACTCCTTTGGCTTTTTCTTTCCGCGGAGCAGCCGGAGGCGGCGGTAGAAACAGCCTACTATCTAGATCGCTTTGCGCCGGAGGGGCAATGTCCTCCCGAGCTGATGGAAGATTGGCGCCGGGCGGTCCTCAGATTCGGTAGCAGAGAGATGACGGGCGAACGGAAGCCCTGGAGCAACTCATCTAAGGGACATCTTCGGTATTTGCTCACCAGGGATTCGGGATTGGCTCTTGAATGGCTGAAGCGGCACGGCACAAGGGGCGGTCGAGAGCTCCGGCTTCCTGGGAGCTCCATAGAACAAATCATCGACGCTCTGGAAGAAGGGCAAAGGCTGGAGCTCCTGGATCTTCTGGACGCGCGATCTCCTCTCGCGCGCAGGTATTTGTCCAAACTGGTGGGCTCGTCTCCGGCACTGCTGAATGCGCTTTGGCAAGGAGATCTACCGGAGGATGTCAAATACCAAGCGATCCCAAGTCCCGACCCCGACGGACCTTGGCCGGCGATGGTGGAGAAGGCTCTTGAGCTGGGGTTTTCGCCCGAAAAAATCGGTGCCCTGCTGCCGGCTTCGAAGGGTGGAGCCGTTCGGTCGATGAGCGCCTTTTGGCAGCGTTGGCTCGTTGCGTTGGACGGTTTCGCCGACAGCTCCGGGCATCCCGCGGCTTCGGAAGTGGTGCATTTCGCCAAGCAGGAGGTGCAGCGCCAAGCCGGTATCGTTCAGGGATGGACGAGGCAGGCCGATCTACATGGAGCGACATCCTTCGGCCGGTGATTGTCGCCCTCAGCTGCGCGGCAGGAGGCCGCTTGGGCCATGTTGACGAGTGGGCTCAAGCTGGGAACCTTATGGAAGCTGCTCACGGTGGTCTAAGGGGCTATTTCGATCTCAGGGCGGCTTTTTCAGCGATGGCAGGCTTTTCTTGGGATTCGGAATGAAACCACAGGCCTGAAATTGTTCGCAGGTGGAAGATCTTGAGGCGCGAGCAATTACTCTGCCGATGGCGCCGGACCCGGGGTTGTTTGGCTGATCTTAAACAGTTGCAAATGCTAAGTATCTGAATAAATTAGACTTACAGG
>CBDUGP010000066.1:0-54335 GCA_965366625.1 uncultured bacterium
CTTCTGAAAGGCCGCAGCGGGCATCGGGCCGTGGCCCTCGACGACGGTCGCGTGCTGGTGATCGGCGGCCTGACGTTCATGGCCGGGGATCCCGAGCCGTTGGCCGCGGCCGACTCGGAAATTTACGATCCCACGGACAATGCATGGAGCCCAGGGCCGAATCTGGCCCAGGCCCGCTGGGATTTCGTCGCCCGTCGCCTGGCGGACGGTCGGGTATGGGTGGCCGGCGGTCGGGGTGACGACGCCTGCCCCGAGCCCACGTCCACCGAGCTCTACGATCCCGCGTCGGGCACCTTCGTCGCGGCGGCAGCCTTGCCCGAACCCCGCACCGGCGCGGCTTCGATCCTGCTGCCCGGCGGTCGCCCCCTGCTGGTGGGCGGACGCAACCTCGATCAACAACAATTGGCGAGCGCCTACCTCTTCGTGCCGAACGGTGGTGGATTCGTCTCCGGGGATTCCCTCGGCCAGGGGCGCAAATCCACCACCGCTGCGCTCCTGCCCACGGGCGAGGTGCTGACCGTGGCCGGTAGAGGGCCGGGGGGCGAGGCCCTCGGCAGCGCCGAACTCTACAACCCTGACGCCGACGCGTTCCGCGCCACGGGTGGTGTGTCCGCGGCGCGCACGGCCGCGACCCTGACCGTGCTGCACGACGGTCGAGCCGCGTTGGTGGGAGGCAAGAGCGCCTCGGACTCGCCCCTCGCCTCCGTCGACCTCTACGACCCGGATACCGGCATGTTCGACGAGCATTCGGACGTGCTCCAACATGCCCGTTGGGATCACTCGACCACCGTATTGCCCGACGGGTCTCTGCTGGTGTGTGGCGGCCATCTGGGCTCCGGCAACGGCTATGGGGATAGCTGCGAGCGGGTAAACCTCGGTGACGCCGGCCCGAGTTCCACGGTCGTGGCTCAGCGTCCGGGTCGACCGTGGTTCCGCCACGCTGCCACACCCCTGGCGGACGGCCGGGTGATGCTCACCGGCGGCGTGACCCCCGACGACAACACCACCCTCTTCGACGCCGGGATCTACGATCCATTCACCGATACCTTAATCTCGGTGACGCCGATGCACCTGCGGCGCCGTCGCCACACCGCGACGGGCCTGAGCGACGGCCGGGTGCTGGTGACCGGCGGCAATTCCGGCAGCCACAGCGCCGAGATCTACGATCCGTCGACCGACGATTGGGCGCCCCTACCGGATATGGCTCAACCGTTCGAGAGCCATACTGCATTGGCTTTGGCGGACGGTTCGGTGGTGATTTTCGGCGGACGCACCTTGGCTCCATGGGTGCAGCGTTTCGAGACCGCCGCCGGAGCTTTTGTCGACGCCGGGCTGATGATGGTGCCGCGCCACGACGGGGCGTCCGCGCCTTTGCCCGATGGGCGCCTGCTGACCCTGGGCGGCAATCAAGACGGTGTTGACAGCATCGATTCGAGCGAGCTTTTTAGCCACGTTCTACCGTCAGCGGTCCCAGGGGCGGGCCCAGGATCGGTGGTCGACTTGCCACGGCTCGACCCGGTCGCGGGTGTGCTCGATCCGTTGCAGCCGTGGACTTTGACCGGAGACCATCTGCATTCCGCCGTCGAGAGTCACGGTGGCGGCTCCCGGATGGCCGGCGAGCGTTTGACCCTGACCCTGCGTTCCCTGAGCGACGGTCGAGTGCGCTTCTTGACCGTCCGCAGCCTCGACCCGTCGACCCTTCCGAGCTCGGCCACCGTCACCGTTGCGCCGCCGGCCCTGGCGGCCGACGCACCGCCGCCGGGTTTCCACCTGCTGACGCCGATCGTCGGTGGACGGATGGGCTCGGGCATCGTCGTCGAGCTGGGTTGCGGTTTCGCCCTGGGTAATCCCGCGGATCAGGTGGTGGAGCTGCGCCAGACCGCGACCTTCGAGGTGACGGCACCGGGAGCCCGCGCATTTCAATGGCAGCGGTCCGAGGACGGTGGTTTCAACTGGACCGATCTTGAGGGGGCTCGCTCGGCCACCTACGAGACCGAGCCGGCCTTGGGCGAGGATCACGGGACTCTCTTTCGAGTCCGGGCCGACGCGGGCTGCGCGTCGGCGGTCTCCGCCCCGGCGGAGCTGCGGATGACCGACGCCGAGCCGCCGGAGGTTTCAGTCACCCGGCCGACCGCGGGCGAGGTGTGGTTGTTGTCGAGCCCCGACGCCGAGCCCCACGTGCAGGCGGTGACTTGGTCCGCGGTCGACGATTTACCGCTCGCCGAGCTGCTGCCGACCCTGGAATGGACCCACGCCGACGGTAGTCCGGGGGAGCAGCCGCTGTGTTTCGACGGCGGCTGTGTGAATCCCGACCCCGCGGATCGCAGTCTGCTGTTCAGGGTGCCCACGGCGCCACCGGGCGGTGTCGGTGCCCGATATCGGGTTCGGTTGCGGGCGGTGGACGTGGCCGGCAACGAAACCGAAGCCGTGGGCGAGCCGTTCTTGATGGTGGCCGAGGACTTCACCCGCAAGACCCTCTTGCTCACCCATCGCGCTCGTTTGGTGGATCGCTTCCCGAGCAGCATCACGAATGGCGAACTCGACCGTCTCCTCGATTCCCTCGGTTTGCTCGCCGCCCATCCTCGGGTGCAGGGGGTGGTGGTCGATCTCGAGCAAGTGCCGGGTTTGGACTCGGCCCTTTTCGAAGCCTGGGACGACGATCCCGCGGATCCGATTCGGGCCAACCGGGTGCTCTTCGGCGATGGCGGCGTCCAGGATGTGATCCTCGCCTTGGCGGATGCCTATCCGGCCTTGGAGCATCTGGTGATCGTCGGTGACGACCACATCCTGCCCTTCGCCCGACTCGCCGACGGCACGCCATTCTTGGCCGAGAGCGACTACTTGGATCCCGCCCGCGGCGAGCCCGGCTCCTTGCTCGACCCAGTTGCCGCGTCGGGCATCGTCGGTGCCCTGGCCGCCAATCGTTATCTGAGCGACGATCCTCTGGCGGTGCTCGAGCGGATCACCGTCGACGATGTGGACGACGTCGGGCTGGTGGCGTTGCCGGATCTGGCGGTCGGTCGGCTGGTGGAATCCCCGGCGGCCATGGCCCAGGTGATGGAGCGATTCATCGACCGTGACGGCATCCTCGAGCTCGACGACACCGTCGGTGAGCCGGGTCGCGGGGCGACCGTGGCCGGTTACGATTTCTTGCGCGACGTGGCCCGGCGAGTCGCAGATCGTTGGCAGAGCGCGGCGATCGGCCCCGTGGACGACGATTTGGCGGACGGCCAGTGGGGTCAGCCGCCCACGGATGCCGCCCGCGATGCCCTCCATGGCCGGCTCGCCGCCGGTGGCGGTGCCTTCGGCCTCTTCGGCCACGCCGCCCACAACGCGTTCGGCGTGCCCGGGCTCGATCGCTTCGACCTCCAGGGCCTCGATGCCCTCGATCTCACCGGTGCCGACGCCTGCGGTCGGGTGGGCAGCCGTCCGCCGATCGAGTTCGGCGGCGCCTTGGTCTACGCCGTGGGCTGTCACGGCGCCCTGAGCGTGCCCGGTTCATGCAGTGACGGCGCGTCCTTCGATCTGCCCGAGGTCGTGCTGCAAAGCGGTGCTCTGGCTTACCTGGCCAACACCGGTTACGGCTGGGGTCTGCTGCACGGCATCGGCTATGGCGAACGTCTGGTGGAGCTGTTCACCGACCAGCCGTCGGCGGGTCCGATCTCGGTCGGGCAGGCCGTTCGACGCGCCAAGATCTCCTACCTGCTCGAAGACAGCCGTCTCGATCCCTTCGACCTCAAGACCCTCCAACAATGGACCCTCTTCGGCCTGCCCATGACCGAGCTACGGACCCCGGCAGGGCCGGTTGACGACGGAGGGATCGACGGAGTGGTCAGTGGGGATGGCAGGTTCCCCGAGAGCGGCAGGGTAGAAGTGGCGCAGCGGACGGAATCCGCGGACGAGCCCGGCTCGGACTTGCCCCCGGGGCTGACCGTGGTGCGCTCGGACTTTGATTTCAGCGCCGAGGGTGTCTACCGACTTTACGGTGCGGATGGCGACGAGATGTCGTTGGACGACGACTGTCTATCCGAGCACGGTTGTTACCTGACCCTGAACGGCCTGACTAGCGGTGAGGCGGATCGACCGCTGGAGCCCTATTTCCGTTACGACGCGGCGCTCTCGGGCACCCGTCCCCAGGGCGTGCTCTGGCTCGGCGGTCGGACGGTGACCACCGCCCCGTGGCGACCGATTCTCGGCCGGCCCGCGTCCAACGAAGATGTCGACACCGAGATCGATCCTGGCGCCTTGCCGCGCATCCTGGTGGTCGGCCCAATTCCCACCTACGTGGGCGACGGCTGCCAAGTGGGGTCCGTGGGCGTGCTCGGCGGCCTGGGCCAGAACGCCGGCCGACTGCTGATCTCCGCCGGAGTCACCCTTTTCGACACACCGCCGATCGCCGGCGAGCCCCTACCGACGGCCGCCCATCGGCGCTTTCTCGATTATCAGGTAGAGACGTTCTACCGCCAGGACGGCGGCTGTGGCACGGGGCCGATCTTCGACCCCGGACCCTTTGACGGCCGCTATCACCAGCGCGACGCCGCCGGCTTGCGCTTCGCCGTGTCCGCGAGCGACTCCGAGGGGGTTTGGCGGGTGGTGGTGGTGTGGACCACGGACGCGGAGAACCCTGAGGGCTATTTTTATCCCCTCGAGCTGGAAGCGGACGCCGACGGCGTGTTCCGGGGCCAGATTCCAGATTCCGAGCTGAGCGGCGATACCCTGACCTATGTGCTCCAGGCGGTAGACCTTCACGGCGCCGTGCGGGTGCTGAACATCGAAGAGCACGCGGCCGGAGAAGACGCCGGGGAAGACGTTGGAGAAGTCGTTGGAGGAGGCAATGCCGCGGCAGACACCGGCCCGAGCTCGGGCATCGACCGTCGGCTGCCGCTCACCGTGGACGTGGACCTCGACGCTGAAGGGGTCGGTCCATCCCTGCGAGAGGTGCGCACCGTGCCCGGCGGTCGGTCCCTCGAATCCGGCGACGAACTCGATCTAGCCCTGGCGCGGGTCGATCTCGAGCTGTCGGTTCCGGCAGACCCGAGCGCGGACGTGCGCCTGGTGGCTTTGACGGCAGGCGAAGATCCACGGTGCGTGGACGATCCCGAGCCGTGGCCGACTCTGGTGCTCGGCGGTCCAACGGCCGAAACCGTCAGCTTGCACCTGGGAACCGATCCGCCGCCACCGGGCCTTTATCGACTCTTGGTCTGCGACCTGCGAGATGCCCTCGGCCGAGCCGTGCCCGAGACTGCGCTCGATTTTCGGCTGACCGCGGATCATCTGCTGCAAAACGGTGGTTTCGATCAAGGACTCGACGGCTGGCTCGCCGAAGGATTCGCCCGCTTCATCGAAGCCGACGCCTCCGACGTCGCGGGTTCTTACAGCCTGCTGCTGCCCGTGAGCCCGTCCGGCACCCCGGCCGCCGGCCAATGTGCGCCCCTCCAAGACCCACCGGCGTCGAAACCGTTCGTGATGGCCGCAAAAGCACGCACCGCCCACTGCGCCGGCGGAGCCGTGGAGGTTCGATTGGACCTGGAAGCCTTTCCCAACGAAGACTGTCAAGGCCCAGCGACCGTCGTGCGTGAGCTCCGAGGCCTCTTCGTCGACCCACCCGCCGGCCCGGGCCTCCATCCCCACGACCCGTGGATCGAGCTTCGGGGACACTTCACCCCACCGTCCGACACCGCCGGCCTGCGCTTGCACATCTCCGCCGTCGCGGACCGCTCATGCTCGGTCTGGATCGACGAAACCCGCCTGCACGTCGAACCCGGAGGCCTCTTTTTCGGCGGTTTCGAAAGCGGAAACACCCAAGGCTGGTCCGGAGTTTTTTAGGGATGCTTAAGGGTTTCCTGTGGATTCAAGAGAGCTCTCCGGGAGAGCTTGCAATGCCGTCTGGCAAATGTTCGAAAAGCAGAGAAATGATCTTCTGAGAGATTAATCTCTAAAAATATGATGTGATTGGCCGATGGAATCCACGAACGATTCGTACGACAGTCCATGGAAAGACGTCCTTGAGGTGTACCTTTCGGATTTCTTCCTGTTATTTCTTCCCAAGATTCACCGCGAGATCGATTGGGAGCGACCGCCGCTGAGCTTGGAGCAGGAGCTGCGGAAGATTGTTCGCGACGCCGAGCTCGGAACTCGTTTCGCGGACAAGCTCTTTCAAGTGTGGACGAAGTCGGGAGATCCGCTGGAGGTGATGATCAACATCGAGGTTCAGGGCAGCGCGACCGCAGACTTTGCGAAGCGGATCTATGTCTACAATTACCGAACTTTCGATCGCTTCGATCGTCCGGTCGTGTCGATTGCCGTGCTTTGCGACGAGTCAGGGAGCTTTCACCCAACCGAATACATGGCCTGCAATATGTGGGGTTGCCGCGCGGGTCTAGAATTTCCCACGATCAAGCTTCGGGAGTACAATAATCGATGGGATGAGCTGGAAGCGGACACCAACCCGTTCGCTACGGTGGCCATGGCTCACCTGAAGACTGCGGCCACCCGCCGGCGTCCCAAAGAACGCTACCGCTGGAAGTTGATGCTGATCCGCCGGCTTTACGAGAAGGGCTATGGCAAAGAGGATGTACTCAAGCTCTTCCGTTTCATCGACTGGATCATGGCCCTGCCCAAAGAGCTAGAGCGCCGCCTGGATCAGGACATCGAAGCGATCGAATCGGAGAAAGATATGCCTTACGTGACCGGAATCGAACGTAGAGCCCTACACCGCGGAATGGAGCAGGGAGCTCGTAACGCCGAGATCGCGATTCTGCGAGATATGCTGATCGAGCATCTGACTTCTGAGCTACCTGGATCTATCGAGCAGCGGATCGAGGCCGCGAGTTCGGAGCAGCTCCGGTCGTGGGTCAAGAAGGTGCCGAAGGCAGGCACTTTGGACGACGTCTTCGAGTGATCCCCTTCGGGTCCACCTCGACTCTATTTTCGAGCACGAGTCAGGCCGTTCTCCGCCTGCTCAGCCGAGGCGGTGTCCGGGGGATCCGTAGACGAGGCTAGGCGCCGGGCTTCGCGGAAGGCGGCCTGGGCTCGGGTTGAATCTCCGTTTTGCAAGTGGGCTTCGCCGATTTGCAGCTGAACGTAGATTCGGTCGTCGACCTGACGATCTTCCACGTAAATGGCCAGGGCTTGGTGCAAGAGATCGAGAGCAGCGACGGGGTCGCCCAGGGTGAGTTCAATCTCGCCCAGGTTGGTGAGGGCTCCGGCCTTGGTTTCGGTGTCGTCGGCGCGGCTTGCCAGGTCGAGGCCCGCTGCGTAGAGCGTGGCGGCGGAGTCGAGGCGGCCAGAGAGATGGTGGATCACCCCCAGGTTGACCCGCGAGCGGCCCGCTTCTCGCAGGGCTCCGGCTTGTTCCAGCACACGGCCCGCTTCGTCGAGCAAGGGCTCCGCTTCGTCAGGGCGACCCAGGCTGTGGAGGGCCATGGCCTCGCCTACCTGGGCAATGGCGTCGAGCACCTCAAAGCCCTTGCCGCCCAAATCCGATAATTCGCCGTAGATCTGCCGAGTGCGTCGATGCAGGGGCACCGCCGCCGCCGGCTGCCCACCGGCGGTGAGCAGGATGCCGGTCCATTCCAGAGCCTGGGCTTCGAGCAATGGATCGTCCACAGCAGCCAGGCTTGCCCACGCTTGCTCCACCTCGGCCGTGGCCTCTTGGGCGCGGCCGAGGCCTTGCAACGCGATGCCACGGTAGAGAAGGGCCAAGGCCTCGGAGCGCCGGGCACCGAGCTTCCGGGCACGACCCAAGAAGGTGTCGGCCGATTCCAGGGCGTCGGCGTAGCGGCCCTGTTGCAGCAGCAGGCGGGTTCGGGAACGGTCCACCGCGAGACCGCCCCGCCGACTGTGGGGTCCATTGGGACCGTGAAGCTCGTCGAGCATCGCCAGGGCGGCGCCCGGTCCATCGGCCTCGGCGATGGCCTCCAGCCGACGCCGACCCGCTTCGGGATCACTCTGGGCTCGATCGTAGAACTCTTTCCAATGCCGGGCTGCGGTTCGGCTGCGACCTTCGCTCTCCGCCGCGATCGCTGCGGCCTCGTCCGCCGTCAACCCCTCGGGTTTCAGCTCAAGGGCCTCCAGGATCACCGAATGGGCCTGGTCGACGAGCCGCAGGCCCAGCAGAGCCTCCGCCAGTCGAACGCCGATCACCGGCGAGTCTGGGTCTAGATGCCGTGCCTCTTCGAGCTGTTGTCGAGCGCTCCAGGGCTCGCCACGTCCCAGGTCCAGGACGCCGAGGGCAAAAGGTGCCCGCGCCGCCACCTGGTGAGGTAAACGGTCGCCGGCGCCGCCGGTCGGCGCCGACAAGATTGACTCCCGTCGCAGGTTTTCGGTCAGGCGGGCGGAGAGTTCTACGGGAAGGGTGCCTGAGAAGGAGTCTAAGGCCTTGGAAGCCCCGTCGCCGATCCACCAGGATTCGACCTGAAGCAAAGATCCAGCACCGCCGGTCCTGATCCTGCCGCCGACCGCGGACGCGGCGTCGAGATAGGTCAAAAGCCGGGAGCCGTGCTTGTCGGGATCGAAGGCGTCGACGGTGAGTTCTAGGTCTTGCAACGCGCCGGCCACGGTGCTCGGGTCCACGACCCGCAGGCCACTCCCTTGAAGACGCTCAGCTAGGGCCAAGCTCAAGACCGCGCCGGGCCCGGGCTCGCCGGCAAAGGGCAATACCGCAAGGGCCGGGGGCAGCTGCCGGGCAGGGGACGCCACGGCTTCGGTCGTGGAATCCGGCCGGGAGTCGGGGGAAGGCTTGCCGTGGCCTATGGACCACCACCCCAGGGATACAGCGACGACGCCGAGCACCAGGGCGCCGAGCACGAGGGCGACAACGGCCCGCAGCAGCCATTTCTTTCGGCGATTGGGTCCGCCGCGCGCAGACGGCCGGCGGATCAGCATCTCGAGTTCCTCGACCACCAACTCCATGCTCGCCGGCCGGTCTGTGGGTAGCTTGGCCATCAGCCGTTCCACCAAATCCGCGACGGCGGTGGGGATCAAATCCCGTTGGCGATCGACCGGCACCGGGTGATGGTAGAGGGTGTTGACCGAGGTCTCGACCGGCGTGGAGCCGCGAAACGGTGAGATACCCGTGAGCATTTGGTAGAGCACCACGCCGAAGGCAAACATATCGCCGCCCGGACCCACCTCACCGCCCTGAACCTGCTCCGGCGCCATATATTCCGCGGTGCCCAAGACTTGGCCGGTTTCGGTAATACGAGTCACGTCCTCCAGTCGACGCACCTCCTTGGCGATGCCGAAATCGAGCAACACGATCCGCCGGCCCTGGTCCGCCAACACCAGATTGGAAGGTTTGAAATCCCGATGCACCAATCCATGAGCATGCACGTGGGCCAAGGCCGAGGCCATCTGCCGAGCTAGACGCAGGGCGTAACCCACCTCCAGGGGCCCGTCCTGCAAGCGATCCCGCAGGGAAGGCCCGTCGAGCCACTCCATCACCACCGCGTCCCGCGGCACCTCAGGGCGCAGCAAGACCTCCCTCACCTCGACAATATGCTCGTGGCGCTCCAACCGACCGATCAACCGTAGCTCGCGCAAAAAACGTTTGCGTCGGCCCTCATCTTCGAGCACAGAAGGCAAAAGGGTTTTAATCGCCACCTGCTCGCCGTCAGAGCCTTCCGCCAGGTACACCTCACCCATGCCCCCCTGACCGAGGAGCCTCAGCAAACCGTATGAGCCCAGGGACTGATCCACGGGCAAATTGTACCTACTCTCCCTGCACGCCGGGGCAGGTTTCTGGTTTTGTGGACCTGAGAGACGCTCTTGAGGTGGCACTCGCGATGGAAGGTGATTGCCTGTGTGGCCAAGAAGATCTACGTTTTCGATTCATTACTAGAGCGGCCAATAGGCCGCCGTTTGGAACGGCGGCCTATTGGCTCGAGGCTTCCGCAGGCCGTGCCCGCGGGAGGTGGTTTAGGAGGGCGAGCGGTAGGGTTCCACGGCGGCGCCGGGTGCGACGATGTCGAACCAGAAGTCGAACGAGTCCATGACGTTGAAGAGTTCCTCAACGGCCGTTTGATCTCCGGTCACGAGGATGCAGTCCTCGGCCGTTTTGGAGTCTTTGGTGGTGCCCACCTCGCAGATGAGGGAAGCTGGGTCGATGGGCTCGCCGTTGCTGTCTTCGCCCATCACGATGTCGTTGAGCAGGCTGCGGGTCAGGCGCATGGTGGCGTCGGGGGTGGCGGGCAGCTCGCCGACGTCGTAGTTCAACACTCCGTTTTTGAGGTGGAGGGTCGACGGCGCGGTCATGACGTCGCCATCGCCGGTGTCATCGCCGGTGCGGGTACCGGGTGCCGAGCCTGGGGCCCAGAATTCGATGCCCAGGTTGTGGTCCATGGAACCGGCTTCTAGACCGTTCACATGGACGGCCACGAAGTCGAAAATCATTTCCAGGGTCATGGCTTCCACGGTTTCCCGGGTGAACGTTTTGACCGCGGGCAGGGGCAGCACTCCGTTGCGGAGCTCCATGGCACCGGTGAGATAGAAGTTCCGCCACGGGCCGGATTCGGCTTGATACGCCAATTGATCGTAGGTATCGGCCAGCAGCTGTCGTGCCTGCTCGATGTTGTCCGCAGGGGTGCCGAGGCCGGCCTCGTTGTTGGGAGCGCTGAAGATCACGTGGTTCAGTACCATGGCGACCCAACGGTAGTTACCCTTTTGATAGTCCAGATCGGCCAGCTCGAGAATGGCGTCGACACCGCCCATATAACGCACGTACTCCGTGGCGGCAGCGGCCGGGGGCAGCTGGTGCAATGAGGCGGGATTGGCGTCGAACCAGCCGATGTAGCGTTGGTAAACGGCTTTGGCGTTGTGGTTGACGGTGCCGTAATAGCTTCGGTTGAACCAGCGTTTGCCCAATGCCGGCGGTAGCTTAACGATTTCACCCACTTCTTGGATCGTATAACCCTGATTGGTCAGACGAACGCTTTGGTCGTGGATGTAACGGTAGAGATCCCGTTGCAGCTCGATGATCTCCTCCACGCGGTTGGGCACATCGGGATCGACCGGGGTTTTGCCGTCGTCTTCGAAATTCCAAGTCGGCCAATGGTGGGAGGCGAAGATCACTTCGGCGTTGGCGAAATATTTGAGGGTTTCGTGGAGGTATTTCGCCCACATCACGGAGTCCCGGACGTTGGCGCCGCGCAGGGTCAGCACATTGTGGAAGGTGTGGGTGACGTCCTCGGAGGCGCAGAGGGCTTTCAGATCAGGAAAGTAGAAGAGCATCTCCGCCGGTGCCTCGGAGCCCGGAACGTTCTGGAATTGGACCTTGACCCCGTCGATCGTGCCGTCGAGCAGCTGGGGAAATTCGGTATTCGGTTGCCAATCGTCGCCGCAATCTTTGGTGTAGGACCCGGTTCCGATCAAGCAATCGGGCTCCCGTAACCCGGTGGTGCCGGCCGGGGTGCTTTTTCCCAAACCACCATCGATTTGTCCTTTGGGCCCTCGTTGCAGGAGCGGACCGTACATGTAGGTGGCGCGGCGGCCCATGGCGTTGCCGACGATCACATTTTCGCTCACCGATTCTTCGACGAAACCCTCCGGTGCATAGACCTTGGCGCCGGGTAGGACCCCCATCTCGCTTTCTTCCAGCCCACGGGCTCCTCCGAAGTGGTCCACGTGGCTGTGGGTGAAAATAATCGCCGAGACCGGAAGTGGATCTTTGCCGGTGTGTTCAAAATAAGCTTTGTTGAGATTGTCGAGCGCTGCCTTGGCGGTTTCTTTGGTGGTCAATGGATCGACGATAATCCATCCGGTATTGCCCCGGATCGCCGACATATTAGAAAGGTCGTAACCGCGGACCTGGTAGACCTCACCCTTCACGACCTCGAAGACCCCGTGGATGGTGTTGAGCACCGCGTTGCGCCACAGGCTCGGATTCGCCGAGGCGGGGGCGGGCATAAAATCGTTTGGACCGTAGGGTGTCGTGGGGAGGTTAGGGTCCGCCACGTGAGGATTCAGGAAATCATAGGCCGTCATATCCCAAATCTTTGTGCACTTTTTGGGGTCGCCTTGGAGGCACGAGTCGCTTTCGATCACCAGGGGAAATAGTTTGGCGATTCGGCCTCGTTGGGCGTCGATGAAATCTTGGGTATCCGATTCGAAGGGCAGGTAGTCCTGATATTGGTTGTTGACCGCTTGGGTCCAAGACGAGGGCTCAGCCCGTTGGGTACGGTCGGGTTTTGAGGGATCGCCACCCCAGGCGGCGGCGGGAAGCAGGAAGACCGCCGCGGTGGCTACTGACACGGCAGCGGCCGACACGGTGGTTATGGACACGGTGGCTGCCGTGGTTACGAAACCGGCTTTCAATAGTGACCTCATGCTGTTCTCCATAAAGAGTCCTCCGTGGTGGAGGATTCGTGGTTCAGCGACACTGTGATCTCGGGTGGCGGGGGTAACCAGGGGGCAGCCGAATCGTTGTCGCTTTGTGCTGATGGAGGTCTTATTGAGCAAGTCCCGTGCCATGATGCGGGAATCTGAAAATTCCTACTAGTCCAAGGCTTTCGGGAGAACTCAGGGGGCAGGATGGCGAGGCAGGGCGAGAGGGGATCAGGAATCGAGCTGGCCTAGACGGCGGAGCAAAGCCCGTTTTGAGACTTCGAGATCGGCCGCCATGGCTTCGAGGCTCGGGCCGACGCGGGAGCGGGCTTGCTCGATTTGCTCGCGGCTCAGCTCGGAGGCTTTGCGCAGACCGGGGATCTTATTCATCAGGTCGTAGATCGATGAGCGCGGAATGCCGAGGGCGTCGGCGGCTGCGGCGGGGCGGAAATCGTGGCTTCGTAGGGCCTCGATCACCTCGTTCTCACTGAGCTCGGCGGCCTGTCGTCGCAGTTTTTGAGGCGGTCGGGCGGTTTGGGCCGTAACCCGTTCTTCGCTGAGCAAGCTTTCGATTTCGTCAAAGCGCGTGGCCGGGTCCGAGTCGCGATTGGCGATCACCAATTGGCGCACGACGTTGGCCAGTTGGCGCACGTTGCCGGGCCAGTGCCAGGTGGCTAGGCGAGCGATCAACGGGGCCGGTAACCAGGGGCGCGGCCTCGGGGCCAACAGATGAGCTTGGCCGAGATTTTCGAGTTCCCGGCGCAAGAAGAAGAGGAAGAGGCGGCCGAAATCCTCGCGCCGATTTCGTAGGGGCGGTAGCCGCAGCACATAACCGCTGAGGCGGTGCAATAGGGGGCCGCGGAAACGGTCGTCCTGGATCGCCGATTCCAAGTCGGCGTCGGTGGCTGAAACAATTCGTGCGTCTGGAGTCACGGTCTGCCCGCCGCCGACCGGTTGGACCTCGCCGGTTTCGAGGGTGCGCAACAAGAGGGCTTGGACTTCAAGGGGTGTTTCGCCGACTTCGTCGAGGAATAATGTGCCCCCGTGCGCTTGCTCGAAATAACCAGCCCGTCGACGATCTGCCCCCGTATAAGCGCCGCGTTCGGCGCCGAATAACTCGGCGGCCGCCAGGCTGGGCGGCATGGCCGCCATGTTGACCGCCACATAGGGCCGGCGCTGCCGCGGACCGGCGTCGTGGATCGCCCGGGCTACCAGCTCCTTGCCGGTGCCCGACTCGCCCCGCAGCAGGACCGGCACCCGCAGGTCGGCGATTTGCACGATATCCCGACGCAGCCGGATCATGGCCGGACTGTCGCCCACTAATCCGAAACGCGGAGTGACCGTGTCGGCGACCGGATCGAGCAGGTGTAAAAGCAGGACGATTCGGCCGCCCAACAATAAAGTGACGCCGCCTTTGAGGGCCTCGGCGGACACGGAGGTTGAGCCTTCGAGTTCGTGGCCTTCGACGCTCAGCCGGGTGCTGCTGCGGTTGCGGTCGATCGCCACGCTGCCGTTCGGGCCGGGTCGCAGCAAGAACGGGGTGCGGCTGAGCCGCCGGTCGGCCAGGGGACGGCAAAGGTCGGAGCCCGGGGCCGCGAACTCGGGAATTTGGCGGGACAGCCCCTCTTCATGCCCGGCGCCGAGATCTTCCACACCAAGGCCCTCCAACACTGCGCGTTCGCCGATCCGTTCGAGATCCGGGTGGTAGAGGACCGTCAGGCCGTGCACTCGCAAGTCCGCCGACACCACATCCCAACCCCCGGTGTTCCAACCCTCGGTTTCGGTCTGGGTTTGGGCCTGGGTGGCGGTGTCGTCGGTCTGGAAGATTGGGTCGTCCATGGGCCGCATTCTACTTTGTCGACCTTGATCGAGCTTGATCGGATCTTCAACGGGCTTTGTCGAGCCTGGGGCTTTGGAGGCCACTTGGTCATGGCAGAAGAAGCCCGGATTTGGGGGTTGGCTTTGGTACGGTGCTTGCTATTCAATCGGAGCATCGAAGCATTGGCAGAGAGTCGCGCTGAGGTTCTTTCGTCGCCGGCTTGCACACCTGCTTATTTACCCACCTCGAGGAGCCTGAATGAAACCTGAGAACAAGAAATTTCGTGTCGAGCTCGGAATCAATCTCCATGCGGCGTCGGTTCCGCAGACCAATCCGAATATGCGAATTTTTCCCCTGCAGAATGCCTTGATCGACATCACCGACGGTGACCAAGAAGACGCCGCGCCGGCCTGGTATTCGCGCCTGGGCACGGGCGACGAGATTTCTTTCCGGCTGGTGGATATCAGCAACCTGCGGGCGCCGTCGATCGAACCCGACTATCCACTCTTTGCTCTGGCTGAGTTTTATTTCAACAACCCTATGACCGGTCGACCGGCGAATCCGTTCACCGAGAAAGTTATCGAATGGCGTTTTTCCGATCGTTTAGAAGATGGTCCGAGCCCGGTCTACAGCCTGGATCCGGCCCACCGGCTGCCGACCTGGGACTTGATCGGGCGCAACGGCGCCGGAGATGATTTCGAAGCCCTGCATTTCGCCGATTTCTCGACCCTCGGGGATCGATCCCACGGCGACGACGATCCGGAGAAGTTTCGGGCCTTTGAGCTGACGGTTGCCATCAAAATGGTGCGCGACGGTTGGGTCAACCACTATGTCTTCGATCCGGAGATGATCGTCAGTGAGACCGATAGCGAAGGCGACGGCGGCGGCGGAAAAGGCGGCTATCGAGGCTAGCCAGGATCTTGGGAAGACGCGTCGAGTGCCACCAGAATGTGATGAAAGCCGAGGTCGGCCCGTAAATCTTGGAGGTCCGGCTCAAACCTGGCTTCAGCGAGGGAGAGGCCCGAGAGAAAGGCCTCTTCCAAGTCGGCCAAGGCTTGCTCCCGTCGTCCGCAAAGCTCTTCGGCCACCGCCAGCCTAAAGAGGGAGTAGAGGTCGTTGCCGATGCCCGATTGCCGTGCCCGCTCGATGTCCGCCAGGGCGCCGGCCCGGTGGCTGGACCTGGCGCGGATCAAGGCTCGTCGGCTCAGCAGTCGCACGTTGTCCGGCGAGGATTTGAGCAGGCTGTCGAGCATCTGCAAGGCCCTTCGATAGCTCCGCTGGGCCTCGGCTTGCTTGCCGGGGATCTGGCGATAGGCGTCCCCCAGGTTCAGCCAGTAAATATATTGATTGGAGGCGCCGTCCATACCCAAGGCGTCCTCGAAGGCGGCAGCAGCTTTGGTGTAGAGGCCGCGACTAAAGAAGATCGTGCCCAAATTGGAATAAAGGGAAGCGTTGGGTTGGATTTTCAGGGCCGATTGGAATTTAGTCGCGGCTTCGTCGATTCGGCCTTGGGCGTAGTAGATGCCGCCCAGGTTGCGCAGGGCGTTGACGTTGTCGGGGGCGTCGGCGAGGCTCTCTAGGAAGGCCTGCTCGGCGCCGTCATAACGGCCGAGATCGTAGAGCAGAGCGCCGAGCGCATCGTAAAAGAGAGGTGTGGCTCGAAGCTGAATCGCCCGTCGGTAGTGGATCTCGGCGTCTTCTGACCGGCCTAGGGCGTCGGCGACTTTGCCGAGACCGTATTGGGCGTCGGCGTGGGTCGGGTCCAGTTCAACGGCCAGCTCCAGCTCCTCAACGGCTTTGGGGTAGCGACCTTGGGAAAAGTGGATCAGCCCGAGACTGGTTCGGGCATCGGCGAGGTAACCGTCGAGACGCACGGCTTCTTGGGCCATGGCCATGGCTTGTTCGAGGAAGATCGGATCCCCTCCGCCCGAGGTATTTCTGGATTTTTCCCAATAGGCGCGAGCCAAACCTGCGTGGGCGGCCGCTGAGCTGGGGTCGCGGTCGAGGAGATCCAAGAAGGCGTTGATCGCAGACTCGATGTTGTTTGGACGATCGATGCGGCGCAAGGTCTGCATGGCATTTTCATAGAGGCCTAAGGGATCGTCCTGGGCCGGGCTAGCAGGGGCGAGTTCGGCGGTTTGGGGCTCGGGATCGTGCCCGTCCGGCATGAGGACTGCCACGGCCATCACCAAGATGAGCACCACCACCGACAGGGTCGCCCAGATCGCGGTTCGGCTGGGCCAGCTCGAAACACCGAAGCCGTGATCGTAGGAATGGCTGGGATCCTGGAACGAAAGATCCCCAAGCGATCCGGTCGTGCCGAGGGTGCCTTCGGCGTCTTTGACCTCGGCTGCGGGTCGCACCGCGCTTTCGGCCCGGCGCGATTCGATCAATTGGGTCAGCTCATTGGCTACCCACTCGGCGCTGGCCGGACGGAGTTCCGAGGCCTTGCGCAACAGGCGCTCCACTAGATCCGCGAACTCTCGCGGCACATCGGCCCGGAGCTGATCCATGGGTTTCGGCCGATGGGTGACCACGCGGGTCAAGGTTTCCACCGGAGACTCGGCGCGAAAGGGGGAGACTCCGGTGGTCGCTTCGTAAAGCAGCACACCGAAGGAAAATAGGTCCGAGCGCGGGCCCACCTCGAGCCCGCGGGCTTGCTCCGGCGCCATCGCCCGGCTGGTGCCTATCACCTCACCGGTTCTGGAGAGGGTTTGCTCGTTCGTTCCGTCGGCTGCGAAATCGAGCCGTTTGGCGATGCCGAAGTCTAGAATCTTGACTCGACCGTCGGGTAAGACCATCACGTTTTCGGTTTTGAGGTCGCGATGCACGATGCCGAGTCGATGAGCTGCCGCGAGGCCGTCGGCGATTTGGCGGCCGTAGCTCAAGGCAGAATCGATGTCGAGGGCGCCATTTGCCAGCAAGGTCGATAGGGGGGTGCCGGCGACCAACTCCATCACGATCCAATCGCCGTCCAGGTCTTCAATCAAGTCGAAGACCTGGATGATGGAGGGGTGGGTGAGTTGAGCGGTGGTACGCGCCTCGCGTCGCAACCGTGCGCGGCGCTTCGGATCGTCGGAACCGGTCAGCACCCGTTTGATCGCCACCCGGCGGTCGAGCCGTTGGTCGTAGGCGGAATAAACGATGCCCATGCCGCCACGCCCAAGCGCCTTCTCGAGTCGGTAGGGTCCGAGCTGAAAAGGCAACGTCGGTGTCACCGGACTCCCGTCACCCCCCGCGTTCGCACCCTGGAAGCCGCCGATTTTGGTGGTCATGTCCTCTGGGTCACCTAAATGCCTGGGCCGGCTAGTGCCCGGCTCGTTCGCCGGTAAAGATTTCTCGATAAACCTGTCCGGCTTCATCATAGGCGAGAGCACGAATCGCCTCAAGGACGCCGTGTCGTCGGTAGCCGGTCTTCTGATTTTCTGTCAGATTTTTTCGTCAGGTTTTGGCGCGACCTTGCAAAGTAGATAGTGGATCGCTTTTGCTGACCGCATCTCGGAGCCACACTGAACGCTCGACCGGAATGATCTTGAAAAGGTTTTCCGACAGCAGGAGCGAAACCTTTATTGACGTAGCACTAAGCTGCGTCCCAACAGACGGAGGCCGAAATGAAACCCGTATCCACTATCAAGCCTACAGCTGTCGCTGCCGAAGGGGCCGGTCTCGCCGGCAAGGCCGTCGGACTTTTCCTCGGTATTTCAATCCTGCTCACCGGACTGCCGGTCTTCGGCACGACCGATGCTCGGGATCTCAGCTCTGGGGCCCGGCTGCCGGGGGATGGCGAGGCGGTGCTCTCGGCCCCTTTGCCGCTTGCCTTTGTCGCCAATCGCGGCCAGTTGGATCGATCGGTCCTGTTTTCGGTTCAGCAAGGTAAGCGCAGCGTTTTTGTCGGCGCGGGCGAAGTGTGGCTCAGCAGTGAGCTTTCGATCCTTTCGATGCGTTTTGTGGACGCCTCGCCGACGGTTAGGGTGGAGGGTCGAGAGCGCCTTCGTGGGGTGGCGAATTTCTACCGTGGGCAAGATCCGAAAGGTTGGGTAGAAGGGGTGCCGACATACGGTGCCGTTGCCCAGGTGGGCCTCTACCCGGGCATCACCCATTTCTACCGGAGTGAAGATGGTGGCCTGAAGAGCGAGCTGCGGGTCCAACCCGGTGGGGATCCGAGCCGGATTCGTATGTCTTATTCCGGAGTCGAATCCTTGGCGATCGACGCCGACGGCACCTTGGTCGCCCGCGCGGTGGACGGCGAATGGCGTGAATCGGCGCCGGTGGTGTTTCAGCTCGTCGACGGGCGTCGGCTGGACGTCGTCTCACGATTCGAGCTGCTGGATGATTTTCAAGTGGGTTTTGAGCTGGGAGACTATGACGCAGATCACGAGCTGATCATCGACCCCAGTCTGTATTTTTCGACTTATTTGGGAGGAAATGACAGTGATGGGGGCATTGGCATTGCGGTAGACGATGCCGGCAATGTGGTGGTCTGCGGCACCACCCGGTCGACCGATTTTCCGCTCGAAAATGAGGTGTCGTCCACCAACGGCGGCAATATCGACCTCTTTCTGGCCAAGCTCGATCCCACCGGCAGCACCCTGCTTTATTCCACCTACCTGGGGGGCAGCGGCCGCGAACTCGGTGGTGACGTGGCCCTCGACCCCGAGGGCAACGCCTATTGTGCGGGATGGACCGACTCGGCTGACTTTCCCACCACCGCCGGGGTTTACCAACCGACCTTTTCGGGGGGCGGGGACGACGCCGCCGTGGTCAAGCTCGATCCCTCGGGCGGGCTCGTTTACTCGACGTATCTGGGCAGTGGCGGCGACGATCAACCGGAAGATCTGGCGGTCGATCACAACGGACAGGCTTACGTGCTCGGTAATACCAGCTCGGCGAGTTTTCCCAACACGACCGGCGCCATCTTCGGTGGTGTTTGGGACGTGTTCGTCACCAAGCTCAATTCCACGGCTTCGGGGCTGGTGTATTCCACCCTGCTCGGCGGTTCGGGATACGACGAGCCCAAAGGCCTAGCGCTCGATGCCGTGGGCAGCGCCTACGTCACGGGACGCACCCAATCGAGCAATTTTCCAACCACCCTTGGGGCGTACGACACGGTGTACGACGGGGCGGACACCACGTTCTTGACCAAGTTCGATCCGTCGGGAGCTACCCTGGCCTATTCCACCTTTCTCGACGGTATTTCGCCGCGCTTCGGCCAACACCAGTTGGATGTGGCGGTGGATTCCTCCGGTTCTGCCTACGTGGCTTTGCCCACGGAGGGAATCGGTTATCCAGCGACGAGCGGGGCCTACGATCCCACCTACAACGGGGATGTCGACACGGTGCTAATGAAAGTTCGTTCAGACGGCGCCGGACCGCTGGTTTATTCCACGTACTTAGGCGGCAATGGGTTGGATGCGCCGAAGGGCATCGCCGTCAGTGTCGACGGTACCGCCTACGTGACCGGATTCACCAACTCCGCCGATTTCCCGACGGTGGATCCGAAGCTCGCCGTCCTGGCGGGCGGCAACGATATCTTCGTCTCCCAGCTCAGCCCTGACGGTTCCCTGTTGACCCAATCCACCTATTTGGGTGGCACCGCCAGCGATATCGGCAACGGCATTGCGCTCGGTGTCGAAGGGCCCTGCATCACCGGTAGCTCCGCTTCTACGGACTTTCCTACCACCGCGCCGTCGCCGTTTTTTCCCTATCAAGACACGCATGGTGGTGGCACCACCGATGCGGTCGTCACCTGTTTCGATACGCCTTACACCACGGATCCTTGCTTGCCGCCACCGCCCGACATGGTGTTCTGGGCTCCGTTCGACGAGCAAGAAGGTCCTGTGGCCGCAGACCTGGTAGCGGGAAACAATGGCACCTACATGGGCATGGCGGCCCCGACCGCCGGCATGGTGGACCGAGCCATCGATCTCAACGACGGCTACGTGGTGGTTCCGGATGCTCCGGAACTCGATTTCGGTACCGATGATTTCACCGTCGACTTTTGGATCGAGAAGGCGTCTTATCCGCCGTTGGGTGGTGTGGTGTCTAAATTCGATACGTCGTCCAATAAGGGCTTCGAGATCTTTTGGGATATCTGCCTCTGTATTCCTTCCCATGCCGTGTTGGGTATCAGCCTGAACGGAACCTTCGACTACTTTCCCTTCACCATCAGCGAGTCGGATCCTCTGCCTTGGACCCACATGGTGATCGTCGTCCGACGGGCCGACCAGGAAATAGATCTGTACGTTAACGGGGCGTTCTACGCCAGCACGGCCACGGCGGTCTTGCCCGGGGTTTCCGTGGACAACGACGAGCCCTTGGTCGTCGGTCAAGGGGTCGTGGTCTCCAGCGATTTCTCCGGCAAATTGGACGAGCTGGAGCTATTCGATCGGGCATTGACCGCTTCCGAAGCTCTGGACCTCTTTGCCGCCGGCGAGGACGGTAAATGTAAAGATGGTCTTGGGGTGCCGTGGGATAAACGCTTCTGCCGCAATGCCGGCAATGTGGTGGTGCCGGTGGAGGTTTGCAATCATTCTACGGTCGCGCGCAACTACGAGCTGACGTTCGCGCCCTTGCCGGCAGGACCCCATTGCAGCGTGGCCGGTCCGGTAGATTTCGAGGACGCCACAACCATGGCCTTGCCGCCCTTATCACTCTTGGTGCCCGCCCAATCCTGTGTGGTGCAACCTGTTCGAGTCCAGCGTCCGGTAGGTCTGGTGGCCCACAATCAGGTGGCCTGTTTTCAGGTGATCCGACAAGACCTCGCCAGCGGTGCAACCATGGTCAAGTCGGGCTCGGTGCAGGATAAACGCAACGAATGCTGGACCTACGACCTGCCGGTGGGTTGGGATACTGCGGTCTTTTCCGACTTCTTGGTCCAGGGTTCGGACGTCAACAACGGGTTCACCTTCGAGCTCGGCAACACTACCGATTCGGAGCTCACGGTGAGATATCGCATCGAAGCCATGCCCGAACGTGTGCTGCTCAACGGGCAGGATGCGGGTGTGCCGGTGGAGGGCGAAGAAGCCGTGCCCGCCGGTGGGATCGTGACGATTCCCTTGGCCGTGGACAATCTGGCCTCGCAGCCCTTCGAATACGACGACATCATTTTGTCCACGGATGTCGACGGATCTGGTGACTACGTGGCGCTGACCTCGGTGGCCGTTCGCGCGCCACTGCCGACGGAGACCGTGGTTGCTAATCCGGACCCGAGCTCGACGCAAGTGGACACACCGGTGACGATCTACGTGGTCTCGAACGATCTCAGCTCGGCCAGCAGTCTGGATCTCGCAAGCCTGCACGTGGTTTCGGGGCCGATCCACGGTAGCACCTCCGTGCACGGGAATGGCTCCCTGACCTATGAGCCACCCGCGGGATTCGTGGGCTCCGATGCCCTGATCTACGAGATCTGCGATTTAGAGGGCACGTGTGACACTGCTTCGGTGAGTCTTGCAATTTGGCGGCTGACGAGCCTCTTTGGCGATGGCTTCGAAAGCGGGGATGTCTCTGCGTGGTCGAGGTCCGTCCCCTGAGGGGGCTGAGTCCTAGGCCAAGACAAAGATGAGCCACGCCCGGATCGGAATTACCGATCCGGGCGTGTTTTTTTGTGTACCGAGACGTTCGGCAAACGCTCCGGGGCAGAAGCGGTAGAATTGGGGATCAAAACCCTTCATCTCAATCCTGAGTCCGTGAGGAGAATCATGTTTTTTCCAGTCCTCGAAACCACCTCTCCGTCTCTAAAGCTTCGAATCTTGCTGGTCATCGGCCTACTCGTGGGCAGCGCAGTCCATGGTGCCGAGCACACGGTGCAAACCGACGGGGTGAGCTTCGACCCGGACCAGCTGACCATCCAAGTCGGTGATACGGTCACGTGGATCAACGCCGACAATGGTTTCCACAACGTCGTCGCCGACGACGGTACCTTTACCAGCGGCGAGCCGTCCACGGCCTCTTGGCAATACTCCTACACCTTCCACGAGGGTGGAAGCTGGGGTTATTCCTGTGAGGTTCACGTGGGTCAAGGCATGGTCGGCACCATTGTCGTTGAAGGAATCTTCGGCGACGGCTTGGAAGCAGGCAATGTGGCGGCCTGGAGTGGTGAGTCCACCGCGCTTCCCAACTGCCATTGCTATTTTTCCGGTGATTGTGCCGGGGTTGGAGAATTTTGCAATTGGGGCATTTTGACCCAGGAGAACAACTGCCTGTGGCGAGAGAACAAACCGAACGGAGTACCGGGAGCCGGTTGCGATGTGGATTTCCCGGGGGTCGATTGGACTTCAGGTATTTGCGACGGCATTTGTACCCAATCGTCCCTCGGCTCAGCACTCGGATTAGAGGATCGCGGCCTGGTGGCCCGGGGCGTCTACTTCTGGGGCGAGGCGTTGCTCCGACCGGCGGAAGCCGGTGGTGGTGAGGTTGATGCAGAGCTTTCTCAACAGGCCTTGACCTTACCGTTCGAAGGTGGCGAGCACGCTGCTTGGATCCTCGGTCGACAGGTGGGCGATCTCCTGGGCACCCTGGGTGTGGAGGGCATCGACCATCAATATTGCCACTACGAAAGCCATCCGGGCGAGCCCTCGCCGACCCTGCCGGACGTCTCGACAAATCTTTGCCTAGCCACCGCCGCGCGGCTCGCGATCGATGCCCTGGTGGCCGAGATCTATCAGCCGGGCAGCGCCTATCGTGTGCTGGAAGACCTGGCCGACTGCGGTCAACCCGAGCTCAACTTATTCGGGGATCGTTGCCCCGCCGGGACGGACAACCTATCCTGCGCCGCCCGACGCATCGCCGCCGCCGCCGAGTTCTTGACCACGCCGCCCAGCTCCGGTCCGAGAGCGACTCGAAGCCGACCGTAACTCTGCAATACCGTAATCATGCAATGAACTGCCGTGAGCCATGGCGGCTCGCGGTGCCGGCCACTTCAAGGATGGCTCTTCTAGGATGGTTGCGGTGACTCTCCGGACAAGCGCTGATGCATGCGGCGAGCATCGTCGGCAAAGCTGCGGGACGCCATAAAGATAAAGAAGGCGGTCAGGAGCAGCGAGATTGGAATCAGGAACATGGCGTCGTGTAGACCGACCGCTTTGAAGGTCTCGTTCATCACCGTGGCGCCTGACGCCTCCATGGCACGCTTCGACAGGGCGTCGGACAGACCGCCGACCACCACCGGTCCAAAGGCTCCACCGAGCAGGTACATGCCGGCGAAGTAAATCGCAATCGCCGTCGCCCGTAGCCGCGGCTCGACCACGTCTTGGATGGCCGGATAGACACAGGTGTAATAGCTATAAAGCGCCAGCCAACCGAGGCCGAATAATACGGCGAAAGTCTGCACTGAGCCGTGACCTGACCCCAAACCCAGCCCTGTACCCACGGCCGACAGCAGCAGGCTCCAAGCCCCGAACCTCAGGCGTCCTTGCTCCGAGCGCTGATGCAGGGTGTCGGCAATCCAGCCTCCGGCGGTCAACCCCACCAAACCGGTCAGCCCGACCACGCAACCGGTCACCATGGCGGCGTTCGGCAACGTCAGTCCAAAATAACGTTGCAGCATCGGCACCAAGAAACCATTGCCGGCGTAGGATGCGAAATTGACCGTCACGCCGGAGAGGATCAGCCAAAGCAGGGTGCGAATGCTCAGGAGCTTGCGGATGGGTTGATCAACGATTTGCTCGGCTGAGGCCGTCTTCTCGCTTGCACCCCGTTTCGGCTCTCGAATCCGAGCCAAGAATATCGCCAGGATGAAGCCGGGCACCGCGGCGACAAAGAACGGGGCTCGCCAGCTGCCGAACGCAGCCACGATCGCGCCGGTGGAAAAGAATGCCAACAACAAGCCCAAAGGAAGGCCGAGCATGAAAATACCGGTGGCTCGGGCTCGTTTCTCTGCCGGAAAGAGGTCGCCGATCAGGGCATTGGCGGCCGGCGCATAGCTCGCCTCACCAATGCCGACGCCCATGCGCATGAGAAAGAAAGAGCCGTAGCTCCAAGCCAAGCCGTTGAGCCCGGTAAAGGCACTCCACACGGCCAGCCCCCAACCCATGACTTTGCGCCGTTGACCGGTGTCGGCGAGCCGACCTAGGGGCACCCCGGCGACGGCGTAAACCACCGTGAACGCGGCGGTCAAGAAACCGAGCTGCAAATCGCTCAGATTCCATTCCAGCCGGATCGGCTCGACCACGATTGCCGGGATCGTGCGATCAAAGAAGTTGATCAGATTGGCGGCAAAGAGCAGGCCCAGGACCCGCCAAGCATTGTCTGCTTGCTTAGAAGCTTCGGACTCCACGTGCTCCTCCAACATGACCTCGATCCCCACAACCCGGGGACCTCGCGATGATGATCCTTGGTCTGAGGCGGCAGGCTACCATTTTTAGGACCGAAAGAACCCTGCCGACCTGGCGTACATGTGGGCCTGCGTCACAGACGCCGGGGCACAAGTTTTGCCCGGATATCCAAGCTTTTTTTGTGAACATCTGCCTACAAAGTGTAGCTCAGCGGCTATAACGCCTTTCTTCGGAGACAAATCAGGCTCTCAGCAAACGAGCTCACTGGGAGCGCCGGCGTCTCGCCGGCTCCGTCCACTCCAAGCAGAAGAGCCAGAGCGCCGGCATGTGGGACCGCTTTGATACGGCTCGGACTGGAGCCACGAGTCGGCGAAGCGGGTCCGGTCGCCGGACTTCGTGGTCGGCATATTCCAGGGAAAGTCACCATGATCGGTTTATGTCCGGATCGGGTGCTTTCTTTTTGCTCGGGTCGTGTGCAAAAAGCCCCGGGCATAGGCTATCCGACGATTCGCTCTCGGACCTTTCGTTCACGCAGTGAACCCGAAATGTCGAAAAGCTCAACGGTCGCCGGAGCCGCCGGCATGGAGTGCTCCAGATCCTAAAGGGCCATCTTCTCGCCCCTTGACCCGACCTGGGTCCCCGTCCGTGAGGGGATTTGAGAGGGCGGCGACAAGCCATGATCGCCAGTCTCTGTGCTTCTGACGGTTCGGCTTCTGACGGCTCGGCTTTTGACGGCTCGGCTTTTGACGGCTCGGCTTCCGCCAAGTGGCACAGTGCTTGCTGTTGTAGAACCTGGTAAGCCTGGGCCGGCTCTCTGCGACGGCCCGGAGCCCCTCAATCGGCCGGTAGCACCCTGCCCCCGGAAACAACGTGCCCCGGTAGCACCGCGCCCCGGCAACTCAAGGAGACCCCATGAAGATTACTTCCCAAAATTCGGATAGCCGCCGCAGCGCGTACGCCTGGATCAGCGCCGGCCTGTTGATGGCACTACTATTTGCCGCGTCGGCTATCACGGCGTCCCCAGAAGAGACAGCGGCGCCGGTGCCAGACAGTCACAGTGGTAGCAGTAGCATCAGCAGTAGTAGCACCGACGTAGCCGCCCTAAGCGAGGTTCTGCCAAAGGCCTTGCCGGAACTCGTGCCGGCCTCCTGGGTTTGCACCGAGGTCTGCAGCTGCGAGTCCTTTGTCACACCGCCGACAACAAGGGTTGGTGCCACCTGTCTACGCGCCCGCCAGAATGCCGCGGCAGCCGCCCGCGCGATCGCAATCTGTCCGTCCAGCAGCAGCGGCGCGTGCGGCCCCACGACCCACAGCGTCGCACCGTGCCAGACATTGTCGACCGGCGGTTATTCGGCCACTGCGGTGGCTACCTACTACTGCAACGTTTGTGAGGAAGATTGCATCGACGTTCCGTAGATCCAAATCTGTATCCAGCTCGACCGATAAACGAATGCCCGGGCGTCCTTGAAATGCCCGGGCATTTTTGTTCGTTCTTGCCTTGACCCAATTCGATCATTTGGAATGGGTTCTTCTGTGGTCGAGCGCCCACTGAGGGTGGGCGCGAATGATCTCGTTATTCGCAGACTCGCTTGGCCGGCACGAAGCATCCACGGGTTCCCCCACGGCAATGGCCCCACGGGGGATCAGGCGCAATCGAGCGCAATCAAGGTGCTAAGCATTTCTAGGATGCCTGGCGCCAGATTATTCAGACCAAGGCAGAAGACGATCTACGGAGATGGGGAAACGTTGTTGCCACGCGGTCTCGTTGTGTGAATGGGACGACTGGTAGTAGTGGTGAAGATCGTCTCCATGGTCGTAGCCCAGGTCTTCGAGAGCGTCCACCATGTCGAAGGTCTGTTGTGTGCCGTCGCTTCCGGAATCCACGTAGAAGCTAGCAACCGGCGGTGCTCCCGAATAGGTCTCGGTTTCATGGATCATCCACTCGCCGCTCCACCAGAAGCTGGAGGACATGCAGATGGCGGCGCCGAAGAGATGGCTCCGGGTCCAGGCGCCGTAGAAGCTCACCAAGCCGCCCAAGGAAGATCCTCCGATCAAGGTGTGCTGTGGCCCCGTTTTTATTCGATAGCGATTCGCGACCCAAGGCATGATTTCGTCTTCGATGAAGTCGAGGTAGGCGTCGGCGTTGCCGCCGCCGTAGGTCGGGTCGGTGACCGGGGTGTATTCGCTGATCCGACCCGCCGTATTGCCCAAACCCACGACGATCACCTCACGAGCTGAGCCGGCGCCGATCATGGCGTCGAGGGTTTCGTCCACCTGCCATTCCACGCCACCGAACGCGGTGGAGGCGTAAAACAAATTATCGCCGTCGTGCATGTAGAGCACGGGATAGCTCTTGAGAGTGTTTTCGTCATAGCTCGGGGGTAGGTAAACGAAGACCGATCGCGAGTTGCCCAAGGTTATGGAGTAGAAGCTGCTGAAAAACTCCATCTCTCCTTGGCTCTCAAAGAAGTAGGGGTAGATGTCTACCACCGCGTCGCCAGAGGGGACTGTGTAATTGGCGCCTTTCGACCAGGAGGAGTCGTTGACCAGCGGTTTGAATTCAAATCCACCGTTACTCTCAGGCGTGGAGTAGACCCACACATTGCCCGGGCTCCACTGGGCATCCTGACCGGAATACCAGCTCAAGCTCGCAGCATCCCCACGAATGCTGATCCGATTTCCCCAGCCTGTGTCGTAGTGGATTCGAAGGGTCGCGGCGTCGGCCGCGGAGCCAAGGGCGCCAAGGACGGCTAAACACAAGATCCAAAAAGGGAGGCGTACGTGTAGCAAGGGTTTTCTCCTGGTCGAGCTGTGGCGACTTTGAGTCGTTCGGCTTGTGGGCAGGAAATCCTATCCCATTCGCCGATCGGCTTGCGGACTAGCCGAGACCAGCTCGCAGACGAGGACGGTTGACGTATTGGCAGGCCTAGATTCGCCCGGAAACTCTGAAATTGACCATTTTCATTCTCTCGGCAAGAGAGTAGGGTAACCGCTCGTTTACTTGGAAAATTTAAGGAGAAATCGATGAGTCAAAAAGTTCGTTTATCCGTGTCCCTGTTGCTTTTCCTGGTGTTCGGTGCATTTTTGACCGTCTTGCCGACGGTGGCCCATGAGCAGAACTCCGGTCCGGAGATTGAGGCTCTGGTGGTCCAGGACGAGTCTGTCGAAAAACAAGCGGCTCTCGATTCCGAGGTCGAAAAGGGGCTTTTTGGTCAAGAACTCTCCGTCCTACAGTTGCCGGAGCTGTCACCCCATACCCAGGAAGCCGCAGGTGGCAACGGTTGTTTCCCGCCTTCTTTCCCGCCGCCTTCCTGCGAATGCAGCTCCTGCTGTGAATGCAATAAGTGCTGGAACAACGGAGTTATCGTAAGGGTTCCTTGCGATAACTGATCAAACGATGATCTGGAATGGGTGCACTGCCATATCGCGCTGACTCCGTTTCCATTGTTGGAGGCTTGGCTGGATTGTCCCCGGGTCGCTAGCTACCTCAAATCGTAGTGGCGACGCCGCAACATCCACATGGCTGCAGCCAAAGCGAGCAGGGCCATAATCACCGAGCCGAAAGTATTCAGTGTCGGGATTTCGATGACCGGCACCGCCACCGGCACGGTGGTGGTTGAGGCGTCATTCGACCCGTTTGAATCTGGGTCGTTGCCGACCACCGTCGCCGTGTTCGAGATCATCGAAGCCGTCAAATCCGATGCCGCCCGCGCTTGGAACGTCACCAACTCGGAACCGCCCGACGGCAGAGCACCCACCGGGCAGGTTACGTCGGCTCCGACCGCCGTGCAACCGTCCGCCGAAGTCTCGAAGGTCAGGCCTGCGGCCAAGGTATCCATGATCGACGCGCCGCTCGACGCCGAAGGTCCCAGGTTGTCCACGGTCAGCACCCAGGTCACGAGATCGCCCGGCCGAATCTCCGTCTCGACACTCGATTTGGTCATCACCAGATCCGCCGAGGCTACGAGCGTCGAGTCGTCCGTCGCGCTGTTGTTGCTCGGATTCGAGTCGATTTCCGTGCCGCTGATCGTCGCCGTATTGGACAACGTTCCGGTGGCCGAGGCATCGATGGCGCAGGTCACGGTATAGGTCACCGAACTGCCGGCCGGCATTGCTACCGTATCGACCAGATTTCCGGCACCGTTGGTATTGCCCGTGGCGCCGCCCGAAGCGGCGCTGGTCCAAGTGCAGGTCAGCGCCGCCGGAAAGGTATCGGTGATGCTCGCGGCGGGCTCCGTTCCGGGCCCGAGGTTACTCGCCACAAGGGTGTAGGTTGTGCTGCCGCCCGGCACCACCGTGGTGACACCATCGGTCTTGGTGATCGAGAGATCGGTGCCGCCAACGGAGAAGACGGCATCTGCGGGCCCCGTCAACGTGGTGTAGGTCCACATATCGATGACGTCGTTATTTCCGCTGTTGGAACCCCAGCTATGGAAGCCCGTGACCGACGAATCACCGCCTTCAGGTAAGGAAGTAGGTGTCGTGGTGGTCAGCGCGACGCCGTTCAAATCATCGTAATGAACGCGGAAGACATCGCCCGCCGCGACATCGGTCAGCCGTTCGATGGTCATGCCGCCGAGGTTCTCGATGTCCAAGAGAGGAAAGTGAACCTCGGCACCGATTCCCTCAACTCGCGCCGTGTAGGAGTTGTTGAACGCGAGAGGATTGCCCGCCGAGTCATTGCCATCGAAGAAGAGGCTGTTGCCCGCGCTGTCAAAGGTGCTCTGGAATCGACGATCTACGGCATCGTCGAAGCTGCCGTTGCGGTCGGTGTCGACCACTAGGACGAAGCTGACCCCGTCGAGACTCGGATCCGAATCGAAGTTGAAGACGGCGGAGCTAAAGCCGTTCGGCGCCGAGCCGACTCCGCCGCCCGAGGCCGAGCCGTCGAAGACGAAATTCGTCGCGCTGGGAAAGACGACCGGGGTCGCCGAATAGCCGAGCGTTTCGCCCAGACCGCCGGGACCGGTAACTGCCAACGGATCGGGCGCGTTGACGAAGAGTCGATGGGTGAAATCGGTCGCCGTATCCGGCTGCGAAGCATAGTGCAGGAACTGCGGATCTGCGGGGTCGTTGATGTCGGCAAATAGCCAGCTCTTCAGGGTCGGTACGCCCGTGGCGCGATCTTGAACGCCCTTATTGTTGGCGAAGGTGAACCAGCCGATTCCATCGAGTTCGTCGAACGAAAAACGATATTGGTGTCCTTCGCGGGTGAGAACACGGAGCTGCTGGTCAGGACCACCACCGCTCGTCTCATAGAACGCTAAGGAAGGTGCCGTCAGGCGCCCCGGATGGTCTGCGCCGCCGGCATCGCGGATAGTTACATCCCAGGCATGCACGCCGGTTGTATTCTGCGACGGGATGGTCGGACTGCTGATCGCCAAGTCACCGGCGTTCGCTCCGCTATCGCGAGTGGCGCGGAACATCACTTGATAGAGACCGGAAGTGGGGGCGGTATAGCTGCAAGGAACGTAGCCGCCGTCGCCCGAAGTCTGCTCCGGCCCGGCGAGCTCTTTGGCGCGGGTGTCGATCAGTCCGATGTTGGTGTCGCCTGCGGCTTGGGCCACGCAGTCGACCAAGGCGGCTGCGAAGATTGACGCGGTGGGAAAATCCTCGCTCCATACCGGCTCGTCGGGTGCCCAGATATAGATATTGCCGATGTTGGTGTGGATGGCGTTGGAGCCCACATGGAGGGTCTCTCCCGCCTGGGCATAGACTTGAAAGACCGCCCACAGAGGAGGTGCGGCATTGCCAAAATCGTTGCTGCTCTGGAGGGCGTATCGGGTGTTTCCACCTTGGGATTCCTCGTAATTGACCAGCTCGCGGCTGCCCTCGGCGAGCAGAGGGGAAGCGATCAGTAGGAGCAGGCCGCTGAGGGCCAGACTTCTCTGACAATAGGTGCTGAGAGAAGACTTGCCAAAAAAACACTTGGAACGGTTCATTTTGGAACGATTCATTGAAGAATGGACCTCGAAATTCTTGGTGGATGGTCGGGCTTTCCGCCGGGGACGCTGTGCAATCTAGACGGAGATTGACGCTCGGTCGAGGAGCCGGGCGGCTTTTGCTGCACAGGGAAAAGGATTCGCATCCTAGAGAAAAGCGGCGCTGATCAGCGATCTTCGCCGTAGGCCGAGGGGCTCCGTCCGAAGTGCTTCGAGAACGCCCGGGAGAAGTGGGAGACATTCTTAAACCCCACTTCGTACGCGATCTCGCTTACGGTGGCCGAACTCGCGCGCAACAATTGCGCGGCGCGTTGCAAGCGCATCGAACGGATCATCGCCGAGGGGCTCTCACCGGTGAGAGCACGCAGACGGCGCAGCAGATGGGAGCGCTCGAATCCGACCGCCACGGCGAGTTCGCCGACCGTGAAATCCCGGTCGCCGAGCCGTGCCTCGATCGCGGTTTTAACCTTTTCCAAGAACATTTTGTCGGCGGAGGTCGCCTCGATCTCGTCGATCTTCAAACCCCGCGGCTCCCCCGCCTGCTTGCGCACCGCAATCAGATTGGCGGCCCGGGCGGTCAGCTCACGCGGATCGAACGGTTTGACGAGGTAGTCGTCGGCCCCTTCACGCAACCCCATGAGCCGGCTCTCGGACGAAGCTTTGGCGGTGACCAGAATCACCGGAATCCGCGCCGTGCGCGGATCGTCGCGCAGGGTGCGGAGAAGCTCCGCGCCGTCGATTCCGGGCATCATGATGTCGCTGATCACCAAGTCGAGTTGATACTGGCGGCTCAGCTCCAATGCCTCCGCGCCGTTCTTCGCCTCGACCAGATCGTAGGTCTTGCGCAGATGACGCCTCAAATAGGCGCGAATCTCGGCGTTGTCGTCAACGATCAAAACCCGCGCACGGCTCGAAAGTCGGGCGGGTTCCACCGGCGGCTCCGGCGCGGGCGTCGGCGCGGGCTCCGCCGGCGCGAAGGACGCGAGAAGCTCGTCGGTGATCAGGTCGCGATCAAAATGCGCTATTCCGCGGCGCAAGGTTACCGTCATGCAGGCACCGCCGCCCTCCGATGAATTGGCCGCTTCGATCCGTCCGAAGTGCAATTCGGTGAGCTGTCGGGCCAGCGCCAACCCGAGGCCAGCGCCGGGACGTTCCTCGTTGTGCTCCACCTGATAGAAACGCTCGAAGATCTTTTCCAAGCGGTTTTCCGGGATCCCCGGCCCATGGTCGCGCACATGCACGAGGACCTCTTCCTCGGGCGCGTCGTCGAGCACCACATGAATCGCGTCCCCACGGGGGCTGAATTTGAGGGCGTTGGCGAGCAGATTGTCGAAGACTTTGCCGAGTTGGGCGGGATCGGCCGTGATCTCGACCGGCCTGCCGGGATGGTGGTGCATGATCCTCACTCCGAGGCGCTCGCCGAGAGCCGTGATCGCCTCGATTCGCTCGCTCAAAAAAGCGCCCAGATCGAGACGACGTAAACGCAATTTCAATCCGCCCCCTTCGAGCCTTGCCACGTCGAGCAATTGGTCGACTAGACCGAGCAGACGCTCCGCGTTGTCGCCGATCACGCGAATCTGCTCGGCGGCTTGCTCGTCAACTTGCCCGCTCTCACCGCCTAGCAGATCCTGCGCTGGACCGAGCACCAAGGTGAGCGGGGTGCGCAGCTCGTGTGACACGTTGGCGAAAAATTGCGATTTCATTTCGTCGAGCCGTTGCAGTTTGCGCGCCTGCTCACTGATGGTGGCGGTGCGCTCGCGCACGGTTTCTTCGAGCTGCCGCCGGCGAAGCTGCGCGTGCCGCTCGCGCCACCAAAACGCGAACACCACGAGTGTGAGCGCGAGCGCGAGCATACTGCCGCGAAACCAGCGGGTCTCGAAAAACCGTGCCGCCGCCACCAGCTCGATCGCGGCCGGCTCGCTCCAAACGTCCTCGTGCAGAACCGCTACTTCAAAGGTGTAACGTCCGGGTGGCACCTTGGTGAAGGGCGCCTCTCGCAGGGTTCCCGGATCAAGCCAATGCTCGTCGTAGGGCAAGAGGCGGTAGCGAAAGCGCAGGCGCTCAGGTGCGTGAAAATAGGGCGCGGTGAATTCGACCGTGAAGCTACGCTGCTGCGGGGTGAGCGGCAGCGCGCCGTCCGTTGGAATCAGACGCATCTCGTGGACCCGCACGGCTTGGATCAGGACTTCGAGAGGTTGGGGCGGACGCAGCAATTCTTCCGGGTCGAGCCGTGCCAGCCCACCCATGGTCGGAAAGAGGATCCGGCCTTGGCGGTCGCGCAAACCTGCTTGCTGGACACCGCCGTTCGCCTCACGATCGGCCAGACCATCGCGCTCGGTGTAGGCGACACTGAGCACGCGCTCTGCCCTGCCGTCGGCGACCGCTTCGAGTTCATCGCGGCGCACGCGGAAAATGCCGTCGTTGCTGCTCATCCAAAGATTGCCGCGCAGATCGTCGACGATCTGGTGTATGCCGTCGCTGTAGAGACCGCGATCGTAGCCGACGGAGGCAACGCGCGTCCCCGCCGAGGTGAGACGGCTCAGCCCCAAATCTTCGGTGCCGATCCAAACGAAGTCTTCGGGCCCCGGCGCGATCCAAATCGCCCGCACCTGATTGCTCGCCAGTCCTTGGTCACGATCGATCACGTGGAAACGGACACCGTCCCAACGGGCCGCTCCACTGCCGTTGGTGCCGAGCCAGATGGAGTCGTCGACGCCTTCGCGCACCACCCGTACCAGACGCGGCGCGCGGCTGCCGTCGGTCCCGATCACCGGTATCCACCGATCGCTTTTGGGGTCGCGGCGCATCAGCCCCGAGCCCGTACCCGCCCAGAGCGTGCCGTCGCGGCTCTCGGTCAAGGCGAGAATGGGGTTGACGATGCGCGGATTCCCCTCGGGGTCGTCGATCGTAGGAAGCTCGTCAAAGGTAAAGAGCCCTTGCCCCGTGCCGACCCAGAAAGTGCCGTGGCGATCGCGCAGCAGGGAACGTATATCGACCCCCGAAGCCAGCTCGTCGATCATTTTGAAGCGCGTGGCATTGGGCGCTCTGCGGGCAAGGAAATAATTGCCCGTCCAGATCGTGCCGTCGTGGTCTTCGTAGACGGGATAGAGGATGACGCCCTTGGACAGCCCGGCGGTGAGCGTTTCCACCCGGCGTGGATGCAGAGCGTGCAGCTCGCCGCCGGCGGTAGCCGCCCAGATCGTGCCCGCGCGGTCCACGACCAATGAAGAGAAGGAGAGAGCACCTTTGAGACGCAACAGCGGCTCGCCGTCGCGCAGCAGCACCTTGCCTTGGGACATCCACAACGTGTCTTGCGCGCCGCGGGCGAAATTACGCGGGGTCAAACTCGACGGCTGTTCCGTGGCGACCTCTTCGAGTTCGCCATCGAGGGATCGTAACAACCGCTGGTCGTCGGCGATCCACACTGCTCCGGACGGGTCGGAGGCGACCCGACCTGCGGGCTCGTAATCGGGTTCGAAGCGCTCGCCGCGCACTCGGCCGATCTGCTTCGGCCGGCCGGTGGAGATCCAAACCTCGCCGCGATCGTCGACCTCCAGGGATTCCACGTCACCGGCCACGCCGAGATCGATTTCGACCGGCAGACCGGGGGGCTCGGGCACGTCCCAGCGCCCACGAAAAAAAGTGCTCGCACTGCTCAGCCAGAGACGCCCGAGCGTGTCGCTGAAAATTCTGTTGACCCTGCCGCGCTCGGAGGGCCAGGGAATGACCTCAGGCCGCGTTGCATTGGGGGCCAGGGTGATCAGGGAATTGCCGTGGGTCATCCAGACCCTGCCGAGGGGGTCTTCGTGCAGGCCGAAAAACTCGGAGATTCCCGTCGTCAGGGAGCAGGAATAACCACCGTCCAGCCCGTGACCACATGCGGTCCAGCCATCCCCGGTACGGCGCGAGAGATGGCCCTGTTCGGTGCGAATCCACAGGGCTCCGTCGCGGGCTTCGAGTAGGCTTTGGATGCGGTTGCCACCCAGGACCGGGAAGCGGTTGTTGCGGAAGGTTTCGAAGCGCACGCCGTCGAAGCGCACGAGGCCGTCGAAGGTGGCGAGCCAAAGAAACCCGTCGCGCGCCGGTAGCACCACGTTGATTCCCGCGCGCGGAAGGCCGTCGTCGACGCGAAAGACCTCATGGAAGAAGTCACCGTGATGATCGCCGCCGACGTCGGCCGCCACGGGCAGGATGGCTGCGACCGTGGTGACGGCGAGCGTCACGAGCAAAAGATATCGGGAAAATCTTCGGTTGAAGCACATGGAATCCTCTCGGGCAGTGTATCCGCCGGCCGAGGAAATCTGCATCGCCGCGGGCTCCGTTTCAAGACCCGGGTACGTCTTTGCAACACAGAGAAAAAGATTCGCCTCTTAGAAGCAAGGCTGAGCTGAGACCACCGGCCTGCGTTGAAGCAATGACAACAAGCTGGGCGGACCAGCTATCCGGTGTTGATGTTTGGAATGGTCATTGCGACAAAGTGATCACCTACTTGCGCGCAGACTAAGGCGAGTTGAGATCTACCCTAAATATCTATGAGATGTTAGCTTCCGTAACCATCGACGACATCTTGGCGAGCGGTTTCTAAGGGGTGGGTCCTCGACCCTGGCCCACCGTCGATTCCGGGATGGACCCACCACCCCAAACGGTGCCAAGCGTCCACGACCTCTGTCCAGGAGAAAACATGAGCCAAAAAGCTCGGCGCAACGACCCCTGTCCCTGCGGCAGCGGTCAGAAATACAAGAAGTGCTGCTTGTCTCGTCAGCAACAGGAAGATCGGCGTGTTCGCGCGGTCGAGAACGCCCAGCAGCGGCGCAACGAAGTCCTTGAGCATGTGATGGTTTGGTTGAAACGCCACCACGAGGACGCGTTGAGCGCGGCCTTCGAGGAGTTCGGCTCGGCGGCGGCGGAAGACGGCAGAGATTTGTCGGGCCCTGATAGGGACCACTTGCTTTTGCAGGCCACGGAATGGGTTTTGGCGGAGGGGATGGCAGAAATCGAGGGGCGCCGAGTGAGGCTGCGCGATCTCGCCATTGAGAAAGGGCCGATTCTGGATGCCGATCAGCGCCTCTGGTTCCAACGCTCTACGGAGCATCCCTTGCGATTATGGCGAGTTGTTCGCACGGAAGCCGGCGTGGGCCTCGAACTCGAGGACCTGCTCGACGAATCGGCTGAACCCATCTGGGCCGGCGAGCGTTCAGCGTCCCGGTCTCTCGCCCGGTCGGATGTGGTCGCTGCCCGGCTCGGGCGATGGCAGGACGCCTGGGAACTCACGATCCTATATTCGATCCCCAACAGGGAGGTGTTGCACCTGTTGGCGAGGCTGGAACAGGAGAACCCGGGGGATCCCTCGGATCCTGGGGTGGCCCGGGCTGCCGGAAAGCTTATCCGGGATTATTGGGTGGAGCTTTTTACTCGCCGCCGGCCCCGGCCCAAAGCCCTCGTCGACCCGGGAGGGGATGCGCTCGAGCTGACCACCGACCATTGGCAGATTCTCGACGAAGATGAGCTGGTGAAACGCCTGGAGGCAGAGCCCGATGTGGTCGGTTCAAGAGAGAATGGCTGGTCGCGTCTGGAGGACCCCGATGCCGGAATGAGCCGGACACTCCTGGCCCTCAACCCCGGCAAGAAAGATGATCGGCTCGAGGTCTTCGCCCGCACTCGGAAGATGGCGAACGAAGGGCGCGCTTGGTTGGAACTGACAGTGGGCCCTTGCCTGCGCTTTCTGACTCGCGAGATCGTGGATCCCATGAGCGAACGCTTCTTAGACGCTGAGCCGGGTCGTGACGGAACGTCGTTGTCTGCGGAGACCTTCGCGGTCCAAGTTCCGGTTGGCGAGTCCGGTGGCGACTCGTCGCTGCCCCCCGAAGTGATGAAGCAATTCATGGAGGACTTCTACCGACGCCAGTACGAGGGTTTGGCCGACGAAGCGGTCCCCATGCTCGGAAATAAAAGCCCGCGCGAGGTCCTGAAAGAGCCCGGCGGCCCGCGCCGAGTGCGACTGTGGCTGGAGGGATTCGAGCGCAACGAAGAACGGATGGCAGAGGACAGTGGACGGGAAGCGGTGGATCTCGGCTTCTTATGGCAAAAGATCGGATTGGACCGAGAATCCCGCTGAATTCCAAGCCAACCACCCACTCGGACTACGCCGAAGGCGTTGCCGGCCCGGCCAAAGCCTGGGGGGGTTGCGAAGCTACCCCGGGCCCGGTTTGAGCCGTTCAGAATCGGGTGGAGTAGGCGATTCCAACCCGTTCCAGCCACACCCAAAGAAGAGAGATGCTGTGCCGATCTTTTTGATAACTCATCGTCAGATGGGTGCGTTGGCCATCGTACATCGGCCGCACTGAGAAGCGCTCACCGAGTTCGAACTCGACTCCGAAAGGGAAGTTGAAGTCGGAATCCCATTCGGAGTAGTTGAGGCTTACGTAGGCAGAGACCGGCCAGCTGGGATGGCGCTTAGCAGCAGTCAAGAAATAGGCTTGCTCACCTGCCGGCGAGCCAATGCGATCCGAGCTGGTGCCGAAGAAGAGCGCCGGTCTACGATCACCTTCTGTGAGCAGAAACAAAGTGAGAAGGGGTCCGACCTCGTCGGCCTCCGGATTGATCTCGACACCGACCTGCAACCTGGGGTGCAGGCTGTAGTTCAGCGTGCTTCGCCAGCGCGGTCGCTCGAGTTCGGTATCCACCCACCGCAACGACGTACTGAATTTAAATTCGTCGAAGCCACTCCCCCGGAGCGGCGCACCCTCACCGGGTCAACCACTTCACGTGGGGGCGCTCGAGGGCCTGCTGGGTGGAGCCGGTTTCACCCCGGGAGCTTCCTGCTCAGGGGCTTGCGTTGCGGTTTGACCTGCCGCTGAAGCGGCAAAGAAAGCGAGAAAGAGGGAAATGGCAAGGAATCGTTGCATGGGCGAAATTTAGCACAGATTGAACGTCGTTTTGGAGAGCTTGGGGCCGGCTCGAATGGGGTTTCGACTGAACCTGGCTTTAGTCAAATACTTGATTGAGTCCAGAATCTGTGATTGAATAGGCGCAATGCACGGCGACGTTGATCAGCTCCTTCGCGAGCACGGTTTGCAGGTGACGGCCCAACGGCTGGCGCTGCTGCGGGCGGTGTCGTCGCGACCCCATGCCACGGTCGATGAACTCATCGACGACGTGCGGACGGCGATTGGATCGATTTCTCGTCAGGCGGTCTACGATTCGTTGGGCGTTTTGGTCGAAAAGAATCTCGTGCGTCGCATCCAGCCGGCTGGATCCGCGGCTCGCTACGAAGATCGAGTGGGTGACAATCATCATCACTTGATCTGTCGAGGTTGCGGCAAGATGTTCGACATTGATTGTGTGCTCGGAAAAGCTCCTTGCCTGGTGGCCGACGATGATCATGGCTTTGAGATCGACGAAGCCGAGGTCATTTATTGGGGACGCTGCCCGATGTGCCTGAAGGCTGCTCAAGAGTCGGCAGCGGAAGCGGGATCAGCCGATCCGGAGCCACGGGCTCGAACTCGCAGGCCCAAAAACACGGCAAGCCAGTCGGCCCGAGGCGAAACTAGCGCCGACTAGGCCACGCCGAGACTTCAATTTCGGTTTCGCCGGCCAGGCCCCGGCAACACCCCCCATACCTTTGGACAAAGCTAAGGAAAGCAAATGACTGATAAGAACCCTGAAAAAGTAGGAAAGTGTCCTGTCATGCACGGAGTTCAGCCGCGAGGCGCCACCGCCAATCAGCGTTGGTGGCCGGAGCAGCTCAACCTTCGGATCCTCGATCAAAACTCACCCCAATCCAATCCCATGGGTGAGGACTTCGACTACGCCGAGGAGTTTAAGTCCCTCGATCTGGAGGCGGTCAAGGCCGATCTCGTGGCTTTGATGACGGATTCTCAGGATTGGTGGCCCGCCGACTACGGGCACTACGGACCGCTCTTCATCCGCATGGCCTGGCACAGTGCGGGCACCTATCGCATTGGCGATGGTCGCGGCGGCGCGTCGTCTGGCACCCTTCGCTTCGCTCCACTCAACAGCTGGCCCGACAACGTGAACCTCGATCGGGCCCGTCGATTGCTGTGGCCGATCAAGCAAAAATATGGCCGCAAAATTTCGTGGGCCGATTTGATGGTCCTCACCGGCAATTGCGCCCTCGAATCCATGGGTTTCAAGACCTTCGGTTTCGCCGGTGGCCGTGAAGACGTTTGGGAGCCCGAAGAAGATATTTATTGGGGGTCTGAGACCGAGTGGCTCGGCGACGAGCGCTACACCGGTGACCGGGAACTCGAAAACCCCCTCGGTGCCGTGCAGATGGGTCTGATTTACGTCAATCCTGAAGGTCCGAACGGCAACCCGGATCCGCTCGCGGCCGCGCGCGACATCCGCGAGACCTTCGCCCGCATGGCGATGAACGACGAAGAGACCGTGGCTCTAATTGCGGGTGGTCACACCTTCGGCAAAACCCACGGCGCTGCGGATGCGGGCAAACACGTGGGCGCCGAACCCGAAGGTGCGGACGTGGAGCATCAGGGCCTCGGTTGGCACAACAGCCACGGCACCGGTAAGGGCGGGGACGCGATCACCAGCGGGCTGGAAGGTGCCTGGACCACCGACCCGGCGAAGTGGGACCACAACTTCTTTGAGAATCTATTCGGTTATGAGTGGGAGTTGACCAAGAGCCCCGCCGGTGCCCATCAGTGGACCCCCAAGGAGGCCTCTGCGCAGGGCACGGTCCCCGATGCCCACGATCCGTCGAAGACCCACGCCCCGATGATGCTGACCACGGATCTTTCGCTGCGTTTCGATCCCATCTATGAGCCGATTTCGCGTCGCTTCTACGAGAATCCCGATGCCTTTGCCGAAGCATTTGCCAAGGCTTGGTACAAGCTGACCCATCGCGACATGGGTCCCGTTTCGAGATATCTCGGACCGCTGGTTCCCGCCGAGCAGCAGCTTTGGCAGGACCCTATTCCAGATGTGGATCACGAGCTGATCGGGGAGCAAGACGTTGCGGGTCTTAAGGCCCAAATCCTGGCCTCCGGTCTGTCCATCGCCCAGCTCGTTCGCACCGCCTGGGCCTCGGCAGCCACTTTCCGCGGCACGGACAAGCGTGGCGGGGCCAACGGTGCTCGCATCCGTCTCGCCCCGCAGAAAGACTGGCAGGTCAACGGACCGGCCGAACTCGGGCAGGTGTTGCAGGCTTTGGAAGCCATCAAGACCAAATTCAACGACGGGCAGTCCGGCGGCAAGAAAGTGTCGCTGGCCGACCTGATTGTGTTGGGCGGATGTGCGGCCGTGGAGCAAGCGGCGAAGAACGCCGGCCACGAGGTGCAAGTACCATTCGCACCGGGACGCACCGATGCCACCGCGGAGCAAACCGACGTGGATTCCTTCGCCGCCCTCGAGCCGAAAGCCGACGGATTTCGCAATTACCTAGGAGGCGGCCACCGTCGGTCACCGGAAGACTTGCTGGTCGATCGGGCCCAGATGCTGAACCTGTCGGCTCCTGAGATGACGGTGTTGGTGGGTGGTATGCGGGCTCTGAACGCCAATACCGATCAATCCGAGCACGGTGTCTTCACCGACCGTCCCGAGGCCTTGACGACAGACTTTTTCGTCAACTTGCTCGATATGGGCACGGAGTGGAAGCCTTCTGGCGACGGCGTGTTTGAAGGCCGTGATCGCCAAACGGGCGCCGTCAAGTGGACGGGTACTCGCGTCGACTTGGTCTTCGGATCGAACTCTCAGCTGCGAGCTATTGCCGAGGTCTATGCTTGTGACGACTCGCAAGACACGTTCGTTGACGACTTCGTGGCTGCCTGGAATAAGGTCATGAATCTGGATCGATTCGACTTGGCCTGACACGACTTGGCCTGACACGACTTGGCCTGAGACGACGTTGCGTGACGATCAAGAGTGAAGAGCACGCTTGATCGTCACGTTTGACGACAGCAAAAAGCCCTCGCGAGAGGGCTTTTTGCGATTCTGGTTCAGTTGGAGTCGACAATAAATGACAGACTTGATGGATGTGGATCAAATTTTTGCTCGTTCTGATGGGGTTTTCCGCCGGCTTGGTGGGTCTGTCGGCTGAAGTTTTTGCGGGAGATCAAAACGCTCCGAAAGCTGCCCCGGCGTCTCCGAATGAGTCGGGCTGGTCCTATCAATGGCCACAGTGGCGAGGGCCCATGTTTTCGGGAGTGGCTCCCCATGCGCAGCCGCCGATCACCTGGAGCGAGACGGAGAATGTGCGGTGGAAGGTGGAGGTGCCGGGGCAAGGGCATTCCACGCCGGTGCTCTGGGGCGACAAGCTTTTTTTGACCCTTGCGGTTCCGGTGGGCGAAGCCTTCGAGCCGGTTCGGGCCGAAGCCCCCGGAGCGCACGATAATGCGCCCGTGGCACGGCGTTATGCATTCAGGGTGGCGGCGATGGATCGCTCGGACGGCTCCACGGCTTGGAGCCGGACGGTGCGCACGGAAATTCCATGGCAAGGGCGGCACATCTCGGGCAGCTTTGCGTCGCCCTCTCCGGTGACCGACGGGGAAGTGCTGATCGCGCCCTTCGGGTCCCAGGGGATTCACGGTCTGAACCTGAAAGGTGAGTTGCTTTGGCAACGTGATTTCGGGGTCATGAAGGTCAAACATGCCCACGGCGAGGGCGGCTCGCCGGCGCTGCACGGCGATACGGTGGTTTTGGTCTGGGATCACGAGGGCCCTTCGTTTCTGATTGCCCTCGATCGAAAGACCGGTAAGGAACAATGGAAAGTGGCGCGCGATCAGGGGACCTCGTGGTCGACTCCGATCGTCATTGAGCAGCAGGGTAAGGCCCAAGTGGTGGTCGCCGGCACCGATCAGCTACGGGGCCACGATCTGGCCACGGGCCGTCAACTCTGGCAAGTGGGCGGGCTTTCCGCCAATGTGGTGGCTTCGCCCGTGGCCTCGGGAAGCCGGGTTTATGCGGGAAGCAGCTACGAGCATCAGGTCTTCTTCGGCGTGGAACTGAAGGGCGCCAGCGGAGACCTCACCGGCAGCGAGCATGTGCTGTGGAGCCGTTCTCGGGGCACGCCCTATGTGCCCTCGCCGTTGCTCTACGAGGACGTGTTGTACTTCCACAACCATTATCAAGGCGTGCTGACCCGGGTCGACGCCGCCGACGGCCGCGAGCGTCCGGGGCCTCTGCGCCTACCCGGAATCCGCAACGTCTACGGCTCTCCGGTCGCCGCCGACGGTAGGGTCTACGTCACCGATCTCCAAGGCACGACAGCGGTCCTGAGCCATAGCGATCAGCCCGAAGTGTTGGCCCGCAACCAGTTGGACGACAGCTTCAGCGCCTCCGCCGTGCTGGCGGGAAAAGATCTCTACCTCAGGGGGCACAGGTATTTGTATTGCCTGTCTTCGACCCAGCGGAGCGTCGCTGAGAAGCCTTAGGTATAGCTAGATCCTCGAACGGCAAAACTGGATGGGCCCTAGCCTAGCGGATGGGAGGCTATCCACTCACCACGGACGGACCCCGCTCGCCGTATAACCGTCGTGCCAGCTCCGCCAGCCATTGACCCTGCTCGCTGGAGTCCACCCGCAGTTCACCGGTTCGTGCGCCTTCGAGAATGCGTTGGGTTTCTGGCCCTGGATTTTCGAGTTGCTCGAGGGTCTTGAAGATGGCGGCGTGTTCGGGAGAGGCGCCGGTGGCCTCGACCCATGCTTCCACTTCCGCTGCAAACTCTGGACGGCCCGGGAACGGAACCTCTAACGCTTGGTCTGGACCCGTGTTGTTCATGGCTTCGAGCACGAAGGTGCGGCGATCGCGGTATTTGAGCGGTTCGATCTCTTCGGGCAGGATGGGCTTGCCGAACCAATAGTCCTGGCGTCCTTGTCCCAAGGGGAATTCGATCCGTTGCTCCAGTGGCTCGACCGGCAGGCCGCCGGTGAAGCGCACGGGCACGATCGGCACTCCGTTTTTCATCGCCATGTCGATGAAGGAACCGCTCAACAGTTCGACGGGTTTTCGACACGTCAGCGAGCGCGTGCCTTCGCTGTGGACCATCACCGCGCGTTCACCCGCGCCCATTCGTTCGCCGAGCCGGCGGATCAGCAACGGCAAGGATCGAGGGTTGTCACGCTCGAAGAAGGTGATCAGCCCTGGATCTTCCAGGCCGGGATAAGAGAAGCAATGTTTAATCAACCGTCCGAGCCAGGTGGTGCGATGCTCGTCCTTGGCCAAGGTGATCGTCGGCTTGCCCAACAAAGCTGAGGCGAGGGTGGAGAAGAGGAGAGACTCCACACCCACTTGATGGTTGGCCAGGAAGAGGGCCGGGCGTCCGTGGATGGCTTGGAATTCTACCGGATGGGTGAGCACCACTCGTCGGACGTATCTGTCGATCAGTCCATAGTAAACGTCTTCCACCGCCCAGGTATCTCGACGCTGGAAGTAGTCGCGCCAGTAGCGGCGCAGGGGGCTGACGTCGAGGCTCGGTGTGTGCTGGTCTGAAACGGTGACTTCGCCCGTATCGCCCGCGGTCACCGAGACTGCGTATCGGGTGAGGGGTTGACCCGCGGAGACACCGGAAGCGGTCGCCAGATCCACATCGATCAACGTCGGATGGTTGCCGGTATGACGGCAAATGTGATCTTTGATCGCCACCTCGCGGGTCAAAGCGAAACGATCTTCGACCGTCGCGCCGTAAGCCAGGGCCACCGTGCCGGGCAACCAATCGCTGGCGGCCACCTCGGCTTCGGACAGGTGAGTCGCCGCCGACGATAGTCTAGATAATCCAACGCCCGGGCTGGCCACCCGGTCTCGTAGGAAGGCCCGGCGAAGCTCGGCGGGGGCGGAGCCGAGCCGGCCTTTGGGCAATAGGACCTCGCGCAACAACAGCTCGGCCCAAACTCGATTGCCGGTGATCAATTGCAGCCGGGTGACGGGAGCCGGGGGCCGCCCTTCCTGGCCGTCGGCCAGCCCTTCGAAACGTGCTTCGCAGCGGACGGCGCCGTCCGTGGGTGGCGGGCCGAAGAAATGAGCCGAGTCGAGCTTCGAAGGATAGGCGGCAAATCCGTCGGCTATCTCGGGGCTCCAACGTCCCATGTCGTCGTGGGGAATGCCGTGGGTAGCCGCGTCTAAAAGGGCCTGGTGCAAGGTGCCCCAGGGCACGGTGCCGGCCGCGGCGTCGAGCACCGCGGAGCTGCCGGCAGTGGAGGACAGATCGCCGTCGGCTCCAAAGCTCAGCTCTTGCAACAATTGGAAGGCGGGGCCGTGGAAAAGAGCGGCGGACGCATAGGGATTCTCTTCGAGTTCGGCCCCTTCGAGCTTGGGTAGGGGAGCGGGCGGCGAGGCGTAACCGGAGGCCAACCAAACCTTGCCGACCGCCGCGGTTTCGAAGCGCGACAGCTCACGACGGGCGGATTCCCGCCAGACCTTGAGCGCTACGGTCAGGGTGATGGCGCCGCTCTCATGGGATGCCTCGGCTTCCACATCCGTGCGCAGACGGACTGGACCGCCGGGAAAAGCGATCCAACGACGGACCTGAACATCTTCTAGACCGACCACATGGAGGCTGGGATAGCGCCGAACCGCAGCTGCCGCCAGCCGATCCACCATCGACATCATGGGCAGAGCGGGCAAGGTCCAAGTCGGACAGTGGTCCTTGAGCCAAGGGTCCCTCTCCGGCGACAGCACCTCCTCGTCGGGTGAAGACGGCACCGGATACTCGTCGTCGGTAGGCTCCGAAGCTTTGGCGGCGGTCGACACCACCGATATGACCGTGTCGTCGAGATCCGGCTCCACCGCGGCGGCCAGCGAATTGGCAGCCGATACCGCATCGGATGAGGCACTGCCGCCCTCCCTGTTTTCACTGTCCTGACCGTCCTGACCGTCCTGACCGTCCTGACCGTCCTGACCGTACTCGCTGTCCTCGGCGATCGGCACCAGAGCAGTTTCCTCGGTATCTTCGCGGCCTGTGTGAGGTTTTTGATCACCGGCCACGATCCGCATACCCACCTCAACGGCAGAGTAAATGCGTTTTCCGTCCACCCACAGCCAAGCTTTGGCGATGGCGAACACACCTCGATCGTCCTCACCGAGCTCCGTGATCTCGAGTTCGGTGCTGATCAGCTTGTTTTTGGGGATCACCTGACCGCGGTATTTCCAGGTCATGGGTCGATCGATGGCGATCGGCTCGAAGCGTCCCCCGGGGACCGAGGTATCCATGCCGCGCTCCAACATGTAGATCTGGAGCAGCTGGGTCATGGCCTCGATGCCCAAGGAGCCGGGTTGCACGGGATCCTGGAAGAAATGGGCCTTGAAGAACCATTCCGTGGGATCGACGGTTTTTTCCGCCCGCATGCGTCCGAGACCCGCTGCGCCGCCTTCGGGCCAATAACCGGTGACCCGATCGAGTACCAACATCTTGTTTCGACCGATGCGAGCGGACCCGTCGAAGAATCGGCTCGGATGGGTTTGTAGGTCTAGGAAGTAGTCGCTCGGCGCATTGAAGAGTTCCAGCTCATCCTGGCTCGCGGGGAGACCGGCCTGGCTGGCCATCGCCGCTTTGGGGAAGAAACCAAAGGCGGTTTGCATGTTGAAAACCGACTGATCGCCGACAAACATTTCGACCTCAAAACGCACGATCATGACCCCGGCGGAAGCCGAGGTGGCGGTTAGGTGCACCTCGTTGCGCAGGATTCCGGCGGTCGGCAGGATGTCGGCGTTGAGGGTGGCGGTGCCGTCGAGATTGCGGAATTGTAGGTCCAAATCCGAGGTCAAGGCACTGCCGATGAACGAAGCCAGCCAACCGCAGGGCTGAAGGCCCGCCTCCAACAAAACCGCATAGGGCATGGTGGGGTAGCCGTTTTCGGAGAAATACCACTCGCCGGGCGGCACGTCGTATTCCGTGACGATTTTGGCGCCGGGCTGGAAGACCCCCATTTCGCCGTCGATGCGGGAGATGCGCGACATGAAATGGTAGGGCGGTCCGGGCAACCTGGCGACGGTGCGCGGGCCGTCGAAACGGCTGTACATGTCACCGAACGCGTGGCTCGGCTTGCCCCAGGCACAGGCCAGCAGGGTGTTGTAGTCGAAGGCAAAGCCGTCGACCGCGGCCACCGGGCGGCCTTGGGGACGTTGGCCACCGGGGAAGGGTTGGTCGGCGATCTCGGGGGTGGCGAGCATGGGCCAATCGGGAACCAGTCGCAGGCCGACGCCCTGGGCGTGGAACGCCTTGAGACCATCGACGGTGACCAAGAGATCGGCGAACAGGGTGGGTTCCGCGTCGTCCCAAACCTCGCGCACAAAGACTTCGTAAACCAACCCTTTGGAGGTGGGATCGACCTGGCCTCGGCAGCGCATCTGATAGGGAATGTCTGCCACCGGCTGGAAGCGCCAGCCGTCCCGTTCGACGGTGAAGCCGAGGGCGGCCATGTAGAAGGCCATGGTCTGCAAGCAGCCCTCGAACATCAAGGTGCCGGGCATACATGGATCGTTGTGGAAATGGCCTTCGTAAATCCAGTCTTCGGGGTTGACCGCGGTGACGGCTTGCAAGTAGCCGCGTCCCCAGGGGCCGCCCTTGGGGTCGAAGTCCGTGACCTGATCCATCAGCAACATCCGACCGCCTTGGATGGCCGGGCTCAGGGTGTGGGCGCCGGCCAATTCGAAACCCGGGCCCATGCAATCGAATAACCGGCCCTCGGAGAAGGCCACCAATTGCTCGTTCGAGAACGAGCGGTGGCTATTTTCGACCGGCGGAGCGTCGACCCGCCCGGCTTCGAGCTGCTCGTCGCCGGCTTCCCACAGCACCCCGGCGGAATCCGCCAGCTCGGCGTCGGTGAAGAAACCGGCCTGGCCTCCGCGCACTTCGAGGCGGGTTTCGCCGTCGACCCGACAGTCGTAGTGGAAGAAGAAGAGGCGGACGTCACCCTGTTTGGCGTGGCCGTCGATGTGGATCTCATATTTCAACGTTTCGCCGGGTTTGGGCAGCTCGCCGCGATAGGTCAGCTCGCAGCCCAAGAGGCGATAGACGCGCTCGCTCTGATTGAGGAAATCGATACCCTGCCAGGAAATCAGCAGCAGATCGGCCTGGCCCGCCTCGATCATCAGCCCGCCGGGCATGCGGCCCCGGTAGAGGTACCACGAGTCTTCGCGGACGTCGGTTTCAGTCCAAATGACGCCGGTGCCGAGCTTGCGCGGCTCCCCTTGGATTCCCGTTACCCGGTCGGCGAAAAGGAAGGGGGGCTCGGGCATACGCACTTGGCGATGGTATTGATCTTGGCCTTCAAAGAGCGGGCCGAAGACCTCGGAGATTTTGCCCGACGCCAGCGTCAGCAGGCCTTGGCGATCAACTTTAGGCCCGGGCAAGACCTCGGGAGTGATCTGTGGAGCGGGGGTCTCGGCTTGCGCCGTTTTCGCAACCGGGGCCGGCGCGGATTTGGCCGGCGGCGCGCTGGGCCGGTCGGCGCTCGGCTCGGCGGAAGGCGCCCTGACCGACGCCGAAAGCCCAGGCGTGCCGTTGCCCTTGGCGTTATCCGCGGTGGCTGAAGGTTCGTGGGCGGGTCTCACGGGTTTCGAAATCGGAACGAATTCCTGCACCGTGGGCTCGATACCCGCCGAGGAGACGGCCACGCCGGTGCTCGTCAAGGCACCTCCCAAACGTTGCAAATCCCGTTGCCGCAGCTCGAGGAATTGACGATGGATTTGGGTTTGGTGATGGAGAAAATCTCGCTGGGTGTTGGCCAACCTAGCCTGGAGATCTGCCATACCCGCCATCACCTGACTCGCTATGTCGGTCTGCATTCCAGTTTGCATTCCAGCCGGTGCCTGGGCCTGAATTGGGGCCTGAATTGGGGCCTGAATTGGTCGCTGAATCTGAGTGGCGACCGGGCCGGCCACAGGCTGAAAGTCGGCGACCTGAGGCGGTGTCGTCTCGACGGGCTCCGCAGATGGCAACGGCGGGCTCTCCGGTGGGTCGAAAAAGACCGAAGGCAAGCGAGGGGCCGGCGCCATCACCTGTGGCGCCATCACCTGTGGCGCCGAGGGCGCCGAGGGCGTGGCTGTGGACGTGAGGGTGGCTGTGGACGTGGCTGTGGGAGGCTCGGAAGGGCTCAAGGGTTGGGTCCTCGGCAAGGGCTCAACCGTGATCGAAGGGCTGGGCGCTTCGATCACGGGGGATTCAGTGGATTTCAAGGATTCAGGCTCGGCATGACGTTCTGCCGCTGCTTGTAACGGCGGCAGCTGAACGGGTGGCCAATGGGACGGGAACCTCAGGCTCGGGCCTTCTACCTGCTGGATGGGCAGGCCTTCGCGCCGCCAAAGGGATTCGATGTCCAGGTCTTTGCCCGCGGCCAGCAGGGCGGCGGCGGTGCTTGCGGCATGGTCGATATTGCCTTGGCCGAGACTGTCCCAGGACACGGCCAAATACTCGTTTCGATCCACTCCATGGGCATCGAGGCTGGATTGGATCCATCGACTGCAGAGGCCGCGCGGGCCGTGTTCGAGGAAGATCCGCACGCCGTCGTCCCAAGCCTTCTTGACCATGGCCGGAAAATCCACGGTGCCGAGAGCTTGACCCAAGATGGCTTGGGCGGCGCTTTCGCGATCGGGTTGGTAGCTACGGCCGCCGTCGGCATGGGTGTAAAAGCGTATGCCCTGCACTTCGGTGGTGGGCCGACGATGCAGCTCCAGCCACGGCTCACGCACCGCGTCCACTTCGGGGCTGTGGACGGCCATGGGATAACCCAGGGGGTAGACCTGGGCATCGAGCTTGGCCAGCACCCGGGCGGTGGCGTCGCTTTGGCCGCCGATCACGGCTTCTTCCGGGCTGTTGATGATCGTCAGATAGACCTGCTCTTGCCCCTCGAGGGCTTGGCGGATCGACTCCACCGGCGCGCGCACGATCCAATTCGACCAGGCGATCGGCTCGTCGCCGGATGCGCCGGCGTTTCCCAGGTCACGCCAATGGCGCGCCACCGCCGTCATGGGCCCGCCCAGCTCGTGGGTAAAAAGGCCGCAGTCGAGGGTGTCGCGGTGAAGACCTTCGAGGTCGTTCCACACCCCGAGGGCCATTAGGCTGTTGGATTCCCCGGAGGAATAACCGATCGCTGCTTGGGCCGACAAACCGAGCTTTTTGCTCAGCTCGGCGTGGGCTTGGCACAGGAAAGAAGCGCCCCAAAGTTGATGCAGGACGTCCGGGGCGTCGGCGGTGCCGTCGTACACCCAGGAGGCCGAAGCCGCGGCACGGCCCATCCGTCGAGACAAAGGGTCGTGCAGCTCGGGGGTCGCCAGCAGCAGATCTCGACCCATTCCGGGATAGGCGGCGGCGGCTCCGGTGAATACGAAGGCGAGCTCACCCTCGATTGGCCGGCTGCGGAAGCAAATACCCGGAGCGGTGAAGCTGTCCGATGCTTTGGCCGGTCCTTGGAGGGCTTCCAAGGCCTGGCCGCGACGTTGTTGCAGGCCGGACTCGTCGTCGGCAAAAAGCACCAGGCGAGTCGGATCTGAAGATTTTGTGGCGCTGGGCTGGAGGCCGTTGTCTTCGGTAAACCGGCTGCGCAGGCGATTGACGATATCGGCTCGGTCGGTCCCCGTGATCACCTCGAAACGAGGCCAGCGGACAGGTCCGTAGTCGATAGAGCCGTAATCGGCAGGTCCGTGATCGATAGAGTCGTCATCAACAGAGCCGGCTTGGGGCGGATCCTCACCCACCCAGACAAAACCATGTTGGGGTCGAAGCTCGGAGATTCGAGACGTCACCTCGACCTTTGCCCGTCGTGGCGAGCTGGACATCCAGGGGTGGCCTTGGGCGCCCTCAGTGGCCGGCACCGCTCGGTGTTTACAGGCCAGAACCGCCGCAGCCACGTGTAGCAGGCCCGAGGCGGCGTGGCTGTGACCAAATCGAGGGGTCAGGTTGACGGCGTCGGAGCCATCGGTATCGGGTCCAAAGGTGAGGGCAGCTGGGGGCGGCTCTGGGTTGGATCCCGCCCGAGGCTCACCGGTGCCCACGTCGCCGATCACCGCCAAGACCTTGCGGCCCTGACGGCGGGCGTCTTGAAGCCGCTCCAGCACCAAAACTACTGCGGCGTCACCGGGGGTTCGACGCTGCTCGGGCAAGACGGCTTCGGCGGCGGATTCATGCACCGGCTCGCACGAGAGATCCACGGCACCCACCACTGCGGCGTCCATATCCCCCAGGCGTAGGGCGCGCACGGCGAGTTCGAGAGCCACCAGGCCGGATAGCTCCTCGGCCGAAAATGTGGCGCTCGGCCCCCCAAGATCCAATTGGTTGTTCAGACGATTGGCGGGGATGTTGGGCATGGTGCCCACCACTCCGGCCGCCTGTAGACCGCCCACCGCTGCTTCTCGGGCCTGCTCGAACCAAGCGTCGTCGGCGGCCAGGCCTTGCTCCTGCCACAGCTCGCGCCATTGGGCCAGCCGCCAGCGCAGACCGTAGCGGGCGATTTCCGCGTCGCATTGTGCGCCGATCAGCACACCCGTGCCGTCCCTGGGCAAGCTCGAGGTGAGTTCGTCCGGCAACTGGCGACAAGCCTGAAGCAGCAAGAGTTGCTGGGGCAGGGTTTGTTTGAGGTCGTTGGGCGGGAAGCGCAGGCCTTTGAGGGGCAACTCCACATCGCCCACGACCCCGGCGGAGTCACCCTCAGGCCGTGGGCTCAAAGCATCTTTGCCGCGCTGGAAAAGGGTTTGCTCAAAGTCTTCGACCTGGCGGCCGCTGCCCGCGATCACCGCTAGGCCCACCACCGCGATGGGTTCGGGCGCTTCCGGCGTCGAGCCGGCTTCGGCTGCCGGCAGGTGCAGATCCTCGGCGACCAGCTCTTGCGTGTGCAGGTCGAACTCCTCGGTTTGATGAGCCAATGATGCGAGTTGCAAGCGGGTCAAACCGTCGAGACTCAGCTCTTCGGTGACCGGCTCCAAGGGCACGTATTCTTCCACCAAGAGATGGGCGTTATTACCACCGAAACCAAAGGCGCTCAGGGCTGCCCTGCGCGGGCCGTCCGTCTGCCAGGTCTCCGCCTGCTTCAACAATCGGAAGGGCGAGCCTGCCAACGCGGGATTGGGGTCGTCGATGTGCAGGGTCGGCGGCCGGACTCCCGCTTTCATGGCCCCCAAAACTTTGATCAGCCCAGCCAGGCCGGCGGCGGTGATCAGATGACCGAGATTGGATTTCAGGGAGCCGACGGGCACGTCGGAGCAACCTTGGTAGACCTCCGTCAAGCTGCCGATTTCGGTGGCGTCGCCGACCGGCGTGCCGGTGGCGTGGCATTCCACCATGGAAACATCGGCCGGTCGCCAGCCGCTCTGCTCGTAGGCCCGGCGAATGGCTCGCACTTGCCCTTCCTGAGAGGGGGCCAGCAGGCCGCGACCGCGACCGTCGTTGGAGAGGCCGATGCCGCGGATCACGCCGAGGATTTGTCGACGATTGCGGATCGCATCGTCGAGGCGTTCGAGGGCCACGAAAGCGGCCCCTTCGGCCGGCAGCAGACCGTCGGCGCCACGGTGGAAAGGACGGCTGCGGCCGCTCACACTCATGGCTTCCAGGGCGCAAAATCCGATGTGGATGAAGAGGTCGTCGGCACAGCTGACCGCGCCCGCCAACATGAAGTCCGAATCCCGGGCCTGGAGCCGATCGCAGGCCAGCTTCAGGGCGTAGAGGGAGGAAGCGCAGGCTGCGTCGAGGGCGAAGGCGCCGCCTTCCAAGCCCAGGGCATGGGCCAGCAGATGGGCGGGCAACCCGGAGGTGAAGCGATTCTTGGGGTCGACCTCGCCACGGCCTTCGGGCAGGGGCAAACCTGCCTCTTTGAGCCAAAAGTCTTCGGCGAAGCGGTTGGTCGCCGCCGACGGGAAGGACAGGTTTCCCAACACCACGCCGGTTCGTGGCTTGGGACCGGCGGCGTCGAGACCGGCGCCGCGCAGGGCTAGTCGGCCGGTGTGCAGCACCCATTGGAAGAGAGGATCGAGCCCGCGGATCTCGTCGGCGGGCAGGCCGAAGCCTTGGGCATCAAAGACGGTCTCGAAACCTCGGACATAACCTCCGCGATCGCACCAGGTGCGGTCCCGGGAGCTATCGGCCGACGAGGCCATGGCGTGTTGTCGCGCTAAGCCCCAGCGCTCCGGCGGCGCTTGGCTGACCAGGTCTTTCCCGGATTCCACGGCATGCCACAGGCTTTCCGGATCCAAGGCTCCGGGAAGCACGCAGCTTTGGCCGACAATGGCGATGGGCTCGAATGGACGGACTGAAGGGCGGTTCGATGGGGTCACGTTGAATCGCTCAGACTTCGACGGCTTCGGCGGTCGCCGGTGCCGGCTGGACCTGGGCATTCGGACGGCGGAAGATTTCCACGTCCTTCAGCTCGGCCACCACTCGATCGTCGGCATCTACAAAGCTCAGCTGGGCCACGACTCGATTCGAGTCCTTGGCTTCGCTGTGCAAGACGGCCCTCACGGATCCGCTGATCGGACCGTCGTTGACCTGGCGGTAGCTACCGATGCCCAAGGGCAGGGAGGCGCCGCCGAGGCGGTGTTGGAACCATAGGACCGCGAGCTGTAGGCCGCCGTCCAACAAGGCTGGGTCGGTGATGTTGGCCTCCTGCCACAACATGGCGTCGGTGCCCACCAGCTGTCCCTCCATGCCTTGATCGGAGATGCCGTTGAGGTTTTGAATCACCTGGAATTGGGGGCCGTGGAAGAGCACGTCGCCATAGATCAAGAGTTCGGCCGGCCACGGCTGCAGCTCGTCGAGGGAACTCGGCGAGGCCAAGGGCTGGATTTCACCGTCGGTCGGTTGCAGGTCCACTTGGGCGCGATAGCGAGGGGCGCCGTCGGCATCCGCCAGCTCGAGGGCCAGGGAGTCGGCGTGGGCGCCTAGATTGACCTGGACCCGGAATAGATCACCGCTGGTCTCGAAGCCGTCCAAGGGGATGCCCCGCAGGACCCGGAAGTCGCGGATTTGCGACACACGGGAGCCGGGCCGGGCAGCGTGCGCAGCTCGGTGGAACCATTCGAGCACCAAAACCACCGGCAACACGGCCGATCCTTCAATGGTGTGGCTTTCCAAGTAGCGGTGACTTTGACGGCTCACCCGGGTTTCCAAGCTGATCAACCGGGTGCCCGGGCCGTGGTCCTCGCGGGCCGCCAACAACGGTCCGCGGGCCGGCTCGGCGCCCAAAACCACTTCGACATCGGTGGCGATTTCCGCGCCGCCGCTGAGTTCGTCGACCATCATTTGCGCGCCCACGGCCAAGGGAATCAGGGCCACGCCCATGGCTTCGAAACGGGCTTTGAGTTCGGGGGTCACCATGCCCGCTTCCCAGGCTCCCCAATTGAGGGATTTGACCAGGCATCGGCCGCCGCGACGGAAGAGTTCGACCGCGGCGATCTTGTTCAAGGCCTCATTGGCCATGGCGTAGTCGGATTGGCCGACGTTGCCGCAGCGGGCGGTGACCGAGGAGAACAGCACGATCACTTCGAGGGGATCCTTGGCGGTGGCGTCGAGCAAGGCTTGCAAGCCGAGGATTTTGGTGTCGAAGACGCGATCGAAGGATTCGTCGGTTTTTTCTGCGATCACCTTGTCGGCGATCACGCCGGCGCCGTGGATGAGGCCGGTGATCGGTCCCCATTGGCCGCGCACGGTGTTGAAGGCGGCCGCCAGCCCGTCGGCATCTTGAACATCGACGGGCAGGTATTGGGCCTCGGACCCGGCGGTTTTCAAAGCCTCCAGGGTCGCGTGGATTTCGCGCATGGCCTGGAGCCGTGCAACGCGCTTGCCGAGTTCCATGGGCGTGACTTTCTCGCCCTCGGCCTGGGCCTTCTGCAGCAAGAGTTTTTTGAGCTCGGCACCATCGTCGACGCCACGGCAGCTCTCGGGCTCTTCTTCGAGCTGGGTGCGACCCAAGAGCACGAAGCGCGGAGCGCCGTCGCCGTGGGTTTCGGCTTGACGCGCGAGTTCGATGAGCGTTGCCGCGGTCACGCCTCGGGCGCCGCCGGTGGCCACGATGACGGAATCTTTGCTCACCGGCAGGTCCGCGGGATCCCCGTCGACCGGTGCGTCGAAGCTTTGCAACGTGATCCGGCGGCCATCGGCGCGCAAGCCGATTTCCACCTCGGAGCCGGCGCCTTTCAGCAGCTCGTCGGCCAGGATCTTGGCCAAAGCGCCCGCATCCCGATCGCCCCGTTCCAGGTCGATCGCCCGCACGGTGGCGGAAGGCCATTCTTGATCCGCGGTTTTGGCCAAACCGGCCAAACCGCCGAGGGCGGCCCGGGCGACGGACGTTTGACCGCCGAGGCCAAAGTTACCGCCGGTATCTTGGACGGTGACGAAAATTCCGCCGTCGGTGGTGAACCGGGGGGCCAAGGTCCGGGCGGCCTGGAAAACTTGGCGGTTGACGGCTCTGGCTTGTTCCAGGTCGGCGATGCTTTGCAGGCCTCCCAGGTGAATCAAAGCCGCGGTATCCGCCGGAATGCCCTCGATTTTCTCGAAGACCACTTGGGCCGCGATGCCCCGTAGACCGAGTTCTTCCACCAGCGCGGTAGCCAAGCCGGCGCCGTCGTTGGTGATCACCACCCGGCCACTGCCCAGACCTTGCATGGAGAAACCCGTGAGCGGCGCTTCCACCTCGCGCAAGGCATATCGGCCGAGCTTAGCGATCGGTGGGGCGGTAGCCGTGGCAGGTGCGACGGTGGCAGGTGCGACGGTGGCGGGTACGACCATTGCCGGGGCGACCACCGGTGGCGGGGCATCGACGGCCGGCTCGGTCGGCACGGCGGCGCGGGCGGGCTCATCGGGTCCACCGTCGGGTCCACCATCAGGCCCGTCGCCGTCGAGACCGTCCTTTTGCCCGCGCATGTAGTCGACCACTTGACCGAGGGTTTTGAGGGTCGCCATGACCGCGGTATCGACCTCGGGCAGCGCGGGTTCCTGCTCGCGCACGGCGGAGAGGATCTCGACCCGTTTGATCGAGTCGATGCCGAGGTCGGCTTCCATGTCCATGGACAATTCGAGCATGTCGGCGG
>CBDUGP010000067.1:0-54111 GCA_965366625.1 uncultured bacterium
GAACCGACAACCGGCCAGGCACCTTCAAATTCGCGTCCGGCTCCTTCCTCTCCAACGAAAGCGCTGGATCAGCAACGATCACCGTCGAGCGTAGCCGGGGCCAAGCCGGAGACGTCAGCGTTGACTACTACCTGATCGACGGTAGCGCCATCGGCGGCGAGGATTACGAGATGGTGGCCGGCACACTCTTCTGGGCCGACGGTGACGGCGGCACCAAGACGTTCCAAGTCCCGATTATCGACGACAGTCAATCCGAACCTACGGAAACCTTGGAGCTGCGGTTGACCCAACCGAGCGGCGGTGCAGGACTCGACCCGGCCCGTTATATTTCGGTGCTCACCCTAGTGGACAACGATGAAGGAGCGGGGGAGTGCGTGCCCACCGACGAGGTGCTCTGCCTACAAGACAATCGCTTCAGTGTCCAAATTCGCTGGGCGGTGAACGGCAATGGCGGTCTAGGAAAATCCGTGCCCCTCTCCGATCAATCCGGAGTGTTCTGGTTCTTCGACTCCCAAAACGCCGAAATCCTGCTCAAGATCGTCGACGGCTGCTCCTTGACCCAAACCCATTGGGTGTTCATGTCGGCGACTACCAATTTGGGGCTCGATATCGAAATCACCGACACCCAAACCGGCGTCTCAAAGACCTATCGCAATATCGAAGGTCGAGCGGCGGAAGCGGTCCAGGATTTGGGGACCTTCGGCGGCTGCTGAGCCGGCTCCCGAATCGCCTGCTTGGCGAGCCCGATGCGTAGATATCTGGGATAGGATTGGACCATGGCCCGACTCGCCATGGTCCTTTTTTCTTACCTCAGATTCCTGTCGATCTTCCTCTGCTCGGGGGTGGCGACCGCAGCTTACGGCGCGCCCCCGACCTTGGATGCCGCGATCGACCTGCACTTGAGCGGCGACCTGCCGGCGGCTCGGGATGCCTATTTGGACCTGTTGGTCGCGAATAGCGGGTTGGCCGTGGATCAGGAAGCCCAAGTCCGCAACAATCTCTGCGTCTTGCTACCGGAAATCGGCCAGGTCCAAACGGCCGTGCAGCATTGTCGAAGCGCCGTGGAGCTGCGTCGCGCTGCCCAAGATCCGATCCGTCTCGCCCGCGCCCTCAACAACCTGGGCATTGCCCTTTTGTACTCGGGGCGTTCCGGGGAAGCCAAGACCGGCTTCGAGCAGGCCCTTCAGCTCAATCAACAACACGGGCAATGGGCGGCGTCAGCCGACAATCTCACCCACCTGGGTTTGGTGGCCGAAGCCGAAGGCCGGCTTTCCGACGCCCTCGACTTCCATCTTCGTTCCCAAGCCTTGGCAGAATCCCACCCGGATCAGCCGTGGTCCGCAGCCCGTCGGCAAACGGCGGTCATCAACCGCGGTGTGACCCTGGAGAAGCTCAGCCAATATCGACCTGCCTTAAAACTCTACGGCGAGCTTTTGACGGCGTCGGATCTCGAGCCCCGTAGGCTCGGCCGCCTTCTGGTCAATACCGCTGCCCTGTATCGAAATCTCGACGACGTCCATCGAGCCCTGGGGTCCTTGGACCAAGCGCAGGAGATCTTCAGCCGGATCGGAGATCTCGCCGGTCGGGTGGATGTGGGGCTGATCCGCGGCCAAATCCAACACTTCAATCTCGGCCGTCCCGACCAGGCGGAACTCGCCTACGAGCAAGCGTTGGAGCTGGCTCGAGTCGCGGGCGATAGCTACGGTGAAGTCCAAGCCCTTTATCTGCTCGGTGAGCTATTGCGTCAACAGGGTGCCTTGGAGCGAGCGAAAAGGATGTTTGAGCTTTGCTTGGCGACGACCCCTGAAATCGGTTGGCCCGAGCCGCGCTGGTCGGCCCATGCGGGATTGGCGGAGGTCTTTCTTCAGACTTCCGAGTTCGACGCGGCGATCCATCACGCCGAGCTGGCCTTGGAGGTGGTGGAATCGGTGCGCCAACAAGTGCGCAATCCTCAGCAGCGGGGTTCATTTTTCAAAAATCGTCGGGCTATTTATTCCACCGCCATCGAAGTGCTCAGCCGTAACGAGACGTCGGGGACCGAGGCTTCGTGGTGGGTGGTTCAAAGGGCCAAAGAAAGGGAACTCTCAACCGCCTTAGGTCTCCAGGCGACCGAACGTCTCCAGGCCACCGAACGTCTCCAGGCGACCGAACCTAGACAACCAGTGCTCGATGTCGAGGCCTTGCTCAGCCAATTAGCAACTCGGGGCCTGGCAGATTATTGGCTCGACGAACATCGTCTCTACGTTTGGGTCTTGCCGCCCCAACCGGAAGGCCACCGGGATCTTTCGCGGCTCACCCTAACCCGCTTCGAGCAGGGTGACCGCTGGCGTCGGGCGGTCATCCGGACCCACCAAGGCCTGTCGTCCAGGGCCCCGGCGGAAGCCGATGACCTGGCCGAACTCGGGCGGATCTTGCTGGGACCCTTAGGTATCGAGCCGGGCTCGGAATGGCTGCTGGTCACCGATGGTTCGTTGCGTTATTTGCCGTTCGAGGTGCTGCCCCTGCCCGGTGCAGAGCCTGGGCCGGACGCCAAATTGTTGATCGACTCGGCGCGCATCAGCTACCTGCCCAGCGCCGCGACCCTGGTGGCGTTGGGCCGACCGGCTGGGGCGCAACGGGCCTACGATTTCATCGGCCTGGGGGATTCGATCACGTCCACGGCGGGACGGTCTTGGTTGGGAGGCACCGAGCTCGTCCGGTTGCCGGCTGCTCAGCTCGAGCTGAAATCCGCGGCAGCCCAATGGCCGGGCCCCGTCAGCCTGGCCATGGGCGAAGCTGCCTCTGAGTCCTTTTTGCGAGATCGGCTGGCCAAGGGCACGGCGGTTTTACATCTCGCGACCCACGCGGTGGTGGAGGAGCCGCCGGGTCGAGGCGCGGCCCTGCTGTTGTCTGCGCCGCCCGGCGAGGTCCGACCGTCATGGGACGGCCTGCTGCGCCCGCCGGAAATTGCCGAGCTGCCCGGCGACCCGGACTTGACCGTGCTCGCAGCCTGTCGATCCGCGGTCTCGGACGACGGTGACGTGGGCGCCTTGGGATCGCTGACCGGGGCCTTCCTCGCCTCAGGATCCCGCGGCGTGCTGGCCAGTCTATGGCCGGTCGGGGACCAAACCTCGGCGATCGTCCTGGAACGTTTCTACACCAGATTGCGGGATGGAGTGACCCCGACTCGAGCGCTCGCCGACGTCAAAAGGGAGCTGAGGGCTGACCCGCGCTGGAATCATGAATTTCTTTGGGCCGGCTGGGTGCTGTGGGGAGATCCGCCGCCCCTGGCCCCCGCTGCGAATCGATACGCCGTTTACGGCTGGTCCGTCATGCTCGCGCTGATCGGTCTTATGGCCGGAGGCTGGACGTTGAGCCGACGTCGACGCCGAACGTAGCCGGGCTGACCGTGGACGACCAAGCCGTCGAGTTTCCGGATTCGAATCCGTCGCGGAATAAAGGCACCACCGGCAGGATTTCAATCACAGCGGCCTCGAAGGCCAAGTCGAGGGTTGTTCCGCCCGCCGACACCAAAAAGGACGACGGGTCGAAGCTCAGCCCATGGCTGGAGCCCACTTCTGCCGCAGCATGGATAGGCAGTCGAATCCTCAGAATGTCTCCGGGAATGCGGTTGAACGAATGGTCCGGCGACGACAAAGAAATCTCGATCCGACCCGGGGAGGGAGTCGACCAAGCCGCATCGAGCGAGCCGTAGCGGGGATCGGTCAACAGCTCGAAACCCTGGGGAAAGTCGTCCGCGATCCAACTCGGATCGAAGGTCAACACCAGTAGGCCGCTGTCCAAGGGCAAGCTCCGCTCGGTAGAAATCGCCACCTCCACCAACTCCGCCGGCGGCGCGGCACCGTCTTCCAGGCTCACCTCCAAGGCAGCCGACGGTGGCTGGACCTCGAAGGTACCCGACCGAGGCTCGATCGTCACGGGCATGGATTGGGCATCGAAAACCTCTGTGTCGGCGGGTTCTATCGCGAGCTCGATCTGGGTGCCGGGCACCGCTTCGGATGCCACACGATAAAAAAGCACGGCCATCGGACCGTCGCTCTCGTTGACCCCGGCGCTCGGAGATTGGAACGTCAAAAGGGTTGTACCGGCCGCCGAATCAAAGTCTACGTCCGCGGTCACATCTCCCTGGGGGCTGAAAACCTGAAAGTCCACCAGCGCTTCGAGAACCGCAGCCCCTCGATTCAGGGGAGCTCCGCCCCCGCCGCCGACGCAAATCTGACCCTGGGTCAAACCCCGCGGCGAATAGGTGCGAATCACCACCGCGATCACTTGCCCGGGCACCCCAGCCCCGTCGTTGATCCGAAGGGTCAGCGGCTCCACGCCGGCTCCGGCCGACGGCAAGAAGACATGAAGGATCAACAACAGCAAGAATAGGGTCCAGGTCGAGAAGATCCCTTTAGATTTCAGACTCAGGTTAGATTTCAGGCTCATGACTCGGGCTCCTCTTGACCGTCGACTCGGGGCTCTGACGGTACGACTCGCAGGCGCCCCCCGGACGTCGAAGCAAGCGCCTCACGGTCGGCGCCGAAGGCCTCAATGGTGACGTAAAAGGCCACGTGGGGTAGCCAGCCCGAACGTACGTCCGCCGGCAGCTGGGCCACCGGCTCGTGGGTTTCGATGCGCCAAATCTCTTGGTCGACGATGTCCGTTACCCGCAGGCGATAAGACTCCGCTCCGTGAATCGGGTCCCAGGTGAATCGGCCGGGTGGCTCCGCCATCACACCGAGCGGTTTCAATCCCTCAACGGCCGCCGACCGGAGGCGATCCTCGACCGGTGGGCCAGGCAGCGCCCTCGAACGGTCGGCCCAATCCCCAAAGCTTGTGCGCAAACCCAGTAGAGCAGCGCAGAGCGCGACGGCTGAGATCACCGTGATCGCAACGCCCGAGGCACGTCTTGGATGGGCGTCTTTGGTCGGCCGCGGTAAAAACGACCCCTGTCCAGCTCCCATCGAAGCCGTGCCGGTCGAAACAACCCCAGCGGACACATGGCCTTCTGACCGCAGCCATCGGCTGACTTGGGAAAGCTCGAACGGTTTCATTAAAACCTCAACCGCGGTCGAAGCCGGCATCTCCGCCGGCAGGCGACTGGTGATCAGCAAGATTCTCAGATCGGGTTGCCGGCGGCGAATTTTTTCGATCAGGCTCAGGCCATCCAAAAACGGCATATCGAAATCGGTGATCAAGGCTTCCAGCTGATCTCGATGCCGGCCGGCGAGTTCCAGGGCCACGGAACCGTTCTCGGCCTCCAATACGGTTTGACCTTGCCGCCGCAAAAGCTCGGCCAGCGCCACTCGAAGCTCATGGTTGTCGTCAGCCAGCAAAATCATGGTCGAGGCTCCTGAAACGATGCCGAATGGCTTTGCAATATCCGCTCACGGGTCAAAGCTAACAAACACTTCATGAATCGAAGATGAACGTTTCTTGTTCACCTCCCTTTTCACGTGTTTCAGGTTTTCGAATTTGGGGTTTCGAGGGTCTGACGCAAGGCGACCAGCAGGTCCCGGGTGGCGGAACTCTTGGCCACCCAGGGAATGCCGAGAGCTTTACAGCGTTCAAGGCGAGGGTCCGAGACATCGGGTGGACGACCGGTATAGGCCACGGCCGGCCAGGTGCCGCCCATTTCACGAAGCCGTTCCACCAACTCCAGGCCATCGCCGTCGGGCAACGCTAAATCAACGATCAGGGCATCAAAGGGCGTCGCTGCCGCTTTGCGCTCCGCATCTTCTACGTCGACCGCCGTCTGCACCTCATATCCGAGGGTTTCGAGCAGCATGGCCGTCGCTTCCCGAAGCTCCTCGTGGTCGTCCACCAAGAGGATCGATTCCCGTCCGCCCAGGGCCTCCAAGGTCGGCGCCTGAGTCGCGACTCGCGCCGGCTCCGCGGCGGAGCGCGGCAGCAGCAGGGTGAAGGTGGTGCCCGAGCCGACCCGACTGCGGACTGAGACTCGGCCCTCGGCCCGCGCCACGGTCGATTGCACGATCGCCAGCCCGAGACCCGCGTGGCCACCGGGCTCTCCCTCACGGGTCTTGCTCGACCAGAAAGGCTCGAAAATTCGTTCCAAGTCCTCGGCTTCGATGCCCCGACCGTTGTCGATCACGGAAATCTCGACGGCGTCGAGCGGGCTGCCGTCCGGTTTCGACAGGCCCGCGGCCCGACGTTTCGCCTCGACCACCACCCGTCCTTGGCCGGCGACTGCATCGAGGGCATTTAGGACCAAATTGAAAACCGCCTGCTCGAGCTGCACGGCTTCCGCCGCCACCGGCCACAGCCCCGGCTCGCAGTCCACTTCGACCTCTACGCCGGCAGCCGCCGTCGATTGCAGCATCGGCGTCAAACCTTCGAGCAGCACCCGCAGATCCACGGCTTCCGAAACCCTCGGTTTTTGGCTGCCGAAGGCCAATAAACGTTCGATCAAAGCGCCCGCCCGCGCCGACGTGCCGACGATCGCCCCCAGCCGGGCCCGCTGAGCGTCCGTGGGCCCATCCAGGTCCTCGAGTTCCAAAGCCAACAGCTCACATTGGCTTCGAATCGCGGCCAAATAGTTGTTGATGTCGTGGGCCAAACCCCCAGCGAGTCGACCCAAGACCTCGATTTTTTGCAACCGCAGCAGGTGTTGCTCTTTTTCCGCCAACTCGTGCTCGACACCACGCCGTTCCCGCTCCCGCCGGAGGTAAATCCACGCGGTGGCCAGCACCGCCAGCCCGCAAAGGGCGAGCAGAGATCGAAACCACATGGCATGGCGGCGCTCTGCCCAGCTACGTTGGGCTTCGAAAGCTTGCTCTAGGCTCGCGACCCGGTCCAAGACCCGATTGAAAACTCGATCGTATTCCACGTCGAAGGTCGAGCCGATGCCCACTTGCAGGCCCAAGCGCCGGCCCTCTAAGCGATCCTCGGTGATCTCTTGGAATTGAGCCACGTCTTGCTGCAGCCCTAGTAGCTCTTGCGCATTTTCGGGCTGAGCCCTGGCCCACGGACCGGAGATCAACGCCGCCGGGCCTACTTGCAGTCGGTCGAGCCGATCTTTGAGAGCCGATTCGTCGATTTCATCGCCGGAAAGCCACTCTTCCACCCACAAGTGGGCCACCGCCGCATCGGCGTGGATCTGTCCCAATCGACGCACCGCGGTCAGCTCGTCGATCACCGTGCGTCGTCGGTCCAAGTCCATGGCCAACAATCCGAGCAGGCTCACCAACACCAAGATCGGTAAAGCTCGCCCGCTGGCCAACCCATCGCCCCGGGCCACCCTCAGCTCCGCCGACTCAGCAGCCGATAACCCTGACCTTTGACCGTGATCAACAGCTTGTCTTTTCGGCCGCCGTCGATCTTTTTGCGCAACCGGTAAACCATCACGTCGACCACGTTGCTCATGGCGTCGAACGAGTCGTCCCACACATGCTCCACAAGCTCCGTGCGACTCACGGTTTCATCGACCCGGGACAGCAAATATTCAAGGATCCCGAGCTCTTTGGGCGGCAATTCCACCACTTTCCCGGCGATTTTCACCGTCCGCGACCGTGGATCCAGCTCGACATCATCCGCTTGAAAGGCCGACATCGGCCGCTCGCGACGTCGCAACAGACTGCGCACCCGAGCCAGCAGCTCTTCGGTGGCGAAAGGTTTGACCAAATAGTCGTCGGCCCCTTCGTCGAGCCCACCCACCCGATCCTCCAAGGTCGAGCGTGCGGTGAGCATCAATACCGGCATGGCCCGACCTTCATGCCGCCAACGACGCAGCAGGTCGAGACCACTGGGTCCGCGGGGCAGAGTCCAATCCAAAACCACAAGATCGTAATCGTTGGTCGCCACCAGCTCGTCGGCCTGCTCACCGTCCGTCGCCAAGTCCACAGCGTGGGATTCCCGCCCCAAAAGGTCGACCAAAGAGCCCGCCAGCACCACCTCGTCTTCAACCACCAGGATTCTCATGGCCTGATCTTACTTCAGGAGGGGGGAGACGCGTTTGTTGTGGAAAGAGCTTTCCGCCCAATCGTTCCGCTCAAGACGGGGCGTGGTGAATCTGCGCTCAGGGTAAGGAGATGTTAGGAATGTAAAAGATGGAGCCCAAGTCTATTAAAACCCTTGGACTTTAACTCTATTAAGGAAAGGTTCGAGATTGGCACGGCATGGGTCTTTGGATGAGGCTCGGTTTTTCTGCCTCGTCGAGCCTGATTTGTGTTCGGGTCGGAGCCGGTCTTCGACCCATCTTTTGCGTCCGTTTATGGCCCGTCCCGTCTAGGAGCTTTGATATGTGTCGATGGTTGATACCCACCCTGATTCTCACCTTCGTTTCGGCGAACCTACCTGCGCTCGGTTCCAGTGGTCCGAAGGAACTCCGAGAGCAGAACCGCTGTCCCTTATCGGTCGATCGAGAACCAGCCATCGAAGGTTTACCAAACGTGTTGATTCTCGCCGCCGATACTTTGCGTGCCGACCGGCTAGGCCTCTACGGTCATTCCCGAACCACTTCCAAAAACTTGGACCTGCTGGCGAAGGATTCCCTTGTTTTTGACCGTGCGATTTCTCCAGCACCCTGGACGACGCCGTCTTTTGCCGGGATCTTCACCGGCCGCCATCCCGGCGAGCTGGGCATCCGTGGGGAGCCGATGCCCCTGCCCTCGGAGGTTCCCACTTGGGCCGAAGAGCTGTCGCGCCGGGGATATGCAACCGCGGGAATCGTTTCCCACATTTTTGTTGGAACCCATTACAGCTTCGACAGAGGTTTCGACTTCTGGGACCAAAGACATTCGGGAGGGCATGCGACCGTCTCGTCCGAGCAGGTTTCCAATCTCGCGGTCGAATGCTTGGATACCCTTCAGCAGACCGGTCGCCCCTTTTTCCTCTTCGCCCATTTCTTCGACCCCCACTACGACTATCGGGCCCATAGTGCCTTCCCTTTCTTCGAGGGATACGAAGGCGAGCTGCACAGCGGCGGGGACAACTTTGAAGAGTTGCGCAACATGGCCAAGGCAGGTCATCTGGGCGAGGAAGACCAGGCCTACCTCTTCGACTTATACGATTCTGAAATTGCCTTCACCGACTCCCACATCGGTCGGGTGCTCGACGCCCTCAAAGAAAAGGGACTCTACGATGAGACCCTGATCATCTTCTTGGCCGACCATGGAGAGATGTTCGGCGAGCGCAATGGTCGATGGATCGGGCATACCCAATTCCTCTTCGATGAATTGGTCCACGTTCCTTTGATCGTCAAGCTGCCCAAGAAAGAGGGCCGGCCCCCTCGAATTGCCCGAATCGAACAAACCGTCAGCCTGGTGGATCTTATGCCCGGCGTGCTGCGGTGGCTCGATCCAACGTACCCAACCTCTCGCTCACTGCTGCCGGACTCCAGCGGCAAAATTCCCGAATTCCCCGTCTTCAGCCAGACCCGCCGGTGGAAAGAGCTCGACGCCATCTACGAAGGATCCTGGAAGCTCGTATTCGACCGCAAGACCTCCCGCCCGCTGCTCTACGATCTCTCCAAAGATCCAAAAGAGCAGAACAATGTCGCTCGAGACAACCCGGAAAAGTTGGCGCATTTGCAAGAACAGCTCGATCTTTGGGACAAAGGTGTGCGGGTAGAAGCCGCCAAACTAGTCGGGCAAGTCGCACCGGTCCTGACCGATGGGGAAGTGGAGAAGCTGCGCAGCCTAGGTTACATCCGCTAGCGGCCGTCCAAACGCCAACGGTCGAACAGCTCCGAAGGACTCGGGCCGCTCGAGCATATTTTAAGAATGTGTAAAGAGTTAAGCCTAGAGTGTACTTTCGCACGGATTCGGGCACTGCCCTTGGCAGGCTGATTGCCGAAATTTTTCGGGCTTCCGCGAAGGATCCTTTGGTCTCAAATGACCGAACAGGTTGAGGGCCATCGCCGAACCTCGACGATGGCCTGGGGCTTGGGCGATCCCGCTGCTGTGACGCAGGCTCAAACCGGATCAGAGGTAGCCGGATCAGATCGAGTCGATCGCTTCGATGGCCGACGCCGCAACGCCTCCGATCAGGGCTCCGACTCCGGTACCGCTTCCCAAGAAGCCCAAAATGGCACCTTTCAGATCCGCCTTGAGCCAATCCTTGAGCCGGATCGGCTCGGCGATGGTCGGCCCGACGCTCGGCAAGCTTCCGGCCCTGCTCGACGACGCTGCCCAGCGGATAGGAGCCGGTGAGCCCCCACTTCAGCTCGTCGTCGGCCAATCTCCGTGCGGCAAACCCTTCATCCACATTCCGTTCGAAAGCGGCCGCAGCGTGCAATACGAAGGCGACGGTCATTTTGTAGCGGCCAATTGAAACACCCTATCTACCCCCGAGGATCGCGGTGAGAAAGAAACCGCCTTCTTGCAGAAAACTCTCCATTTGCCAGGACTCCTCCCGGCTCAATCCACGGCTGAGGAACAGAACTCCGTCATGCATCGCGAGATGCCACAGCCGATGAGTCGACAGAGCCTCTTGTAGCTGGGGGCTTACCCAAGTCGCCAGCTGTGACTCGGAAGCCTCGGAAAACAGGAAGTAGTGGGCTCCGAATTGTTCGACACCGTGGATTGAGCGATGGTGTTTCACCCGACTCTTGAACAACACCTTTTCGGTGATCAAGAAGTCGGGCGGTGGCTCGCCGGTGTTGGTGGGGATGCGCAGCACGGTCCGGTTCAGGGTAAACCCAGAACGTTCTTCTTGATTGCGATGCCCGTGGAGGCGTGAGATTGAAACGTCCATCACCGTGACGTCGTGGCCCACCAACCGACCCTTCCAGGCCCAAACCACACGCGGAATCAGGTCTTCGACTCTACCCGTGCCCGACGCCTGCAGCTCGAATTCGTTGGGATGAAAGAGTAGCTCCGGTATCAGCGCGTCCGGCCGCGGGTCCTCGATCGGCTCGAAGCCGAGCCTCGGCATCATCTCCTCCAACGCCTTGCGCCGTTTGGCCCAATGGCGAAAAGCGTAAACAGAAAGAAAAATCACCAGAGCCAAAAAACCAAGCGAAAGCTTGGCACCGAGCTCGAGATCTGAAATCCAGGTCAGGATTTGCTCCGGATTCATGACAGCGTTCCTTCCGATAGGTCAAGTCTTCGGTCGCTACAAGGGTTCGGTGGATCTTCAAGGCGCCACACCGCCGCCCAGACCTCCAGCTAGTTAGGTTCTGTCCAGTTTCAGCATCTCGGGGGTCGACGCGGCGCCCTGCGCGCGTCGCTCCGAACTCGCGCCACCGCTGCGGTGTCGTCACAAATTGCTGATGTGTAAGATCTTAAGCCGATCTATATGTTGTATCGCTCAGACACGCTCGCTTCCGTGCTCGACGCGCCGCGCCTTCTAGATCCTCGAAAAGGCCAAATCTGGATGGAAACCTAAGTTAACCTGTGAAACGCCGGAGCGTGCAAAACCGCACGGTCGGCGGGTAATTTGCTTGCGCTGCCGGCGAGAAGCCAAAGCCGAGCCGGGATGATGGATCCTGTTTTTGTAGGATCGGGTCGGTTTGACCACGTGGGGCATGATCTTCCTCCTAAAATAGACTCGATAAGTATGGAAGAGCCTATCGAGACAGGATGAAACCCTGCGTTGGCAACGACCCATATGAGGCCCAGGAACTCATCGGGAAGGATCGAGCACCGTCGGCCGCAGTGAGGATAAAGATTTCGTGATCCCGAATGACTTTTAGGACGGTTTCCGTCTTGCTGGGCGCGTTGGTGATTGGAGCCGGCCTCTGGGCTGCTTGGATCTTGAGTCGCCCCAGGGATTGTGACGGGCCAATCGTCGAGTTTTTGCCGCCGGAATCGACGCTTCGGGATGCTGGAGCGCGGGCCGGAGATCAACTCTGCGCATGGCGTCGAACGAATGGAGATTCCGGTCCAAGGAGCTGGAAACCCATCCGTTCGAGTTTCGACTTCCTGGAGCTCGACCTGATGGAAGCCCACCGTCCTGAGGTAATCCTCGAAGTCGAGCGAAATGGTGAACTCATTGAGCTGGAAGCTCCACGCGGCGGCTGGGCCCTCCGCTACAGCAATCTCACACCCTCGCCAACCCGCTGGAAACCCAAGCTCGGATCTTTAGACGATGCCCTCTTCACCGCGGGTCGACGCCATTCCGTGAGCGGGCGGCTCAAGCAAGCGCTATCCGCTTGGAATGAGTTGGAAAGGCGGATCCAGGACCCAGACACCCGACTTTGGCTGCTCTACCGCACAGCCGTCGAGCTGGCGTCCGCTGGACGTTGGTCCGAGTCTCGTGAGCGGTTCCAGCGGGGTGTCGAACTCAGCCGAACTCCGGAGCAAAAGATTTACTTTTTGGACGGAACCGCCAAAACGTTCGAATATGAGGACCGACGCCGAGAAGCTCGGTTGTGGTTCCAGCGGGCTCTGGATTTAAGGACCGCCACGGCGCCCGATACCTTGGGGCAAGCTTGGGCCCACCAGCGAGTAGGAGCGATGGCCTTTCTACTCGGTGAACTCGACACGGCGAGCAGACATTTCAGATCCGCCTTCGAGCTGAGAGAACGGCTCGCTCCCGATTCGGTCTTGGTGGCCGACAGCGCCCACGGCCTGGGGTTGGTGGCGGGAGCTCGATTCGACTTGCACGAAGCCGAGCAATACCTGCGTCGGGCGGTGGGGCTTTATCGGCAACACATGCCTGGCTCGCCCATTTTGGCCTTTGCGCTGGAAAGCCTCGGCGGCCTGCGCGAAATTCGCAGAGATCTCTTCGGTGCCGACGCGGTCCTGGAAGAGGCGCTCGAGATCCGGCGCCGACTGAGCCCCGGGAGTCTAGCCGTGGCATCAAATCTGATCGCTCTGGGTCGCTCGGCTCTGGTAGCCGAGGATTTGGTACGGGCCGGCGCGTGGCTGGAGGAGGCCGAGGAGGTGCTCGATGCCAATGGCTCCCAGGGTTTGCTCCGTGCCCTGGTGTATAACAGCTTAGGTCGCTTGGCCCACCTACGCGGCGAATGGGAGACGGCCGAAAAGCTGAACCGAGCCGCCCTCGACATCCAGCAAAGGACGGCGCCCGAAAGCATCGATCTCGCATTGAGTCTCGGCAGCTTGGGCGAGATCGCTTTGCAAACCGGAAGGCCGGACGTGGCCAAAGACCTGTTGATCCGTGCCCGGGATCATATTTCCGCCCGCGCTCCCGATTCCGATACCCATTCGATTTGCCTGCATCAGCTGGGACGGGCGTATCTCGAGCTTGGTGACGCTGAAGCCGCAGCTGGGGCCCTGTTGGAGTCGATCGAAATTCTGGAACGCCAGACCGCCCGGTTCGGGGGCTCGAGCCTCCATCGGCAGAAATATCGGGCCCACAAACCCGAGCTCTACCATGACGCGGTCGCCGTGCTGCTGGACCTAAACCGGGTCTCAGACGCGTTTCGAACCCTAGAGCGATATCGGATGCAGGAGCTCGCCAGGCTCTCCTCCCCGGATCTTCCCGCTCGACGCCCGGGCCCATCAAACCCTCGATCCACGACCCTCGCCGACCTGCAAGCTTCCTACGATCGAGTGCTCGCCCAGCTCGCGAAAGCAGCCTCGCCGAGGGAGGTCCGAAGCTTGAGGCGCCGTCGACATGAGCTCCAAGATGAGCTGGCGAGCTTTGCCGGGCTCCCAACCCCCAAAGACTCTCGGGAAGCCATGATGACGGTGGACCTAGACGGGATCCGAAGGGAATTGGACGAGGGTACGGTGATGTTGTCCTACGTCATCGGCGATCGACGAAGCCATCTCTTTGTGGTGCACCCGGGGGGAACCGAAGTTGTCGACCTGGGATTGCGGGCGGTCGAGCTGCGGTCGAAGGTTGAGAGCTGGTTGGCCGTCGTCGACCCACCGGTCCGCTGGCGGCTCGATCACTTGGATCAGCTGAGCTCCGAGCTCTCGCAAAAACTGCTCGAGCCTGCTAGGCCCTGGGTCTCAAAGGCCCAGCGGCTGGTCATTGTGCCGGATGGCCCCCTTCACATCTTGCCCTTCGGGGCGTTGCGCTGGCAGGACGACAACGGGCCAGGTGATTCGAGCTATTTGGTGGAGCACAAGTCGATTCAAACCGTCGGATCGGGAACCCTCTACCAGGAGCTGTCGGCACGGATACAACGTCGCCGGCAGTCCAAAGAAGGGTGTCCGTTCGCCGAAACTCTGGTGGCATTTGGAGCCATTGACTTCGGAGATGGATTGCGATCTTGGCAGTCTCCACAGCGAGACGCGGCCGCCCCGGGAGTAACCCTGACCCGTCAATTCAACTTCTTCAGCTGGGGCTCGCTGCCTTCGACTCGGCGGGAAGTGCAGTCGATCGGAGCCCTCTATCCAGGACCGAAAAAGATTCTCACCGGGTCCAAAGCCACAGAAGGCCAGGCCAAAAATTTTCTGGCGGCGCGCGTCCTTCATTTCGCCACCCACGGCTTTCTCGACCCGCAATCACCTATGGACTCGGCTCTGGTCATGAGCGCCCCTAAGCCGGGCGCCCCTAAGCCGGGCGCCCCTCAGCCGGGCGCCCCTCAGCCGGGCGCCCCTCAGCCCGCAACTCAAGCCAACGGCCTATTGCAAGCTTGGGAAATCTCCAGGCTCGAATTGAGCTCGGAGCTGGTGGTGCTCTCGGCCTGTCAGTCAGCCGATGGCTTAGAGCTCGGCGGTGAAGGCCTGGTGGGCCTTAGCCAGGCTTTTCTCCAGGCCGGCGCGGGATCGGTGTTGGCCTCGTCATGGAAGGTAGACGACCATGCGACCGCGGATCTGATGATCGGTTTCCATCGCCGGCTCCGACAAGGGCTCGAACCCGCGGAAGCCCTCCGAGCCACCCAGATCGACTTCATTCGGCTAGACCCCGGGCAAGGCCGCCCCCTGTCCAGCCCCTATTATTGGGCCGCCTTTCAACTTACGGGAGGGCGCTCCGGGCCCATCGTAAGCCGAGGGCCGGACTCCGGCTGCTGATCTCCGAACTCAAGATTGTTTTGTGCAGGGAGCCGGGTTCGGAGTGCCCAAGAGGAAGGTGGTTTGCTCCCAAAGACCCTTCAGCACGGTTTCAGCCCCGGGAAAGAGCTTTTCGGTTTTCACTTGGTCGAACAGCGCGTAGCAGCCGCCTGGAAAGCCGGTGGCATTGAAGGCGAAAAGATTCGATGCCCTGGTCTCGGGCCAAGCTTGATACAGCCCGACCATCTCGCTTGGGGTGGTCCAACGGCCACTTTCGATCTTCCCAGGATCCCCCACGCAGCGGAAGGCGAATTCGCCCATGTAAAACTGGCCGGGCCCGAGGTTTCCGAGCAACGGCTCCAACCTCTGGCGGTCGGCGGGATTGAAGGGATTGTCGTTTCCCCAGATGTTGTCGAGGGCAAAAACGAATCCCTCCGGCCCCATGACGTCGTGGAGGAGGTATGCCAGCTGGTCTCCTCCGGGCGCCGGTGCATACGCACTGTTGGGTTTAACCACGCTTATGAATTTGGCCCCAACGGGTAGGGTGCCGGCCACCTTGGCCGCCGACCTCATACCGCGGACGGTGGTGTAAGCCACGGCCTCGTTGCGACACATCAAATCGTTTTTCGAGCAGCCGGGCCATGCAAGGCCGGGGGTAGGTGGAGAGAGGGTGTCGAATTCATTGAAGAGATAGATCACGCTCAGGCGATGGTCCAAGCCGTTGTCCCTGAGAAATTGAATCACCGGCTGGTGGAATCCTTCGAAAATCTGATCGTAGAGGCACACGCCGTCGGGGGTCATGCGATCCACGCAAGGCTGGTAAGGCATCCACTGGTCCGCACCGGGCCAAGTGATGTCTTTCCAATTCACGCCATTCCAAGGCTTCTGAGGCCGGTCGTGAAGTGACAGCAAGAGGTGTACGGCAAAACCCTCGTCGGAGAACGTGCGAATCATCATCTCCAGCGACTTGAAGAAAGCAGCCGGGCCATCGTCGACGAAATCGGCGAACCGAGCCTCTGTTTGCACCGAGAGGCGAACGATCTTGCCTCCATTGCGATAACAAGCCGGCCGCGACGCATCTCCCAATGCTGCTTGTTTGATGGTCGTGGCCAAGTCATGGACCCAGGCTTCCTTGCGGCCGTAGCTATAAACATGGATTCCGGGCTGATAAACATGATCACCTGCGCGAACACCGATTGCCGGTCGGTTCGGCGGAGCTTCCGACAGCACCTCGCTTTGCTCTATGGGTCCAGACTCGATCGCCTCGCTATCGGTCGTCTGCGACTTTTCCGCCGGTGCACCACAACCCAACATCGAAAGCAGCAACAGCACACCGACCCAACAGATTTTTCGCATCATGTAGCTCCCAAAAAGAAATCTGCCGCGTATCCCCCGACGTTTACGGGCCGGGGAGCATGGTTTTAGATCTACACTACGCGGCAAACCCTCCGGTGATTCACCGTCAGCCACTTTTAAAACCTTAACAACCGGAAGAGAGAAGACAGGCCGATGCCTGCGCTGCCAGGGACGGGACTCAACGCTTTTAGGGCAGCGAAAACCCCAACCCGATTCGTGATGCAGCCCGTTCCATGAAGCGCCGAGTCATCGGCTATAATCGGCTTCGCCTCATGATCGGGCTTTCAGGTTCGGGCCGTAACCCCGGCTGGAGACCTCCTTTAGATTTCGTCCAGACCCGCCCCGACTCTTCCGTCGTTGGGCCCTGGAGTATCGTCGGCTCTGCGGAGAAAGACGGCTTGAACGAATCCCAGAAGATCTTGAATTGGGCGGGGGGCCAGTTGGAGGCTTTGAGCCCCATGACCGCCGCCCAGAGCCGGGGCACGATCCGCATCGCTTTGAAAAAGGCCGGCTTGGACCCCTCGAGCTTTACACCTTCCCAGCTTGAGGTGGTGCTGGAGAAAATCATGCCCAAGGAGCTACGGGTGCGCGGCATCCGAGAAAGCGGGTCGATTTGTCAGTCCTTGATCCAAGCTCTGCGGACCAACTTTGACCCGTCGAAACCCTCGGCCGATCCCACGGATTCCGTAATTCACCGAATTTTCGGCTGACGCCCTAGGAGTCGACTTGGAAGCCATCCACCTCTACGCTGTCGCCGCGAATCTAATGGTATCGATCGTTTTCATGGCGGTCGCCGCCCGACTTCTCCTCCTGGCGCGGAAAACCCGCCAGTTGCCCGAGGTCTTGCTCGGTTCCAGCTTCTTGACCGTGGGTTTTGCTCTTCCGGCCTTGGTGAGCTTCCCATTTTTGGCCGAAGGTTTGCTACAAAAGGTAATTCGGAACAGCGGCACGGCTTTGGTTTCCGCCAGCATCGCGCTGGTCCTTATTTTCGTCTACCGTGTTTTCCGCTCCAACTCTCGCGGCGCCCTAGTCGGCGCCCTTGGAATTGGGGCCGCTTTGGTCATGTCTTGGTTTTTCGACGTCCTGTCACTGGGGGAGACCCGCACGGGAGTTGTGATGGACTTGGTGGGCAGCGCGGCCCAGATGGCGACCTACGCATGGGCCGCCACTGAAACCTTTCTCTACCAGAGGAATTTGCGCCGACGACAGCGGTTGGGACTGGCCCCAGAAAGCTCCGTCGCGAACCGCATGGCTTTGTTTTGTCTGGGGTTCTCGCTCACCACGATTCTCTATTCCTGGGGCTTTCTTGCGACTGCCCTCCGAGCATTCACGCAAATCCAATTGCCGACGCTTTTTGTGACGTCGAGTCTCGGATTCGGAGTGTCCATCGCCTTCTGGTTGGCCTTCTTCCCCCTCAAATCCGCCGACCCGGCTGAAAACAGCTGAGCCCAGTCGGCGGGGACTCGCCCGCGAGGTCAAAAGATCAGCTCTGAGTCTATCGGTGCTTTTCCAGCGGCAAAGTCCAGGCCTACCGCACTTCCAAGACCGAGAAGATCTTCGACTACCACCGCACCCTCGGTGGAATCTATTCCCTGACCGAAACTCGGGGGGACGAGCACACGGTGACGTCGGCAATTTTTCAGCTCGATCGCGCCCTCGAAATGCACCGTTGGGCCAGGTTGTTGAGCGCGGCTGCCGATTTGGGTTTTTGCCCCAAGTATTCCTTATACAGCCCGGCCGCTTCTTCCAAACGCCCCTGCTGCTGCAAGTCACCACCTAATAAAAAATATATTTGGCCTGCAACCCGGAAGCGTTGGCGCGTTTGCAAGAGCAGCTCGATCTTTGGGACAAGGGTGTGCAGGTAGAAGCCGCCAAACTAGTCGGCCAAGTCGCACCGGTCCTGACCGACGGAGAAGTGGAGAAGCTGCGCACCTAGGTTACATCCGCTAGCGGCCGTCCAAACGCCAGAACAGCTCCGAAGGATTCCGACCGCTCGAGATCGCTCGAGATCTCCGGCTTCGGTACGCCGGCAAAAATGGTTCTCTCGATGGGCAGGTTCGAGTCAGTGCCGGTGTTTCCACAAGTCGCAGCTCGAGACGGTGGGAGCGTCCAATGGGAATTCCGGCGTCCTCTTTAAAGCAGGGGGCCAGCCAATCCGCGGGCACGACGGCAGCCCGGTCCCCGGTCTTCCCAGCGCTGAGCCAGGAGGCGACCCTCTCCATCTGGGCCTCAGAGTGCTCACTTCGTTCGTTTTCGGGCCAATAGCCCCAATGGGTCACGGCACGATCTGACTGCAGGATCATTTGTTCCCGCCATCCGACCATCGCAAGCTCGGTATCGGGGGCCAGATTCTGTTGCACGGTTTGCATCAGGTCTCTACCGGAACGTTCGCCGTTCAAGAGTGGCCACGCCCACCAACCATACACTTGCCATAAGGCCACGAAGACTGCCAGCGCAACGACGAAAGCCCCTCGCTTTTGAACTGTGGGGTGGCATCCGAGGGCAACGGCCGCCGTGCCTACTGCTCCTAGCGTCAACAGAAGGGCCGGGGCCTCCATGCCGTAGCCGAACTCTCGAATGGGAGCGATCCAGTCGGCGGCGCTTGCCCCCGCAAGGGCGAGGAAGCAGCCCGAAAGCAGCGCCAACAAACCGAGCGTGGCTCGCCGAGGTCCGGTCAACTTGTCGATTCCCGCGGCGAGCAGCGGACCGCAGCAAAGGGCCAGTGCCGGCACCGCCGGCAGGATGTAGACCCCTCGCTTACCCGAGCTGAAGGTGAAAAATAAAACCACGGCGACAATCCATCCCAGTAGGACCAAATACCGGCCATCCCTTCGTTTCAGACGACGGGCCCAGGCTGGAATCAGCCAGGGCAATAAGGCGCTGATCGGCAGCCACAGGGTCGGAATCACTTGCACCGGGTAGTACCAGAGCGGTTTTTGGTGCCCGGAAAAATTCGCATAACGCGCGGCCGTCTGCCCCCAGAGAATATTGTTCCGATAGGCGATCAGCTCGGGATCGCCGCTTTGCGCGACTAATAAGAGCATCGGGATCAGCCAGGTCGAAACGGCGGCGAGCAAGATGACCGGCCCCAGAGCCCAGCTGAAGAAACTTCCCGAAAAGCGTGGAATAGAGGGCCACCGAAGCCTCCTTCCAACACCCCATGGAATCAGAGCGAGCAAAGGCAAGAAACCGACGCCTTTGGTGATGATTCCAAAACCCATGGCGGCACAGGCGATCCACCACCATCGCCAAGACGGACCCAGAAGGCAATGGCGAATCAAGCCGTAAAGGCCAAGGGTCGTAAAGAAGGTCACGGAGGCGTCGATTTGTGCCGTCTTAACCTGCAGTGAAAATTGAATCATCGCCAGCAGAGCGAGCCCTGCCGCGAAACCTGCACGCCGATGCCATAACCGGCGGCCGAGGTCATAGACCAGGAACAAGATTCCGAACCCGGAAAGCAAGGAGGGCAGGAGGAAGGCTAATCGCTGGGATCCGGTGAACTCCTGGCTGGTCGCGATGGCCCACATGAAGAGGGGAGGTTTATCCGGATAAAGCTGTCCCGCCCGGTGGGGGAAGAACCACGAGCCGGACTCGACCATCTCATCTGCGATCAAGGTAAAACGGGGCTCATCTGCGGGCCAGGGGTCCCGCAGCCCGATGCCCGCCGTAAAGATGAGCACGCCGAGGCACCCGAGAATCAAGAGATCACCCCTGGATGCTCGCAGACGCGAGGCCCAAGTCTCAAACACTACCTCACAGCCTCCATCGCCGCCGGACGAGCACTGGCGTTTCGCCTCCTGGCGGCGGTCTTTCTTTGCAGGGGAGCTGCGGACGCTTCGGGCGCCCCAACCAGTCTCAGAGGGCTCGTTTCCGAGATTTCCCGAATGGACGAGTTGCCGGTCCAACGGCTCTGCAACCAGCAAACGCCCATCATGTCCGCAATGCCGCGCCAAAAGCGGTTGTGGAGACCGTATTTGCTTTCGCCGTGGATTCTGGGACGGTGATTGACTTGCACCTGCGCGACTTTTGCTCCGCGATGCTCCAGAAGCCCGGGAAGGAATCGGTGCAGGCCTTTGAATGACGGAAGGTCGACCAGCCACTCCCGTTGGTAGGCCTTGAGCGAGCACCCCACGTCGGTAATGCTGTCGCCGACAAAGGCCCTTCGAACGTGGTTTGCAACCCTCGAAGACAGCTTCCGAAGCCAGTTGTCTTGCCGGTTCGCCCGGATTCCCGAGACCAGGGCATTCCCGTCGAGGGCCCGCAAGACCCTTGGAATATCAGCCGGGTCATTCTGTAAGTCTCCATCGAGCGTGACGACCACTTTGCCTTTGGCGGCCCGAAACCCGGCCATCAGAGCAGCCGACTGACCGGAGCCCTTCTCAAAGCTGAGGATCCGGATCCTGGGATTTTCAGCCGCGAGGTCCAACATGGTCTTGAGGCTCCCATCGGTGCTGGCATCATTCACCAGCAACAGCTCGTACGCCAGGCCCAAAGGAAGAAGAGTCTCACGGATCTCTCCGGTCAGCTGAGGGAGGTTCTCGTTTTCATTAAAAATTGGAATGACGAAAGAAAGATCGAGCTCTGAGGCCATTAGGTGTCTCCTGCAGGCTTGTTGGTCCTGGAGAGTAAGATCAAGTTTCGTGAATAAACGAGCACGCCGAATAGCTGCCCTAAGACCCCCACCGGATCGCCCCTGCGGACGAAGTAGGTCAAGAGCATCAAGCCGCCGATCAGGCTGAGCCACCAAAAGGCAACCGGTACCACGCTCGATCGGGCCCGCTCGCTGGCGATCCATTGGACCAGCATCCTCGACATGAAAATCGCTTGGGCAGAAAAGCCGAAGATCAGCCAAGCGGCCGGCAGCCCAGCCAGCTTTGCGTCAAGACCCTCATAGGTTGAGGTTGACTCCCCCAGAAAGCCCATGGAGTAGACGAGCAGCCCACCCAGAAACGCTCCACCGAAAAAGATGGCTAGGGATCTCGGGAAATAGCGCTGATTTGAAGGGCCTGTTTTCGGCGATGGAACACGCATATTGTGGGTTAGAGGTGGCAGCTCTGAAAATCCTTCGAAGAAAAGCCACAAAAAAGCGCTAGTCCACCGAGCCGAAACAGAGTCCGGGCGGGACGAGACTCTTTGGAGGAGGGCGCTTCTCGAAATCGGCGGTTCTCGACGGCGGGACCCGAGTCCCCCGTCGCAGACCCGCCGGCCGGCTCAGCGCGCTTCGGGTAGGATCCAGTTGAGCATCAAGGTCCGAGTCCGGCAGGCTCCGTTAGCGTTGTTTTTCCTGTTTTTCCAGCTTCTGGAGCATCCTGCGCACCGAAGCTGTCAGGTCCGGGTCGTCGCCGGCCAGTTTTCGACAGTAATAGAGATTCACTTTGGCCGCGTCGGTGTCGCCCGATCGCAGGGCCCACTCAGCTTTCTGAAAATGAATTTTGGCCGCGCCTTGTGGATCGAGCCGGCCATAGTCGGCCAAGGCTTCGGCGGCACGCTCGGAATCACCCGCCGAATCGGCCGCCAGATAACGATAAAGATGGCCTTGGGCATGGTTTGGATCCACTTTCAACAACCTGTCCGCGGCCGCCGAGGCTTTGTCGTATTCCTTTTGATCCAGGTACAGCTTGGCCAAGGCCTCGTGGGCTTCGGTCAGTTTGGGGTCGCGCTTTAGGGCTTTGTTGAAACGCTCTTCCGCCCGACGAAGATCCGAATCCGATTCCCGCACCCCTTTGTTGTACAGGTTCGCCCCGGGCGACCGGCTCTCGGGCAAGGGTTCGTTGGCATCGGAAAGGTCTAGGGAGGGGGTTTTTCTCCAGTCGATTTTCGGGCTCTGTGGCTCCACTTGGGTCACAACCCCCAGATAGCGTGCCTTGAGTTGAGTCCCGGCCGTGGGCGGCGGCGGTTTGGTGAGGATGGGCCTAAGAATCATAGTGGCCGCCTCCTGATCGCCGTTTCGCTGATAAATCTCCGCAGCCGAAATACGCACGTCGTAACCCTTTTCGATCCGGCCCGTGGACTCGTAACCCTTGGCCAATAGGCTGTTGAGTTCGGGCGTGTATTGAGCCTTTTGCTCCGCGGTGGCCGGGGACTCCTGCTCCAACCGCCGGTGCATTTCGAGGGCGCGATCGAGCTGAAAAATTGCCGACGTCACCGTGTGCTCGTCCCCCCGAGTTTCGGTCAGGGAATAGATTCCACCGAGGGTGCGGTGGTAGTCGAAGATCTTCTCGGTCTTGGAAGTGCGGTAGGCCTGGACTTTGCCGCCGAAGAGCCGATGCTCGTATGCCTGCGCCAATTCACTGACCTGCTCGAGGCGATTGTCACCGGCGTAGAGGCCCGCCAAATCACCGATGGCCTCCGGGTCGACGTCATCCCCACGAAAATCCGCCGCCAAGCGGAAGTATTGTTCTGCTCGATCCAGATCCTTGCCCTGCTGGAAGCCACGGCCCAGGGAACGGATCAAACGCAAGAAACCGTCGGCGGGCCAAATACCTCGCGGTGGATCGTTTTCCAGATCTCCCATTTTCCACCATCGGTAAACGTCGGGATCGAGCTTCGGCTCGTCATAATTGTGCAGCCGGAGCAACTCCTCAGCCCCCTGGCTGATCCTGGGATCGCCGCTGAGGGACGACAGCTTTTTAGCGGTCTCAGACACGAGAAATTGGCGCGCATCGTAGCGTTGGCCGGCCAACCCCACCGCCACCACCGTCAACAGCTCGCGGCGTAGCTCGGGCGGCCAGCTATTCGGATCTGCCAAGGCGTCCAAGGCCCCGGCAGCAGCCCGGACGGGTTGCCCGTCCTCCCACCGGCCCCATAAATAACCCACCATCTCTTCGCCGCGGCCTCGGCGCTGATGTTGCTCCCTGCCTTCGAGCGTGCTCCAAGGTCGGTCCGAAGGAGCGGAGGCCAAATACCGATCCATCATGGCTCGATGGGGCGATTCCGCCTGGGATTGGCCATCGATCAGTCGGGTCCAGGCCGCGGTGGCGTCTTTCCAGCGCCCCTGAGCATCGAGAAATTCGGCGTAATTCTGTCGGTAGTAAGCGCTGCGGGAGTCCTTTTGGGCAATCGCCTTGCGGAATAGTTTTTCCGCTCGCTCCGCATCGCCCGCTTGGGCATAGATTTGGGCCAGGTTGTTGAGCGCGGCTGCCGATTCGGGTTTTTGCCCCAAGTATTCCTTATAAAGCCCGGCCGCTTCTTCCAAACGCCCCTGCTGCTGCAAAGTCACCGCCTGATAAAAAATATATTTGGCCTGCCAGTCCGGATCAGAGGTGGATTCCAATCCAGCTCGAAAGCTCTCCAGCGCGCGGTCGTAGTCGGCCGCAGCGAGGGCCGCCCGCCCTTGATCTGCATATTGGGTGCTTTTTTGCCCAAACGCCGGGGTCGACAAGAGACTGAGGCATGACACCCCGAGCACGAGCAGGGTCGCCGCCCAGGATCCCCAGGGGGTATCGGTTTTCGGGGCTTGAATCACCACAAATTCTTCCTCAATCATCCGGATCCGTCACAATTCCGCCCGACGTCGAAGCACCGGCGCCTATGTCGAGATCATAGTCGTGCATGTAGACCTCTTTGGTTTGGGCTCGGGACATCACCCCCGGCAAGCTGTGATGCCACCAGGTAGGTGGGTCGATATCGTCGATCGGCGGCACCTCGAAATGCTGGATCTGGCCGCGCACACAGCCCGCTAGGTCACCGTTGAGCACGTCACCGGCGGCTTTCACAATGAACATCCCGTAGTGTAGGTCGTTGATTTTGAGGCGTACTCCGATCAGGGATTCCCGGGTGGCCTTGAGGTCGCTCAGCCGAAGGGGCACCACCACCCCGTCCTCCTCCACCTCCGCCCGAACCTCGTCGGCAAGCTTGATCCACCTCAAAAGCTGCACTTCCACCAGATCGAAGAAATCGCCATTGAGCTGATCCTCCAACTTCTTTTCCACCCGATCTCGAAGTCGGCTCGGGCTTTGAAAAGGAATTACATTTCCCACGTCGTAGAGCAGTTCATGCTCGCGGAGCTGGGGTAGCTCAAATTCGCGACCGTCGACTTTGGCGTGGTGTTCGAGCCAAATTCTCAAGCCGGGTCCCGCCACCTCTTGGCGCAACATCACGACCCACTCGGCGGCCGGGGAACCGGCGTCGGCGGCGGCGGTCCATTCCAAAAAGCCAAAAGCTTCGCCGAGTCGCGTGACTACCGCATTTGTGGCCAAGGTCTCCACTTCGGTCATGGGAAAGGCGAATTCCGGCGCGTCGTGCTCGAAGGAGACCTTCACCTTTGGCGAGCCATCGGCAGCAGCAGAGTGGGAAAGGGTCAGACCCACGGCCCAGCAAACCGTCAGCAACACGCATAGTCTCGTGGCGCTGCGTTTCGGCTCAGTCCGTCTCATTGGAAGGCTCCCTGCAAGCAGATCGTATGAAGTCCGTGATTGGAGATGTCCTCTGCGGGAACGACCACCCTCAATCTTAACACCCCTGCCTGTGGGTTCAAATCCTCTGTCTGCTTGCTTGGCGTCATCTCAAGAATCAGAATTTCGAGCTGTTCCGCTCCGGGGGGGCGAGCGGCCGCCGCCACCTGAAAGCCGGAATCCCAATACTCCATCAGCTCGTCGACAAAGGCAGCGTCGACGCATTTGCCGAGTTGTCGACGTTTCTGCTCGGCGGATTCTCCCTGGCGCAGGGTCTCGATGAGCTCCGGCTCGTCGCCGAAATAGACCACCCCCTGGCGAAGGTCGTCGAGACGACCGACGGGCTCTCCGTCCCACAGCACCTCAAGAGCATAACTCTTGAAGGGCACAGCGTTTCCGGGCTCGGGCAAACGACCCATCACCTGATTTCCGGGGGCCAACCGAAAGACTTGAATCGCTCGGGCCTTGAAATCCACCGACGCACGCAGCTCGATACGTTTCCAGGGCCACAGACGACGATGATCGGATTCCACTTGCAGGATTGGCGACGATTCGACGCCGAAGACCAAGGTTTTCCCAGGTCGACGGAAGAAGATCGGCCCACCGGCTAAGGCCACGGAAGGTGTCGTCTTCAGCCGAGGCATGGGTTTGAAGGGTTTGAGCTCGTCCGCGTTCGCTTTGGACCTTTCTTGAATCGAAATCACCAGCTCTTTCAGATCCTTGCCGTCATGAACCTGGCCGTCGTGGACCTTATCGTCGTGGACCAAATAAACGGACGATGTGGATCCGGCGAGCCCCAGGACCAGCAGCACCATGGACCCCAGAACCCAGCAAATCTTCGGATTCCGCAGCAGTCGGTCCATCCGGGATCGCCCCTTCTGACTCCAACTCTTGCCGAGGAACGTGGTGGTCAGCTTCCAAGCCGCCAACAGGCCGGCGGCCAAACCGGCCCCGAGGGCTCCCACCGCCAGACTGCGCTCCACCAGGGGATAGATGTGCAAATAGAACCACATCGGCAGCACCAGGGCGACGATCATCACCATGGCCAAATTGAGGCGATACGGGCCCGTCGGCAGGTCGAACGAATTCTCGGAATCGGACGTTTCCGGATCCTCGGGCGCCGATCCATAGGCATCCAAAGCCGCCTGCAACCGCTCCGAGGCCTCGGCATATTCCTCCATCGCCACGGCGACCACAGCGCCGACCGCATCCAGACGATCCGCCTCCGACAAAATCGCGAACCAATTGTCGACGGCGGCGTCCTGGAAAGGAATCCGACCGTGGTGCATGCCCGATTCGGCGACCACCCGTCGACTGCCTTCTTCGGTGGGATAAAGATCCACCAGGAGGTCCACCAGCGGTCCGAGAGCGTTTTTGCGACTCATAAAAGACTCAATCGACTTAACAGTCTGTTAAATACTCAGGAGGTGGGAAGCTCCGGAGAGCACCCGTTCGATCCGAATGCCTTCGTTGCGGAACACCAATTCCTTGCTTCCAGGCTCACGGATATGCCCGCCACTGTGGTGCAGTGCCACCAAGCGCCACCGGTCGTCGAACACCGGCGATCCCGAAGAACCGGGCAAGGTATCGGTCAGATATTGGACCACCCGGTCGTCCACGAAAGTCACCAGGTTGTGGTAAAAGGCGATCTGCTTGGGACCCCCGCCGGGATGTTGGATGATGATCACCCTCTCCTTGACCTGGATCGGCGCCGACTCCAAAGCGATCCAACCCCAATCCGCGTTGGCGTCACCCTTCACCCGGCAAACGGTCCAATCGTCCGCCTTGGACGTGGCAAAACCCCCGTCGGGGTCGAAACGAAGCTCCACCGGCTCCAGGTCCAGACCCTCGGGCGTCTGCTGCACATTCATCTGAATCACGGCTGAGCGCGCATCCTCCGGGTCGGCCAGCACATGGTGGTTGGTCACTAAAAGATTGTTTTGGACCAGAAAACCCGATCCGAAACCTTTCTGCAGCCGAATCCGCGCCACCGAACGCGCCCGCTCCTGGCCCTGGGACAAGAAACTGATCGGCAGAAGCGTGCTCTGCCGACCCATGATCTTCTCCAAGTTCTCCACCGGCTGTTCCGTCTGCCAAGCCAAGTCGCGATCCAAATCCGGTCCACGCACCGCAGCCAATTGACCGTCTTGCGCTTGGGTTAGGAAGGGATCCTCGGGATAATCCTTAAGCGCTGCTCGAATCAGGTCGGCGACTTTGCCACGCCGGTCTGCCTCCACCAGGATTTGATGCCAATTGTCGATCGCCTTGTCGCGGAAGGCGATATGGGCTTTGGGCAAGCCGGCGTTGTCGACCACGCGCAAGGAGTCCCGGGTTAAGGGATAAAGACCCGCCAACACATCATTGAGCTGGGTAAGCTCGTTATTCCAAGCCATTCTGCACCTCCTCGCGCTCGCGGGGTGTCTGCGCTCGATGTTCCTGCGATTTCGGCTGTTCGGAGTTTATCCCAACCCACAAACATCAACCTGGCACCGCCCAAACATCAGCCTGGTACCAGTTTGGGCGGCACCGGTTTGGGCGGCTCGAGGTACCCGAAGACGATGGTCGAAAAAGCGACGAAGGAGCAACTGACCCCAACGGGGTTCCGGAATCAAAGTGCTGGCTGCGACCAGCACGCCCGCTTTGCGAGCGATCTGGCCGCTCAGCTCAGCCGTTCGTCGCTGAATTGTTAGGATGCACGGAAACATGAAGCTCGATCACATTGAAATTTTCGTTCCAAAGCGCTGGGAAGCAGCGCAGTGGTACAGCAAAGTTCTGGGATTCACCGTCTTGGAAGAACACATTCATTGGGCTGATGAGGGTGGTCCGCTAATGATCAGCAACGACCAGGGTCAGACGATGCTGGCTCTGTTCAAAGGCAGCGGGCAGGGTGATGCAAAGGTGCGTGGCTTCCGTCGACTGGCGTTTCGGGTCAGCGCCACCGAATTCGTGAGCTTTGTCAGATCATCGGGGTCATGGCGTTCGCCGGCTCTCGACGAAAGCAATATTCAAGATCACGACAAAGCGCTTTCGGTGTACTTTTCCGATCCCTACGGGAATCTACTCGAGGTAACGACCTACGACTACCAGGAAGCCAAAGCGCTGGGGGTTCTCGGCTCGCGGTCAACGTGAGCCCGCATATTCTCAGGGTAGACGGACTACAACAGAATTCAATCAAAATGGACACAAGGCTCACAAAAGTGATCTCAGGCGGACAGACGGGTGTGGATCAGGCAGCACTTCGAGCCGCACGAGATCAGGGAATCCGTATAGGAGCGTGGTGCCCGCCAATGAAAGTACCAGGTACATAAAGAAGGGAAATACAAAGAAAGGAAGAGGAGCGGGTCGAATAACGACATTTCGCTTGAATCGGCTCTTGGAGACACACCCACCCCCTCCCCAAAACTTGAGCAATCATTTTCCAACAGTGTGAGGCAACCGACGAGGGAAAGAATGGCTCTATCCGGGCTCCGGTGACTTCAAGGTATGCCCCGCCAGCGCCCAAGCCGGCTCGACGAAGGGTAATCCCGGCGGAAACGAATTTTCAGGAAACTCGACATTACGTTCACCGGCTCTCAAACGCTCCGCCGCCTCATAGTAGGCGGTCACAATCAGCGAGAACGCCTCTCTCAATTCCTGGCGAATCTTCTTGCGAAAGGCGTGGAAGCGCGGTTGTGGGGATTTCTTGAGCTTCGTCGGATAGTAGTGGGGATCGCCGGCAAGGACGACCTCTGCCCCGAGGGGCGCAGTGCAGTTTTCGGCGTGGTGGGCCGCAGTTTCTTCTTCGATTTCCCGGATGATGTCCAGAACGAGTTCACGACGAGATTCCTGGCTTAGGTGAGCCCAGCAGGGTAGTGGGGCGATGGGTAGCTCCAGATGCTCGGTGAAATCTTCCAGGGTCACGTTTTCGTCTCGTTGGCTTGCTCGGTAGTATCCGGAGCGATCGATCCAAATGCCTTTGAGCGGCTCGCCGGTGATCAAGGCTTCGACAAAGTTGACGCCGGGCCAATCCAGTGGTCCGGATACGAGTCCCTCCTTTGCGCCCTGTTGGAGATGGTAGACGAGCCTTTTGATCTGGGCTTCGGGCTCTTGAGAGACTTCCGAGGAATGGTATCGATCCGGGAAGGTGGAGGTCTTCCAGTCGTAGAGAATACCGCTCTCGATCGACAACTTACGAGTGAAGTAGGCCATGAATCGAGCCTGGATTTTCATGGTGGGAGCTTGCAGGTGGAGATGCCAGTGCGAGCTCAAAAATGCACCGCTGTAGATCTCGACCGGGTACTTTTCTCGGGCCTTGGCCAGGGCCCCGATGATGATTTTATTGAGACGCGGACTGGGTTTGATCAGGTGGCGGCCTTGGATGCAGCGGTTCATGATCTCGAAGCCGGCGTTGGGTCGGGTCGAGAGGCGGGGGAACCTAGACATGGCTCACCTCCGTCCATGGGACCCGGTGGAGATGTCTCGGCTCATCGACGAGCCTAAATAGCTTGGGGATGTGGTTTGCGTTTGGCATGTCCGTTCCTCAATAGAAGTTGGTGTTTAGAAAGCACAACGCTTCTATTGAGGAGGGACGAAGAAGCCGCAGCTGACTCTGCAGGTCAGCGATAATGGCCAATATCGCTGACATGGAATATCAACCTGGATGGAGCACAGAACATCAACCTTCTATGAATCCCCGCTGCGTCAAGCATAAAATTTTGAGTAGACCTTACCCAGACACGTTGGACGTGCCGATCTCCTCTCCGGTGAAAGCCAACTTCCAGTTGGAATCGCTCAGCTCCAGGGCCAGGAAAAGACTCTGCTCAACCTTGTTATGATTCGGTTCGCGGGTCGTTGGGATCGACATCTGCTCCTCCTTTTCGTTGTTGTTAGTTGGAGTGGAACTTATCGCAGCGACTCGCTTCTCCTTTTCATAGTCTCTGGCACCGGTTTCCGCTTGCATCCTCCGCTCCCGCGCCTTCGATGACTGGCGTGAGGTAAGCTTGACGTCATGAGGTAGGGAGCGTAGTTTTCAGCGGAAGCACGCCGTTTCGAGTCTAAGCTGACAGTCCGGTCCAGAAGTGTTGACGGAGCCTATTAAGGCGCGCCGAGTCGTCCTGGCCGAACAAGAGATAGAGGTCCGAGCTCAGATCGAAGATCGCCGGGAAGACGAGCGCGATCTTGCCGCCGTCAGGAGCTCGCGTAGGCGATGAAATGGAAAGCGCAGTTGTTCAACGTTCCGTTGCCGTTGACTGAGTTGACTTTCAAGATGTCGTAGCCGCCTCTCCGCCCCTTCTCGATCCCACCAATCTGGTGCTGGCGCAGATGGGCCTTTTTCACGTGCTCCGCGGAGGCGATGACGACGGGAAGCTTCTCGAAGCCCGTGCCCCCGAGGTTGACTGTGTAACGAGCGGTGTCCGTGACCGTAGACTTGTCGTTGCCGACCTTATTACTGCCCGCCTTGCGGTCGACCACGCCGAAGTCGAAGCGTCCCACATTGCGTTGCTCCGCTGGACCGATCGCGAGGACGTGGACCTTCGCGTCGGCCAGAACACCTTTTTTCTCTCCGTCTTCCTCGTGGATCGTGAGCTTGGCGTCTGTCTTCGTCACCTCGGTGACCCGTACCGAAAGCACCTTGGCCTCGGAGTGGTTGCTGATCTCATGTTCAACCGTTGCAAGCACAGTGGGCGTGCCGGTGAAGGGGGTGGAGAATTTGCAATGGTAGTTCCCGGTTTTCCGACCGCTGGTATCGCTCGAAAGGCCACCATATTGGTACGCGACCGTACCATTGGAATCGAGCACGCCGGCGACGACCTGCACCTTCGCGTTGTCGGCGTCTTTGCACTTCGATACCGCAAGGGCATAGAACTTCGTGTCTCGAGCTGCGTAGCTCTCGCCCTTGGCCCAGGTGTCGCCCCGACCGTTGCAATCAACTCGCACGGTCTTCTTACGGTCGAGCGCATCCTCTTCGCCTTCCTTGTACTCGTTGACGCGTGGATAGGGTGGCGTGTCTTCCGCGCCCGTGACGACTACAGCCGGGTCATTCTCGAAGTGTGGGTCGAAGTCGAAGTAGATCTCCCCTTTCTTTTTCTTATTGTTGCCATTGGCGTCGGAGTTTCTGATCTCCTTGATGCCGTCCCCAGATTCCAACTTGATGGATTGGCCCTTGCCGTCAATTTTTCCGTAAGCGATCTGATAATTAGCCATCGTTTGCTCCTTTAGGGTTGTGTCGGGTTCACGACCCTAAAGAGCAGATTGCGTGCCAGCCCGAAAAAAGCGCAGAATTGCCCGAGAACCGCGGAATCAAGGTCTGGAAAGCCCGATCTAAGTACACAGTTGCCGAAATACGGCGACGAACCCGAGCGTGTCCGAATGGACCCTCTCGGTCTCTCTTCGGATACTTCGGATACTTCGGATACGGTCTCGGAGATCACGAGCGTAGGCCCAGGTTGCTCACCAGCCGATGGAGGTAGGTGCGCCGCAGCCCCAAGCGCTCGGCCGCGATGACGAAATTGCCGTCCGCCGCCTCCAAAGCTTGCTGCAGGATGCGTTTCTTGGCTTCCGCCACCGCCGCGTGATAGCCCTCGGGAGTTGCCCCCGAGTCGTCCGGTCCGCCCCGCCGGGTTTCCACCAGGGCTTCGGGCAAATCCTCGAGCTCGATCCACGAGCCTTCCGCCAGAACCACCCCGCGCTCCACGGCGTTCGACAGCTCTCGCACATTGCCGGGCCAGTCGTAGCGCTCCAAGCTCCGGCGAGCCTCGTCGGATAGGCGCAGATCAATCCGTCCCATGGACCGACCGTGTTTTTCGGTGAAGTAGTCGGCCAAGGGCAAAATGTCGGACCGACGCTCCCGCAGGGGCGGCAAACGGACGCTGATCACGTTCAGCCGGTAGAAGAGATCTTCCCGAAAGGTACCCTCGGCCACGGCCTTTTCCAGGTCGCGATTGGTCGCCGCCACCCACCGAACATCCACCTGGATGGGGCGATTACCGCCCACAGCACAGAACATCCGGTTTCGCCGGTTTCGATGGCGGACATGATGGGAGCTCAAGGCCAATCATTCGGGTCTACTTCTGGTAACCGCCAATGTCGGCGAAAACTGGAGGAGCCGAGCCATGAAACCCAAAGAACGCCGAGCCGATGCAGAAATACCCACTTCGACCCTGGCAGACGTCGCCTTCCTACTGGTGATTTTCTTCGTGATCACCCAAACCTTCGCCGCCAATCAAGGGCTCGACTTCAGCATGCCGGAAACGCCGGACAGCCAGGTGATCGATCCGGTGGAATCGATCCTGGTGGAAATCCGTCCGGATTCCTCCCTGTGGGTCGACAAACGAGCCACCACACCCGACGACCTGCTGATCTACCTGGGGCAGAAGCTGCGCGCCAACCCTGACAAACCCGTGATTCTGCGCCCGGACGACGAAGCTCCCTACGGTGCCATGGTCACCACCTACGAGCTGCTGCGGGTCGCACCCGAGCGCTTAGGTTTAGAGCACCCGATCCACATCGCGCTGCCGACGCGGGCCGAAGCCAGTCAATTTTGGCAATAGGGGGCTAGTGGGGGACCGGCCGCCGATTCAAACCACGCAGCGACAGCCGCAGGCGAGTTCGATTTCAACCGGTGAGACGTGGTGGTCGGCGCCGTCGGGGCGGACGTGCAAGACGACCAGGGTGTAGGGGTTGAGCACGACCACGTCGCGCACCCCTTGGGAGAGGTAAAAACGCGGGCCGATGTCGAGGTCTTTGGCTTCGAAGCCCTTGCTGATCACTTCGATCACCGCTTCGGGCACCATCTTGACGGCTTCTTCCTGCTCGTCCGGCTCCCGGCAAAAGATCGAGATGTCGGGTCGTTTGAGGGAGCCGTCGGGAAAAGCGACGTAGATGTCGGCCGCGTGCACGCACTCACAGCCCGCATCAGAACCCGAGATGGGCTCGATGGACGCGCGAACTCGATCGACTTCTTTTTGGTGCCGATAAACCGGCGAACTCTCCCACATGGGCAGACCCCCGACGATTTCCAAACGAACGCCCAGCTCTTCGGCCTTGAGCAGTTGGGGGAGGGACGGCTGAAATCTCTCTTCTTCGCGTTCCATGCCTAGATCCTACACTGTCTCCAAGTTTCGGCGATCCCCACAACCGTTTTGGCCGATTTTTCGAAGATAATGGCAGGCAGATCCTGAATACGGACGGCGCGCCGAATAACTCCCAGCACCGTTCGTATTCTCCAGCTATCGAATCCGAAACGAGCTCTCGACTCCCGAGTCGGGAGCTCAAATTATAGAAGTATCGAGCCAAGCAGCAGGCGTTGGAGCACTAAAGCCATGAAGAAAATTCAGAAGTCCTTTATTTCGGATTTCCTCGAAAAAGAGTCTGCCGCCGGCATGATCTTGATGGTGGCGGCGGTGGCGGCTGTTTTTGCCGCTAACTCAGCCTTTGAGCCCTACTACCGACTGCTCCTTTCGACACCGGTGGCCATCCAAGTCGGTAGCCTAGAAGTCGCCAAGCCCTTGCTCTTATGGATCAACGATGGCTTGATGGCCATTTTCTTCTTTCTCGTGGGATTGGAGCTGAAAAGGGAGTTGATCGAAGGGGAACTGTCGGACAAACGCAACATCATTTTGCCGGGCATTGGCGCGATCGGTGGAATGCTCTTTCCGGCGCTCATCTACGCGGCGTTCAACGCCGACGACCCCATCGCCCTAAAAGGGTGGGCCATTCCGGCGGCCACGGATATCGCTTTTGCCTTGGGCATCTTGGCTCTGCTCGGCAGTCGAGTTCCCATTTCGATCAAGATCTTTCTGACGTCCCTCGCAATCTTCGACGACATCGGGGCGATTCTAATCATCGCGATTTTTTATACGGCAAATATCTCCTTTGAAGCCCTAGGGGTGGTGGCTATTTGCTTACCGCACCTGTGGTACTTCAACCGCCGCGGTGTCACCGCCCACAGCCCCTATTTACTGGTCGGAATCGTCATGTGGGTGGCGACGCTCAAATCAGGTGTGCACGCCACCCTGGCAGGGGTCATTCTGGCGATGTTCATTCCCATGCGCTCGAAAGCCAACCCCGACGTCTCACCGCTCAGGATCCTCGAACACGACTTGCACAGCATCGTCGCCTTCTTCGTCTTGCCCGTCTTCGCTTTTGCCAATGCGGGCATCGGCCTCGCCGGCATCAGCATGCAGCAAATTCTGCACGGCGTGCCGATGGGTATTGCAGCCGGTCTCTTTTTCGGCAAGCAGATCGGCATCTTCGGCCTGTGTTGGCTGAGCGTCAAGCTGCGGCTGGCCAAGTTGCCGACGGGCATGAATTGGTCCAGTCTGTACGGCACGGCGGCTCTCTGCGGCGTCGGATTCACCATGAGTCTTTTCATCGGCTCCCTGGCCTTTGAAGAAACAGGTGTTGACCTGCTCTTCGACGAACGACTCGGCATCATGCTCGGCTCGTTGGCTTCAGGCTTGCTGGGATATTTGGTGCTGAATGCCAGCTTGAAAACCGACGAAGCCAAGGTCAAATAGCCGGCACTGTCCAGGATGCTATGATCCTGGCAATGCCAGCCGCGCCCAATATGCTCCCATCGCGTTTTGTGGAACGTTGATTTGACGATCCACATTGCCTGCGATGGTGCGAGCCTGTGAAACGAAGCGGGTGTTTTCTGCACTAATTTATAAACCACATGACCCGCTAGACCGCATAAACCACTGAGGAGGAGACTCCGTGTTTCGACAAAAAACCGCCTTGCTCTTATTGACCCTTTTGCCTTTGACATTCACCTTAAGCCAACCCGCATCAGCCGCCGAGGTCGTCCCGCTGCCCGAAGGCAAAACCGCGCCCCTTCCGCTAGAGCAGCGTGCGCTCACCGGCAGCTCCGACGGATTGAGCCCCATGGCCGCACCGAGGCCCGACTTCCAGCCCCGCGGCACGTCCACGGACCTCTCCTTCACTGGACCGTTTTCTTTCGCCATCGCGAACAATCTGGTCGACATGGCCGTCGGCCGGGTGGACAACAACAGCCCCGCGGGTTCGACCTCGGGTACCATCGAGCTTTGGCTGTGGGCTTCGACCAGCATTCCCGTCTTTGGCGGCAGCATTTCCGGTCATGCCCTCACCAAATGGCGACCTTCCACTTGGCAAGGCACCAATGGAAACCAGCTGATGGGCGGCTTTCAAGTCTCGAATATCGATTTGAACAATCTGCCTTACACCGCGCCACCCGCCAATTGTTATTACATTTCCATTCTTCTCGAAGAGTGGAATGGATCCGCATTCGTGTACCACGACATTTGGACCTACACCGCCGAAACCTTTGGCTTGGGTGGCGGCTCTTGCGTCGGCCCGCCTTCCGCACCGTCCGGGCTGGCCGCAGTGGCAGATTCCAGCTCCGTCATCGATTTGTTCTGGAACGACAACTCGGACAATGAGGATGAATTCAGGGTCGAGGTGTCCAGCGGCGGCGCCTTCGCGGATATCGGCTCGGTCTCTGCCGACTCCACCGGCGTGCGGATCGTCGGCCTAAGCCCGGACACAACTTATTCCTTCCGTATTCGGGCTTACAGCAACGCCGACGGTTATTCCTCGTATTCCAATACTGCGACGGCCACCACGTTCTCGGATACCGATTGTGTCGATGATCCGAACAACGGCGTCGTGTGCTTACGCAGTGGGCGTTTCGAGCTGCGCGGCACTTGGACCGACTTCTCTAATCCTCCGATAACGCAGCCTTTGATTTGGACCGCCCGCGAGGACATCAACGCCACCGCGGGATTCCAAAACAACCCGTCGGGCATTCAGATCGTCATGCGTGCCGCTGAGGCCTGTAGCCTCACCGGAACCTATTGGCTCTGGCTAGGGGGCTTCACGGACGCGGGCTGGGATATCACCGTGCGAGATACCATCACCGGCATCAGCAGGAGCTGGACTCGCACTCGATCGAGCGGGAATTTCCCGACCACAACCCGCGATACCTCCACGTTCTCCTGCAACTAAGGTCTGTGCTCTCGGCTTGACGGGGTAGGGGCTTCAGATTAGGTCGTCCATCATCTGGCGCATCGTGGGGTCGATCACCGTTGAGCCGTTGCAGCCGCTGCAGGTCTGTCGAGCGACTCATCGAGCAAGCTCCATTGCTGGTTCTCGAAGAGCAGATCGACACGATCCACTGAACTCAGATCGGCTTCAAAGCTGTTGCTCCTCGGTGTGCTGAACAGGGTCGAGGTCTCGAGACCCTGTTCAAACCAGACCAACACCACGTCCACGGTGCTCAGACCGCGTTCCCCCTTAATCATCTCGGTTTCGGAGACGTAGGTTGGTGTGCTCTCTTCCACGCCCGCGATACCTTTGGACCATTGGCTGAGGGCGGGGTGGGTAGTGCCGTATTCGTTGACCAGGTTGATGGAAGACTCGTTGCCGCCGCTCGATGCCGGGGAGAGCAGGCCGAAGGCGTCGAGCACACTTTGTTGCCCGAATTCGATGTCGACGATATTGGTGGTTGAGCGAATGGTCTCACCATCTTCGAAAACATTGGTACAAAAGAGCTGGTAGTCGGGTATCCAATCGAAAAAACTGAGGGTCAGATAGTCCGAAAAAGCCCGCCAAACTACGTCGAAAACCCCCTCTGATTCTTTGGCGAAACACATCCGATAGTCACTTGCTTTAAGGGTTTGTAGATCCTCGTCGGCGATTTGCACGGTCACCGTTTTCTGCGGCAGCTCCGTCGATCGAGTGAACGCACGGTCTAAGTATCGGGCCGAAAGCTCCTGACTCGATAAATTCATGACAACTCCCGCAAGGGGTCTCCAAATAGGTTGGAGACCCCTTGAATCAAAGCGGACCACTACCGGTTCAAGGGGTGACCCAAGTCTGGTCCTCGTACCGGCGCACAGCCTCATTGGTGAAGGTCAAGTCGATCTCGACGCTATTCGATCGAGCGGTGCTGAACATGGTGCTGGTCTCCACATTTTGCTCGAACCAAACCAGCACGCTCTCCTTGGGGGTCAAATTCGCCTCGCCTGCGACGATGGCGTTCTCGGCGACGTAAATCGGCGTGCTTTGTTGGGTGCCGTCGAGACCGGTCGACAGTTGATTCAATCCCGGATGGATGCTGCCATACTCGTTGATCATGGTGATGGCCGTTTCGGGTCCGCCGGTGGTCGGCGGTTGCAAGATGCCGGCACTGTTCAGAACGCTTTGCTCGCCGAGGCCGATGCTGACCAGATTGGTGGATACCTGGACGGTGACTTCGTCCTGGAACGTGTTGGTACCGAAGAGTTGGTACATGGGGGTCCAGCTGAATTCGTTAGTGACCAAATATAAATCGTACGATTGCCAAACGACATTGAAGGTATCTTCGACTTTCTTGGCAAAGCAGAGTTTGTATTCGGCGTCCTTCAACGTCTGAAGATCGGCTTCGGCGATTTCGATGATCACCGTCTTTTCCGTCGCCTCGGTCGCGGTCCGCATGATTCGGCTCATCTGATGGCTCAATCCGTGTTCTGCAAGCTCCATGGTCTTCTCCTCGGGTGCCGAGCTTTCGGCAAGTGTTATACGATCCATCGGCGACTTCCACTCTGGCGATCGTCGTCGGCTCGTGAAGACAACATTTAAGGCAAAGATCGTGCCGGCATCCGGATCATCCGAATCGCCCTTAAAATAGGGCCTGCGCGAGGAAAAGTGTCCGCAAAAAGTGTTCGGTACGATGCTCGAAAAGTGTTCGAAAAGTGCCCGCAGTTCCTGTTTATGAAGGTTTTTACGGGTCTGGAGCCGGAAAAAACTCTCAGTGGGCCGGCATCCGAATTGCTCATACTTGAAATGGTGAGAAAGCAGGTCCTCGCGACCATCCATGAAAACGTCTCGGAAAGGGGAGTCCTTATGAAGCAAAGAAACCCAGCCGCAATCTCGGAGGATAATGTTCACACCGTGGTGGTGAGCCGCCTAGATCAGGGCGATTTAGCTTTCTTGCCGGATACACTCCGAGTTGGTGAAAAGGGCATCAATCGCATCGATCTTAGGCTCGACGACTCGGTGCCCGAAGGGCTCGAGTTCCAAGAGCCCTGTGTGATTTTTAGGGAAGAAGGCCCCTTTGTGATCGGAGAGCCGTCGGCGGACGGCCGTCGGGTTTCGATCTTCGACCGAAATCAGCAAGAAGGTTTCACGTTCACGGAATACGAATACCGGGTGGTGCTCGGGCCGACTGAAGATATTTCGGCGGCGAGCCCGGATCCGTCGATCATCAATCACGGCACGGACGGCTGGGCGGAGGTCGCCAAAAGGCGGTCGAGTTCTTTGCCGCCTAGGGTCTTCTCGAACCAAGGAAAGCGAAACCAACGGGCTTGAACGCCACGCTCCAGAGCCGCTTCGATGTGGGCCTCGGCTGAAACGTGGTCACCGACCAGGGTGTAGACAAGGGCTGCCTCCTGCAAAATTTGAGGATCGTCCGGGCGTCGCCGTAGCGCTTCCCGCAGGGCGGTGACCGCCTCGACTTTTCGGCCCAGGTGAGCCAGGGCCTGCGCCCGGGCGGTGAGCAAATAGGGCGAGGGGCCCGGGTCGCTTTGCACCAGCTCTATGACCCGCAGGTAGTGCTCGCGGGCGGCAGTAAACTCACCTTGCAGATCAAGGGCATCGGCCAGGTTCAACACGATCGACGGGTTGTTGGGCTCTTCGCCGAGCAGCTGTCGGAAGGTTTCCGCGGCCGATTCGTAGTCGCCCACCAAGAGCTGAGCCACTCCGAGATTAGACAGCTCTTGGACTCCGGGAGCACGGGAAACCAACATCGAATAAAGCTCGACCGCGGTCCATGGATCGCCGTTTAGAAGCTCTAGCTGAGCCAAGAGGGATTGGCATTTCAAATTGTCGGGAGAACGTTCCAGAGCCTGGCGTAGATGCTCGCGTGCGGGCGCAGCTCGCCCCTGGCGGATCTCCATCTGCGCAAGACTGAAGAGGTTGTTCCAAGCCGGCCTCCTGCTCACCGCGCGGCGCATTCGCTCGAGGGCGAGCTCGGACTCTCCTAGCCGCTCGTCGAGCCAGGATTGTTGGATCTCCAGGCGGGGATGTCCAGGGGCGAGTTCTGCCAATCGACTTTGTGCCTCTTGCGCGAGATCGAGTCGGCCGCTGTCGAAAGCCACCGCAAAAAGGGTGAAGAGAGGACGCGTTTCTTTGGGAGCGAGCGTCCGGGCGCGCTCGACCAGGGCGACGGCATGATCGACGTCGCGGGAATCTCGCGATTCCAAAAAGCGCACGTGAGCGACCCGGGCTTCGAGCACCAAAGCCTCGAAAAAGCGCGGCGAGCTTTCGCGAATTCTTGCCAGCCGCTCTAAAAGATCGTCTAAATCGACACCGCTTTCTCCCACGAGAAAGGTCTGATGAATGGTCAAATACTGCTCGTAGTCCTTGGCTTCGATTTCTAAGCGAGGTAGCCGCTCATCAGCGGAAAGCTCCGGGTAAAGACTGGCAAGATGCCTCTGCACGGTGGTGGTCAAGAGCGGCAGGTCGTCGCTCGGTGCTTCGAAACCCTCAAAGGCGAGCACGCGACCGTCGTTCGCGTCGACTCGGCTGAGTTCGATTCGGCACCCCCGTTCGATGCAGTCGAGACGGGTGGTGACCACCTCGTTCGCGGCCACCGCCCGGGCCAGGTCGAGGGCGGTGCTCGGTATGGGATCCCCTCGGCGGGAAAGGACGGGCACGGCTCCGTCGAGCGAGACTAAGCCGCGGGTTAGCCCGGCCCGAACACCGGCGGCCGCGAGAAGGGTCTCATCGGCACTGCCGCCTGGGCCGAACGTCGGCTCGGCAATAGCGACGTAACTTTTGAGTTTGGGCTCGTCGAGCAAGGACGGAAACTGGGGCCTGAGCAGCACCAGAAAAAGCACCGTCACCACGCCCCCTGCCGCGACTCCGACCGGCCATGCCGGCGGCCGCAGCGGGAAAAGGCTTCGAGAGCTGCTCGATTCGTCTCCGGAAAGGACGCGCGGCGAAACGACCGAGATCGTTGGAGCGTCACGTATCGGGTCTTCGGAAGCAACCGGCCGCAATGCTCGGTGGGTGTCCGAAGGAGAAATGATCTCCGAGCTCAAATGCCTCAAGGTCTCGACCACAGCTTCGGCGCTCTGGGGGCGATGAACCGGCTGTTTTTCGAGCAGATGATCGATCAGCTGGGAAAGCTCGGAGGGGACTTCCGGATTGAGGCTTCGAGCAGAGGGCTGCCGCCGGACACAGACTCGGGTCAGGGTTTCGGTAGCGGTTCGGCCTAGAAAAGGGTGATGCGCCGTTGCGCAGTGATAGAGCAGGGCTCCGAATGAGAACAAATCGGAGCGAGCATCGACCCGAAGGCCTTGGGCTTGTTCGGGGGACATGCCATGAAACGTTCCCACGAGATGGCCTTCCCGAGTCAGCTGCGTCGAGGCTGGGATCCCGCCGGTCAGCAAGTGCTTGGCGAGGCCGAAGTCGAGGAGCTTAGCCTTGCCTTCCGCCGTCACCATCACGTTCTCGGGTTTGAGATCTCGATGGATGATGCCACGGGAATGGGCTCGTTGGAGTCCGGCCGCGACATCCGAAGCCAGATCGAGTAACTCGGCCACGGGCAGGGGACCGTCGGCCAGCATCTCGGCCAGGGATCGACCGTCGATGAACTCCATGACGATGCAATCGCCCTCGGGATGCTCGACGATGTCGTAGACCTGAACAATCGCTGGATGGCTCAGTGCGGCCGCGGCTCGAGCTTCACGGCGCAGGCGCTCGCGGGCGGCAGAGCCGGGCGCGGCATTCGGATGGACCACCTTGATCGCGACTTCGCGGCCGAGACGGGAATCTAGGGCCCGAAAGACTTGGCCCATGCCGCCGCTGCCGATCGAATTTTGAATCCGATAAGGGCCGACTCGGCTCCCGGGTAAGATCTCTCGCATAGCAATCGGTCAATCGGGCCGCAGCCCCAGCTCGTTCATGCGACGGGTCAAACCGTGGCGTGAGATCTCCAAACGCTCGGCCATGGCGTCGAGATCTCCACCACAGGCAGCCCTGCATTGTTCCAGCTCCTCCCCGTCGCAATCTTTAGCGGTTCGAATGCGGGCTGATTTTTCGATCCGCCGGTAGAGCGCCGGTCGAGAAATGCCGAGGGCCGCTGCCGTGGGTTTCAGGCGGAATCGATGGCGACGCAAAGTCGCGATCAGCTCATCGTCGGTGAGTCTCGAAGATAGGCCCCCTGGTTGTGCGGGTTCGGGGTCGGAAACGATGGAAGGAGAAACCGCGGTCCTTTCGGTCACCGAGCACAGGATTCGACGAATTTCGTCGCTCGACTCGAGATCCGTGCCGTCTCTGGCCACTACCGCGATTTGACGGGTGATGTTGCGCAACTGACGAACATTCCCCGGCCAAGGCGAAGCGACCAAATCGGCAATCAAAGTCGCCGATGACCAAGGCGAAGCGGCAAGCGCGGAATCGATTCCGCTGGCGAGCTCCTGCTTCAAGAACTGCACGAAGAGCCGCGGAATGTCGTCACGGCGCTGTCGCAGCGCCGGAACGTGAATCTCGAAACCTCCCAGGCGATGGAGTAGGGGGGCGCGAAAGTTTCCGCGTGCCACCGCGGTTTCGAGATCGGCATCCGTAGCGGCGATTAGCCGGATGTCGACGGCTCGGAGCCGATCACTGCCCAGGGGCTGGATCTCGCGGGTTTCGAGGGCCCGCAGCAGGGACGCTTGGACCTCGGGCGCTGTATCGGCAATCTCGTCGAGAAAGAGGGTGCCGCCGTCGGCACGCTCGAAGTAGCCCCGCCGTTTGTGCTCGGCACCGGTAAACGCCCCTTTCACAGCGCCGAACAGCTCGGCCGAAGCCAAGGAAGGCGGCAAGGCAGCCATATTGACGGCGACGAACGGTTGTTTCCTTCGCTGCCCAGCGCGATGTAAGGCTTGGGCCACGAGTTCTTTGCCGGCTCCGGTTTCACCGCGCAGCAGCACGGGAATCTCCGAGTCGGCCGCCCGCTGAATCTGGCGTCGGAGTTCGTTGATGGCCGAGCTTTCCCCAATCAAGCCAAAGCGTGGAGAAGGGTGTGGATTCGTAGGCCGGTCGATTTGTAGCCATAGGACGATCCGTCCCGCCAATATCAGGAGAGTTCCTCGAGCGAGCTGATCGGTGGAGAGAACGATTTGCTGCGAGGGTATTTCACCCCTGACCCTCACCGGCGTTTTTGTCTGGCAACCATCGATGAGCAGACCGCCGTCGTGAGGGCGTAGTCGGATCGGCCGACGGCTGAGATGGGGGTCGGCCAGCGGCCGTCGCCGGGCGTCGTTTGAAACGGAGAACAAAGGCTGCAATCGGGAGAGTGCAACCTCCCCGCCATCGAAGAGCTCAAAAAGCTCGGATCGCTCGCCGATCCGGTCCAGGTCGGGATGTCCCATCACGGTGAGAACCGGGATTTTGGGCGTGGTTTCCGCGCGCAACTCGGCTGGAGTCGACCGCGTTTCGGATTCGAGATGTCGCCGCCATGCACCTTCGCTTTGTTGGGCCATGTCCAGTCGATCATATCCGATCCTTCGCGGAACTGCTCCAGATCGCGGGTGATCGATGTAGCCCGTTGCAGAGCGCCCTGCTGTGAAATCTACTGCTGTGAATCTACTGCTGTGAAATCTAACGACGCCGAACCTCGACGAGGGGTGTGGGTGGGATCCCACCCACACCCGGCCGCCCCGTCAACTTGCACCCCATAGGCTATTTTCGGGGCCTCCACCATGTTCGGAGCCTCGACGGTGTTCCTTGTGCTGATTCTCGTTCAGGATAGAATCTAGCCAGAGCCCCCAGCCAACAGGCTGTGGCAAAAGTCTCATCGCGCTGCGAGCGCGCCGGCGCGAGACTTCCGCCACAGCCTGCTAAGGAACAAGTTCTGTGGAACGAGACAATCTTAAACACTTCCTGCCGAAACCGAAGACGATTACCCAGAAGTTTTTAGCGGCAATTTCCCAAAATCTGCCCACAGAGACTCGATCAGCCGACCAGCTCTCACCTAAGCGAACAGGCCCTCTCAAGGCACTGATGCTGATATCGGATCCCGTCTTGCGGAGGATCCTTACTCACACCCTGGAAGCGGAAGGCCTTGAAGTGGTGGAAGCCAAATCCCCCTCCAAGGTCACGGTGCTCGCTCGCCGCTGCAGGCCCGGGATCGTATTTCTCGACGCGGAAGGGCATCCCGGGATCCTCGCCACCCTTTCGGAGATTCGAAACGCCTTTGCGCGCACCGAACAGCCTATTCTGATGATAGCGCTCGACGAGGCGGGAAGTGTGAATCCCGAACCCTACATCGTGGCTGGAGCCGACGATGGTTTTCCCAGGCCGTTGGTTCTGTCCGAGATCCGAGCCCGGATCAAAGCCCGTGCGAAGGCTCGGCGGTTGCATTCAGCCGAATCCCCTAAGGGACTTGCCGGACCCGGCACGGTTTTAGACAACAAATATCGACTGGAAGAAGTGATCGGCAGCGGCAATTTCGGCATGGTCTATCGGGCCGTGCACTTGACCCTAGAGAAGTCCGTCGCGATCAAGATTCTCCACCCCAGATTTTCCGAACGTGATTTTGTGGAGGAGCGGCTGGTCAAGGAAGGGGTTTCGACTTGCCAAATCGATCACCCCAACGCCGTCTCGGTCCTCGACCTGAGCTTGACGACGCGCGGAGAGCCGTACTTGGTGATGGAGCTATTGAAAGGCAAGGGCGTAGATCAAGCTCTCGACGAGGCCACCGGCGGCAGGCTCACGTTCTCTCGAGCTATCGAGATTCTTCTTCCTGTTTGCGAGGTGCTTGCAGAGGTCCATCGCATGAACATGCTTCATTTGGATATCAAACCGGCAAATATCTTTCTCCATCAAAGGTGGGATCGGGAAATCGTTAAGGTTTTGGACTTTGGAGTGGTTCGCATGATCACTCCGGCCACGGATCCCAGCGATTCTAGTTCCATGATTGAAACCAGCACTTTCGAAGGCACACCGCCCTATTCAGCACCGGAACGTCTGCTGGGCGAGCCTTTTGGTCCCAAGGCCGACACCTATAGCGTTGGAGTCTGCCTCTATGAGATGTTGGCCGGTCGCCGCCCTTACCATGAGGCAAAGAGCCCGATCCATTTGGTCGCGCTCGCCACCAGGGAGAAATTCCCTCCCCTGGACGAGGTAGGTCTCGGTATTCCAGGACCCCTCAAGGAGTTGTGCTCTCAACTATTGGCCTCGAATGCCGCAGCTCGACCCAGTGCCAGAGAAGCCGCCGATGCTCTGATGCAAATTTGGGCCAAGGCCGGTTCAGGGAGCCTTTAGGTCGTGCCTACTCTTTCGTTCGAAGCTTGGAAGCAGCTTGGACTCTTCGGAATCGAAATTGCAGTTGTCGCCGTGCTCTTGATGGTGCTCTTCCGGCTTCGGCACCGGTTCGGCTTGTCGCCCCTATTTGCCACCCTCGGCGTTTTCCAATACCTGCAGGTGATGTTGGCCCTTTCGCTCTATATAGAAGTGGTGCCAGGAGCTTTGGTCAGTCCGGGCTCCGCGGTGCTATTCAGCGGGAGCTTGTATTGCCTACTTTTGGTTTTCTTGCGCGAAAGTACGTCCGAGACTCGAACTTTGGTCTATGGGCTGCTGGCGGCCAATCTCGTGCTCAGCGGTCTTTCGCTGATTTTCAGCCGTCACCTCAACAGCCCACTGCTGCGCAATCCATACGCTTTGCCCGAAGAGCTTTTCAGGTTGGATGTACGGGTTATGGTAGTCGGAACCTTGGTGCTGGTTTTGGACATGGTCCTGATGATCTTTCTCTACCAAGCCTTGGAATCCAGGGTACGTTCCGTTCCCTTGCGCGTGACCTCCACCCTGAGCCTGGTGCTGCTGACGGACTCCTTACTCTTCACGACCGGAGCTTTCTGGGGTCAGCCTTTCTACTTCTCAGCCTTGGCCGCTTCCGCGGTGGCCAAGGTGACCGCTGCGGTTGTCTATTCAGGTTTCTTGGTGGTCTATCTGAGCTGGATCGAGCCCAGTCCAACCAGCGGGCCGACCAGATCACCAACGGAAGCTCTCAGGGCGATTTTGGGCAGGGATCCCGAAGGCTTGAGCCTGGAGCGCCCCTTGCTGGATCCGTCCCTGGGAACTCTGACAGAAGCACGATTTCTGAATGTATTGGAGCACCAGATTCGGTTGGAGGAACAACTCGATTCAGAGCTGTTGGTTTGCGTTTTCCGCCCTCGCAGCTCGAGTCCGGCCGAGTCGGATCAAGGGGAGCGCGAAGCCATCCTCTTCTATCTGCTGGCCGTGCTGCACTCGAATCTGGGTGAGCGGGCCATCTACGGCCGAAGTGGTTCAGACCGAATCGTCGCGATGATTCCGGGCGCCAGTCGTGACGATCTACTGGGGCTGGGGCCGGCTATCGCCGCCTCCATCGCCGGCTCGCTGAGGAAAATCCGGCCGACGCCCAAGACCCACCAGTTCAAGCTGGACTTGGGCTCAGCCCACTTTCCATCCAATGCCGGAACCGGCATCGAGCTGATCCAGATCGCGGCAGATCGATGTGGTCCGGTGCGGAACACCCTGTGAAGTCGTAGGACGACGAGCCTTCGACTAGCCGGCCGCTCGTCAGCGTCCGGCTTTGACGTCCAGGCTAGCGGTGACCTTGCTCGGCGGCATCACGCCGACCAAGGTCAGCGATTTGCCCTCTTCGGGGATGGTCACCGGCAACGGTCGCACGCCGCCCACCAAACCCTGTTGGAGACCGGCGACGTTGGATTGATAATCGGCGAAGGTCTGAGCCTCGGCGGCCTTTTCCGCTTCCTTCTTTAGGTCTTTCAGGCCTCTTTCGCTCACCGTCGGTGCTTCGCTCATCACCAGGATTTCCTCGACAACATTCGCCAACGACATCACCATATCCAACCGAACGACCCTTCCTCGACGCAGTCTCGCGGTACCGACGGTGGTATTAAAACCCTCCAAGTAGGCGGTCACGGTCGCGCGACCGGGGGAGAGGTCATCGAATCGATATTGTCCGGATGCGTTGGTAATCGCTTGCCGCCGGCCGACCTGCGCCGCCTCGAGGGTCACCGTCACGCCCGGCAGGCCTTCTTGGCTGCTATCCGTTAAACGGCCGATCAGGCTGGTGGAACCGCCTTCACCCAGGCCCTCCCACATGGAGCTGGAAATTTGATCTTTGGTGAAGCTCAGGCTACCGCCCCGATAGCGGTATCGATCCCCTTTGGGCAATAAGATCCGCCAAACGTGCTCCACCACCGGCAGGCTGAGGCTCGGCAACTCCAAATCGAGCACGGAGCGACCCTTGGGCACCACCCGTTCCAACACGGTGACGATCTCCACCGAGGCCCCGTCCACCGGCGCCAAGCTCATGGGGATCAGCATCTTGCCGTCCCGTTCGAGCGGCCGAATGCTCTCGGACCCGACCTTGACCGACCAAAGCACGGCGTGCGCGGGCAGCTCGACCTCCAACACCCTGCCCACCGGCGACACTTCGAGCAGGTCACGATGCAGGAGTGTGCCGTCCACGGTCAGCAGGGTGGTGGTGGAGCGCTCGCTCACCCAGCTCGCGATGCGCGGCGCATCGGGCAACGGCAAAACGCTGAGGGTGCCGGCGCCTTTGCCTTCGACCCGTCTCCAAACCGCCACCAAATCCACTGCGCCGAGGGCCTGGCCCAGGGCTGACGGAAGATCATCGGCATCCACCCGAGCCCAATGGTCGGCCGGTGCGGGTTGCACTTCCGCGGGGGCGGAGCCGGTGATGGCCAAATAATGAGCCCGGACCCTGAGTTCGGGAACGACGGGTCGCAAATCAACGGTGGTCGCGGACGGTTGCGATCCTCCAGCCTCGGCCGCGGAGGGGAGGGGAGACACCAAAGACACATATCCTGCGGCATCGCCGCTCTTCAGCGGCCGACGGCGACTCAGCTCGAGATCCTTCAGCGACGGATCCAACCAGGGGATAGGCCCTTCGTCGGTAACCGCCTGATCCACGACCAAATGCTCGGGCAAGCTCAAACGCATGGTGTCGAGTGAGCCCCGGGAGACGTCGAACATCGCCACATCGTGACGCTGCCAATGCTCCCGTTGCAGCTGAATCACCGTGGCCACCACCGACGAAGCCAGCAGCCGATCTGCCCCCGCGGTGACGGAGCTTTCGAGGACCTCCATCCACGCGGAGGTGCCGCGGGCCAAGGCGAACGTCAGCACCCGCTTGCCGCCGAGTTCGCGGTCACCCACCAAGACCGGTCCGTCCGACACTTGCCACTCACGATCCGCCGGTATCTCGATCTCGAGCTTCGACACCGAAGCCATGGGCTGGGGAAAGCTGAATCGATAACCCGTCTGGGTCTGAGCCAAGAGCAATTGACCCGTGACCCTGATTTTGTAGGCCCCCGGAGCTGTCGCCAAGAGCTGAATGGGGTTGCCCGAACGGGTCGACCAAACCGCTCCTGGGGATTCCCCGCTTGGGGTTGGGTCGATAGCGGGCTTCGAACCGCGAGCCGCTGAATCGCGAGCCCTTGAATCGCGAACCCTTGTGGAACTCGGATCGGCTTTCACCTCCAGCTCCGATAAGAACCCTTCATAGGCCAGGGGCAAGCCGTCGTCGGGACGGCCGATCACCCGCGCGGTCAAGGCCATTTCAACGTCCACGGTCTTCGATGCCTTGCCCGGATCTGCCAGCCGCAGGGTGGTCTGATGGTCGACCCAGGTGATCGTGGCCGGCTCTTCGGGGCCTTTATCCTCTTGCGCTCGGGCCTCCGCCGCCTCGACCCACTCCAAATATTGATCCAAGGGCAGGGTCACCTCGCCGGGTCCGGAAATGAGCGGGCCGGAGGCGGGCAGGGGAGTGGCGGTGAGCAAGGCAACCAGAGCGCTCAGGGCGAGAAGGCAAGCGATCCCAGAGCGCTGGAGGACGACGAAGTAGGGGAGCCCACGATGACGGATCAGAACCATGACGAATCCTCCCGTTGCCTTTCGACCTGGATCTGCAACGGCTGGGGCGACGGTGAAAGCGCGCTCCAAACCGCTTCGAGCTCGCTGAAACCCGAGGGAAGGAGCCACAGATCCCCTTCGTTCACCGTGGCTTCCGGCACATATTGCGCCAGCTGACTCGCTATTTGATTCGTTTGTAAGAGGGCGTGTCGGTCGACGGCCCGCCGCGGCGGGGATCCGACTTCCCCTCGACGGGAGCTTTCCTTCAGGCTGTATTCGTAACCCGGCGGCAGGCTCACCCGGATCTCGACCCGCGCCACGGGTGCCGAGAATTGCGGAATCGGCAGGTTGAGGACGCCGTCGCGCCCGGGCAAGGACAAATCCACCATGCCGACGAGGTGGATCGCTCGGCTTTGGTCCCCGCTGTCCACGGCCACCACCAGGTTGCCGTCCGCCACCGAACTGCCCTGGGCCAGACCCGGCACCAAGGGCGAGCCGTCTCGGGATGCCGACACCCATCGAAAGCCCGCCGGGGGTTGAATTTTCAGCAGTCGTGAGCCGCGATTTCGCACCTCAGCCCAGATTTGGTAGGCGGCCTTGCCCGATCGACCGACCAAAACGTCCACCAACAATCGGTCGACCTGGGTGGAAAGCACCCGAGCCGAATCGGCCCAAACCACCGTCCAAACAGGTCCATCCGCGGGATCCCTCAACGCCAACGCACGTCCACCGGCCCGTTCGTCCACCGGCGCCGTCTTTTTCTCCTCAGCGGTGGCCGACCTCATGACGTCCGCGTTTTCAAGTTCCAGGAGACCGTCCCCGCGGGCCCTCGCCATCACCAGATGTCGGCTCACCTCACCCTGGATCGGTCTGAGGATCGGATCCTGCACCCGGTCGCTGGCCGGTCCCATCATCTCGACGGTGATCGAAAGTTGGGCCTTGCGACCCCCGGGCCAGAAAACAGTCAGGGTGTCATCGTTGACGTCCCAACCCTGATGATGCCCCTCCACCGACGTCACCTCGAAACCTTCCGGGACCGAGAAGCCGGACGATTCGAGCCTGCCTTGAAACACCCGCAGCAGCACCGAAGCCCGCAACGCAACGCGGGTCCGGCTGACCTCTAGGATCGAAACCAGCTCATGGGTCAAACGAAGGGGCAAGCCCTCCAGGTCCGGAGCCGTTCGGGGTCCGAGCACCCGCAGCTCCACTTCGCGGCCACGGACCAGGTTCAGAGCGTATTTCCCCGTTGTCTCCGTGGCCTTCAACAAACCTTGACCGGGAGCGATCCGACCGTTGTTGCCGAAGGCGATCTCCTCGTCGGGGCCTTGCCCTTGAACAAACCCACCGACCACCGCGGCCGTCGGACTCCGGAAGCGCCAGAACCGCGCCGGACGCTCGGCCTCCTCATCCTCGTCCAAATCCGTGACCGAGCGAATCACCACTCGATGCCGCCCCCGTCCCCGAGCTTTCAACGAGGCGGCGCTCAACGAGCCCGAAACGTCCAGCCGGCCTTCCAAATCCCCCCAGTCCACCTCCAGGGGAGTGCCCACCAAAGACAACGGAATCTCTTGCCAGCCCTCGGCCCACAGCACCAAGTCCACAATCTGCCGCGTGTGCACCGCGTCGCCGCGCAGATCCATCTCCAAATCCACCCGCTCCAAGACCCACGCCACCGGCGCTTCCACGTCGGGCTCGGCCACCGGTTTCGCCTTCGCCCGCAAAACCTCGAAATCCTTCAACGGCATCCTCACCTCTTGGGCGGAAGCCGACCAGGTCATCGAACCGATGAGCAACAGAATGCCGGTGCGCATGGAATCTCCCTCTTTCGAGCCGATCGTCTACTTCAAGGCCGAAGTCGTATGCATGTTGACGCTAACAAGGACGATAACAAGAAAGTAGGTCATCCAGCCGGTGGCTCGCCCCCGGCTTCCCCGGGCTCACCCCCGAACTCACAGCAACTCGTTGCGTTGGATCGCCTGCTGCCGGCCACAGCCAGAAGTATGTCTTCTTTGGGATATATGAAAATCCACCCATGAAGGACACGGATGGATTTTCTCGGACACGGAGCCCAGCTCGCAACATATTAAGGTTTTAACGGGCACTTCTTGGGCGGGCATCGCAAGAGGCTGAATGACCCGGGCTGCTGCGGCAGCCCACGCCAGTTGCCGGCACCGAGCGACCCAGCCTGCGGCCGACGTAGGTCGTTCCGGGAATCAGGGGGAGTAGCTGAACCGTCCAACCTATCTATCTCCCGAACCGTTCGCCGGACGGTCGGCGGACGGAAGCTGAGCTGTTTCGAACGATTCGAGCCTTCGGGAGCCCCGGGTCACTCGCCATGCAAGGGCTCGCTTGTGGCACGGGTTTTGCTCAATGACAGACATTCATCGGTGTAACAGCCGGCCGATCCCCGGCCGGAAAGGGAAGATCAGAAGGCCCGGTGGCGAGCCTGTGTCCGGGGTAGGCCTATGTCCAAAGCACCGACGGTGAAGTCTCGACGAGTCATTCAGCCAATCGAAGGAGATCGATCATGTCAGCGAATCGTTTCCGCAACCTCATCCTATTTTTCAGCCTAGTGTTTTTGGCCGTGTCTGCGGGCGCTCAGCCCTCCGGAGAGAACCTCGGCTCCAAGCTCTGGGGACCTTCCATCTTCGACGTTTCGCCCACGAGCCGGGTCGTCGGCAAAGCGGCCGCATCAGGCTCGTCTTGCTCCGACCAAACGACTTCGCGAGAATCTTGCAACAACAACGTCCAATTCCTATGCAAATGCGAGGTAGAAGGCCAAGAACCTACCTACGAGCCTTCGGCGGGCGGTTGCGATGAGGAACGTGGCTGTCACCGCATGGCCACCACTGCCATGGGCATCACGGAACTCTGCGAGGCGGTCGACCAGCTCACTCCCGAGCCCGCGAGCTGTCACGAGGGTTGTACGGATCAAGGGGTCCGGTCGAGCTCAGAGGCCACCAGCAAATGTTGCAAGGTAGAAAAAACGCGAGCGTGCTCCTCTAAACCGGAATCCTGCGGTGATGGAAACTGCGATGCGCCTTGTGAAACCTGCTCCAACTGTGAGGCGGACTGTGGTCCCTGCGAGCCTGACGATTGCGCGGCCAAAGGCAGCGGCAGCTGTGAGAGCTGTAATTATGACGGCCTATGCGACGGCAACGAGGACTGTGCTTCGTGCCCGAGCGACTGCCCTTCATGTGAGACCTGCGGAGACGCCATCTGCGACGGCTCCGAAGACTGCTATTCCTGTGACACCGACTGCGGTCCCTGCGAGCCCACCTGCGGAGACGCCATGTGCGATTCAGGCGAGGATTGCTCAACCTGTGAGATCGATTGTGGGTCCTGCGAACCCACATGCGGAGACTACATCTGCGACGGCTCCGAAGACTGCTATTCCTGTGACATCGATTGCGGTCCCTGCGAGCCTACATGCGGTGACGGCATGTGCGACTCCGGGGAGGACTGCTATTCCTGTGACATCGACTGTGGGTCTTGCGAGCCCACCTGCGGAGACGGCATGTGCGATCCAGGCGAGGATTGCACATCGTGTGAGATCGATTGTGGTTGTAGCACCTGAGTCGATCGACCCTCGGGAGACGCAAATCGCCCCGCCGGCACACCGGCGGGGCTTCGAGGCAAGCGAGGCTCGACGGTCAGTCCCGGGAGACCGATCCGCTGTAGGTCACGCCTAACTCGAGGCCGTCGAAGGTGGCGTCGAGCTGGTTGTAGTACTGGGAATCCACCCGGAAGGTGCCTTCCAAGGGAGCGGAGTCGGAGATGGTCGTGCCTCGAAGGCTGCCGTGAATAGAGCCGTTTTGGATCTGCCCGTAGGTTGCCGGATCCCCGGTGATCAGCACCTCACCGCTGATGGTGATGTCGATGGTGTAACCGCCGGTGGTGCAGACACCCTCGCCCTGGAAGCTCGCCAGCTCGTCGAGATCGGACTTTTGGAAGTCGAACGGGAGCCAGACCGAATTGGGATCGCAAGTAGGGCCCCACATAGGCGTGGAGGCGGACATCGACGACAGACTCGTAACGCGGCCCCCCAAGCACGAAGTCCGGGCCGTTCAGCTCGTGGAACTTGCTCCAATCCCGCGTATTGTGGTCGTAGTCGATGCCGAGCCGTGAGCATGAATTTGAGTTTGCCCGACGAAAGCTCCACGTGGCCGAACTCCATGTCGATGCCGCCACCGAAGCCGATGTGGGGCGCGACGGTCAACTCGAACGGCGTGCCGGGGATCGGCACTGACCGCCCGATGAATGGAATGACCGTCGAGCAATCAAAATCGAAAAACACCCCGGCGGGGATCGACGCCTTGGGCCCTTCTAGAGCCACGTTCAAATTGAGCTCGCCGCCGAGGCTGAATCCTTGCAATAACCACGGCCCCGCCGACGAAGGCGTGGACCATGGACGAGCCCAGGGGCCGCAGGGCCCGGATCGACACATTGCGGCGGTCGTCGCTCAGGTATTTCAACTCCATCATGTGGGTCCGGAAGCCAAACATCGTTTTCCGGGCAAAAAAAAGGCCTCGTCCGCAGAACGGCCGAGGCTAACGTGTTGATGGACTGCTATCTACAGCACGCCCCGTGCCAACTCAATCTCACTGGACGAACATCTTGTAAGATACTGAAAGCTATAAGCTTAACAACCTCACTCAGCAAGTTTCAATTTCCGGTGATTACACTTTATCGCTAGATTTTCGTTTTTTTAAAGAGATATTCTATCTAATATCTCCAAACACTAACCTAGCACCGAATGAGGCTGCTGGTATATGAGCGTATTCCGGATTAGCGGTCCTTATGAGCAGGTGGTGTTGCAGGTCGCCATTGAGGGCGGCGCGCTGCAACGGGTGGTCATGTGGAAACCGCTGGCTTTGGTGCCACCGGAGTAGTTGTAAAGGGTACCCTCCCAGCGGTGGTAACACTGTTTCCCCGGGCAAGCTTCACAAAACACGGTGTACCAACCACCGGTTTGGCAAGGCTGCGAGTAGATGTAGCTACCGCATGCGCCCGCGTAGCTGATATCCGAGTCCTGCTCCAGACTAGGAGCCTTATTCGAGTCGGTGTCGATCGATGGCGCGGCGAGGGTCGCCGCAGGGGTCGCGATGTCCTGTTCAACGGCATCGGCAATCAGCTCGACATCATCTGCAGAATCTGGCAGTTCGATCTCGTCGGCAAAGCTGGGAGCGACGAAAACCAAAGACAGCAGCATGAAAACGGCGGCGGTTGTGAACAACGAAGGTACACGTGTAACGATGGACATAAGATTCTCCTCTGAGATCATTCTCAGAATCGTAGTGAATGAGGAATTTCCACGATGGAAGCTCTTCTAAATGAGAGGGAGTCGACCGTCGTGTTTTTTGTCCTACGAATTCAGCAATTCTTGAAAAATCGGCAAGTTTTGTTGCCTAGACTCGCTGAAAACCCAAAACAACTAAGCCCTCTCGCCTAGATTTTCTTGTTGAGCTATTGAGCTAAGCTCTTGAAAAATTCGGCCTCGATGCCAAACCAAGCTCCAGAAATTTCAGTAAACGAAAGTGAACATTTGCAGCAAACCTGCGTCGGCGTTGGATGTTGAGTTCGAATGACCAAAAGAACCAAGAGACGACTTCGAGGGCCCAGCACTCAGAATCTGAGCACAGCAAAGCCAATAATCTGGTGCCACGTTAATAATCTCGGTTGGCTCCGAAGACTGCTATTCCTGTGACGTCGATTGCGGGGCGGTCAGGTCGGACGCTTTGTGCAGGCGGGGGCTGGCGTCGATGCGTCGGTAAAGCGCTGCCGGTGAAAGACCCAGCAGCCGGGCGGCGGCGCGCACGCTCCACTTCGCGGTGCGCAGGGCTTCGAATAGAGCCTGCTCGTCGGGAGCTTCGTGGGTGTCCGTGGTGCCTTCGGCTCGGCGGCCGACTCCGGCTCGGCTCTCAGCTCGCGGACGTTGCCCGGCCAGGGCCAGGTCACCAATTTCTCGATCCAGGCGGTCGACAACCACGGCCGGGCATCCGCATCCGCGGGCGCTTCGAGTCGGAAGTGCTCTGCCGGCGACAGCTCCTCGCGCAAGAAATGCACCAGAAGACGGCCGATGTCATCCTTGCGCTCTCGCAAGGGCGGAATGTCGATCGAATGGCCCATCAATCGGTAGAGCAGCGGGCCACGAAAACGGCCGGCCTCAACCATGGCTTCGAGATCCGCGTCGGTGGCGGCGACTACGCGCGTATCCACCCGCAGCTCCTGCTTGGCGCCCACGGGTTGGATCTCACCCAGGTCCAGGGCTCGCAGCAGGGCGGCCTGGGCCGAATCGGGGGTGGCACCGATCTCGTCGAGGAATAGGGTGCCGCCATCGGCGCGGCGGAAGTAGCCGTCCCTGCGCTCGGCTCCTGTGAAAGCGCCTCGCTCGGACCCGAAGAGTTCGGCCGCAGCCAAATCAGGGCTCAGAGCGCCGAGGTTAATCGCCACCCAGGGCCCGTCGGAACGGCCCGAAGTCCGATGCACGGCCCGAGCCACCAACTCCTTGCCGGTTCCGGTTTCACCCCGAATCAGGACCGGGCCGTGATGACCGGCTGCCTTGCGGATCGCCCGCCGCAGCTAGCTTCCTCGAAGCCGCGAACCGCGCGTAACCTGCCGCGGGCACGTGCTGCTCG
>CBDUGP010000068.1:0-54069 GCA_965366625.1 uncultured bacterium
CGGCGCACCGCCGACCCACCATCGATCGTGATCCCCTGGATCGACCACAGGCTCCGCACACCCGCTTAGATCGGAAAACGTCGAGCAGAATCAGCGAGAAGATCACCAGTCCCAAAATCGACGATGCCGCCAAGCTCCAAGACCAGAAGACGAAGGCGCTGGTGAGCGATAGGAAAAAGACCTCTCCCTGGATGTGTCCAGGGCGGCTGAGGGTTTCCACCCATTCCGGGCGCGACGCAAGAGCCAATGAAAAGCGGCCCAGCAAAGCAGGCCAAAGCACCAACGCGAGCTGCAACGCGGCCAGCCATCTCAAGAACCGGGTTCTTTTGAGCGCTGATTCGGCGCTGTCGGCCGCCGCCAAGATCCACCGGCCGCCGGCTCTCACCTGGACCAGCCACATCCAGACGGCTGAGGTAAAGAGAGCCAAGAAGCCGACCGTCGGAGCCAAGGTGGAAACCGAGGGGATCGGGAACGACAGCAGGCCGCCGAGCTCCACTCCGAGCACAAAGCAGAAGGCCGGAGCGACCAGCTTTCCATAACCCCAATGGGCATCGGACCGAAGCATCCGATCCGCTACTGCGGCGCGCAGGGTTTGGAGCCCGAGGGCCGTCGAGATCCCGTAGCTGAGCAACACGAGGGCCACCAGCGACCCCACTAACGCGGTCACGATTCCCAGGATCATCACCACCAAGCTGCCGAAGGCAAATCCGAGAAAGGTGAAGACCTGAATGGCAATCAAGGATCCGTCGTGCAAGATCCCGCCGGCGTGGCCCGCCACAAGGCCCGCAAGCACCCCGGTGAGCACCGCCAACCGCAGCGAAACCCGAAAGAGCTTCTGCGGCTCTCGCAAATACTCCAAGCGCTCTCTATTGGAAGGGTGCATCCACAACCCTTTTCGAAGACCCCGCGGCTCGGGAGACGGCAATCGCAGCCGACGCGCCAGAGCGGGGCCCCAACCGGCTCGAACAGCCCAAGCGTCGGCGTAAAGCTCCCGGGTTCGCACCAGGCCGGCCCAAAAGAGAGCCATGACCCCGGCGGTGCCCGCGGCCCGCCAGAACCAAGGCTCAAACACTCGGTCCCGGCTCCAGATCGCCATCCCGAAAACTACCGGCAGCAACCATACGAGGGCTCTCCAGGCCGAGCGGGCCGCTTCCCGATGCCACAGATCTCCATTGGCGAGATGCCCGACCTCATGGGCCAGAACCGCGCGGTGAAGATCACCCCAGGAACGTTCCAGCCGCGCTGGATCGCCGTCGACCACCAAACAGGGTCCAGACTTGCCGTGGATTGCCAAGCCGTTGAGCAACCCGGGCCTTAAGGCGAGCTCCGAAGGGCTCGCCACGCCGTGACGTTCGCAGAGACTCTCAACTTCAGCCCGCAACCACGGTGCCTCATTCGGCTCCAAGACATGGATGCCGTATCGCCGCCCGAGACGCACCGGCAAGCGCCGGTAACCGATCCACGCCATGGCCAAGAAAATCGCCAACACGGCCGGCACCCAAAACAAGCGTCTGTAGTGTTGCTCCAGCTCCCGGAGCTTGCCGAGCATCTCGGTGCGATGGGCCAACACGGCCTGTGAATCGAGCTCTAAACGACCCTTGAGCGCTTCCTCGATTGCTCGGTCCAAGACCTCCTGGAGCTCCGGGCTGACTTCGTAAATGACGGCGAAAATATTACGCGTCGGCACCAGCACTTCCGCCGAGCTCCACACCAAAAGCAAGGCGGTCAGGGCGGCCAGCCAGAAACGGCTGGTGGTCTCCGCCGGTAAGGCCAACGGATCGAGTCGAAGCGCTTCAGCGGCCGTCGAACCTTGGGCCGAGATGTTTTCCATCTTCGGTGCGTCGCTCACGGTGAACCTCTCTTCTCGTCGGAATAGGTGTGCAGCCGCTGGAATTGCTCGGCGGTCAGCTCCACTTCGGCCGCCGCCTGCAATCCCCGTTCGAAAGCCCCGCGAAGCGCCGACGGCGGCGCGGCGCGCAAGGTTTGCAGACGCTGCCGGGTCAACTTCAGCCTGCACCGTCGGCGCTCCAAAACCTGCTGCCTGCACTGTCGATTGTCGCGATAGCGGCCCACGCCGACGACCAACAACAATGCTGCCAAGCCGGTCGGCAAGCTCGCGACGCCGAGCCCCAGCGGTAGTCCCCAAAAGGCTTGTGATGGGGTCATCGGTATTTCTAGACCTTGGCCACGGGCCCAGGCCGGAATCCACACGGTCGACAAGACAGTCCAGCCGGCGATGAAGAGCCCGATGGCAAAAGCACCGAATACGGCGAGCCAACACCCGCAGCCTGGATCTTTCGTGGCCTGCTCGGAAGGTATCGCCGGCTCCTCGAACCGGTGGAATCCGGCTCCGGCGACGAATCGAGCCAAATAGAGCCGCTGGGGGGCATCCAAGCGATCATGCAGCTCCTCAATCTCCGACGCCGAGGGTCGACGATGCTCATTCAGCCAGCGGTCGATCGCTTCGTCCAAGCTCTCTCGAGCCCAAGCGCTTTTCGCTTCCAGGCGTTGCCGCTCCCGTCGTCGTCGCCGACCGTCCGCAAGCCAAAGGTAGGCCCCCAACCACGCCGACAAAACACCCGGAACGCCCATGCCGAGGCCAAGGTAGACCCGCAACTCCGACTGAGGCGGCGGCTCGGCCGGCGAGACCTGCCGATGGATCTCCTGAAATTCCGGATCGTCGATCGCCCACCAAACAACCGCCAGGAAAACCAACAGAGCCCAGCCCAACAACCCGAGACAGCCGGCCGACAGCCGTCGGCCGCTCATGGTTCCGCCCCTAAGGTCTGTTGCCGAAACATCTGTTGTCGAAGCGTTTCCCGCGCTTTCCCGCGATCAAGCCAAGGCCCCGTCGGTTCGAGCCGGATCCACGAGCCGACGGTCCGACCGCAATGGGCGCACCGCTCCTGGAATCCCAGCCGAAGACTTGGCCGATCCCCACTGTGCAGCCCACAGCAGGGGCATCGTCGACGCCACAGCACGGTCAGCACTGAGACCGCGTAGGTCGCGACGATGAACGCCATCGCGCCGAGACTCAACATCGCCAGCAACATCTGGACGCCGGATTCAATGCCCTCGCCGCCGAGATCGATCGACAGTCGAGCGGCCGCCGCCCACAGCCATCGCCCCGCCAGAGGCCAAATCGCCGGCACCCACAGCACGGCTCCAGTGACGAACGTCAACGCGATCAGCACCTTGGGCTTTTTCGAGCCCGACATCGCCGGCAAGACCCAATACCCCACCCCGTGGATCCAGCCGAACCACAGCCAAACGGCCGGCACCGACAACACAAGGGACCCGACATCCGGCAACGCCGAACGCGCCAAGCCCGTCCACGGCAACAGCCCCACTTGAAATCCGAGGATCAGCCCGCATACCGGCATCCAAAGCTCGAAAAAGCTTCGGCTGAAGTCGGTCCCGATCGAAGCTTGGTACACACCCCAACGCAAGACTTGAGCGCCGATCGAAGCCATGGTCCAGCCACCCATCCATAACAGCAGCAGCGAGAGCGTCAACAGCAGCAGCAACGCCACGACCCAAACGCCGGCGATGGGCAAAAACATCAAGAGAGCTCCCAAAACACCCACCGGAATCGACAAATCCTGAACCAGGGGCCCGGCGTTGACCACGGCAATCGAGAGCAGCAAACCGGTGACCACGGCCAAACGCACCGACACGCGAAACGATTGCTCCGGTCGAGCCAAAGCCGCCAAACGCTCTGCGTTGCTGGGATGTCGAGCCGCAGAAAACACTCTCCACAGGCCGACCGACCGAAGGAATCCCGAGATGACGCCGGTTGCGGCGGAGCCGTGGGCTTCGGGCAGCGACAAGCGCCGGCGCAGCGCACGGTCGTATCCCCAGGTCACCGCCCGCAGGTCGGCATAGAGCTCGCGATCGCGGACCAAACTCGCCCATAGGAGCCGGATGATCACCCCGAAAACCAAGGTCTTGAAGGCTAGATCGGCGGCTTCGCCGTGTCGCCCTTGAACGACCAACCCCCCCATGAAAACAGCCACCAGCCCCACCGCCCACCTCCACAGCCAACGGGCCAGCTCGCGGACGTGAAAGTCGCCGTTGGCAAGATGTCCGAGCTCGTGCAGCAGCACCGATCGGTGCAAATCGCTCCAACAGAGGTCGAGCCGACGGCGATCTCCCGCCAACACCACCACCGGACCGTCCGAGCCCGCCACCGCCTGACCGTCTAGCCATCCGCGACGCAGGGACAACCGCGGCACCGGCACGATGCCGAACCGCCGACAGCAAGCATCCAGGTCGTGGAAGACCTTTGGCGTCTGCTCCGGCAGCAAGGGCGGTCGATCCACGCGTCGCAACCACGCCATGAAGACGGCACCCAAGGTCACAAGCAGCACCAGGCCGACCGAGCCGAGCGCGCGCGCCACCTGCTTTTTGCGCTCGAGACCACCCAGCCGGTCGGACAGCTCCATCACCCTCGCTTTCTCCGCACGGCTCAAGGAGGTCCAACCTTCGGTCGTGACCCGCTGTAGAAGTAAGGATTCCTCAGCGCCCAGAGCGTCATCTACCGAACGGACGCCATCGATCGGCGGCGCAACGTCCACGAAGTAAAAAGGTAGGCTCCAAACCAACAGCCAAGCGGCCACCATCAGCAAGTGGAATCGCCCACGGGTTTCCGTGGGCAAGGCGAAAGGGTCCACTGACCCACGCCCGGCATCCACCGAAGCCGCCACCTCAACGGAATTCATGGGTCCTACCGCTCATCGGCCAAGCGCTCATGAATCCAAGCCCAAGGTCCGGCGCACGACCCGCCGTAGCTCGTCGGTCTGGGTCCGCGCCCGGGGCGAGCCCACCTGCCGCACCATCTCGTCGATGAGACGATCGAGCCGTGGGCCGCTCAGCTCACCGGCCTCCTTCAGGTCCAGGGCGCCGGCCAGCACGGGCACGAGCGTCGCCATCCACAGATCCAGACCGCCGAATCCACCTGCGGGATCCCGGATATCCACCGGCACGACCTCGCCTCGATCGACGGCCTCGATGAAGATCGGGGCCTCCATGATCGAGACCTCGGTCTCCACCTCTTCGACGCCCAGCAACGCCAAGGCTTCAAGACTCAGCTCCAGAACCCGTTCTTGTCGAGCGCTCATGGGGAACCTCCACCGAATTGCTGGATCGCCTGCCGAACCCTGGCAGGACGGACTCCGAAATGGCCTGCGATCTGCTCAACGCCATGACCATCCGCGGCGGCGGCGGCCATGGCCCGGGATCGATCTTGTCCGTATCGCTGCTCGTAAAAGCGCAGCGGCTTGAGCCGCGCGCCGGCGGGCTGAGCCGGGTCGGCGACCGGCGGGGAACCAGCTCCCCCTGCGCTCGGAGGCGTTGGTGGGTACGCGGCCCAGGATCCCGCACCGGGGTCCTGGGCCCTTGGCTCTTGACCGCGCTCATCACCGCTTTCCACCGCATCGCGCATTTTCAACACCAGGCCCGTCAGTCCTCGCCCCGGAGCCGCGGTCCGCAAGCCGGCCGCGGGTCGCGGCACCACCAAACCACCACTTCGGCGAGGTAGAGCGGACAGCAAAGTCGTGGACGGCTGGGATTGTTTATCGACCAAATACCCCTGAGCCCAGCGCATGGAGCCACCGATGCAAGCGCCCACCACCACCTCAGCCGCCATTCGGCCCAACACCTCGTTGCCGATGACCCCAATCAGCGGATCGAATAGCGCGCCACCGACCAGGCCGCCGATCAGGCCGCCCAGGCTGCAAGCTCGCAGGTCTTCGCGGGTGTTTTCCCGGATCCCTTGCCCAAAACCGATCACCACCCCCATGGCCGCCCAGCTCAGTACCCGCAGCAAAAAGAAAAGCACCGGATATTCGGAATCGGCTCCCTCTTCGTGACCCGCCATGCCCACTCGGATAGCTTTCTTATAAATAGTTTCGAAGGTCGGCAGCAGATCGTCGGCACCGGCGACGTGGAAGTATTTTCCTCCTGTGGGCACAGCGATCTGATGCTCGAGCAAACCACTTTCCACCTCGGACCCGAGCCCGATGGTGTAGATCTCGACGCCGCGCTGGACCGCCGGCTCGATCACTCGACGATCGAATAAGCCGGCGCCGTCGGTGAGAAAGATCAAATACTGAGCCCGGCCCGTGGACGCTTCTTTTCCGATGCCCTTCGCCAACTCCGCGAGCCCCGCGGACAGTCCCACCGTCAAATGAGTGCCCCCTCGAACCCGCGTGCTCAAGAGTGCCCGATCCGCCTTCTGCTTGGCGGCTGCGCCGTCGAGGGCGGTGAGTGGCAGCAGCACTTTAGAGGTCTCGGCAAAATCGATCACCGCCACCCGATCGGCCGGTCCCAATTGGCTCACCAACCGCCGCGCCGCTTCGACCCGCAGGTTCTTGGGATCGTTGCCGCCGTAGAGAGAGAATCCGAAGAACGACATGCCGGACATGCTGTTGGAGGCGTCGAGCACGATCGCCACATCACATCCCTGAGCCTCCGGCGGGGCGGAGGTCGGCAGCAAATCGAAAATCGCTTGGCCCAAACCACCGCCGAAAAACCCCCCGGCCACGCCCAGAACCGAGCCCAAGATCAAGCCGTAAAGGGTTCGCCAAAACTTGCGTTGCACAAGGCTTTCAGTGATTCCCAGGGCCGCCCCGACCGCCAAGCCGAAGGCCGCGAATTGAACCGCGTGGAACAGCAGCGAGTCGACCGCCGCCGTGGGTGAGGCTGCCAAGCGGACGATCTCCATGAGCACGAATCCCACGAGACCGCCGATCGCTCCGCTGACATAGAAGTGCCAAGATCTTGCTCGACGCATGGTCCGCCTCGCCTCAGGAGCCCGCGGCGCGCATGACCGTCGAGCGATTACGCACATCCGCCGGTTTACCGGAAACGACCCGGCAGATGCTGAGCTTCTCCTTGACCTGCTCTACCTCGAGCTTCGCCACCACCGGATCGATAAACTGATCGAGAATCTCGCCGGTCGTCGGATCGGTCAGCGTCTTGAGCGTTCCGACCTCTAGGGACATGCCTTGAAAAGTACCTTCCCGCTGCCCCCGGTTGACGTAGATCTTGTCGCCTTCCTTCATGACCACTTGACCCTTCCAAACCAAGCCGTCCACTTCGGCGCTCATCCACTCCACCGCCTCTTCCGAAGCCTTGATCAACGCCTTCATCAAGTTGTCTTTTCGCTTCATGCCGTATTCGCCGTCGTTATGGCGATTGCGTTTGCGCACGTTGAAGCCGAAGCTGTTGGCTCCCGCGACCACGTTCTTGGAAGCCACCACCATTCCGGAGCTGCTATCGACCATGTAAAAAGTGGCGTTGATCTCCGTTTTATTCCGCCCAGCACCCACGCGCAATCCGCGACCGAGCCCAATCCCTCCATTGTCACTGGCGGTGTCGTCCTGCACATGGGTGATCGCGCCGCGCACGATCAGCTGAGCCGCCGCCATACGTCCGGTGGCAGGAGCATCGTTGCCGCTCGCCCCCCGGCCCGAGGCCACCAGATCCTGCTCCTCCATGCTCTGGCGTCGAAGATCGTTCTCACCGAGCACAATGAATCTCTGGCTTTCATGTAAGACGCTTGTCAGCACCTCTCCCAACTCAGACCCTAGATTGGCCTGCCCTCGCCAACCGGACTTGTTTTCGAAATCAGAAACCAACACCGTATATCGAAGCCCGCCGTCGGACTTACCGGACTTTTTTTTGGCTTCCAATGGGGCCGAGATTGTCAGCGTCAAAGCGAACAGCAGAAGAACGAAGGTTTTTAAACAGCGAGTATCCATTAGTTTCTCCTCATTTAGAAATCCGGAAGGATCACAAAACTTGAGAAACTCACGCGTCTGATTTTGTTCACTCGGAATCGAGCCGATTGCTCAAATACCCACGGCTCCGACAAAGGTCCGTCCGGAATCGCCGTATAGCTGCGTTTGCACATCCAGAAGCGCAGGATGGATTAAAAATCGAGTCGGCATCGAGTTGATGCCTAGTACAATGATTCCCGAGTTCAGCAACAGAACCAGAAAATGGGTAGGTGCACGTTCGCGGAAAACCCAATACTGCCGGCGGCCAACACCGCTCACAACCAGCTCCAGGAAAGAAAAAGACATGATCAGAAGCTACAACGTCCCAACAAGATCTTTTTCCCGATTTTGGATAGTTGCCTTCTGTCTGCTGGGGACGGTCTTTGGCCCAATAGCCGGCGCGGACACGTGGGTCGAGTTCAGCTTAGAAGAACGTCTAGCGAAGCTCGAATCAGGGGACTTGGGCCCCGCTCAAGCATCGGACAGCTCGCTGCTTGCAGCGTTGCAAGAGTTGAAAGCCTTGCAACGGCAAGGTCGGACTCTGGCTGCCAAAGTTCGACGAACGGAGAAAGCTGCGCCGATCTCGCTCCACGGCTCCGACCTGTGCCGAGACGCACCCTTGATCGCGGCGGGAACCTACGTCGGCACCACCCTCGGAGCCACAGCCGACGGCCACGACGAGTGCTCCGTCACCGATGGCTCTCCGGACGTTTGGTACCGATTCGAAACCACTGACGACGAAACGCTTCTGAGACTGGCCACCGAAGACTTCAAACCCGTGGTGTCCATCCACTTCGAGTGCCCCCTCACACCGAGTTCCTTCTCTCACTGTGCCTCGGACGACGGCCAGGGCGTCGTCCGCTTGAGCGATCACTTTTACGGCTCCGTTTGGGTGCGTATCGCTGGATCTCTGGCTCAAGCCGGCGACTACGAGCTTCAGATCGGCCGAGCCGGCAGCATCGAAGGCCGCGTCACCTCGGCGGAAACGGGCGAGTCTTTGGAAGGTTTTGAGGTCCACTCGAGAGACCTGTCGGGCAACCTACAAAACTTCTCCGAGACCACGGACAGCAACGGCTTCTATCGACTGGACCGCCACTTCGACGGTATCCGCCAAGTTTCGGTCCGGGGAGGTGAATATCTCAACGAAATCTTCGAAGACGTTATCTGCCTAGACGGAGACGATGTCTGCGAGTCCTCGGGAACACCGGTGGAAGTCTCCCTCAACACGGTGCAGGTGGTCGACTTCGAACTCGGTCGAGGTGGTCGTATCACCGGACGGGTGATTGCCGCCGACACCTTGCTGCCCTTACAAACCGAAATCAGGGCAGAAAATGCTTTCTTTTACACCCAAGCCTCCGCGGACACCGCCGCGGACGGCACCTACACCCTTTCAGGCTTACCCCCAGGAAATTACAGCGTCGTTTCCAGCGGCTTCAATGAGTACGTACGCCAACTCTGGGACGGGTTCAATTGCCCCTATTCTTGCTCGCTCAGCGATGGCCAACCTGTCACCGTGACGAATGGCCAGACCGTGAGCAATATCGATTTCGCGCTCCAGCGCTGGGCACGGATCAGCGGCACCGTTCGGGACGCCGACACCGGCGCGCCACTAGCAAATGAAAAGGTCCACGCTAGATCGTCTTCCGGAAGCTTAGAACGTAGTGTGGATACCGACGAGAATGGATACTTCCAAATCAGTCGTTTAAGACCCGGGTCGTATCTTGTGTCCGCGGGCTCGAACAACAACTACCTTCGGGAACTGTATCCGGAGCTTCTGTGCGGGCCCCGTGAGTGCGATTGGGAGCTTGGCTCGCTGCTCTCCCTGGATTTTGATTCCGATATCGGCGGAGTAGATTTCACGCTCGAAACCGGGGGCTCCGTGGCGGGTCGCCTGACCCTAGCTACCACCGGCCAAAGCTTGAGCGGCGTTGATGTCTGGGCCCAACGGACGGACCTGCTTGCCCGCAATAGAACCGAAACCGACGCCGAGGGCCGCTACGAAATCCGCGGTTTACACAGCGGGAATTATTGGCTGTACAGCAGCTCTTCCTTTAGCTTTGGCCAAGGCGTCGATGTGGTCTATCCAGATTTGGTTTGCAGTGAAGGGCAATGTCCAATCGAACTCGGCACGCCGGTCCCGGTGGCTCTCGGCCAACAAACCCCCGGCATCGACTTCGCTCTGCGGGGATTCAGCCAACTTACAGGGCGCGTCACCGAAAGTGGCACGGGCCGACCGTTGGCCGACATCCGGATTGAGCTGGGTGATGCCGATGGATTCTTCTTCGATTCCACAAATACCGACAGCAACGGCACCTACCGTTTCGAGCAGCTTCATCCCGATTCCTATGTCCTCAAAGCCTCGAGTCTCGATCATCTCAACGAGCTCTATGCCAACGTGCCCTGTCCATTTACAAATCGCGAGTGTCCGCCGGGCACACTGATCGACGTGGGCTTGGAGAGTGAGGTAGCGGGCATCAATATGCATCTCGAACGGGGTGGTTACATCCAGGGTCGAATCTCGGACCGCGACGGCGAGCCGATTTTCGGCAACGTCGGCATTGAGATCCTCGACGCGGACGGCCAGAGCGTAGCCGGCGCCAACACCGATTTTTCAGACCGCCCCTGGACCACGGGAGCCCTGCCGCCGGGCACCTACTACGTTCGAACCCGCAGCTTTACCGAATACGAAAACATGGTTTGGAACGGGCGGCTCTGCCCACTTCCTTGGCAAGATTGCCCCACCGTGGGCGACCCGGTCGAGATCATCGGCACCGAGACCGTGACGGGCATCGATTTTCCCCTACCCAAGCGGAGCCGAATCACGGGCCAGGTGACCGACGCGGAAACAGGCGATCCGGTTTCGGGCAACGTCACGCTGTGGTCCGCGGACCGCGAGCCCGTAGCATCCGCCTCACTGCAATACGACGGCCGATTTGAGCTCATGTATCTGCGCCCTGGTCGCTACTATCTGACCACCCAAGCGAACGACGGACACATCGATCGAGTGTTGGGTGGCGGAATCTGCTTCGGACCCGAGTGTGACCCCACCACGGGCACCGATCTGGTGATCGACTACGACCAGGAAATCCACGATTTAGCCATCGCTTTGGAAATCGGCGGCCAGATCCTCGGTACGATTCGCGCCAATACCGGAGACCCCATCTACGGCAGGACGATCCGACTCTTCGACACCCTAGGTCGTCCAGTGGCCGAAGCACAATCGAGGGAAGACGGCATTTGGACCGCCAAGGGTTTACCCGCCGGCACCTACTACGCCCAAGCTCTCTCCTCGGGAACGACTGAATATCACCAGATCTGGGGAGCGGGTCCTTGCTTCTACAGCTGTGATCCGACCCTCGGCACGGGGATCGTGCTCGAAGAGAAGGGTTTGGTGGTCGGCATTGATATGGCCTTCGGCCAACGCTTCGGATCCCTCGAAGGGCAGGTGCTGCAAGCCGGCTCGTTGGAGCCCGTGCCCGGAATCCGGGTCCGCAAATGGACGGACTCGGGACCCTTGTCCACCGCCGTGACCGATCTGGACGGTCGCTATGTCTTCCCCCGGTTGTCCGACGAGCCGTTGCGGATTTCGACCCAGGCGGCTCCGGCTTGGCGCGATCAGGTCTGGCCGGAGGTAGCATGTCCGATCGCCGGCTGCGAGCAGGTGATCGACCAAGGAGAAGCCGTCGTGGTGCCCGCCGACACGGAGCTCGCGGGTTTCGACTTCATCCTCGAAGCCGACGACCCCTGCACGGATCCCAAGACCCTATGTCTGGGCGACGAACGCTTTCTGATCCGAGCCCGCTGGAAGACCGACACCCAGCAGGGCCTCGGCAAGGCGGCTCCCTTGACCGAGGATTCCGGCTACTTCCACTTCTTTTCCCCCACCAACGTCGAAGTGCTGGTCAAAGTGCTCGACGGCTGCGGCATCAATGGATTCCATTGGTTCTTTGCCGCCGGTCTGACCAATCTGGAAGTCGAACTCACGGTTCAAGACTTGGTCTCAGGCGAAGAGCGCCGATACACCAACCCTGCCGGCCAAACCTTTGTGCCGATTCAAGATCTCGACGCCTTCAGCAACTGCTCCACACCCGACCCAGTCGAGGCTCCACCGACGGATGGCGCAGAAATCACGTCCTCGTCTCATCTGTCACCCAACCTGACCGACCTCGGCAAAACCGTCACCTGCACGGCCGACCCAACCACCGCCTGCCTCACCGGTGATCGATTCCGAGTTGAGATGAACCGAGACACCGGGATCGAGGACCCCCAACCGGCCTTGCCCGAGCCCTTGACCTCCGACACCGCCTATTTCTGGTTCTTCGACCCCGACAACGTCGAGACCCTGGTGAAAGTGCTCGACGCCTGTGACACCTTCGGGAGGTTCTGGATCTTCACCAGCGGCTTGACCGATGTCGGCACCACCCTCACCATCACCGACACCCAAACCGGCCAGGTGTGGACGCGGGAAACCGAACTCGGGCAGCCGTACCCACCGGTCATCGAAACCGAGGTCTTTGAATGTCCATAGGAGCTGGGTGCCAGGTTCGACTTAGACGCATGCCGCTCAATCGAGAGTCTTCATCAACGGGTCGTGGTCCGGCTACGCAGTCCGACATGCCGTCGCGAACCCTTAGGAACCACACGACGCCCCGCCGTATTACCTTCGTCGCCAGCGTTTCATGCTTGATCCTAATTGCGCTCGGCTGCGGCCAGGACGACACCGACAAACCACCCCAGGCGACCCTCTACGACACCGAGGTCAGAAGCCTCACCTCGTCCTTCGCCGAGCAGGACTACCGCTTGCTCGTCGCCTTGCCGCGCGGTTACGCCGAATCCGAACGGCGCTATCCCGTGCTCTACGTGCTCGATGCCGACGTCTTCTTCGGCACGATCACCGAGACCGCACGGTTGCTGCCCCTGGAAAGCATTTTCCTCGGACACCAAAGCGTGCCCGATCTGATCCTGGTGGGCATCGCCTACCCGGGAGGTTTCGACGAGATGTCCCAGAAGCGGGGTCGCGACTTCACCCCGACCGCGGAATTTGACGCCGACCCAGACCTTGAGCCCGACGGTGCGGCACGCTTCTTCAGCTTCTTGAAAGAGCAAGCCATCCCCTTCGTCGACGATACCTACCGCACCCGACCCGGCCATCGCACACTGCTCGGCACCTCCGCCGGCGGCCTCTTCGTGCTCGACACCCTCCTACGCCATCCCGGCACCTTCCACCGCTACATCGCCACCAGCCCGCGCATGGACGACATCCTTTTCCGTCACGAAACGGCCTACGCCGACCAGCATCCCAACCTGAACGCCGTCCTTTACCTGTCGGCAGGAACCGAAGGCGAGATCGAGCGGCAAATCGCCGACGGCGTCGAGAGATTTCACGCCATCCTCACGGTAAGAAACTACCCAGACCTACGGCTGGTCCACGAAAGCCTGAAAGGCGAAAACCACGTCTCCGCTCAGCCCACCGCGTTTACCCATGGTTTGAAAGCGGTCTTTGGCAAGCCGGTGGTCGCGGAAGCGTCGGGCGAGCAGTGATTGGCGAGCAGTGATTGGCGAGCAGTGATTGGCGAGCAGTGATTGGCGAGCAGTGATTGGCGAGCAGTGAGCCCGGGTGATCTAGGTCGACAGAGACTTGATACCATCCAGTCCTAGACCGATCCGATCGTATGGCCGCTTGGGAGGACGAACATGCCCGAACCCGTCACACTGACCGTCATTGCCGTTGCTGCCGGAAAGGCCGCCCTCGGTGCTTTAGCATCCATGCCGGTCAAGGCAGCAGCCGGCGACGTGGCCTCTCGGATCAAAAAAGCGGTGTTCGGCGGGCCTCTCGAGAGCCCACTTGAGAACGCCCTAGGCCGCGCGTCCGGCGCATTCGTCGACTCCTTCAAAACATTTTCTACCGATCAGGATCTCGCGAATTTTCTGGAGATGGTCCAGGACGAGCGATGGGCTTCTACCCTGGCGCAGTACCCCTTTTTGCTCTCCGCTACCGACACCTCGGACTGCGAGTCGCTCTTCCAGCAAATGAAACCCAGCACCGCGCCAGCCGCCGGCTTTGCCTTTGCCTGGGCCGTTCTCGAGCAGGAATTCACCAAAGCCGTGGCCGAATCGGGCTCCGAAGCCCTACAAGAATTGGTAAAGCTCTCCGCCGGCCGCGAGGCCGTTCGGCAACGCCAGGTACAACAGGCATTGGGCAAGCGGCAAGTGGAGATTGGAGAGCAACAGCTGGAAGTCTTAGAAGCTCAACTGCAGCTTCTTGAAGCTACCTCCCAACGTTGGGAGGAGCATTCGACTGCCGTGGCTGTGGACGACAACGTGCCCAATGAGCTCGAACGGCAATACCTGAATCGGTTGATGAAAAAAACCAAGGACATGCCCTTAGAGCTGTTGGATAAAGAGCTGCGCTCCGATACTTCCACACCGGGTGTTCCCTTAGACGCCATCTACACCGCCTTGTTGACCGATTCCTTCGCGCGGGAGCCGGCGCCCGAAGACCTTGAGAGCTCCGAGGAGCCTCTCGAGCTCCATAAGCTCCAGGCGGAAGACTCCGAGTCCCGCCGACTCCTCTCGGCCCTCGAAGTGCTTGAAACCCACCCCTATCTGGTGCTCCTGGGGGACCCGGGTGGCGGCAAAAGCACCTTCGTCGATTTCGTTGCGCGTTGCTTGGCCGGGGCACGCCTGGGTCACGCCAGTGTAAACCTCGACCTGATGACCGCCCCCTTGCCCCAAGACGACGGCACGCCCGCAGAAGAGCCCCAGCCGTGGACCCACGGCGCCCTTTTCCCTTTCCGAGTCATCTTGCGGGACTTCGCCGCCTCGGGATTGGCCGACTGCACGGCGCAGGGTTTCCGAGCCTTTATCGAAAAAACCCTCGAAACTGACGCCCAGAACGCCCTGAGTGAGCTGATTTGCCGTCGACTCCGTGGGGACCGAGCCCTGCTCCTGCTCGACGGTTTAGACGAAGTCGAGGTCGGCCTACGCCGAGCTGTGGTGGGCTCGGCCCTTGAATTTATCGCCGGTGGCGGGGCCCGGGTCTTGATCACCAGCCGCGTGCACCCCTATGAAGCCCAGAAGTGGAAACCGTCGGGTTTTCACCGGGCGCGCCTTGCCCCCTTCAGCAAGGGGCAGATCCGCCGATTCGCCCAGCTCTGGTATCGCCAAGCCGCCATCCAGCGGCCCCACCGCTTCACTGACGAGTCGGCAGCCGACCGGGGCGAGCAATTCCTGCGCGCGGTGCTGGGCTCCGCCCGCCTCACCGACCTGGCCCGCCGCCCCATCCTGCTGACCCTGATGATCGCGCTCGACGCCTTCAGCCGCATGCCCGAGCATCGACACGAGCTCTACGAAGAGAGTGTGGACCTGCTCTTGGACAGCTGGGATACGGACCGCCTGCGTGACGAGACCCAACCCAAATCCCTTTCCGCTTGGCTCAACGTGGGCAAGCCGCGAATCCGCCGTGCCTTTGAAGAGCTGGCATTCGAGGTCCATCTACGCCAGCAGGGGGATCTCGGCGGGGCCGCCGACATTCCGGAGAAGGATCTCAAGCTCTGCCTTTCTGATTTGGTCACGGGCGCCGACAAAGACGTGAACCTAAAACAAGCGACGGCTTATTTGAAAGAGCGTCTCGGACTCTTGGTGCGCAGAGACGACGGGATCTATGCCTTTCCCCATCGATCTTTTCAGGAGTATTTGGCTGCCTGCCATCTGAGCAAACGGCGGCGCCAACGCCTGGTGGAGCTGACACGTGAGGACCCCGACCGGTGGCGCGAGCCGGCGCTCTTGGCGGGCGCGCGCATGGACGAGCAGGACGTTTGGGATCTCGTGGAACGCTTGATCTTACCCAGCTCGCCCCCTTCGCCCGGGGACGCTTGGTCGGTGCTGATCGCGGGAGAGATTCTGGCGGAATCGACTTGCCTGCGTTCAGGAACTTTGGAGCCGACTCCGGATTCGAAGGAATATAAGGTCCTGACCGAGGTTCGAGATTGCCTCCAATCCGTGTTGAGCTCAAAGCTCCCAAACCTAGAACGTCATACCGCGGGCCAATGTTTGGGCACCCTGGGCGATCCCCGATTCGATGCATCTCGCGCTTTCCTGCCGCGAGGCGACAGCCTGGGTTTTATTCGAATTCCAGCAGGTCCGTTCCTCTTCGGTAGTGATCCCAAGCAAGATGGGGAAGCTTCTTCCCGCGAACAACCCCAATCCCGGTTGAAGCTCGACGAATATTGGATGGGTCAATGGCCCGTGACCGTGGCCCAATTTCGTGCCTATGTGGAGGCTAGCGGTGAGAAACCAAACGACCCGGATGCCTTGACCGACGGCGACCCGCACATGCCGGTGATCTGGATCTCTTTCGAAGAAGCCAATGGATATTGCCGATGGCTGACCCGACAGCTCAAAACATGGGCCGACTCCGAATCTTTGCCCTCAGGGCTTGAAACGGTTTGGCAGAATGGGGATTGGGCCGTCCGCCTACCCACGGAACAAGAATGGGAAAAAGCTGCACGTGGAAAAAACAGCGGGATCTACCCTTGGGGTAATACCTACCAGAAAAACTCCGCCAACGATGCCCGCAGCGGAATTCCACGACGCAATGTGGTGGGGATCTTCGCGCAAGTGAAGACGCCCTATGGATGCCAGGAAACCTCGGGCAATGTGTGGGAATGGACCTCAAGCCCTTGGACGAAGAGCCACTCGAAAGAAGATGCTGAAAAAGACCAGAAAAATAGCTCCCGTGTTGTGCGCGGCGGCTCCTTTGGCAACGGTCCGCAGCTCGTCCGCTGCGCCTATCGCAGCGACGGTCATCCGGACTTCCGCGACCTCGACCTCGGGTTTCGGGTGGTTTTGGCCTCATTCTCTGGACTCTGAATCTCTGGTCTCTGTCTTGCTCTGACCTCTCTGTCTGGTCTGGCGCATCGCGCAGCGAAAAAAAATTTTCGGATGACCCACTTAGAGTCTTTTGAGCACCTCAGCCGGCAATTCTGCCAACAACTGGCGCCGTAAACCGGCGCTGTCTCCATGGAGTGCATGCCCCATCCAACCGTGTACAGACGCTGCAACTCGCTCCGGTGTGGATCGGCCGGCCTCCAGCTCGACTAGAGGCTCCCCTCATAAGATCCTGAACATTTGAGTCAAGAATTTACGAGGCTTGTGGAAAACTCCTCAAACCGGACCCCGCCACGGGCTGAAGCCCGAGGCTACACAAGCCTTGTCCCTGCGGGACGGCCCTGCATTTCATCTTCCGGGCTGCCCCGTTAGGGGCGAGGCATGTTTAGCCGGGGGCGCCTAGCCTCGGAATTTATTCCGTGACGGGGCCGCCCAGGCGCGGTGCGGCGAACAATGCCGGTTCCGCATTTCCTCGCGGGTTTGAGGCCGGAGGCTTCGCTGGATGCTTTCGCAGCTTGCGTCGAAAGTGGGCTACCTTGCGTCGCTTGAGCCGCTTGCGGTTGGGGTAGATCTGAAATCCCAGGAAGGGAATGCCTTCAGTCGTCGGGCGGGGATGGGCTCTGGCTGCGTAAGCCTTGCCCTGGTGGAACGGCCCTGCATCTTCCGGGCTGCCCCGTCAGGGGCGAGGCATGTTTAGCCGGGGGCGCCTAGCCTCGGAATTTATTCCGTGGGGGATCGGCCACCAAGACCATGAAAGTTTGCGGATTGGGGCCGAAGGCTTCGCTGAGATGCCTGGAAAATCTGCGAAACCCAGAGAAAAAGCCCGCGGGTTTCAATCGGCAGCTCTCAAGACCTCCAACTCATCATCCTTACCCGTCAGCTGCCGGCGAATCAACGACACGGGGATCACCCCGGCGGCGTTCACTTCTTCGAAAAAGTCGTGCAGGTTAAAGCTCTCGCCTACTTGTCGGCTTCGTTCCGCCAATAACCTTTCAATAAGATATTTCCCAGTGATGTAGCTGGTGCCGTAACCGGGCTGACGCAGGTAGAGCTGTTGCTCGAAACCCAATAGGTCTAGGTCTTCGCGCATCCAACCTCTGGGAGTCCAGGCGACGTGGAAGTCGCGGGCTTCTTTCATGGTGAAGCGGTTGGCGTGCACGTAGAGGGAGCCTAGGCCTCGGGCCGCACGTTGGGCGACCATGATCCACACCAGTTCGCGCGCCCTGGGTTGGTCGTCGAAGAGGCCGGCGTGCATCATCATTTCTTCGACGCCGGTGGCCATGCCTTCGGCTCGGCTGTCGAAAATGTTGTAGAGCAAGGGGCCACGGCGAATGGGGCTCGGGTGGGGATGGTCGCGCATTTGGGCCAGGTCCCACCAGTGGTAGAAGTGGGTCCACAGGGCCAGGGGCTCGTAGTGGGAGACGGTGCGGAAGAAGTTACGCGATTCGGGCGGCACGTATTGGCCGAGCTGGGCGCGCAAGGCCGGGTCCATGTAGTCGTGGATCGGCAGGACCTTGTTTTGCTCCAAGAAGCGCATGTATCGATCCACCGCCCCATTCGCTCGGCGGTCATATTCCTCCGAGCTGGAAATCGGCTTCATGGGCGGCAGGTTTCGATTGCGATGCTCTTCGAGCCTCAAGGACGCGTGGGCGCGGTCGAGCTCGCGCTTCAACAGGCTGACCTCCTCTTCCCACGAAAGAGGCACGAGGTGCACGTTGCGCAAAGACCAGGTGTAGTTTTCTTTGCCGATTCCCGACGGCTCGGTTTTCGACGGTGCCTGCTCCTCCAACCATTGGACGAATGAACGCGTGGCTGCGAGGGCTTCGTGCAGGGCAGCTTGAAAAGCCTCTCCGGCGTAGGCATTGCGGGATTTCAGCTGGTCTAGGACTTCGGCTTGGTCCCTCAAATTCCCGATGCCGGCCAGCCACAGCTCCTTGGCGTTGCCGACCAAATTTCGACGCGCCTGCCTGAGCAAGGGGGCGACCGTGCGCAGCTCGCCGGCCAGCTTCTCTTGGGAGGCATCCGACAAAGGAAAGGAATAAGCCCATAGCTCGATCAAGGCGTGATGGGTGGGCCCTTCGTGGGCCGGGGTGTCGCTTTGGTAGGTCCAGACCGAAGCGTAAAAAGCCGGATCCCGGGCCCAGGGCTTCAGCACACGGGCGTTGAAGTCGAAGCCGTTCATCTCCGCCCGCACCAACTCCAAATCCACCTTCTGCTCCACGGACCAACCCGTCGTATCGAGGGCGTCGAGGCGCTTCTGGTAGGCCTGCAGCTCGCGGTGCCGTCGGGCCGTGGTCTCGACGGTGTAGTCCGGCGCTCCTTCCAACCGGGGAGGCTGCTCGAAGGCTCGCCAGGCTTCGAATAGCTCAAGCAACGAAACATAGGTCGCGGGCTGGGCGGACGCGGGAGACGAGTCCGCCGCAAGTGGGCCGGCGAGCAGACCTACGCAAAGCGCACACACAACAACGCTTCCAAGGGAAAATCCACCAACCACAAGATTTTTCTTCACGGACAGGCCTCAGGAAAAAATATTTATTTTAGAAACGATAAGACATCTTAGCTAGGGCGCTCCCCTCATAAGCTGGCGCCACGGGCTGAAGCCCGAGGCTACCCAAGCCTTGTCCCTGCGGGACGGCCCTGCATTTCAGCTTCCGGGCTGTCCCGAAGGAGCAAGGCATGAGTAGCCGGGGGCGCCTAGCCTCGGAATTTATTCCGTGGCGCGGCCGGCCAGGCGGGTGCGGCGAACGATATCGGTTCCGCGTTTCCTCGCGGGTTTGAGGCCGAAGGCTCGCTAGGGTCCATCCAGATTTGCCGTTTTGAGACCGACGGCAGAATTCCGCCACAGCCATTACGGCGACCAAGCACTGATATCGCCCGATTCGAAACCATCGTTGAAGATGATATTCGCCGCGGACGGTGCGTCGTTGAACAATTGGAGGAAAAAGGGACAAACCTGGCCGTTGTTGAAATGGGTGTACCAGGAGGTATTGCAATTGGAGTCGTATTGGCCGACTCCGACGTGGTGGGAAAATGCTGTGAAATCGATCTCGCTCTCGTCCACCAGCACTCGCTCGCCGTCCCAGCTCACCGACATGTGGATGTGGGGGCCAGTGGAAGCACCCCCTGTGCATGTTGCTTGGGCGAGATTGTCGGCGTAATTCGATAGCTGCACGTCCCTTTGCACGGGTTGCATGTCGGTGACTTGGATGTTGTCCAGGTGATAGTAGTCCGTGACCCAACCGTCGTCGTGGACGATCGACATGCCGCAGGACGACCAAACTCGAGCCGTGCCGGATTGCATGGCGGCGACCCACCAGAGGGAAGTGTCGTCACCCCAGCCGGCGGACCCGCCGATAAAATCCAGGGCATTTTGCAAGCCGCTGCCCGTGTCGCCATGGGCTCCGCCGCCGGCCCATGACTCACCGATCCGCCAAGGCGGTTGGAAATAGCCGAAGAGGGTGGGATTGCCACCGCGCCGAACACCTGTCGTCCGCTCGATGGACCATTCCGACGGCAATCGAAGCTCGAAGGCTAGCCCGTCGGCAACCGCTCTCACTGCCCGGGTCGCCGCCAAGGGATGTCCCTTCTGGGTCTGATACACGGAATCTAGAGCCGCCGCCAAACGCGCCACCTCATCGAATTCGGAACGTTCACCGAGCACCTGACGGCCGACAAAATAGTCTCGGACGATCAGGCTCAACAGCCGCGGATGTACGTTGTGCCGAGACGCCCAGGTATCAATCGCCGGCCGAAGGGGCACAAGCTCGGGCATATTTCGACTCAAAAAAGGCTCGGTGAAAAACTCCAGCCGATCATTCGCTGTGTAGCGATATTGGCTGTTGTCGACCAAAATCGGACCCTCATAGTCTGCCCTCAAAACAGGACCATGATAGGCATTGTCGGAAGCCGACAAGGGGAGAACGACGAAGCTGAGCAGCACGCTTAGGATTAGATATCTAGACATGCCTATATCTTAAGGCAAGGGGATCAGAGTTTCCAGGGCCGGTCGATCCGCCAAGGCGAGACCTGAAATCAATGATTCGGACGATCGCAGCGGACTCGGATCGAAGAGAGCTTGTTGTTGCCGATGCCGCGGATGCGATCCAAGTCCTCCACATCGCCCGTCACCGGCACGCCCTTCCGCCGATATTCGGCATTGCGATAGAGGACCGCTTCGCAGCCCGGAGCGACGCGGATGGAGCCGGCTCGGTCATTGCCGATTTCGGTTTCGGAAAGCCGCGGAACATCCCTGCGAAAACGCACACCTTCACCGACAAAGTGACTGTGGTCGAAGAGCCAAACCCCACTGCCATAGGGCAAGTCAACGGGGCTTGTCGGCCGGCCCTCACAAGCGACACGCACGGAAGAAGCGGCGTCGGGTCCTACCGCCAAACCGGCTAGGTTGGTCAGGTCGTCTTCCACCACCAAGGAGGCTCCGCGATAGTCCCGCTGGGCATAGAGCGTGGCCCGACAACCCGGAGAGAGCCGCACCGAACCCACGCGATTTTCACCCAGGCGGATGTCCGCGAGACGACTGACATCGCGGACCAAAGTCTCTCGCTGGCCGCGAAAGCCGCTGTCGCTGAAGAGCGTGACTCCCCCACCCCGTTCCTCACAATTGACGGTCAACGAAGAGGCGGTGTCCGGGCCGGGCGAGGTACGCCGAAGGTTGCCCGCATGGCGTCGAAATTCGGTCCGCTCGCCGCCAAAATCTCGATCCGAGAAAAGGGTCAAAACACAACCCCGGGCCACCCGGATCGAGCTGATGCTGTCGCCGCCGATGGGTCGATCCGCCAAATCGCGCTCATTGCCGTCGAAAAACTCGAAACGACCGCGAAAGAGGGTCTCCGAAAAAACCAGAACGCCCCGGCGTCCGCGAAGTCGCCGCTCGGGATCGAGATTGCCGTCCGGCCCGTCATCTGGTCCGTCGTCAACCCTTCGACAGGACGCCTTCAACGACGAAACCTCGCTTCGACCCAACCGAGTCCGCGCTAGGTCTCGGACGTCCTCATCGAGTTCCACCGACAGCCCCTTGAAATCGTAGTGCTCGAAAAGAGTCACCCGGCAACCCTTCGGCACACGAATCGAAGCCGCGCCGTCATTGCCGATTCGGTTGTCGTCGAGACGATGATCAGGCTCCCGGAACGACTCATTTCGTCCTCGAAATCCAGGCTCGGAATAAAGGATCACAGCGTCTCCGGAAGATGGTTGAACAACTATCTTCTGGGCGCTGGTCCTTTCCACCTGCTGCGCGAGCGTCGAATCCGAGATCAAAAGGGAAGCAAGGACAAGAAATATTCCAGTCGGCAGTCGACTCATGGCGCAAAGCTCCTCCGGCTTGCCCGTGGGCGATTGGCCGGTTCAGAGGTGGGTTGAGGGGGAGTTCGATCATGCTAGGTCCGAGGTTCGGTCCTGTCAACCTTCGGCCAGTCGGCTCGGTCGACCCGTGACATCAAAAGAACGATGGATCCAGGCAGAACTCTTCCCCCGACCTTGGTTCTCGCCGATCCGAATCCTAGGGCTCGAAGTCTTCCTCCAAGCGGTGAAAAATGAGTTCACCCATGACGGCGTGGCGAGGGTTGTCCACCCGACCGGTGTCGAGCAGCAGGGTGGCGTAGAACACGGCCCAACCCTGGGCTCGGCGCCAAGTCGCTTCGGTGACGTCGTCGAGGGCTTGCCGGGCCTGACGCCGGGCTTGCGGGTCCGCCAGCTGCATCCATATCGACGCTAAGTCGGTGGCTCGATCCCCACGGCAGACGTCCCCCCAATCGATCACGCCGACGAATCTGCCGTCGCGGGTCAACACGTTGCGCTGGTGCAAGTCACCGTGCAGCCAGGTCTCGGCGATGTCGATCGGGGTGTCCAAGGCTTGTCGCCATAGGTGGTCGATCGCCGGGGTGACGGATCGTGTTTCTGACCGCAAGCGGTCCAGCCGGGGCGCCACCGCGTCCGCGCGGTGGCGCAGGGGCACACCGCGGTGTGGGTTCTTGGGCGCTTCGGAGTCGGGTTCTTGGTGCAACGCACCCAAGAAATCTACCCACACCGTCCACTGGTCGGCATCGGCCGGATGCTGGTCCGCGGCGCCGCCTTTCAACCACGGCAACACACTCCATGACCACGGATAGCCATGACCCGGCGTGCCGATCCTCAGGGCAGCCGGCACCGGCAGCGGCAGGCTCGGCGCCAGCCTGGGTAACCACTTCTGCTCGTTGCCGATGATGCCGGCGGCGATCTTGCGTCGCGGCAAACGAACCAAAAGATCGTCACCCAGGCGGTACATGGTGTTGTCCCAACCGGACTCAAAGAGCCGAATCGGAAGATAAGCCAAATCGGGATGTTGGGCAGTCAGCAGAGCGACCACCAGCTCAGAGGTAATGTCGACCTCCGCCTCGGGGGTGGAGCGGATCTCAGATGAAGAACATGATGCGGTACTCATGGAGCCCTATTCTGTCGCGTCCGCTAGTCCCCCCGCAAAGCAACGACCGGGCAGATGTAGAGGCCATCGCTTTGCGGGCTTGTGGTCTCCGTCGAGCCGACTTGTTATTCTGAAGCCATGCGGAATCACTGGCGTAAAGCCCACAAGATCGAAACCCCTAACCTGTCGCTCGACCCAGACGCGGGCACAGAATCCGAAGGGTGCATGACCACGGGCCATCCATCGCCATGAAGCCGGCAGACACCAGCGACGAAGCCTACCGGCGCCAGCTCGAGGTTTGGCGAGAGATGACGGGTGCACAACGCCTTGCCATCGCTTTCGATTTGAGCGATTTCGTGCGTGATTGCGCCAAATCACGGATTCGCAAGGATCATCCCGAACTCACCGAGCCGGAGGTCACCCGTCGACTAATTTTTGAACTCTATGGAGTCTAGCCGGACCTCTCAAAAGTCTTTTTCGCGATTTCCTCGCGCGACTTGTAACGCTTTCCCCGCTCCCTTCACTACCTACCAGAAGCCACCGTAAAGGCTGTCGCCTCGAAGCGATTGCAGCGTAGCCGATCTCGCTCCGCACGGGTGAGGTCTACCCAAAGCTCCAGCCCTGCGGCACCACGGCCCGGGCCGTGCCCGCTTGGAGACCTGAGATGTCGACCAAAGTAGCTTGGACGTCTTCCGCCGAGATTTCGGGCGGACCTTCCCTCAAAGCCGGCTCGTCCGCCGGCATCAATGCGTATGCCCTGATCGAAGAAACCGTACCCGCCCACGATGGCGGCACGGACGGTGAGCTGACGGTGGAGATTCAGCCGTCGGGCGATGTTACGGACCTGCGGGCTTTCGCCCTGACGTCCGATGTTTACCACGCGGGTTTGACCTGGACGATCAAGGACGCGGCGGACACGGAAGGGGCCACGGACGTGCCTCTCGACGCCGCTCTTTTCCTATACGGCGGTGTGATCGGTTCCTTGTTGGAGGTCGCGCCCCAGAAGATCTCTTTCACCAACACCGTGGAGCAGCCGATTCAGATTCGTCTGCTGGTCGGACGGGTCACCAGCTGAGCCGATCGACACTAAACGTTTTGCACCCATGAAGCTTTAACTTTCCAACGAGTCCGAGCTTTCCCCACCGAACGGCACAGGAGGTCCCCATGCCCGTCAGCCCAACCTATCCCGGCGTTTATATCGAGGAGGTGCCAAGTGGTGTTCGAACCCTTACGGGCGTCGCCACCTCGATCGGCGCTTTCGTAGGATTCTTCTCGCGCGGCCCCATGAACGAGGCTGTGCGAGTGCTTTCTTACGGCGATTTCGAACGTATTTTCGGCGGTTTGCGAGCCGATAGCGAAGCGTCTTACGCCCTCGATCAATTCTTTCAAAACGGCGGCTCTCAAGCCTGGATCGTGCGCACGGCGGTGGCTGCCAGCGCGGTGGCGGCGACGGTGATTCTGCGTGACCAAGCCAATGGTGTCGACGCGTTGACGCTGGCTGCCGCTTCCCCCGGCGTGTGGGGCAACAACCTGCGGGTCGAGGTGGATTACGGCAGCCAAGATCCCGCCAATACGTTCAACTTGACCGTACGTGAGGTGGTCAACGGCAACGAGGTCAGCTCGGAGATCTTCCTCAATCTGACCATGACCGCCGGCTCGCGCAACGTCACCAACGTGATCAACGACGGCTCCAAGCTGATTCAAGTCACCGCGGCCCACGCCACCAATCGCCCGGCGGCGAACGGCACCACCTCGGCACCGATCACCGACCTGTCCACGGTTCCGCTCAACGAAACCATGACCGCCGACGGCCATGGGGTGGCCGTGCTCGGTGGCTCCGCCCCGGCGAGCACAGCCGAGCTGGCCACTCGATTGCAAGGTTTGATCCGGGCCGCCGACCCGAGCCTCGCCACCGCCACCGTCCAGGTCCAAGGCAGCTTGGGCACCGGCGCGGTGCTGACGGTCAAATCCGGCGCCGCGAACTTGAGTTCGGGCATCACCCTCGCCGGTGCTTTGGCCGGCAGCTTGGTCTTCACCCCGGCGCCCAACGTCCAGACCTATATCCTGGGCGGTGGAGCGGCGGTGCTCAAACAAGGCGCGGGCACGGCGGGTAACGACGGCACAGTTCCGGACGGCAACGCTCTTTCCGCTGCGCTCGATGCCCTCGATCCCGTGGATCTCTTCAACATCTTGTGCCTGCCGGACACCATGAGCTTGGCGGACGGTCCCGCCTTGTCGGTGATCGGCGGCGGTGTGGCCTATGCGGAAAAGCGCCGCGCCTTTTACATCGTCGACGTGCCCCAATCAGACGCGACTCGCGACGAGGTTTCGGAGATCGAAGCCTGGCTCGACCAGAATTCGACCATCCGACACAAGAACGCGGCCCTCTACTTTCCGCGCCCACGCATCGCCGATCCTCTCGATGAATTCCGGCTGCGCACCATTGCCTCCAGCGGCACCGTCGCCGGCATTTACGCCCGCACCGACGCCGAACGTGGCGTTTGGAAGGGACCGGCCGGGGTCGATGCCCGCTTGCGCGGAGTCCAGGCCCTCGAAACCGTGCTCACCGACGATCAAAACGGTGTTTTGAATCCCCTGGCGATCAATTGCCTGCGCAACTTCCGGGTGCCGGGCAATGTGGTGTGGGGTGCCCGCACCTTGGAAGGGGCCGATCTGTTGGCCTCGGAATGGAAGTACGTGCCCGTCCGTCGGCTCGCGCTCTTCCTCGAAGAGAGCCTCTATCGCGGCACCCAATGGGTGACCTTCGAGCCCAACGACGAAAGCCTGTGGGCGCAGATTCGCCTCAACATCGGCGCGTTCATGCAGGGGCTCTACCGCCAGGGCGCGTTCCAAGGCAGCAATCCCCGCGACGCCTACCTGGTGCGTTGCGACGCCGAGACCACCACCCAGGACGACATCAACCGCGGCATTGTCAACATCGTGGTGGGTTTCGCTCCTTTGAAACCCGCCGAATTCGTGATTCTGAAAATCCAACAGCTGGCCGGACAGGGTCAAGGCTGATCCTCCGAGGAGCAAACCATGGCGCAGTTCTCCACCAACCCCAATCGGTTGGACCCCTATAAGAACTTCAAATTCCGTGTGCGTTGGGACGGCCGCTACGTGGCCGGGGTCAGCAAGGTGAGCCCGCTCAAACGCACCACCGAAATCGTCGAGCACCGGGAGGGCGGCGACTTCAGCTCGCCGCGCAAAAGCCCGGGGCAAGTGAAATACGAAGGCGTGACCCTCGAACGCGGCGTGACCCACGATGTGGAATTCGCCCGCTGGGCCAACAAGGTCTGGAACGTGGCCGGGGGCCCCGGCTCCGAGTCGTCGTTGAAGGATTTCCGCAAGGACATCACCTTGGAGCTGTACAACGAGGCGGGTCAGCTGGCGATGGCCTACAACCTCTTTCGATGCTGGCCCTCGGAATATCAGGCTTTGCCCGAGCTCGACGCCAACGGCAACGCGGTCGCCATCCAAATGCTGAAGATCGAAACGGAAGGCTGGCAGCAGGACGAGGCCGTGACCGAACCCGACGAGCCGTCCTACGACGAACCACCCCTCTGATCAACAACACGGTAACTCGGAGCTGAGCATCGTGGAAAACGCTATCTCCCGACCCGAATGCTACGGGCTGAAGACCCGGACCGAACGCCACGGGCGGAAGCCCCGGACCGAACGCCACGGGATGAAGCCCCCGACCGAACGCCACGGGCGGAAGCCCCGGACCGAACGCCACGGGCTGAAGCCCCCGACCGAACGCCACGGGTGGAAGCCCCGGACCGAACGCCACGGGCGGAAGCCCCCGACCGAACGCCACGGGCGGAAGCCCCCGACCGAACGCCACGGGTGGAAGCCCCGGACCGAACGCCACGGGCGGAAGCCCCCGACCGAACGCCACGGGCTGAAGTCCCGGACCGAGCGCCACGGGCTGAAGCCCGAGGCTACATATACCTTGCCCCTGCGGGGCGGCTCTGCATTCCGCTTCGGGGCTGTCCTCGCAGGGGACATGGCAAAGGTAGCCTCGGATTTTATTCCGTGGCTGGCCTCGACACGGTCCGGATCGGAGTCGCGCAGATCGACACGGTCCGGATCGACACGATGCGGATCGGCGTCGTGCAGATCGACGTGGGGCGGATCCATGTTTCCGTCTCGGACCGAACGCCACGGGCTGAAGCCCGAGGCTACATATGCCTTGCCCCTTCGGGGCGGCTCTGCATTCCGCTTCCGGGCCGTCCCCGCAGGGGACAAGGCAAAGGTAGCCTCGGAATTTATTCCGTGGCTGGCCTCGACACGGTGCGAATCGGCGTCGCGCAGATCGACACGGTGCGGATCGACACGGTCCGGATCGACACGGTGCGAATCGGCGTCGCGCAGATCGACGTGGCGCGGATCGATGTTTCCGTCCCGGACCGAACGCCACGGGCTGAAGCCCGAGGCTACACCTGTCTTGCCCCTCCGGGGCGGCTCTGCATTCCGCTTCCGGGCCGTCCCCGCAGGGGACAAGGCAAAGGTAGCCTCGGAATTTATTCCGTGGCTGGCAAAGGTAGCCTCGGAATCTATTCCGTGGCTGGCCTCGACACGGTGCGAATCGGCGCCGTGCCAATCGGGCGGGACGAATCGACGTGGCACGGATCGACATGGCGCGGTCCTTTCATCACGGCGTGGACGGAGACCTGAGTCATGAATCGAACTCAGGCCATGCACGGACTCAACGCCACAGATTTGCTGCGCTTGCTGGAAGCCGGCCACGGCCGCGGCCCCCTGGACCGGGGGTTGTTGCTGCTGGCCTACGCCTGGCCAAACGCGGGGGCAGACGCTTTGCGCGCTCTGCCGGTGGCCGAGCGGGATCGGCGGCTGGTGGCTCTTCGACGGGCGACTTTCGGCCGGTCGATGGAAGTCATGGTGCGCTGCCCTGATTGCGATACCGGGCTTGAAACCCCCATGGATCTCGTGCTGCTGTCGAGCTTGCCGGGGCCGGAAGATCCCGGTGGCCTCCATCGTCACGGCGATCTGAGCTTTCGGCTGCCGTCCACCGACGATCTGGCTGCGGTGCTGGCCACGGTCGACGACGATCCACGCCGGGCCCTCTTGCGACGCACCCTTGAGTCGCCGGATCCGTCCGCCCTCGGGGAAGACCGCTTGGACGAGTTGGTGCCTGTGCTCGCTGCGGCCTGGGAGGCGGTGGACCCCATGGTCGAGGTTCGGCTCGACTTCCAATGTGTGGGCTGCGAGCTCGAATTCCAGCGCATTTTCGACATTGCCGAGGCCTTCTACGCCGAGGTCGAAGCCCACGGGCGTCGGCTGCTGCTCGATATCCACGCCCTGGCGTCCACCTACGGCTGGACCGAAAATGAGGTGCTGGCCCTCGGCCCGGTGCGCCGACGGCTCTATGTGGACATGGTGTCCGCCAGAGGGCAGGGCTCGGCATGAACGCCATGGACCACCTCTTGGCACGCTCAACCGGACGTTTGGAAACGGCCCGTCCACGCTTACCGGGCCGGTTCGAGTCGCCCGGACCGTCCATCGACAACGGAGCGTGGGGCGAGAGCCACCAGGAGCGCACCGTGCGCCAGCCAGATTCTGAAGATAAGGAACGGACCGAAAAGGCGACGGTCCAGGCACGACTCCGCCTCGAAGTCGACAATCCCAGACCGAAGCGGGCCCACGCCGAGCCACAGGCGCCGTCACCCCAAGCCCAAGAACCTGTGAAGAGGTCGCACGAGACCATCTCGGACCGGTCTGAATCGACCGGACCCTCGGCGCTCCGCCCTGTGGAAACCGAATTCGAACCCCGAGCCGGCTTGCCCACAGGGGAGACGAACTCGGACTCGCCGGTGCCGTCGAAGGCTTTCGAGCCGATGCACGACGAGCCTGACGAGCCCCGTGTCCCGAGCCTTGCCGCCATGGCTCAACCGGATCTGCGCCCTGCGGAACCTGTCGCCGGTCCTTGGATGCCCCCTGAACCGAGCCTCGCCGTGCCCCAAGGTCTGGTGGCCCCGGCTCCCGAGCCCTTGACTGCGGCCGAGCCGGCGCGACCCAAAATCGACGTGCGCATCGGCCACATCGAGGTGCGCCAGGCCCCGCCGCCGTCGGCCCGAACGAGTTCCCCATCGCCCCGTGCCCGGCGCCCCCGGGCCACGGTCTCCCTCGAAGATTATTTGCGCCGCCGCGGGAGCTGAAACGTCATGTCCAACGCCCTGGCCATCGCCGGTGTGACCGCCGTGCTCGAAGACCTGCTCAACGACGGTCTGCTCAATGCCGACGTCACCGACGCGGTGAGCTTCGAGGTCACTGCCAAACCGCCCGAGCGGTTGGCCCGCGAAGAGGAAAACGGCACCGCCACCAAATCGCGACTCAATCTCTTTTTGTATCGGGTCACCCCCAATACGGGTTGGTCGAACGAACGATTGCCGTCTCGCTCGAGCTCCGGTCGACGTCTCAGCAATCCATTCCTAGCCCTCGACCTGCACTACATGCTGTCGGCCTACGGCCTCGAGGATCTCCAGGCGGAAATCTTGCTCGGTTACGGCATGCAGCTCTTGCATGAGATTCCCGTGCTTTCGCGCCAGAAGATCCGCGACAGCCTGACGCCCACCCACCCCGACGCCACCCTCTTGCCGGCGCCCTTTTCCGCGTTGGACGCCGAAGAGCTGGCGGACCAAATCGAGCAGATCCGCATCTCTCCCCATTGGCACGATACCGAGGAGATGTCGCGCCTGTGGTCGTCCTTGAATTCGGGTCTGCGGCCGAGCGCGTTGTACACCGTCACCGTGGCGTTGATCGAAAGCCGACGGTCCACGGCCACGGGTCCGCCGGTCCAATATCGCCGAATCTTCAACCGACCCCTGAATCGGCCGCGCATTACGTCACTGCTGTCGAACCCGAATCCAGGGGACCCCTCGAGCGTCGCCCAAGCGGGCCTGATCATCACCCACGGCCATCACCTGATGCTCGCCGGCTCGGGTTTGCGCGGCGAGCTGACCCGGGTGCGCCTGGGCAACGACCTGCTGCAAGGGCCGGCCCTGCTGGATCCCACAGATCGTCGAATCTCCCTCGCGATTCCCCCGGATTTGCGGCCCGGATTGGTTGCCGTTCAAGTGGAGCACCACCTGCGCAAAGACCTGGACGAACCCCTGGCCGAGCCCCTTCCCGAGCCACCCGCACCGGTCACCTCGGTGGGCACCGTGGCCTTTGAAACGTCCAATACCGCAGCCTTCCTGCTGGCGCCGTCCTTCGGGGCCGCCCCGTCCCTGCAGACGCCCTTGCCCGCGGATCCCGCCGATCCCGTGACCGGCACCGTGCGGCTGACCTTTGCCCACGGCGTCGGTCGCGACCAGAACGTGGAGCTTTTGCTCGACGAGGTGGACGCCACCCCGGCCCTTGACCGCGATCCTTGGTCCCTCAGCTTCCCCGCGTCGCCCGCCCAAGCCGGTGACGCGCCGACCCTGTGGGACGTAGCGATCCAAAACGTGGGACGGGCCATCTACTTGGTGCGGGCCAAAATCGACGGAGCCACCAGCGAGGTGAGCGTCGCCCAAGGGGCCGCAGATCCCGACATCCAAGCCCTGGCGAATTTGGGTATCTACTCCGAGCCCGTGCTCGACCTGGGGGCGCCATGACTACCGAATCTTCATCCTCGGTGGCCCTCCCCTGGCGCGAGGCTTCCAAGGCACGGCTGGAGCAGGCCCTCGAAGACCTGCTCGCCAGGATGACGGCACAAGCCGGGTCGCCTCCTTCCGAGGCAGCGACCGACTCGCCCAACGCCCTCGATCAGCTGGTGATCCGCTTCGGCCTCTCCCCCTTCGAGCGCGACCTCTTGTTGGCCACCGTCGGCCACGAGCTCGACGCCCGCTTTCCCGAGCTGCTCGGCGGTCCGCCGACCTTCGCTCGACTGTCCCCTCGGCTGCCCGAAGCCCATTGGTCGGCCCTTGCGCCCGATGGCCCCTTGCGCCGTGGACGGTTGATTGGCCTCGATCAGACGTCCCAAGACAGCGGTTTGGTGCGACGCTCCTTGCGGGTCGAGGAAGCCGTTTTGCACGAGTTGCTCGGCCTGCCTCACCTGGACGAAGCCCTGCGGCCCTTCTTGGATCCCCTCTCGCCATCCGTGGCAGAACGCTTATCGGCGAGCCAAGGGTCAGCCGTGCAGGCTCTGGTGGAGCTGTGGACTTCCGAGGCCAACCGTCCCGTGGCCTGGCTCAGCGCGAGCAACGGCAGCACTGAAACCCATTCCTCGGCCCACGCAGTGGCTTCCGCCGCCGGCCGAGTCTTGGGTTGGGGCATTTTCGTCCTACACGCCCACCGTCTGCCCGACGACCCTGCTCGGATCGAAGAGTTGATCGAGCGCTGGCGCCGAGACGCCGTGCTCCAGGATCTTGCCTTGGTGGTCGAGTTCGGCGAGTTCGAAGAGAGCTCCGCACGCCAGGAGCCCATCCGTCAATGGCTCGAACGGGCAGCTGGACCCACCGCTGTGATCAGCCAGGACTCGCCGGCCAGTCTAGGTCAAATCCATCTGGGACGGACCGTCGTGCGCATCGACCTGCCGTCCGCCGATCCGGCCGAAACGTCCGCCCTGTGGCGCGAAGCCTTGGGTCCGATGGCGAGTTCCTTAAACGGCGCCGTCGACCGGCTGGCGGAGCAATTCACCCTCTCGCCCCAAGCCATTCAAGACGTGGCCACGGAAGCGCGGCTCTCCGGTGCCCTTGCCGAAGACCCTGCACAGGTCGAGCAAAACCTTTGGCGCAAAGCCCGTCGGCGGGCCCGGGGCGGCTTGGACCGATTGGCCCAACGGCTCGAACCCATGGCCGATTGGCACGATCTCATCTTGCCCGAGCCGCAAATGCAGGTCCTACGTTCGGTGGTCGCCCACGTTCGACAACGCCACCGGGTCTACGAAACCTGGGGTTTCGCCGGCAAAAGCCGTCGCGGCCTGGGCATCAGCGCCCTCTTCTCCGGCCCCACGGGCACCGGCAAAACCTTTGCCGCCGAGGTCTTGGCGCGCGCCCTCGACCTGGACCTCTATCGCATCGATTTGTCGGCCGTGGTCTCCAAGTACATTGGCGAGACCGAGCGCAATTTGAGCCGCCTCTTCGACGCCGCCGAACGTAGCGGTGCCATCCTGCTTTTCGACGAAGCGGATAGCCTCTTCGGCAAACGCTCCGAGGTGCGCGACAGCCACGACCGCTACGCCAATTTGGAGGTCAGCTACCTCTTGCAGCGCATCGAGGCCTACAGCGGGCTCGCCATCCTCACCACCAACTTCGAAAAAAGCCTCGATACCGCGTTCTCACGCCGCCTGCGCTTTGTGGTGCCCTTCCCCTTGCCGTCGGCGGCGGATCGTCGGCGGATCTGGCAGACCATCTTCCCGGACGCCACCCCCACGGAATCCTTGGATTGGGATCGCCTGGCCCAGCTCACCGCCACCGGCGGCGTGATTCGCAACATCGCCGTGGGCGCCGCCTTCCGGGCCGCGGACGATAACCGGGCGGTGACCATGGTCGATTTGGCGTCGGCGGCCCAGGCTGAAGCGGCCAAAGGCGGACGCCAAGTGCCGACCCAAGAATTGCGCGGGTGGACGCCGTGAATCGTGCCCCGAGCTCCCCGCCCCCGGCGGCCATCGGCCTGTCCATCGACCGGCTGAGCGTCAAAGGTGTGGGCGAAGCCACGGCTCGTCGCCTGGGCACGTCGTTGGAGCGGCGCCTTTCCGCCCTGGTGGCAGAGCGGGGTCTGCCGGCAAGCCTGGACGCGGCCCCTGACGGGCTCACCCTCGAAAGCCTCGATCTGCCCGACCTCCACCTGGATCTCGGGCGCCTGGGTCCGGAGCGCGCCGGTGCCCAATTGGCGGAAGCGCTGTGGACGCGCTTGGGTCGACCCATGGAGCCTAAGCCGTGACCAAGATGCGCGCGCGGGTGCGCAGCCGAAAACCCGTCAAAGCCGGTTCCAAGGACACCGCGGATCGACGTCGGCGCCAAGCTACCCGCCGCGCTGAATCCGCCCGCTCCGAGTCGGCCGACCAAAAACTCGACTCGACTTCCGAATCCCGCGACCGCCAAGACTCCGCCTTGGACCCCACCACGCGCCTGACGAATCTGTCGATCGACGCGCCCGAGGTGTCCGCCGTCGAGCTGCCCCATCGGGCATTACTCGAAGATCGATTCGGCCGCTGCCTCGACGGCGTGAGGGTATTGACCGGCTCCGCCGTCAGAGCCGCCCTCGACCAGCTCGGCGCCCAAGCCGCCGAGCACGACGGTCGCATTTTCCTGCGCTCCGCCGACGCCACGCCGAGTGTGGTCGCCCACGAGGTGGCCCACACCCTGCAACGGCGCGGCGCTCCCCATGGCCTTGCCCAGCAGCCCGCCGGACTCGCACCGTCGCCGGAATCCCGGGTCGAACGGGACGCCCAGCGGGCGGCGATCCACGGCGGACTTCCCACGGCTGTGCTGCCCATGGGTCCGGTCGCACTGCTGCAACAAGGCCAGTCGCCGGCCACCGAGGGCCAAGCCGAGACCAAGACCGAGCCAACCGGTCCAGAAACCGAACCCGAGCAAGATCCCCAATCCAAAGACGGCGAAGGCAACGATCCTTCAGCCCAAGATCCCGCCGATGCCGGCGATGCCCAGCCGGCTATCGAAGCCGCCAAACCTACCTTCGCGCCGGCCGCCATGCCCGACACCCAGCTCTCCCCCGAAGAGCAGGCCAAACGTCAGGCGGAGCTGGAAGAAGCCAAGAACAAATTCGATCAAGCGGAAAACGCCGGCGGCACCGTCGAAGCGGTGAAGCTCATGCCCCCCAGCGCCAAAGCGATGCACCAGGACGCTTTGGGCGCCAAGGTCGGCGACGTGGTGGCCGCGGACCAAAAGAAGTTCGAAGCCGAAGCGCCCAACATCGAAGCCCGCATGGGTGGCGAAGCCGATGTCGGCGAAGTGCCCAAGGTCCAAGCGCCCGCCATCGGCGACGTCAAGCTGTCGGACGGTCAAGCCGCGCCGAGTCAAAAGCCGGATCTGCCACCCACCGCCGAACCGCAGAAGTATCAGGGAAATAAAGAAGTCAAGACCCTGATGGAAAAATTCTTCAGCCTTTTCGGCTTCGGCAAAGACTCGATCAACAAATCTTTCAAAGAAGTCAAAACCGGCGACGACATCGAAACCTCTCCCGGTTCCAAACCCAAGATACCGCGGGCCAAGGGCACCGAAACCGACGACGAGCGCATCGACCAGGATAAGGCCAAGACCAAGCAGGAGTCGGAAAAATCCGGCCTCGACGCCCAGAAAAAGATCCTCGAAGGTCCAGGACCGGAGCAGGCCAAAACCCGCGAGCAAACCGAAAGCCGCCCCCTTCCTGAGCTGCAAAAAATCGAAACGCCCGCTGTCGTGCCCGCTGAAGGCGCCCAGGCCTTCCAACAAATCTCAGCCCGCGAAGACGCTTCCCTAGCGGCCCAATTCGACAAAGACCAACACGAATCCATGCAGCTGAGCCTGGAGGAAGCCCAGCGCAAAACCGAAGAAGCGGAGGCAGATCGGGACAGCCAACGCAAGGCCGAGTTCGACAAAGCGGAGACCGAGCGCAAGGCGGTCGAGGAAAAGGCCGATACGGACCAGCGGGCCAAAGTTCTCGAAGCGCGCACCACCATTCAAAACGAACGACAGAAAACCGTCGACGCCCAAGCGGCCGAGGTCAAATCGGTCGAGAAGCAGTCGGAGAAAGCACGCAAAGAAGAGCGCGACAAGATCAAAAAACGGGTGGACGACGACGAGCGCGCCATCTCGACCAAATACGACGAAAAAGAGGCCGAGGCCAAAAAGGAAGTCGCCAAGGGTGAAACCAAGGCCGACAAAGAAAAAGAGGACGCGGAAAAGGAGTCCGAAAACGAGAGTTGGTGGGATAAAGCCAAGGGCTGGGTGAAGGAACAATTCGCCAAGCTCACGGAGGCCATCGGCAAGATCTTCAATGCCGTCCGATCGCTGGTCAAGGCGGCCCTCGACGCCGCCCGCAAATTCGCCAAAGATCTGATCGACGCGGCCGCCGCTTTCTTAAAAAAGGCCATCGAGGCTTTCGGCGAGCTGGTCAAGGGCTTGGTGAACGTACTGGTCGGCACCTTCTTCCCCGATCTGGCCAAAAAGCTCAACGAGGCCATCGACAGCGCCGTGGACCTGGCCAAAAAAGGTGTGGATTTCGTCGCCGAGCAGATGAAAAAAGGCGTCGACGCCATCGTCGATGCTTTGCAAAAGGGTCTCGATGCCATCTTGAACGCTTTTCAAGCGGCCCTCAACTTCGCCATCAGCCTGGTGCAGGCGGCGCTCACCGGTGATTGGGGCGCGGTGTTCAAGCAGCTCCTGGAAGCCGCGTTGAAGCTGCTGGGCATCGATCCGAAAGAGTTTTATGCCTTCGTCGCCAAGATTCAAGAAACCTTGGGTCTGATCGTCGACAAACCGGGGCAATTCCTTTCCAACGTCCTGGGTGCCGTGAAGCTGGGTTTCTCCCTATTCGCCGGCAACTTCCTCAAACATCTGAAGGCGGGCATCATCGGCTGGTTGACGGGATCTTTGGGCGGCGACATCACCATTCCCAAAACCTTCGACTTGCTCGGCATCCTCGATCTGGTCCGTCAGCTGCTGGGCCTGACTTGGGATTGGCTCAAGAAACGAGCCGCCAAGATCATCGGCGAGAAAAACGTCGAACGCTTGGAGCACCTCTTCTCCTACGTCGACACCCTGCGCAAAGAAGGCTGGGGCGGGCTGTTCAAACGACTGCAAGAAGACTTGGTCGGGCTCAAAGAAAAGGTTTTGGGTGAAATCGGTGAATTTCTCACCGTGCAAGTCATCAAAGCGGCGGTGCTTTGGCTGGCGGGCCTATTCAATCCGGTCGGAGCACTGGTCAAGGTGGTGATGACCATATGGAATATTTACACCTTCCTGCGCGATCAGCTCAGCCGCATCATCCAAGTGGTCAAAACCGTGGTCGGCGCCCTCGACAAAATCGCCCGTGGGGTGATCGAGGAAGCGGGCAAAAAAGTCGAATCCGTGTTGGGCTTGCTGGTTCCGGTGGCCATCGACCTGCTGGCCAAGCTGCTGGGTTTGACCGGCGTCACCGCCAAGGTACGTTCGATTCTGAAAGCGGTCAACCAGTCGATTACCAAAACCGTCGACAAGGTTTTGAAGAAGATTGCGGCCAAATTCAAGGCAGGCGCCAAGAAAGTCAAAAAGGGCGCACAAAAGGTCGGCGAGAAAATAAAGGCAGCTCTACTGTGGTGGAAGAAAGAAAAGAAATTTAAGGACAAAGCTGGACAATCCCATCGGATTTACTTTAAGGGCAAAGGTAAATCCGCAAAATTGAGGGTCCAGAGCCGCGACCAGGCGGTCACGGAAGCATTGGCGGCAAAAGAGGCAGACGGCAATCCAATCAAGCTTAAGAAACAAGAAGCTCTCGCCGTTTACCAGACAATCAATGCAACTTTAGAGCAGATTTACCAAAAGGAAGCTGCCCTGGACAAAGCGAAGAAGGATCAAAAAGACCCCATTAGAACGCAAATCTCGACCCTCTCAACCACATTGGACACAAACATCCAATCCTTGGGCGACAAGATGCAACATCTCAGCATCGGGGATGCGGTACTGGCAAAGTCAAAGTTTACTCCTCTGCCCGACGGGGCCAAGATGGACCCGCTCTCCAATCTTCCCGGCAACTCCAAAGGCCAAGAAAATACCGACCAAAATCTTCCGGCATGGAGCTGGCTGATGCGTAATTGGGAGGCGGACAAATACTATGAAAACAATTGGGTCCGCATGCACCTGATTCACCACTCTTTGCACGGTGACGGTTCGAAAGCCCAAAACTTGGTTGTGGCACCTGACAAGACCAATAAAGCATTTTTGAACAAGGCAGAAAGCAACGCAATCCAACAGATCCGCGACAGTCCCCCTCAGGTTCTGACCTATCGGACCGAAATCATTCCTCACGGCAATATTGAAGGTATGCCTTCCGCACATCATTCGAAATTTCCCAAGCAGGTTTCTTGCTATTGGAAAGCCCTCACATTTGACGGGAGTGCATGGAAAGATGCAACCAATTCAATCCCAAAAACCATCATCGATCCGAATGTCGAGATGCCAAGGGACCGATCCGGTGATACCGCTCGGCCCATATGGGAACTGAGCCTTCGAGATCTAGCTAAGGTCGCAGGAATGAGCAAGGGTACGAAAGCCTTGGAACGTCTGCATCGGGCCATGCAAGGTGTTCGAGCTCCAGGGGGATTGCCGAGCATGAAAACCGCCTACGAGGGCCTTGGCGCCGGCAAGGTAGACACATCCAAGGAATGGACCGGCACTTGGGCGCCAGCCCTTCAAGCCAAGGTCGACGCCTGGAACGTCGCTCATCCCAACGATAAACCCATCGCTCTGACGGCTTCGGCGTCGGCCGGCAGCCAGGAACGCATGATCTACGACCTGAGCCTAAGGAACCTTGCAGCCTTGGTCGGTCGCACAAAAGGCGAAGCTGTCGTCGTCCGTCTCCATCAGGCCATGCAGGTAGTCCGTGCTTCCCCCTCCACCTCTATCGAGGCGGCTTATAAAGGTCTCGATGCAGGTGGGAGCGTAGATCTCGCTGCCGAGTGGCAGACGTGGAACATAGAGCTTCCTCAAAAAGTAACAGCATGGAATGCCGCCAATCCCAATGATAAGGACGTGGCGCTCAAGGCTACACCTAAGCCTTCGACTCCTTAGAAGGAAACGTTATGAATACTTTTCCACAATCTCCCCAGCTGAAAAAAGGCGCCCTGGTGGCCTACCGTGGTGGACCGCCCGAGGTGATCGCTTTTCAATACAACCCTGAAACCCTTTCGCGCACCCTGGAGCCTCAGACGGCGAGCGCCGAGAGCTCGGAGGTGGAAGCCTTGCGTTTGACGGGCGCGCCGGTCGAAACGATCAAAATCGAAGCCTTGCTCGACGCCATCGACCAGCTCGAAGAAGGGGTCGACACCGCCATCGAGGACGGCATCCATCCCCAATTGGCGCTATTGGAGCTGTTGATCTACCCCGAAAGCTCCCACGTGCAGCTCAACAATACGCTGTTGGCACTGGGCACTATCGAGGTCGTGCCCGCCCAGGGACCCTATTTGCTTTTTGTGTGGGGACCCAAACGGGTTCTGCCCGTGCGTCTGACCGAGCTCTCGGTAACCGAAGAATTTCACGATCCAGACCTCAACCCCGTGCGCGCCAAAGTGTCGTTGGGCCTGCGGGTGCTTTCTTATAACGATTTACCGCGGGAGCATCCGGGTTACTCGCTTTTCTTGGAGCATCAAATCAAAAAAGAAGGCCTGGCGCGCAAGGCCCGGTCCACGGGCGACCTGGGCGTCGGGGGATTTTGAATCATGGGTAAAGCGATGGATAGAGGCCGAGCGCCGTCCCGCGGGGAATGGATCTCCCGCGGGGACGTTGGGCCGTCCCGCAAGGACGAGGCTCCGCCACGGGCTAAAGCCCGAGGCTACATTTGCCTTGCCCCTTCGGGGCTGCCCTGCAACCCGATTCCAGGTCGTTCCGCAGCGATGAGGCTGGTCGAGCCAACAGCGATCGCGTTTCCCATTTCCGAGCCGTCCCGCAGGGACAAGGCAAGGGTAGCCTCGGAATTTATTCCGTGGCGCGGCCCAGCCCATGACGAACCGATCCATCCCGAGGTCACGGCTGTGACACATCCCATTTCCGGGCCGTCCCGCAGGGACAAGGCAAGGGTAGCCTCGGAATTTATTCCGTGGCTTGCCTCGCCCACGACGAACCGATCCATCCCCAGATCACGGCAATGACACATCCCATTTCCGAGCCGTCCCGCAGGGACAAGGCAAGGGTAGCCTCGGAATTTATTCCGTGGCAAGCCTCGGAATGCGCTCTCCGGCCCGGCCTAGCCCACGAAGAACCGATCCATCCCGAGGTCACGGCTATGCCTCTTCCCACCGAGCTTAGAAAGGTTTAAACCATGTTTGACCCAACCAGCCGCTACGCCGGATCCGACACCCGAGTCCATGTGGACGAAAACGGTCGCGAAATCCGCCACATCACCCGCCGTTTCCTGCCCGACGGCAGCCGTCAACCCCTGCTCGGTGAATCTGTCGTGCGTCAGCGGGATCGCCTGGATTTGATCGCCCATCGGTCGTTGGGCGACGCCGGCGCGTGGTGGCGGGTGGCCGACGCCAACGAGGCCATGGACCCCGCGGAGCTGACCGAGAACCCCGGCGACGTGCTGCGGGTGGCGGTGCCCCAACCGGATACGGATTCCTGAGGAGCTAACGATGTCGGAGCTCGGCGTACGCCTTAACCTGCTGATCGGCCCCACGGTGCCGGTGCCCGCACCGGCACCGCTGATGGAGGCGTTGGACGGCGTGGAGGTGACCCACCAGAACGGCGAGCGGTCGGGCTTTCAGATCACTTTCCGCACCGGCAAGGGACCCAAGATGCTGCTCGATTTGGCGTTGATGGAGCTGCCCCTGCTCAAACCCGGCTCGCGGGTGATCCTCACCGCGTTCATGGGCGTTTTGCCCAAGGTCTTGATCGACGGCCTGATTCTGCGCTCGGAATTCAAACCGGCGCAAAAAAAGGGCGATCCCACCCAGCTCATTCTCACCGGCGAGGACGTGTCCTTTGCCATGGATCAAGAAGAGAAAAACGTCGAGCATCCGGCCCAACCCGACACGGTGGTGGCGCTCAAGATCATCGCCCTTTATGCGCAATACGGCATGATTCCCGTGGTCATCCCACCGCCGTCCCTGGACGTGCCCATCGTCACCGATCGCATTCCCACCCAACAGGGCACGGATCTGCAACACCTGCAGAAGATGGCCAAACGTTACAACTACGTGTTTCACGTCACACCGGGGCCGGTGCCGGGCACCAATACCGCCTATTGGGGTCCGGATCTGCGCATCGGCCTGCCCCAGGCGGCGCTGACCGTGGACATGGGCTCCGACACCAATGTGGAATCCCTGGAATTCGAAAACGCCGCCGCCGAGGTCGCCCAAGTCCGAGGCTCCGTCCAAGACCGGTTAACGGGCATGAAGCTGCCGGTGGTCAGCCTGCCGAGCTTGAAGATCCCTTTTGCCCTCTCCCCGGCCCTGGCCAACAGCAAGGTGGCCAAGATCAAGGCCTATCGCGCCCTTTCCGGACGCAACATCGTGCAAGCGGTGTCCGACGCCTCAGCCGACAGCGAAAAAACCTCCGACGTGGTCAAGGGCACCGGCGAGCTCGACACCGCGCGCTACGGCGGCATTCTGCAATCCCGCGGCGTGGTCGGGGTGCGCGGCGTGGGCCTGCGTTACGACGGCCTTTATTACGTGCAAAGTGTCACCCACACCCTGACCCGCAATAGCTACAAACAAAAATTCGAAATCGTGCGCGAAGGCACCATCTCCAGCGTGCCGCTGGTGCCCACCCGCAGCATCGCCTGAAGGGTCGACCATGGATGAAAACAAGTTCTACGGCAAATATCGGGGCAAGATCGAAAACAACATCGATCCCCAACAGCAGGGTCGAGTGCAGGTGAGCTGCCCGGCGGTTTTGGGTGACGGCAGCCTGGCTTGGGCCATGCCCTGCTCGCCCTACGCCGGTCCCGGGGTCGGCCTCTTCCTGGTGCCGCCCACCGGTGCCGACGCCTGGATCGAATTCGAAGGCGGTGACCCCGACTACCCCATTTATGCGGGCGGTTTTTGGAATATCGGCGATGTGCCGGTCATCCCGGCCTTGGCCAGCACCAAGGTGCTTAAAACCGACGGCGCCACCCTCAAGCTCGACGATCTGCCCGGCGTGGGCGGCTTCACCCTCGAAGTGGGTCCGCCGGTGTTGCCCCTGCCCGCGACCCTCAAATTCGCCGCTGACGGCATCGAGATCTCCCACGCCGCGGGCAAGATCAAGCTCGCCGCCACCGGCGTGTCGATCAACGACGGCGCCCTGGAGGTGATCTGATGCCCGGATTCCTCTTCCACGTCGGAGCCCCGACCCAATGCCCCCACGGCGGTCAAGGCAGCACCGTGTCGTCCAACGTGCGGGTCAAGGTAATGGGTCAGCCCGTGGCCACGGTCTCGGACATGACCACCATCGCCGGCTGTCCGTTCACCTCCGGCAGCAATCCCCAGCCCTGCACCCAAGTGCAATGGATCACGCCGGCGGCGCGGGTAAAGGTCATGGGCACGCCGGCCCTATTGCAGACCAGCCCGGCCCTTTGCGTTTTCGGAGCGGTGCCCCAAGGGGCGCCGATCATCAGTGGACAAACCCGAGTCCGGGGGATGTGACCATGAGCCGACCCGTGCCCAAACCGAAACCCAAACGATATATCCAATCGGACCGTTCGGATCTCGCTTGGCCCTACGACCTGGCGTCCGACGGCACCACCGCCATGTTGCACGATCTGAGCCGCCTCGCGCCCGGGCAGGCGGACGGAGGGGCCGAGCGATTGGCGTCCCATCATCATCTGCGGGATCTGCTCGAGCAGCTCTTGCTCACCAACCCCGGCGAGCGGGTCATGCGCCCGGAGCTGGGCAGCGGGCTCGCCAATCTGGTGTTCGAACCGGCGGGCGAAGCCCTGGCCGCCGCCCTCCAAGCCCAGGCCCAAGCGGTGATCCTGCAACACCTGGGAGACCGGCTCGAGCTCGAAGGGCTCGAAGTGCAAGTTGAAGACTCCAAGCTGCGCATTACCGTGACCTATCGCCCCAAACCCGATGGTCGACGGCGGGTAGAAACCTTCGAACGGGAGGCCTGAGGTGACGATGCTCGACATGCCTATTTTTGACTCCCAGAGTCGCTATATCTGCGGCGACGAAGAGCGTCGAGCCACGCTCCGACGCCGACGCGCCGATCCGGTGAATCCCACCACCTTGAACGGCATCGACTTCTTGGAGGTGGTCGACGGCGAGACCGGCGGAGTCTCCCCGGCCTTGGACGCCCATCGTCAACGGATTCTGTTGATCCAATGTTTCGGCGACGCCCCCACGGATCTCGAACCCGCCAACATCGCCCTCGAAGGCGGCGTGCGCCTGACCGGCATCCGGGCCGTGTGGGTCCGGCGTTTGGACGATCTACACCAAACCGCCGACAGCCCCCAAGGGGATTTGCCGACCGTGGTGCGCAGCTTTCTCCAAGATCCCGATTTCGACCGCTTCGAGCGCACTCGGGTGCTGGCGATCGGCACCAACGCCCGGGGCGACTTTTCCACCTACGAGCTGGGGCTGATCGCCGACAACGACGGTGACCCTTCAACCCCCGAGCCCCGTCCCCTGCCCGGCTTCGACCCTCGGCTGGTGACGGTGAGCTTCGCCTTCAAGGTGGAATGTCCGAGTCCCCTGGACTGCAAAAACGAGCCGGACTGCCCTCCGGATTCGAGACCCACGCCGGATTTCAGCTATTTGGCCAAGGATTGGGGCAGCTTCCGGGGCCTGATGCTCGACCGCCTGTCGGTGACCGTGCCCGATTGGAAAGAACGCCACACCGTGGACCAAGGGGTGGCGACGGTGGAGATGCTCGCCTGGGTAGCGGATCAGCTCAGCTACTTCCAAGACGCGGCGGTGACCGAGGCTTACTTGGGCACGGCCCGGCGACGGGTTTCCGTGGCTCGCCATGCCCGTCTGGTGGATTATTTCGTCGACCAAGGGGCCGCGGCCCGCGCCTGGATCGCCTTCGAGGTGGGCCCGGCGGCGGACGGCACCGTTTTGCCCGGTCCGCAAAAAGGTCTGACCTCCGGCGACCGAAAAGCGGGCAGCACCGTGGTCTCCCAATTGCCGGGGCGCCTATCCGCCGTCCTTCCCCTGGCGGAGCGCACCGAGGCTCGACGTTTCGGCGCCAAGATTTTCGAAACCACCGAGTCGGCCGTGCTCTTTTCGGCCCACAACCGCATGCCGTTCTACACCTGGTCCGACCAGGATTGTTGTTTGCCCGCGGGAGCCCAACGGGCCACCCTGCTCGGCGCCTACCCCAACTTACGCCGCGGCGACGTCTTGATCTTCGAAGAGGTCCTGGGCCCGGAAACGGGTCAACCCGCCGACGCCGACCCGGGCCGACGGCATGCGGTGCGACTGATCGAGGTCGCGGAGTCGGAAGATCCCTTGATGACCACCCCCCTGGACCCCTTCGTGGTGACGGAAATCCGCTGGCACGCGGACGACGCCCCGCCCTTCCCCATTTGCCTCTCCGCCACCCTCGACGACGGCACCGAACTCACGGACGTCAGCGTGGCCCGCGGCAATGTGGTGCTCGCCGACCACGGCGACACCTTGGATCTCGAGGCCCTGCCGCTGGTGCCCGAAGACCGCGACGAGCTCGGGCCGACCCTCTTCCGTCCGCTGCTGACCGAAGGTCCCCTGTCCCACCACGCCACCACCCAAGGCATCTTGATCGCAGACGAGACCGACCGCGCCCTGATCTCGTCCGACGACATTCCGCCGGCCTCCGCGGCCCGCACCGTCGGGCCCAGCTCGCCGGCCATTTGGCTCGACGACCAGACTCGCATCTGGCAGCCGCAGCCGGATTTGCTCAGCTCCGGCGCTTCGTCGGAAGCCTTCGTGGCCGAGATCGAGGACGACGGCCGTGCCCGTCTGCGTTTCGGTGACGGCGAGCACGGACTGTCGCCGGCGCCTGAAACCGCCTTCGACGCCGTCTACCGCATCGGCCAGGGACCCACCGGCAACGTCGGCGCCGACACCCTCTCCCACGTGTTGGTGGAGCCGGATCCGGGCATCCTGCGGGTGCGCAATCCCCTACCGGCGTGGGGCGGTCGCAGCCCCGAAAGTGTGGAGGACGTGCGTCGCGACGCGCCCGAGGCTTTCCGGGTGCAAGAGCGGGCAGTCACCCCCGACGATTACGCGCGCATGGCGGAACGTCATCCCGAGGTGTCCAAAGCCGCCGCCCGCCTGCGCTGGACCGGCAGCTGGACGACGGTTTTCGTCACCATCGACCGTCGCGGTGGACGCCGGGTGGACGAGGCCTTCGAACAACAAATCGAAGACTTCCTCGGCCGCTATCGCCTCGCCGGTCAGGACGTGGAGGTCGACGGCCCGATTTTCGTGCCCTTGGAGCTGGCGCTGCACGTCTGTGTTAAACCCGGACACTCCCGCAGCGACGTGCTGCGCGAGCTGCTCGCCCGGCTGGGTTCCGGCGTGCTCGCCGATGGCCGTTGTGCCTTCTTCCACCCCGACCGCTGGACCTTCGGCCAACCGGTCTTCCTGAGCGCAATCGTCGCCGAGGCCATGGATGTACAAGGGGTGGAAAGCGTGGCCGTGGAAGACTTCAGACGTTGGGGACGGGGCGACGCCGGTGAGAAAGACCAGGGCGTGCTCGACATCCACGGACTCGAAATCGCCCGTTTGGACAACGACCCGAGCCGACCGGAAAACGGTGTGCTCACCCTACATGCCGGAGGTGGACGATGAGCTGCTCCCGTGGTTCCTCTTGTGGTTGCTCCGGCTGCTCAGCTCCCGGCAACCTGCCAAATAATGTGCTCAACGCCTGCACATGCTGCACGGGCACCGATTTCGCCACGCCCAAGCCGATCGTCAATCGCCCCTCCCTCTCACCATTGAGTTGGCGAGTGGGCGACTACGGCAACTTCCTCGATTCCATGGAGACCGGCATCGGCCGCGGCGAGGCCTTGCGTCGCTTGGCCACCCGTCGGCCCGACGATTGGACCCTCGGCCTGATGGACGCTTGGGCGTCGGCCCTCGACGTACTCACCTTTTACCAGGAGCGTTGGGGCCAGGAGCTCTTCCTCGGCACCGCCATCGAGCGTCGATCGATGATCGAGCTGGCCCGGCTGATCGGTTACCAGCCCGCCCCGGGCGTGGCCGCGCGGGTGCCCTTGGCCTTCGGCCTCGACGACGGACCCGGCTCGCCGCGTCGGGTGGTGATCCCGGTCGGCACCCGAGCCCAAAGTCTGCCCCAAGCCAAGGACGAGCTACCCCAAAGCTTTGAAACCGGGCACGAGCTGGTGGCCGACGTACGCTTCGGCAAGCTGCAGCCCAGATTACACGCGGATCATCCGGCGCCGGCCCTTTTCCAAACCGCTTTTTGGATCCGGGGCACCAGCTCCGGCCTGCGACGGGGCGACGCCTTATTGTTGGTGATCGCGGTGAATCAGGAGCAGCGTCAGCAGCTGCTGCGGGTGCGCACCGTTGAAACGCGACCGGACGAGCATCGCACTCTGGTGCGCTGCGACGCCGACGCCTCGGCGCCCGAAGCCCCGGTCGACCTCCTGGCCGCCGAGCTCGGTGCCGCCCGTTTGTCGAGCGCCGACCTGGCGGCCACCACTTGGAAGCGCATGCCCGACCTGCTCCAAGAGCTCGAAGCAGCCGGACAAGACACCGATCCCGACGAGCTCATTGAGCATGTGAAGCAGCAATGGCCGAGGCAGAAGTCCTTCGATCCCGCCGACTTCGACACCCCAGGTCTCTTCGCCCTGCGGGTCCGGGCGCGACCTTTCGGCCACAATGCTCCGCGCCATGGGTCGTTGCCGGCCGAGATGAAACCGGCCGGTAATTGGGACAGCAACAACGGCAATTGGCCGATCGACAAATCCGCAGATTCCGCGGCCGGCACGGCTAAGAACGCGATCCATACGGATCAGAGCTACCCCGAAATTGTCGACGGTAGCTGGGTGGTGCTGCAACGGACCGGCGAAACCGATACCGAGGACTTGGGGGTCTTCACGGTGACGTCGGCGGCGGAAGAGTCGATCGCCGATTTCGGGCTGTCGGGCAAGGCGACCCGTCTAGTGCTGAATAAGATCTCGGGCGGTGATCCGGGATCCTTCTTCCTGCGCAAGACCACCCTCTTCGGTGGCGCCGAGCGTCTGGAACTCGCCCCCCTGCCGATCGAGCAATTGCCCCAGGGCACAGTGGACTTGCTGCTGGAGGAGCTCACGCCCCACCTGGAGCCCGGTCGCCTGCTGATCGTCGAGGGCGAGCTGCTGGCAACCCCCGGGGTGATCGCCCGCGAGGAGGTGACGGTCGCCGAGGTGATCCAGGGCACCCACACCCTCCTGGTGCTGGAGACCGGCTTGGTCCACGGTTACGCCCTGCAAACGGTCACCGTGCACGGCAACGTGGCCGAAGCCACCCACGGCGAGAGCAAGGTTGAGGTGCTCGGCAGCGGTGACGCTTCCCAAAGCCACCAACAGTTCCGGCTGCGGGCCGCACCGCTCACCCACACCCCGTCGCCGGACGCCCCCAACGGCGCTGCCTCGAGCCTCGACCTGTGGGTCGACGGCGTCCGCTGGTCGCAGGTACCGAGCCTTTACGGCCGCGACGCCTGCGAGCGCGCCTATGCCGTGCGTCGTGACGACCGAGACCGCACCTGGGTGACCTTCGGCGACGGCAAAAACGGCGCCCGGCTGCCCACCGGCGCGGAAAACGTGGTCGCGGCTCTGCGGGTCGGGTTGGGCACCCCCGGTTTGGTGGACGCCGGTCGCATCACCCTTTTGCAAAGCCCGCCCTTGGGGGTGCGCGAGGTGATCAATCCCATGGCCTCCGCCGACGCCGAGGATCCGGAAACCGTCGACGATACCCGCGACGGAGCCCCGCTGACGGTCCGCACCTTGGGTCGAGCGGTCTCTCTGTTGGATTTCGAGGACTATGCCCGCGCCTGGGCCGGGGTCGACAAAGCCCGCGCCGATCGCCTGTGGGACGGCAACCGGCGGGTGGTCTTCGTCACCGTGGCCGGGGCCGACGGCGCCGTGCCTTCGGCGGATCTCTTGGACGATTTGCGCCACGGTCTCCACCAGGTCCGCGATCCGAGGGTGCCCCTGCGTTTTGGGGCCTTCCAACCCCTGCGATTCGCCGTGCTGGCCAAGATCAAAGTGGCCGCCGATCGGCGATTCGAGGACGTCGCCGAATCAGCCCGCCTCGCCCTCGAAATCGCTTTTGCCTTCGCACCTCGCGGGCTCGGCCAAGCGGTTCGCCACGCCGAGATCATGTCCGTCTTGCACGCCGTCGAAGGCATCGAAGCGGTCGATGTCGACGCCTTGGAGGGGGTGAGCGGCGATGCCCCTCAGGCCGATAACTTCGGCTTGGTGGCCAAACCGGCGCGCCTCACCGCCGCCGCCGGCTTGGTCGGTGCCCAACATCTCGCCCTCGGTCCGTCGTGGTCCGATCCCATCCAACTGAGCCCATGGCCCGCGGACCTTTCGTCCTGATGGGGTCTTGCCGGCGAATCTTCTAGAAAGTGGGAACCATGTCCAGCGAGCTTTACGATACCCAGCACCTCTACGACCTACTGCCCGAGATCTATCGGGTACGCGACGCCGAGCGCGGTTATCCCCTGCGGGATCTGGTGCACATTCTGGCGCGGGAAGCGCGGGTGGTGGCCCGTGACATCGAACGCCTACACGACAACAGCTTCGTGGAAACCGCCGAGCCGTGGGCCGTGCATTATCTCGGCGAGCTACTCGGCGTCCGGGGATTGCGACCGGACCGCGCCGTCTCGCCCCGGGCGGAGGTGGCCAACACCCTGAGCTACCGTCGGCGCAAAGGCACCGCCGCGGTGCTCGAACAGCTCGCCCGCGACGTCACCGGTCATCCCGCCCGGGTGGTAGAAGCCTTCCAGCTCTTGGCCTGGAGCCAATTCATCCCCAACCACGTGCGGATTCGAGCCTTGGCCACCGCCAACATCCGCAAGGCCGACACCATGGCCTGGGTGGGCGGCCCCTTCGACCGCGCCGCCCATTCCGTGAACATCGGCCGTCCCCAGCCCCGCGAAGGCCTGCACAACATCTCGAATATCGGGCTGTTCTTGTTCCGGCTGAAAAGCCTGCCCCAATTGCTCACCACGCCGTCGGAAGAGGACGCCGCCCTCGGCCGTTTCCGCTTCTCGCCCCTGGGTGCCGACGCGCCTCTGTTCAGCCATCCCCAGGCGGAAACCGGTCCGGCCTCGATCGCCGAAGAGTCTCACGTGCCGGTGCCGATCCGTCGACGAGCCCTGCACGCCGACCTCGGCACCGGCGAACATCCCGGACCCAACGCGCTTTACGTCGGCCCCGGCCGTTCGATCGCAGTGTGGGTGCCCGAGGCCAACCCGGCGGACGGTTGGCGTCCCCTCGACGCCTTCTACGTCACCGCCAATTTGGACCCGTGGGATCGGGCCATCAGCCCCAACCCCGGCCCCGACAACCCGGCCGTCGGCGTGGTCGCCATCGACCCCGTGCTCGGTCGTCTGCGGTTCGAGGATCCCACCCAAGTGCCGATGGCAAACGGCGAGCCGAATTTTCGCCTGGGCTGCTACCACGGCTTTGCCGACACCCTCGGCGGCGGCCAATACGACCGCTCCCCGCTCGCCGACGTGTCGACCATTCCCGACGACGCCGAACACCTGCTGCCGGTCGGCGCCGGCGCCACCTTCGAGCAGCTCGGTCCAGCGTTGTTGCAAGCCTGGCCCGCCGACGGCGACCGCCTGATCGAGATCCTCGACAGCCGCACCTACCGCGTATCGTTGACCGAAATCACCATCCCTGCGGGGCGCCGGCTGGTGGTGCGCGCCGTGGACCGTCAACGGCCGACGGTGATCCTGGACAACCCCGTCGACATCGTCGGCGGGGCGGGCTCGCGGCTCGAAATCGACGGTCTGTGGATCAGCGGCCACGGCCTGACCGTGGTGTCCCCGCCCGCCGGCGGCGACGGCCTGGACGGTCTGCATCTGCGCCACACGACCCTGGTGCCCGGCCATTCCCTGCAGGCCGACGGCAGCCCAAGCCATCCCGGGGCGGTGAGCTTGCGCATCGAAACCAACGAGACCGAAACCACGATCGAGGAAAGCATTCTCGGCGGCCTGCGTAACGCGCCGGAAGCCCAGGTCGATCTGGTGGGTTCGATCCTCGACGTCTCCGACCCACAGGGGTCGGTCGCTTACGGCGGATTGGGCCCGGATCAACGTTTCGGCGGTCCGCTGACCGTGCGCCAATGCACGATCTTCGGCCGCATTCACACCGCCGAGCTGACCCTCGGCGAAAACAGCATCTTGCTCGGCACGGTGATCGCCGAGCGTCGGCAACAGGGCTGCGTGCGCTTCAGCTGGGTGCCACTCGGCTCCCGCGTGCCGCGCCGCTACCGCTGCCGTCCGGAGGTGCCCGAGGGCGCATCGAGCGTCGAAGCCCGGCGCCTGGAGAATCGTCAACGACCCTTTTTCACCTCCAGCCAATACGGTCGTCCCGCTTACGCCCAGCTCCATTGGCGGGCGCCGGAGGTGATCCATCGCGGCGCCGACAACGGCTCGGAGATGGGCGTGTTCTGCCGTCTGCAATGGCCCCTGCGGGAGGACGACCTGCGGCTCCGACTCGACGAATACCTACCCGCCGCCCTCGAAGCGGGCATCTTTTACGCCACTTGACGAAGCGCTTTTGCCCCTGGATTCACCAAATGTCTAGAGCCAGCACATCCATGGACCGGAACGATTTGAGCCACACCTGGAGCCGATCATGAAAGGCGATTTCAGCCGACATACTTTCGACCGCAACCGACCCTATTCGAGTGTCCGCATGCAGCAGGGCCGCGTGCTGGTGGACGCGGATTGGAACGAGCAGGGGGACATCCAAGAGTTTCTGCGCCGGCAAGCCCTCGGCGACATCATCGGCAGCTCGGGCGTGCCCGCGTCCCAGGGTGATTCCTTCGAAGTCTTCGACGACGGCGGCACCGTGGGCGTACGCCCCGGTCGCATCTGGGTCGACGGCATGTTGTGCGAGGAAGAAACCGTCACCATCGATCCCGCCGAGTTGCCGCCCGCCGATGCCGACGGCACCTGGTTGGTGTACCTGGAAGCCCGTCAACGCCATCTGACGGCGGTCGAGGATCCGTCGATCCGCGAAGTCGCCCTCGGCGGACCGGACACTTGCACACGCACCAAAACCACCTGTCGGGTGCGTTTGCAAGAAGTAGACGCCGACTCTTGCGCGGCGGTGGGCGATTTTCAGCCCGAAGGTAATACGGACGGCGCCATGGCGGCTCAAACCGTGCCGCCGGCGGACACCGGCGATCCCTGCGTCGTGCCGTCCCAAGCGGGTTATACCGGCCTCGAAAACCAGCTCTATCGCATCGAAATCCACCGCAGCGGCTCGACCTCGGGCCCGGGCCCGCGACCGACCTTCAAATGGTCGCGCGACAACGGCTCGGTGCTCAGCGCCTGGACCGGCCGCAGCGGCCGGGAGCTGAGCCTCGAAAGCCTCGGTCGCGACACGGAGCGAGGTTTCTTCGGCGCCCAATGGGTGGAGCTCGGCGACGACCTTCTCGACGCCGCCGAAGAGCCCGGTCCGCTGGTGGAGGTGGAGCTGGTCAGCCCGTCGGAGAACGGCGAAGGCGGCACCCTGACCATCGTCGCCGGTGACGAGCCCGAGCTCTACGACCCCGATCCCACCCAACATCCCAAGGTCCGTCGCTGGGATGCGGACGCCGTGCAGATCCAACCCGGCACCTGGCAGAGCCTCGGCGAGTTTCATCTGCAAGTGCGTTTCACCGCCGGCACCTACCGTGCCGGCGATTATTGGTGGGTCCCCGCACGGGCCTTTGTCGGCGAGTTTTCCGGCTCCATCGAATGGCCCCAAACCGCCGGTAATCCCGCCGATCTGCCGCCCCACGGGGTCGAACGGGCGATCGCCAAGCTCGGCTTGGTGCACCTCGACGCAGCCGGCCTGCAAATCGACGATTGCCGCTGCGTCTTCCCGCCTCTTTGCCGGCATCACGACGAACAAGGGGGCTGCTGCTGCACGGTCACCGTCAGCCCGACTTCCGAGTTTCGCACCATCCAGGAAGGCATCGACGCCTTACCCGACTCCGGCGGTCAAGTGTGCGTGGAAGACGGCGTCTACCGTGAAAACGTCACGCTCACCCGCAGTGACATCACCATCCGCGGCTGTGGATCCAGAACCGTCTGGCACGCGGCCGAACCCGGCGGCCCGGCGCTCGAAATCAGCGGTCCGGCCAGCGGTTTAAAGAACATCACGGTGCGGGATCTCACCTTCCAAACCGAAGACGCGGTGGCGATCGCTTTGGCCAACCGCACCCAAGTTCGCTCCCTGCACCTGCACAACCTCGACTTCCTATGCCGAGACCGAGCGGCGGTAATCGCGCCCCAAGTCTCGGACTTGCAAATCCACGATTGCCGTGTGTTCTACAGCGATGTGGACTCCAACGTCGACGGCTTCCGCCGCGAGCCGGCCCTCTACCTGGGCGGGCAATTCCTGCAAATCGAAAACAATATCGTGTTGGCTAGAGACACCAAAGGCGGCGGTCCACAGCCCGACGGTCCACAGCCCGGCGGTCCAAACCAACCTTCCCAAAAATTGCCGAGCGCCGCCGCCGGCGGAGTCCAGATCACCGGCAGAAGCCGAGACGTGCTGATCCGCGGCAACCGCATCGTCGGCGGATCTTGGAACGGCATCACCCTCGGCAGCGTGCACAACTTCGAGAAGGTCGGCAGCGTCAACATATCCGATTGGCTCTACCGCGACGGCAAGCTCGAAGGCCAAGGAATCGATCAAATCCGGGATCATTACGCCAAATCCGACGACCTGCCCATGGAAGCCCCGATCGAGGACAATGCCGACGGTGTCTTCCTCGACCGTTGGTTCACGGACGGCAACAACGGCTCCTTGGTCTCCGAAGGGGACTTGCAAGACGTGCGGATCGTCGACAATCAGGTCCAAGCCATGGGCGGAAGCGCGCTTGCCGCCGCCCACTTCTTCGAGCTCGACGGCGACCTGCCGGACTTGATCGGCATCGACGGCCTGGTGGTGGAAAACAACCGCTTCGAGGGCTGCCTGCGCCTCAACCCCTGGATCGACGCCCTGCAACGCTTTCCCGACCTGCCCTTCGCCGCCATTTGCCTGGCCGCCATCGGCGGGCGGCAGCAAAGCCGTTCCTGGATCGCCGAGATCGAACGTCAAGGCAACGAGTCCTTGGTGGACAACCGCTTCGAGAACAACGTGGTCGTCGGCAACGCCCTCACTTGGTTTACCGAACCCGTGTGCGGCATTTGGGTCCAAGTGAGCCGTGGGCTGACCGTGCGCGGCAATCGGGTGGTGGACAACGGCGTGGCCGCGCTGCCCGATTTCCAACCCGAAGAAGGGCGCCGCGGCGGAGTGGTGTTGGGATTGGCCACGGTCGATACCTTCGCCATCGAGCTCGGCCGGAATCGTCGAGGTGCGCGTCAGGACGGCATCCCGGCCTTGGTCTTCCACGACAACGTGGTGGTGGCACGGCAAGGTCGAGCCTTGGACGTCTTGGCCTTCGGTCCGGTGTCGATCACCGACAACCAGCTCACCGCCCAGGGTCCCGTTTGGATCGAAGGGCAATTCGGCACCCCCGGCCTGGAAACCGGCTTGGGATTCAATAAAATGGCCGGATTGCCCATACGTCAACGGAAATCCGCCGAATACCGCGAAGTCTTCGACCAACTCGGCGGCGAGGTCGTGCGGGTGGTCAACCTAGGCACGTCCAACGAGCTCTACCTGCAAAGCTTCGGCTTCTCCGGGCTCAGTCGAGCGGGCGAGCTGCTCGATCCGGAATCCCCGGGCCAGGAGATCGATGCCGCCCTGGTCAACGGCAACATCCTCTTCCACGACAACCAAGTGGTGCTCGACGCCCTGGGGACCAGCCGGACCTTCGCCATGTCGTCGATCTTGCTCTTGACCCTGGGCCACGTTTCCGCCCAAGGCAACCAAGCCGACGCCAACCTGCCTTTCAGCGAGCTTTTGCTGACCGATGTCCTGACCTTCGGCTTCTCCCAACAGATGACCGACAACCGCATCACCAAAGGTTTGGTCTCAGGGGTCCTATCGGCGATCAGCCTCGGCCTGATGAACACCACCTCCAACAACCAAGGCACCCACTGCTTCCTCGGTTTGGGCCTGCCGCAAATCAGCCGGGTCCAGCCCAACCAAGTGATGTCGGAGCTCTTCGTGCCCCAGATCTGTGGCTGGATCGAGAGTCTGCAAAGGAAAATGGGCTTTCCCAATGTGCCTGGCACCCCCGGAGGAGGGGGCCAAACCCCCGACGCCGGCAACGCGACCCACAACCCGGATCTCGACAAAATCCGGGAGTTGCTCAACCAAGAAGGCCCGTCGATGGCCCTCGCCACCGACCGAGTCCACCTGCGCAGCCACGACTACCTGGTCGACACCTGGAGCCCGATGGAAAACCGCGCCGCCCTTAACGCCGTCGCCGTCGAAACACCCGAAACCGCCGAGTTCTTCCTCGAGCAACGGGAACACCGTCGCGACCTGAGCGCCACCACCCGCGGCCGAGAGCACGCGGTCCTCGGTCTCGAAGAAGAAAGCGTCAACGTCGTCGGCAGGGTCATCTCGTCCAAAGGCGAGCCCCTGCCCCAAAGCGCCATGGTCGTGCTCTCCGACCGCAAAGGACCCAAATCAGGCCTCGCCACCGCCGATGTGGAAGAAAACGGCCTCTACACCCTCACCGTCGGCATCGACGAATTCGTCAGTTATTTCAAAGGAAATAAATATTTATTGGTCAGCGTCGTCGACGGCAAACAAACCTTGGCGTCTGAGGAACGCAACGTGGGCAACGCCCAACGACCCGTGCGTCGAGTGGATATTCGGGTGTGATGATCCATGGGCCCGGGACGGACGATCCTGGGGCGGACGTCCATGGGACACAGAACGCGTTCATGGGACACAGGACGAACGTTCATAGGGCGCAGGAACAACGTTCCCAGGGGTAGCTTCGCAACCCCTGGCTTTGGATAACAGCCCCTTCGGGGCAGCGGAATAGGATGCCATCATCAGGGGCGGCCTTGCATCTGTTCCGGGCCGTCGAAGGGACAAGGCAGGGGTAGTCGGAGGCGCCCAGCCACGGAATTTATTCCGAGGTGCTCGGACGATCCGCCGATAACGCGAAAAGCTCTTCAATTCAGGCAATATGTCCTTGACCTGTGTTATTGCCCTTGACAGCGGATCTCCCCAACACGTAAACTTACGCCCTGTTTACGCCTAACGCAGGATCCACATCGAAACACCTGGAGG